>JBBRLS010000031.1:0-50997 GCA_038231215.1 Burkholderiales bacterium | reverse complement strand
GGCTCTAACCCTTGCTACGCCCGGCACAGTCTGGTCAATTCTGGACTCATGCGAAGCTTCACTTGGAGCGGGTGAGGGGAATCGAACCCCTGTATGAAGCTTGGGAAGCTGCCGTTCTACCATTGAACTACACCCGCAGCCGACGACGATTATGACGGCCCGACCCGCCGACGACACGACCCTGGCCCCTCGCCCGCGCATCCGCAGCTTCGTCGTGCGCCCGGGCCGCATGGGCCCCGGGCAGGCGCGCGCGCTCGCCGAGCTCGGGCCGCGCTTCGTGCTGCCGTACGCCGCTGCGCCTACCGACTTCGCCGCCGTGTTCGGACGCATCGCGCCTCTCGTCCTGGAAATCGGCTTCGGCATGGGCGACGCCACGGCGCAGATCGCGGCGGCACGGCCCGGCACCGACTTCCTCGGCATCGAGGTGCACCCGCCCGGCGTCGGCGCGCTTCTCAAGCGGATCGGCGAGGCGTCGCTGGCGAACCTGCGCATCGTCCAGCACGACGCGGTCGAGGTGATCGAGCACATGATCGCGCCGTCGAGTCTCGCCGGCGTTCACGTCTTCTTCCCCGACCCGTGGCACAAGCTGCGGCATCACAAGCGCCGGCTCGTGCAGCCGGCCTTCGTGCGCCTGCTAGCGAGCCGTCTCGCACCAGGTGCAACGTTGCATTGCGCGACCGACTGGGAGCCCTACGCGGTGCAGATGCTGGAGGTGCTCTCGGCAGAGCCCGCTCTCGTCAACACCGCATCGGGCTTTGCCGAGCGACCAGCGCTGAGGCCACTCACGAAGTTCGAGAACCGCGGCCTCGGCCTCGGCCACGGCGTCTGGGATCTCGTCTTCGAGAAGCGCTGACGATGTCATCCTGAGCGCAGCGAAGGACTCGATGCGCGCGATGAGATCCTTCACGTCGTTCAGGACGACGGCTTCAATCGGCCCAGGTGACCAGGCCGGACCATGCCGTCGCAAGCACGACGAGGCCGAAGGCGATGCGGTACCAGGCGAACGGGACGAAGGTGTGCGTGGAGATGTAGCGCAGCAGCCAGCGTACGCAGACCCAGGCCGCGAGAAACGAGAAGACGAGGCCGACGGCGAAGAGCGGCAGGTCGGCCGCCGAAAGCAGCGCCCGCTCCTTCCACAGGCTGTACACGCCGGCGCCGATCAAGGTCGGCATCGAGAGAAAGAAGCTGAACTCGGTCGCTGCCTTGCGGCTCAGGCCGAGCAGCATGCCGCCGATGATGGTGGCACCCGAGCGGCTGGTGCCGGGCACAAGGGCGAGGCATTGGCAGAGGCCCACCTTCAGCGCGTCCCACGGGCCCATGTCGTCGATCGAATCGATGCGCGGCACGCTCTTGCGTCGCTCGGCCCAGAGGATGACGAAACCGCCGAGGATGAAGGTGGTCGCGACGACGACCGGCGTGAACAGATGCGCCTTGATCGCCTTGCCGAACAGCAGGCCGAGGATCACCGCGGGCACGAAGGCGATTGCCACGTTGATGGCGAAACGCCGCGCGCGCAGGTCGTTGCCTAGCCCTGCCATGGTCTCGGCGAGGCGCTGCCGGTAGACGATCATGACGGCGAAGATGGCGCCGGTCTGGATCGCGATGTCGAAGACCTTGCCCTTGTCGTTGTCGAAGCCGAGCAGCGAGCCGGCGAGGATGAGGTGGCCGGTGCTCGACACCGGCAGGAATTCGGTCAGCCCCTCGACGATGCCCATCAAGGCGCCCTTGAAGAGCAGGATCAGGTCCAACGCGTTCTCCGGAAATGGCCCGGCATGTTAACGACGCGGCTTGTCATCCTGAACGAAGTGAAGGATCTCGCCACCGCCGCAGAGATCCTTCGCTTCGCTCAGGATGACATCGGCACGTTCAGGAAGACATCAACGCGGCAAGGGCAGCAACGTGATCGACAGGCCGGTCGCCGTCACGCGCAGGTCGGCCGGCCGGACGCCGCGGCCTTCGAGCGCGGCGATGTCTTTCGGGCGCAGTGCGTAGAGCACCTGGTCGTCGAGCAGCGCCTTGGCGAGCGGCTTGCCGAGCCGGTCGAGCTGGCGCTGCCAGTTGCCGGGCAGGCCGTCGATGGCGAAATGCTCGACGCGCACATCGACCAGGCGCACCGTGTTGTCGCTCGGCTCGAAGCGAAGGCCCTCGCTCACCAGCAGCGAGCCGTTGACCTGGGCCGATACCGCGCCCTCGCTGCCGGCCCGCAGCGCCACCTCGATGGCGACGCGATTGCTTTCCGGCTGCATCGTGAGGCGCGGCGAATCGACGGTGATGTCGATGGCGTTGAGGACGCGCTTGTCGATCGGAAAGCGCCTGGCGATGATCTCTTGCAGGCGCGCCTGCGAGACCTCGACGGTGCGCGGGCCGAACAGGTCGGTGCAGGCCGACAGCAGGCCCGCGGCGACGAGCACGACGAGCGCGAGTCCGGACCTCACTGGTCGGGCACCGTGTCGAGCTCGTCCAGCCACACCGTCGCCTCTGAATCGCTGGGCGCGCGCCAGTCGCCGCGCGGCGACAGCGACCCGCCGGAGCCGACCTTGGGCGCGTTGGGCACCGCGGAGCGCTTGAACTGGCTGGTCTTGAAGAAGCGATACAGAAACGTACGGAGGTGCTTCTTGATCTCCACCAGTGAATAGCTCTCGTGCCACGCCGTCCAGGCGAGAAAGGCCACCTTGCTCGGCGCATAGCCATAGCGCAGCACTTGATAGAGATGAAAGTCCTGCAGCTCGTAAGGGCCGACCTGGTCCTCCGAGCTTTGCAAAGGCGCGTCGCTCGCATCGCCCGGCACGAGCTCGGGGCTGACGACGGTGCCGAGGATGTCCTCGAGCACCCGGCTCGCGTCGGCCGATACCGAGCCGTTCTCCGCGACCCAGCGCACGAGATGCCTGATCAGCGTCTTGGGCACGCTGGCGTTGACGTTGTAGTGCGACATGTGGTCGCCCACGCCGTAGGTGCTCCAGCCGAGCGCCAGCTCGCTCAGGTCGCCGGTACCGACGACGATCGCGCCGTGCAGATTGGCGAGCCGGAACAGATGACTCGTCCGCTCGCCGGCCTGCACGTTCTCGAACGTCACGTCGTAGTCGGCGCGGCCTTCGGCGAACGGGTGGCCGATGTCGGCCAGCATCTGCCGGCAGCTCGGCTGGATGTCGATCTCGCCCGCGGTGCAGCCCACCGACTGCATCAGCCTTCGCGCCTGGTCGAGGGTTCGCTCGCCGGTCGCGAAGCCCGGCATCGTCCAGGCCAGTAGGTTCGTTCGCGGCAGGCCGAGTATGTCCATGGCGCGAGCACACACGAGCAAGGCATGCGTCGAGTCGAGCCCGCCCGAGACGCCGATGACGACCTTGGCGATGCCGCTGGCGCGCAGGCGCTGCACCAGCGCCTGCGCCTGGATGCTGTAGACCTCGGCGCAACGTTCGTCGCGGCGCACCGGATCGGCCGGCACGTAGGGAAAGCGCGCCACCGTGCGGCGCAGCGCCAGCGGCATCGCTTCGTTCACCGGCAGCTCGAAGGCGATGGTGCGAAAGCCTTCGAGCTGGGCCTTCAGCCGCGCCATCGACTGGCCAAAAGTGTTCTGGCGCATGCGCTCGCGCGACACCCGCTCGAGGTCGACGTCGGCCGAGACGAGATGCGAGCCGTCGACGAATCGTGCCGATTCGGCGAGCAGCTCGCCGGCTTCGTAGATGAGCGCCTGGCCATCCCAGGCCAGATCGGTGCTCGACTCGCCGACGCCCGCCGAGGTGTACAGGCACGCCGCCTGGCAGCGCGCCGACTGCTGGCCGACGAGCTGGTGGCGATAGTCGCTCTTGCCGATCGTGATGTTCGAAGCGGAAAGGTTGACGAGCACCGTCGCGCCGGCGAGCGCCGCGTAGCACGAGGGCGGGATCGGCACCCACAGGTCCTCGCAGATCTCGGCGTGGAAGCGCAAGAGCGGCTGGTTCGTCGCGGCGAACAGCAATTCGTTGCCGAACGGAACCACCTCGCCGCCCACCACGACCTCGCGCGACAGGGCGTTGTCGGCAGCATTGAACTGGCGCGCCTCGTAGAACTCGCCGTAGTTCGGCAGATAGGTCTTGGGCGCGATGCCGAGCACGCGCCCGCCCGAGACGACGGCGGCGCAATTGAAGAGCAGGTGGTCGACGCGCAGCGGCAACCCGACGACGGCGGTGACGGCGATTCGTGCCGTCGCTTCGGCGACGCTGGCGAGTGCCGCTTCGCAAGCGTCGAGCAGCGCCCGCTGATGGAACAGGTCGTCGGAGGTATAGGCGGCCAGCCCGAGCTCGGGAAAGGCGACCAGCGAAGCGCCCTCGGCCGCGGCGAGCTCCATCATTTTCACCGTCTCGGCGGCATTGAAGGCAGGATCGGCGACGCGGATGCGCGGCACCGCGACGGCGACGCGTACGAAATCGTGACGGTAGGGATGGTGGAACGGCAGCGTGTGCTTCACCGTGCGGGCGCCTCCTGGATCAGCGAGCATCATGGCATGCGTTCGGCCAGCCCGCCCGGGCGATCGGCTACATTACTGACCGCCCAGTCAGTACCTCGGTGCCCGCTGCGCACCGACGCGAGCCCTCCCACAGCGTTCACCGGCCCTGTCTCACCGCCCATGACCCAGCGCGCCCTCTCGTCCGCGGCCAGCCCCGCCGCCACGCACCAGCGTCGCAAGGAAGCGCGGCCGCAGGAGTTGCTCGACGCGGCCCTCGACCTGTTCGTCGAGAAGGGCTTCGCGGCGACGCGCTCCGAAGAAGTGGCCTCGCGCGCCGGCGTATCCAAGGGCACCCTCTACCTCTACTACCCGAGCAAGGAAGAGCTGCTGAAAGAGGTGATCCGCCACAACGTGGTGAACCAGATCGCCGAGGGGATCGAGATTGTGCGCGCCTTCGAGGGCAGCTCGTCCGAGCTGCTCGGCAACGTGTTGCGCCTCTGGTGGGAGCGCGTCGGCGAGACGCGCGCTTCGGGCATCCTCAAGCTGATGATGTCCGAGGTGCGCAACTTCCCCGAGATCGCCCAGTTCTGGATCGACGAGGTGACCTCGCCGGCCGACCGGATGGTCGCCGAGATCGTGCAGCGCGGCATCGACAGCGGCGAGTTCCGCCCGGTGAACGTCGGCGACGTCGTCCATGCGCTGATCTCGCCGCTGCTCTTCCTGGTCATGAACAAGCATTCGCTGGGCGCCTGCTTGCCGAGCGAGAAGCTCGACCCGAGGGCGATCATCGAGGCGCAGATCGACCTCGTGCTGAACGGCCTGCACGCGCCGGTGCGTGCTCTGCCAGTGAAGAAGGCGAAGGGAGCGAGGCGATGAAACGCTGGCTGCGCTGGACCCTTCCGGTCGTCGTCGTCGCCGTGCTCGGCGGCTTTGTCGGGCGCGCGCTGATCGCGAAGAAGGCCGAGCGCGTCGAGCAGACGGCGTCGGCCGCCAAGGCACCGGGCGGGCTCGATCTGGCGCCCGGCGACCTCATCGTCGCGCGCAGCGTCGAGCTGCCGCGAACGCTCGACATCTCGGGCGGCCTCAAGGCGGTGAACAGCGCCGTCATTCGGGCCAGGGTTGCCGGCGAAGTGAAGTCGCTGACGGTTCGCGAAGGCGACAGCGTCAAGGCCGGCCAGGTGCTCGGCCAGCTCGACACGACCGAGCTCGACCTGAAGGTGAAGCAGGCCGAGCAGACCGCATCGCAGACCAAGTCGCAGCTCGACATCGCGACCCGCGCGCTCGACAACAACCGCGCCCTCGTCGCTCAGGGATTCATCTCGGCGACCGGCCTCGAGACCTCGATCTCCAACGAGGCCGGCGCACGTTCGAGCTACGAAGCGGCGCTCTCGGCGGTGGCACTCGCGAAGAAGAGCAGGAACGACGCGACGCTGGTCGCGCCGATCTCCGGCCTGGTCGCGCAGCGCATGGCGCAGATGGGCGAGCGCGTCGCCATCGACACCAAGCTGGTCGAGATCGTCGACCTGGCGCAGATCGAGGTCGAGGCCGCGCTCGCGCCCGAGGATGTCGCGGCGCTGACGATCGGCCGCAGCGCGACGCTGCGCATCGACGGCCTGGCCGCGCCGGTGACGGCGCGCGTCGCCCGCATCAACCCGAGCGCGCAATCGGGCACGCGCTCGATCATGGTCTACCTGTCGGTCGAGCCGCAGCCCGCCTTGCGCCAGGGCCTGTTCGCGCGCGGCGCCATCGAGCTCGACCGCCGCCGCACGCTCGCCCTGCCGCTTTCGGCGGTTCGCACCGACCAGGCCAAGCCTTACGTGATGCGGGTCCAGGACGGACAGGCCATCGCAACCCCGGTGACGCTGGGCGTGCGCGGCGCGATCGGCGGCGAGACCTGGGTCGAGATCGCGTCGGGACTGGCCGAGGGCACGCCGGTGCTCGGCGCCAGCACCGGCCTGGTCCGCGACGGCACGCCGGTTCGCGTCGCCGCGGCGGCGTCGGCCGCTGCTCCAGTTGCCGCGCCGGCAAGCCTTCCCGCGACCAACGCCAGCGCCGCGCGCTGACACCGACATGTGGTTCACGCGCGTCTCGATCGGCAATCCGGTGCTGGCGACGATGGTGATGCTCGCCTTCGTCGTGCTCGGCCTCTTCAGCTACCAGCGCCTCTCGGTCGACCAGTTCCCGAACATCGACTTCCCGACCGTCGTCGTCGTCATGGACTATCCGGGTGCGTCGCCCGAGATCGTCGAATCGGAAGTGACGAAGAAGATCGAGGAAGCGGTCAACACGGTCGCCGGCATCAGCACGCTCTACTCGCGATCGTACGAAGGCACCTCGGTCGTCATCGTCGAGTTCAACCTCGACGTCGACGGTCGCAAGGCCGCCGACGACGTGCGCGAGAAGGTCGCGCTGATCCGCCCCACCCTGCGCGACGAGGTGAAGGAGCCGCGCATCTCGCGCTTCGACCCGCAGAGCATCCCCATCTTCAACGTCGCGGTCCTGTCCGAAGACGGCAAGCGCAGCGCCCAGGAGCTGACCACCTGGGCAAAGCAGGTGCTGCAGAAGAAACTCGAGAACGTGCGTGGCGTCGGCTCGGTGCAGGTGGTCGGCGGCCTCGACCGGCAGATCAACATCTACCTCAAGCCGGCGGCGATGGAAGCGCTCGGCATCGGCGCCGACCAGGTGGTGGCTGCCGTGAAGAGCGAGAACCAGGAATTGCCGCTCGGCTCGATCCGCTCGAAGGAGCAGGAGCGCGTCGTGCAGATCAATGCGCGGCTCAAACGCCCGGAGGACTTTCGCGACATCATCGTCGCGCGCAAGAGTTTCGGCGGCGCGGGCGCTGCGGCCACGACAAGCGGCTCCGGATCGTCGGGCGCGCCGGTCAAGCTCTGGCAGGTTGCCGACATCGTCGACGGGCCGCAGGAAGTGCAGAGCCTGGCGCTCTACAACGGCCAGCGCACGGTGCTGCTCTCGGTGCAGAAGTCGCAGGGCGAGAACACGATCGAGGTCGTCGACGGTCTCTTCAAGGCGCTGCAGGACGCGAAGTCGGTGACGCCACCCGGCGTCAAGGTCGAGGTCAACCGCGACAACTCGCGCTCGATCCGCGTCTCGGTCGCCAACGTCAAGCGCACCCTCTTCGAAGGCGCGGCGCTGACGATCCTGATCGTCTTCCTCTTCCTCAACTCCTGGCGCTCGACCGTCATCACCGGCCTGACCTTGCCGATCGCGCTGATCGGCACGTTCCTGTTCATGTACGTGTTCGGCTTCACCATCAACACGATCACGATGATGGCGCTCTCGCTTTGCGTGGGCCTGCTCATCGACGACGCGATCGTCGTGCGCGAGAACATCGTGCGCCACGTGCAGATGGGCAAGAGCGCGCATGAGGCGGCGCTCGCCGGCACCAACGAGATCGGCCTCGCGGTGCTCGCGACCACGCTCTCCATCGTCGCCGTTTTCCTGCCGATCGGCTTCATGGGCGGCATCGTCGGCAAGTTCTTCCACGAGTTCGGCCTGACCATCGTCGCCGCGGTGCTGATCTCGATGTTCGTCAGCTTCACGCTCGACCCGATGCTGTCGAGCATCTGGCACGACCCGCAGGCCGAGCGCGGCCACGACGCCTTTACCGCCGGCGGGCGAAAGACGCTCTACGACCGCACGATCGGCCGCGTCACCGGCCTCTTCGAGCGGCTCACGTTGTGGCTCTCTGCCGCCTACCAGAGCATCCTCGGCTGGTCCTTGCGGCACCGCCTGGCCACGCTCGGCATCGCGTTGGCGACCTTCATCGCGAGCTTCTTCATCATCCCCATCCTCGGCGCCGAGTTCGTACCGAAGGCCGACTTCTCGGAGACCCAGGTCAACTACTACACGCCGGTCGGCTCCTCGCTCGAAGTGACCGAGACGCGCGCCAGGCAGGTCGACGTCGCGCTGCGCGAGATGCCCGAGGTGCGCTACACGGTGACGACGATCAACAGCGGCCAGGCCGCCGGCAAGATCTACGCGGCGACCTACGTGCGCCTGGTCGATCGCAAGGACCGCGTTCGCAGCGTCACGCAAATGGCGGTGCCGCTGCGCGAGCGGCTCTCGCGCATCCCGGGCATCACCGTCACCAACATCGGTCAGACCGATCTCGGCGGCGGCAAGAGCCTGCAGTTCTCGATCCAGGGCACCGATCTCGGCGAGCTCGAACGGCTCTCCAGGCAGATCTCGGCGAAGCTCGCGCAGATCCCGGGCCTGGTCGATCTCGACACGACGCTCAAGCCCGACAAGCCGACCGTCGCCATCGAGGTGCGTCGCGACGCCGCTTCCGACGCCGGCCTCAACGTCAACATGCTCGCCAACACCCTCCGCACACTGGTCGCCGGCACGACGGTCGGCAACTGGCGCGCCCCCGACGGCGAAAACTACGACGTCAACGTGCAGCTCGCGCCGGAAAGCCGCGACGCGATCGGCGACCTGCAGCGCATGCCGATCAACGTCGCGCCGGGCGCCGACGGCTCGCCGCGCGTCGTCCGCCTCTCGCAGGTCGCCGACGTGCAGCCCTCGAGCGGGCCGAACCAGATCAACCGGCGCGACCTCAACCGCGAGATCAACGTCGACGCCAACGCCTTCGGGCGCAGCTCGGGCGACGTCTCGGCCGAGATGACGAAGGTGCTCGACGCCATCCACTGGCCGCCCGGCTACCGCTATTCGTTCGGCGGCTCGACCAAGAACATGACCGAGTCCTTCAACTACGCGATCGGCGCGCTCGGCCTGGCCATCGTCTTCATCTACATGATCCTGGCCAGCCAGTTCCGCAGCTTCGTGCAGCCGCTGGCGCTGATGAGCTCGCTGCCGCTGACGCTGATCGGCGTCGTGCTGGCCCTGCTCATGTTCCGCTCCACGCTCAACATGTTCTCCATCATCGGCATCGTCATGCTGATGGGGCTGGTGACGAAGAACGCGATCCTGCTCATCGACTTCGCGATCCGCGCCCAGCGTGGAGAGGTCGGCGCGGAAGGCGGCGGCCGCAACCCGTTAGGCGAGCCGATGAAACGGGAGGCCGCGCTGCTTTACGCTGCCGAGGTGCGCCTTCGCCCCATCCTCATGACGACACTGGCCATGGTCTTCGGCATGGTGCCGCTCGCCTTCGCTCTCTCCGAAGGCTCGGAGCAGCGCGCGCCCATGGGCCAGGCGGTGATCGGCGGCGTCATCACCTCGTCGCTGCTCACGCTGGTCGTCGTTCCTGTCGTCTACTGCTACCTCGACGACCTGTCGCGCTGGGTCATGCGGCGCGTCTTCAAGCGCCCGCCGCCCGTCCTGCAGCCTCTTGCCGCCTCGAGCCCGCCATGAACATCGAACAAGCCCGCTTCAACATGATCGAGCAGCAGATCCGCACCTGGGAAGTGCTCGACGACGCCATCCTGTCGCTGCTCTCGATGGTCAAGCGCGAGGACTTCGTGCCGGCCGCCTACAAGTCGATGGCCTTCGTCGACACCGAGGTGCCGCTGCCGCACGGCCAGTCGATGCTGGCCCCCAAGGTCGAGGCACGATTGCTCCAGGAGCTGGCGGTGCAGCGCCACGAGCGCGTGCTCGAAGTCGGCGCCGGTTCGGGCTACATGGCGGCGCTGCTCGCGCACAAGGCACAGCACGTGACGACGCTCGAGATCGTCCCCGAGCTCGCCCGCTTCGCCACCGAGAACCTGCAGCGCGCCTGGGTCATGAACGCCACCGTGCTGCAGGCCGACGCGTCGCAGGCGCCGCCGGTCGACGGGCCGTTCGACGTGATCGTGCTCTCGGGCTCGGTCGCCGAGGTGCCGCGCGCGTTGCTCGGCCAGCTCAAGCCGGGCGGCCGACTCACCGCCGTGGTCGGGCAGTTGCCGATCATGCGGGCCGTGCTCATCACGCGCGGTCCGGCCGCTCCGCCCTCGGGCGAAGCCTCAGCCGGCGGCGGCCGGGGCAGCGATCCCGGCTTCGCCACTGTCGAGCTGTTCGACGCGGTCGCGCCGCGCCTGGTCGGCTTCGGCGAGCCCAGCCGCTTCACGTTCTGACGGCGATGAAGCAGTTGCGCGGCCCCGACGCGCTGGCCCTGGCCACGTCGCAGGCGCCGGGCGATCCGCCGGTCGTCTTTCTCGACGTTCGCGAGCCCTGGGAAGTGGGCCTCGCCTCGATCGAGGTCGCCGAAGCGAGGGCGCTGTTCATTCCGATGCGCAGCATTCCGGAGCACCTGGGCGAGCTCGACCCGGCGCAGCCTGTCGTCTGTATCTGTCACCACGGCGCCCGCAGCGCGCAAGTCGTCGCATTTCTGGAGCGCTCGGGCTTCGAGTCGGCCTATAACCTCGCCGGCGGCATCGATGCGTGGTCCGTCGAGGTCGACGCGGCCGTGCCGCGCTATTGAACAAGAGAACTTTCCAGGGAACCCTCATGCCCAGCCCGCGCTTCCGACCCCGGCTCCTCGTCGTCGCCGCTGCCGCCTTTGCCGCGCTCGCCCCTGCGGCCGCCTCAGCGCAGTCGCTGCTCGAGCTCTACGACGCCGCGCACTCCTACGACGCGACCTATCTCGCGGCGCGCGCCTTGTACGACTCGGCGCCGTTTCGCGTCGAGCAGTCGCGTGCGCTGATGCGGCCGAACGCCACGCTCGCGGGCAACGCCTCGCGCAGCGAATTCAATCCGCGCAACGGCCCCTACTTCGGTGGCAGCGCCAACAGCGCCACGATCTCGGGCCGGCAGCCGATCTTCAACCGCTCCAACAACGCGACGATCGCCCAGTCGGAGCGCTCGCTGGTCTCATCGCTGGCCGATCTCGACGCGGCCGAGCAGGACCTGATGCTGCGTGTCAGCCAGGCCTACTTCGATGTGCTCGGCGCGCAGGACACGCTGGCGACGACGCGCGCCAACAAGGCGGCGATCTCCGAGCAGCTCGCCTCGGCGAAGCGCAACTTCGAGGTCGGCACCGCCACCATCACCGACACGCGAGAAGCGCAGGCCCGCTTCGACCTGGCAACGGCCCAGGAGATCGCCGCCAACAACGACCTCGTCATCAAGCGCATCGCCCTCGACCAGCTCGTCGGTCGGAGCAACGTCGCGCCCAAGGACCTGGCCGTGCCGGTCGTGCTGCCGGTGCCGTCGGCCAGCGTGGAGGACTACGTGTCGCACGCCGCCGAGGAGCATCCGGCAGTGCGCCGCGCCCTCGTCGCCTACGAGGTCGCGCAACTCGAGACCGAGAAGGCACGGGCGCAGCGCCTGCCGACGATCGACGCGGTGGCGTCGGTCGGCACGGGCCGCGGCTCGGCCTACGCCGGCTTTCCCGGGCAGAGCGCGACCCTCGGCCTGCAGTTGAATTTGCCGCTCTACACCGGCGGCTCGATCCAGAACCGGATCAAGGAAACGCTGGTCCTCGAAGATCGCTCGCGCAGCGACCTCGACGCGGCCCGGCGCAGCGTCGTGCAGTCGACGCGACAGGCCTACTACACACTGCTCTCCGGCGCGGCGCAGGTGAAGGCGCTCGAAGCCGCCGAAGCGTCGAGCCAGCTCGCGCTCGAGGCGACGCAGCTCGGCTATCGCGTCGGTATCCGCGTCAACGTCGACGTGCTGAACGCGCAGAGCCAGCTCTACCAGACGCGGCGCGATCTGGCACGTGCCCGCTACGACGTCCTGCTCGCCACGCTGCGCCTGCGCCAAGCGTCGGGCCAGTTGACTCCCAGCGACGTCATCGCGATCGACCGACTGCTCGCGCGCTGACGCGCGCCAGCAGTCGCTCATCGCGGTGCGATACAGGGCTACTCCTTCCCCGCTTCGCTCCCCTTCCTCCAAGAGGAAGGGGCGGGCTCCTTCGGAGCCCCTCTTTGGCGACGAACACTTCTTGACGTAGTGCACACCTGCGCTTGACGGGCCGGTCGGAGAATGCGGGCTCGTCACGAGGAGTACGAATGGCCCATTCACCTCAGTTGCAGGCCGCGATCGCGGCGCATCGCTTCGGCCTCGGCGAGGCCAATCTCGGCATCGTCGGCGGCGACGCTCAGGGCTGGCTCGCGGCGCAGATCGGCCCGGCCGACGCGCCGCGCGGCAACGGCCTTCTCGACACTCGTCAGGCACTGGCCTTGGTCGCCGCCGAGCGCGAGAACCGGCAGCTCGCGAAGAACCCGCCCGCCGACCAGACCGCACAGCAGGTCATGGCCAGCCACTATCGCGACACCATCGTCGCCGACGCGCGCTCGCGCCTCGCCACCGCCGCGGGGACGAAGCGGCCCTTCGCCGAGCGGCTGCAGTGGTTCTGGGCCAACCACTTCACCGTCTCGGTGCTCAAGGGCTCGACGCGAGGACTGGTCGGCGCCTTCGAACGCGACGCGATCCGGCCCAACATCGCCGGCCGCTTCGAGACGCTGCTCGTCGCCTCGACGACGCACCCGGCGATGCTGCGCTATCTCGACAACTGGCTCTCGGCCGGACCGCATTCGCGCGTCGTCACCTTCGAAGCGCGGCGCGCCAGCCGCATGGAAGACAGCGCCCCCACGCTCGCTTCGCTCGCTGCCCCTCAAGGGGGCGCGTCCGGCCTTGGGGCGGCCCGGCGCCCGGACGGCCCGCGCGTCTCGGGCATCAACGAGAACCTGGCGCGCGAGGTGCTGGAGCTGCACACGCTCGGCGCCGAGAGCGCGCGCAGCGGTGTCTACACGCAGGCCGACGTCACCTCGTTCGCCGCGGTGCTCACAGGCTGGCGGATCGCCCGCGATCCGGTCGCCGGCGCGTCGCTGTTCGACGCCAACTGGCACGAGCCGGGCGCAAAGACCGTGCTCGGCAAGCGCTACGGCGAAGGCCCCGACGCCTTGCGAGCGGTGCTGCACGATCTCGCCGCGCACCCGGCGACGGCGCGCTTCGTCGTGACCAAGCTGGCGCGCCACTTCGTCGCCGACGAACCGCCGCCCGCCCTCGTCGATCGCCTCACGGCCGTCTACCTGAAGAGCGACGGCCAGCTCGCCGAGGTCTATCGCGAGCTGATCCGCGACGACGCATCGTGGAACCCCGATCCGGCCAAGCTGAAGACGCCCGAGGAGCTGGTCGTGTCGACGGCGCGCATCCTGCCCGGCGGCGACCGCCTGTTCGACGCGCCGCAGATCGTCGGCGCGGCAGGCGGCATCGTAGGCAATCCCGGGCTCGCCGTGATCGGCCTCGGCCAGCGCTTGATGGCCGCGCCCTCGCCGGCCGGCTGGAGCGATCGCGCCGAAGACTGGCTCGGTCCCGACGCGGTCTGGAAGCGCGTCGAGTGGGCGACCCGTGTTGCCGACCGCGCCGGCCGCGGCGTCGATGCGCGCCGGCTCGCCGCCGAGAGCCTCGGCCCGCGCCTCGGCGCCGAGACGGCGCGGCAGATCGAGCGCGCCGCCGACGGCTCGCAGGCGCTCGCGCTGCTTCTGCTCGCGCCCGAATTCCAGCGTCGCTGAGCCGCATCGAAGGGAACACCCATGAGCTTGCCGTTCGATCCTCTCGACTCCGACTCGCCTTCGCCGCGGCTGCAGAACCCGCTGCGTCGTCGCCTCTTCACAGCCGCCGCCATTACGGGCAGCCTCGCCGCCTGGCCGACCCTCACGCTCGCCGGCGCCGCGGGTCCCGGCGCGAATCGTTTCGTGCTCGTCATCCTGCGCGGCGGCATGGACGGCCTGGGCGCCGCGCCCGCCGTCGGCGATCCCGACTTCGCGGCAGCGCGCGGGCCGCTCGCCCAGTTCGGTGCGCCGGCCTTGCGCGTCGACTCGACGATCTCGCTGCATCCCGATCTCGTCGCGTTGCACGCCATGGTCGGACGCGGCGAAGCCGCCGTCGTGCATGCGGTCGGACTGCCCTACCGCGAACGCTCGCACTTCGACGCGCAACAGGTGCTCGAAAGCGGCGGCACGCGTCCCTACGAGCTCTCGACCGGCTGGCTGGGCCGCGCCCTGACCGCCAGCGGCCACAAGGGCATCGCCCTCAACACGACGGTGCCGCTGGTGCTGCGCGGCCGCGCCGACGTCGATACCTGGGCGCCTTCGACGCTGCCCGATCCCTCGGCCGACCTGGTGGCGCGGCTCGAGCGCATGTACGCGGCCGACCCGGCGCTCGCCACCGCGCTCGAGCGCGCGCGACGACTGCATCTCGACGGGCCGGCATCGATGCAGGACGCGCCGCCGGGCATGGCTGCGAACGGCACGCGTCCGGGCGCCTTCGTCACGCTCGCGCAGCGTGCCGCCGACTTCCTGAACCAGCCGAGCGGACCGCAGGTGGCGGTGCTCGAGATCGGCGGCTGGGACACGCACGCCAACCAGGCGGCGCCGAACGGCGCGCTCGCCGCTGGCCTGCGCCAGCTCGACGCCGGCCTCGACGCACTGCGCAACGGCTTGAGCAGCGGCGGCGCGTGGAGCCGCACCGTTGTCGTCGTCGCCAGCGAGTTCGGGCGCGAGGTCGCCGTCAACGGCACGCTCGGCACCGACCACGGCAGCGGCGGCGTCGTCTTCTTGCTCGGTGGGCCGGTCAAGGGCGGCCGCGTTGTCACCGACTGGCCCGGCCTCGTGAAGAGCCAGCGCTACGAAGGCCGCGACCTGAAGATCACGACCGACCTGCGCGCCGTGCTCAAGGGCGTGCTCGCCGACCACTTGCAGATCGCCACGCGCAGCCTCGACAACGAGGTGTTCCCGGGCAGCCAGCAGGTGAAGCCGCTGCCGCTCCTGCGCGGCTGAGGCCCGGCCGGGCCGGGCGCGCGGGCGGCCGCGAAGCCGCTTCATGAACGGCCGCGCGCACCGAAAAACTGTCACGTGACTGAAGCATCGCGGCGACTAGACTGGCGGCGTCGCCAATTTCGAGGATTCGCCATGACCACGACCATCGATGTCGCCAACCAGTACGTCAGCCTGTGCCGCGTCGGCAAGAACGCCGAGGCTCTCGCAACGCTGTTTTCCGACGACGCCGTCAGCGTCGAAGCGATGGCCATGCCCGGGGGCGCCCAGGAGGCGCACGGCATGGCCGCCATCAAGGCCAAGGGCCAGTGGTGGGTCGACAACCACGACATTCATTCGGCTTCGATCACCGGCCCCTGGCCGCACGGCGACCGTTTCATCGCCGGCTTCCTGATGGACGTGACGAACAAGCCTTCAGGCAAGCGGATGACGCTCGACGAGCTGGGCCTGTTCACGGTTCGGGACGGCAAGATCGTTCGCGAAGAGTTCTTCTATACGGGCGGGTGATGCCCGATCGGCGACGCGACGGCCGCGGGCCGTCGCGAGCTCAGCAGTCGACGTAGTACGAGTAGCTGCTGCTCTCGTCGCTCGAGCGCAGGCGGCCATGCACCGCGGTCAAGGCTAAGCGCTGGGCGGCGCCGGCCCGATCAGGGCTTGAATGCGAGCCGCGGTTCGAGCCGCGGCGCCGCGGTGCCGGCTCACGAACTCCAGCGCCCGGCGCGACTGTTCCTCGCGTGCCGCTCGTTCGACAGCGCCGGCGAGCGTGACGGCTGCGCCTACGCCGGCAGCCATGTCCGGTACACGCGTCGCCGCGCCGGCCGCCGACGCCAGCTCGGCCGCCTCCTTGAAGTTGAAGGTGTGCGGGCCCATGACGATGGGGCAGGCGCAGGCCGCTGCCTCGATCAGGTTCTGGCCACCGAGCGGCTCGAAGCTGCCGCCGAGCAGCGCGACGTCGGCGAGTGCGTACCAGACCGGCATTTCCTGCATCGAGTCGCCGATCCAGACGTCGACGCCGGCCGCCTGCGACGGCGGCCTTTCGCCCCATTGGCTGCGCCGCGACAGCGAGAAGCCGGCGGCCGCGACCAGCTCGACCACGGCCTCGAAGCGCTGCGGATGGCGCGGCACGATCACCAGCAGCGGCCGCGGCAGCGCGACCGCATGCCAGGCCGTGAGCAGGCTCGCCTCCTCGCCCTCGCGGGTCACCGCGCCGAGCACGACCGCGCGCGCCTGCAGCCCGTCCTTCCAGCGCCGGCCGCGGGCAATCAACGCGGGGTCGGGCGCGATGTCGTACTTCAGGTTGCCCTCGACGCTGACCTCGCGCACGCCCGCGTCGCGCAGGCGTGCCGCGTCGGGCTCGGTCTGCGCGAAGGCCGCGATCAGGCTCTCGAAGGCCGGCCGCAGCAAGGCGTCGACACGCTGCCCGCGGCGGCGGCTGCGCACGCTCATTCGCGCATTGGCAAGCAGCATGGGCACGCCGCGCACTTGCGCTTCGGCGAGCAGGTTGGGCCAGATCTCGGTTTCCATCAACACGCCGGCCACCGGTGCGAAATGGTCGAAGAAGCGGCGCACTGCGCCCGGCGTGTCGAAAGGCAGCCAGGCTTGCGCATCGCCTTCCGTCAGCAGCGACTGGCCGGCATTGCGGCCGGTGGCCGTGCCATGCGTCAGCAACAGCGTGCGGCCGGGCATCGCTTGCCGAAGTGCGTCGATCAACGGCCCTGCGGCACGCGTCTCGCCGAGCGATACGGCGTGGATCCAGATCGTGCCCGGCTTGGCCGCGCTGCGATATCGACCGAGGCGCTCGCCGATGGCAGTTGCGTACAGCGGCTCGCTGCGGCCGCGCCGCAGCACGCGCAGCAGATAGAGCGGCAGGACGAGGCGCAGCAGCAGCGAGTACGCCATCCTGAGCGGAGACCCGGTCATCCTGAGCGAAGCGAAGGATCTCATCGCGGGTCGAGATCCTTCGCTTCGCTCAGGATGACAGCATCGTTTCGCCCGGCCTGGGTAGCTTTCGCTCCGCTCACGATGCGTGCGCCGCTAAGCACCTGCTGCCAGGCCGCCCATACTGTGTCGACGCCCGGGCTCGGCGCAGCTTCGATCGACACTTGATGACGATGGCCGTGCCGTTCCTGCGGCCCGGTGCGCCAGGCGGTCGGGTGGTTGTAGATCTGCACGTGCGGCAGGTCGAGCGCGACAGCGAGATGGCTCGGCCCGCTGTCGACGCCGATTGCGCCCGCCGTCGTCGCCATGCGATCGATGAGCGTGCCCAGGTCCATCGTCGGCCAGACTGCACAGGCGTCGCCGAGTGCGGCGGCGATGCGCAGCGCGCGCTCGTGCTCGGCATCGTCGGCGCGCGGCAAGGCGATCGTCAGGCCCGAGGCGATGACGCGCCGGCCGAGCTCGATCCAGTCGGCCTCGGGCCAGAGCTTGTCGGCGCGCGACGTGCCGTGGATGAAGACGACGCGGCCCGGCTCGACCTGCGTCGCCTCCGCGGCATGCAGACCGAACGACGGCGCGGCATCGATCGTCGTGCCGAGCGCACGCGACACCAGCTCGCGCGAGCGATCGAGCGCATGGCTCCTCGGCTCGACGCGGATGGCGTGCGTGACCAGCCAGCGCGCCGGCCATTCGTGGCTCGCGCCGTCGGTGCGGTTGGCAAGGCCGTAGCTCGGCCCCCGCGCCAGGGCGGTGACGAGCGCGGACTTGGTCAGGCCTTGAAGATCGACGACAGCGTCGTAGCGCTCGCGACGAAGGCGACGTGCGAACGCCGCCAATTCGCCGCGCGCCGCCGCGGCCAGCAAGCCGCTCTTCGTCCAGCGCCGCAAGGGCAGCTCGATCACTTCGGCAACGCCGCGGACGCGTCGCAGGACGGGCGCGAATGCCGGCTCGACGACCCAGTCGATCACGGCCTCCGGATGCACGGCACGGATGTCGGCGATAACGGGAAGCGCATGCACGACGTCGCCGAGCGACGAGAGCTTGACGATCAGGATGCGCATGTCGGTCGCGGCGCGGGCGACATGGCGCGAGCGCTCAATGCGCCGCCGCTGTCACCTGCGCGTCGGGCTTGACCGCGCGCAGCGCGGCCATGCAGTCGGCCTCGATGCGAGCCAGCGCCTCGGGCGTCGCGCCTTCGAAGCGCAGCACCAGCACGGGCGTCGTGTTCGAGGCGCGGATCAGGCCGAAGCCGTCGTCGTACTCGACGCGTACGCCGTCGATGGTGACGATCTCGCGCGCGCCGGGAAACCTGGCTTCGGCTTGCAGGCGCGCCACCACCGCGGCCGGCTCGCCCTCGGCGCAGGCGACGTTCAGCTCGGGTGTGCTGAAGCCTTCGGGCAGCGCATTCAGCACCGCGCTCGGGTCCTTGCTCCGGCTCAGGATCTCGAGCAGGCGTGCCGCCGTGTACGTGGCGTCGTCGAAGCCGTACCAGCGCTCGCCGAAAAAGATGTGGCCGCTCATCTCGCCGGCCAGCGGCGACGCCAGCTCCTTCATCTTCGCCTTCACCAGCGAGTGTCCGGTCTTCCACATCACCGGCTCGCCGCCGGCGGCGCGGATCAAGGGCGCCAGGCGTTGCGAGCACTTGACGTCGAAGAGGATGGCCGCGCCGGGGTTGCGCGAGAGCACGTCGCGCGCGAAGAGCATGAGCTGGCGATCCGGATAGACGATGCCGCCGCTCTTGGTGACGACGCCGAGCCGGTCGCCGTCACCGTCGAAAGCGAGGCCGATCTCGGCGTCGCCGCCGGTCACCGCGGCGATCAGGTCGGCCAGGTTTTCCGGCTTGCTCGGATCCGGATGGTGGTTGGGGAAATCGCCATCGACCTTCGAGTACAGCTCCTGCACCTCGCAGCCGAGCGCGCGCAAGACGCCGGGCGCAGAGGCGCCGGCAATGCCGTTGCCCGAGTCGACGGCGATGCGCATGGGCCGCGCGAGATGGCAGTCGCCGGCGATGCGAGCAGCGTATTCGGGGCCGATGTCCATGGCCGCGCTGCGGCCGCGGCCGCGCACGTAGTCCTCGGCTTCGATGCGCAGTCGCAGCTTCTGGATGTCCTCGCCGTAGATGGCGCGGCCGGCCAGCACCATCTTGAAGCCGTTGTAGTCCTTCGGGTTGTGGCTGCCCGTCACCTGCACGCCGCTCGAGCAGCCGTGCGCGCTGCGCGTCGCGGCGACGTAGTAGAGCATCGGCGTCGTCACGGCGCCGAGATCGACGACATCGAGTCCGGTCGAGACCAGGCCGCGGACGAGCGCCGCGGCCAGTGCCGGCCCCGAGTGGCGGCCGTCGCGGCCCACCGCGACGGCACGCTCGCCGGCCCGGGTCGCCTCGCTGCCGAAGGCGCGGCCCAGGTGCTCGGCGAAGCGCTCGTCGATCGTCTGGCCGACGATGCCGCGGATGTCGTAGGCCTTGAAGACCGGGGCGTGAACCTGCATCGATGGTGGGGCGAGAAGAGGCCGGCGCATTGTAGGGAGCGCCATTCGTCGCACCCGCCTTGCGATTCGCACGCTGCCCTTGCCCGTGGTCGGCCCGCCTGTCGAATCGTCGGCCGAGCCCAGCCGACAGAAATGCGATTCGTACACTTGCCCGCATGGTGCATGGAGAGACGATACGGCGCTCGTGGCGCGCCTGGCTGAGCAACGACGAACGGGGCCTCGGCCCGTGGTGGGTGGCCTACGTCTGGACGATCGTCTTCGCCACCGGCTGCGCGATCGGCTTCACCTTCGTGACGATCGCTTTCAACGCCAGCCACGGCGTGGGCTTGCCGCAATGGTGGGGCTGGTTCGTCGCCAACATGACGATCAGCCTGTCGATCACGCTGTCGATCCGGCTCCTGCTCGCCGTCTCGGCGCGCGCCATCGGCCGCGAGCGCCTGCGCGGCTGGAGCAAGGCGCGCCGCTCGCTCTACTACACGCTGGTGCCCATCGTCGGCGTCTCGATCGGCTGGCCGCTCGGCATGCTCTGGGCCTTCGGCGTCGACTTGCGCAGGTTCTTCTCGTTCGACCGGCCGGGTGCACTGATCGGCAGCATCGCGCTGGCCGTGCTGATCACGGCGATCTTCCAGCAGTTCTTCGCCATGAAGACGCGCCAGATCCAGGCCGAAAACCAGGCGACCGAAGCGAAGTTGCGGCTGCTGCAGGCGCAGATCGAGCCGCACTTCCTGTTCAACACGCTCGCCAACGTCGTCTCGCTGATGGACGCCGACCCGCCGCGCGCCAAGGCGATGCTCGAGTCCTTCGTCGACTACCTGCGCGCCTCGCTCGCCGGCCTGGGCCACGGCACGCACACGCTGGGCGACGAGATCGACCTCGTCGATGCGTACATGAAGATCATCAAGATGCGCATGGAAGACCGCCTGCACTACGCCATCGACGTGCCGGCCGAGTTGCGTGCGCGGCCACTGCCGGCCCTCAGCCTGCAGCCGCTGGTGGAGAACGCGATCGTGCACGGCCTCGAGCCGCAGATCGCCGGCGGCACGATCCGCATCGCCGCGCGACTCGAACGCGGCGCGCTCGTCCTCACGGTCGAAGACGACGGCGCCGGCATGCAGACGGCAAAGGCCACGACGCCACGTCCCGGCGAGCGGGCGCGCGGCACCGGCACCGCGCTGGCCAACATCCGCGAGCGCTTGCGGCAGACCTACGGCAGCGCGGCAGCGCTGCGCCTCGATGGCGTGGCGCCGCACGGCGTACGCGCGTCGCTCTCGCTGCCTGCCATTTCCTGACGACGAGCCGCCTTCACCATGCCGACCGCCCTGATCGCCGACGACGAGCCGCACCTCGCGACCTACCTGCGCGACGCGCTGGCCAAGGCCTGGCCCGAGCTACAGATCGTCGTCGTGGCGAAGAACGGCGTCGAGGCGGCCGCGCGCATCGCCGCGCTGCAGCCCGACTTTGCGTTTCTCGACATCAAGATGCCGGGCCTCAGCGGACTCGAGGTGGCGCAGGGCATCGAGGGCGCGACACGCGTCGTGTTCGTGACCGCCTACGACGAGTTCGCAGTCGACGCGTTCGAGCAGCAGGCGCTCGACTATGTGTTGAAGCCCGTCAAGGCCGAGCGCCTGGCAAAGACGGTCGAGCGGCTCAAGGCCGCCGATGCGTCACCGCCCGCCGACGCGCGGCTCGCCACCGCGCTGCAGCGGCTGCTCGCATCGTCGGCTACACCGGCCGCCTCGTACCTGCGCCACGTGCGCGCCAGCCACGGCGACCTGATGCATCAGATCGACGTCGCCGACGTGCTGTTCTTCCATGCCGACGACAAGTACACCTGCGTGCGCACGGCCGAGGCCGAGCACTTGATCCGCACCACCATCACGGAGCTCGCGGCGCAGCTCGATCCCGGGGTCTTCCAGCAGATCCATCGCTCGACCATCGTCAACCTCGATCACCTCGCAGGCACGCGCCGCGACGAGCTGAGCCGCCTGTTCGTGCACCTGCGTGGCCACGCGGCCGAGCTACCGGTGAGCCGCGCCTACGTGCACCTGTTCAAGGCGATGTGATGCGCGCCCCGGTCAGGCGTCGTACTTGAACGACAGCGACACCCGCGTTCGATAGGCGACGAATGCGCCTCGGAAACAGGTCGGCTGCGAAAGCGAGTTCGGTACCATGCCGGTCGTCCCCTTGCCGGCGGCACGCAGTCCCGCGGCGCCATGGCAGGGACTCCTGCATGAATCCAGAGGAAGAAGAAGACCGAACCGTCATTCGTCCCCGCACCGGGCAGGTTCCCGCATCGTCGCCCGGCGGCGGCACCGCGCCCGGCGTGCCGACCCAGACCATGGCTGCGACGGCGCCGGCCACCGCGCAGCCGACGACCGGCGCTCCGACAGCACCGGCGACGTCCGGCCACTCGCTGACCCTCCCCGCCGGCACCCGGCTGGGCGAGTTCGAGGTCACGAAGACGATCGGCGAAGGCGGCTTCGGCATCGTCTACCTCGCCTGGGACCACTCGCTCGACCGCAAGGTGGCGCTCAAGGAGTACATGCCCTCGTCGATCGCGTTCCGGTCCGGGCAAACCCAGATCAGGCCGCGCTCGGAACGACACCAGGAGACGTTCGAGGCGGGGATGAAGAGCTTCATCAACGAATCGAAGCTGCTCGCGCAATTCGACCACCCTTCGCTGCTCAAGGTCTACCGCTTCTGGGAAGCGAACGGCACCGCCTACATGGTGATGCCCTTCCTCGAAGGCGCGACGGTGCGCGACACCGTTCGCGCCCTGCCTTCGCCGCCCGACGAAGCATGGATCCTCGGCTTGCTCTCGCCCTTGTGCGACGCCCTGTCGATGCTGCACGCGGCGCAGATCTATCACCGCGACATCGCGCCCGACAACGTGCTGCTGATGGCCGACACCGGCCGGCCCCTGTTGCTCGACTTCGGCGCGGCGCGGCGGGTCATCGGCGACATGACGCAGGCGCTGACGGCGATCCTGAAGCCTGGCTACGCGCCGATCGAGCAGTACGCCGACATGCCAGGCCTGAAGCAGGGACCGTGGACCGATGTCTACGCCTTGGCTGCGGTCGTCCACTGGATGATCCTCGGCAAGACGCCGTCGCCCTCGGTCGGGCGCCTCTTCGACGACGCCTACGTGCCGCTCGCGCAAAGCGCGGCCGGACGCTACAGCGATTCGTTCCTGCAGGCGATCGACCGCGCCCTCGCGGTGATGCCCGACAAGCGCACGCAAACGATCGAAGCGATGCGCCAGGACATGTTCGCCGGCAGCACGTCGATCGCGACGCCCGGGCCGCTACCGGTGACCACCGGCCCGGGGCTGGCGGGCGCGCCGCGAACCATGACCCGTCCGCCGACGCAGGCGTTGCGCAAGGAGCCGACGCAGCAGATGCCGCCGCCCACGCAGCATCCGGCCACCCAGCGTCCGCTCACCCAACATGCAACGGAATTGCGCTCCGAGCCGCAAGCTCCACCTGCCCGACAACGCCGCTCTGCGTTGCCGATGGCGATCGGCGCGGCGGTCGTGGTCGTCGCAGCGGTGGCGGCATTCGTGCTCTGGCCGAAGCCGGCGCCATCGCCGGGCACGGCAACGTCGACCGACGCGGCGCGCCCCCCGGCGACTACCGCGGTCGACCCCACCACGATCACGCCGGCCGGCACGGGGAGCGCGGCCACCACAACTTCTCCGCCGATCGCCACGACGCCAGCGCAAGAGAATCCTGCCGCGACGGTCGCGCCGGCATCCGTGGCGCTGCCGCCCGTAGCTCTCCCTCCTGCCACGCTGCCGCCCCGCGAGCCCGCGGTCGCCGAGGCAGTGCGCCCGAACTCCGAGCCGGTCGCGCGCAAGCCCGCTCCCGCCAAGCCCGAGCCTCACCAGGCGCGCGAGCGCCGCAGCGAACCGACGGAAACGAAAGCGGCGGAGCCGAAGCCTGCAAGCGACAACCGCGAGGAATGCGCACGACTGTTCCAGCGTCTGTCGATTGGGGATACCGATCAGTCGCTCATCGATCGAATCCGCACGTTGCGTTGCAGATGACACAGGTCCGCAAACCGGGGGTTGACTCGACCGGGCTCCTGGACAACGATGCGGCAGCCGACGATCCTCGGCTGCTGGCGGTCGTCGCTTCCCACCAGACGCTGCATCGCCGCCCGCAAGTCGACTGAACAGTACCCCCCGGCTCGGTGGGGTTTGAATCGTGAGGAGCGGAAGATGGTCCGGGCAGGATTTCTCAGGCGCGACCACGCGCTTGTGCTCGCCACGCTTGTCATCTCGATGGCTGCCCTGTCGTCTTGCGGCGGCGGCTCGACAGGCAACAGCCGCGACAGCGGTCCCGACAAGACTTTCCTGAGCGTCGAGGCGTCCGACGCCGACGGCGACGCCTTGCAGTACCAGTGGCGCGTCACCGGCGGAAGCATCGACAACCGCAACGCCAACAACACGGTCTGGACCCTGCCCGCCGGTCCCGGCATCCACTTCGCGTACGTCACGATCTCGGACGGCAAGGGCGGCTGGGCCGAGCAGCAGTACGCGGTCTCCACCGACGGCATCGATCCGACCTTGCCGGTCCGCACGCCGGTGACCCGTGCGGCGCCCGCGGTCGTCGACTTCGACGGCTCGACCAACCGGCTGCGCTTCTTCTCGGCCGACTCGACGCGATTCCAGCCCGCCGCCGCCGGCGCAGCGCAGGCCCGCACCGTCTATCTCACCGACGTCCAGGTCCAGCTCATCGACGAAGGCACCGGCACGACCGTGTTCGGCGGCATCACTGACCTGGGCGGCGAACTCGACCTGCCGAAGCTGGCCAACGGCGGCTCGTACAACGTCCGGTGCGCGGTGCACAGCGGCAGCCCCTTGCAGGATTGCGGCAGCTTCACCGCGTCGCGGAACGCCACCGTTCGCAGCATCGTGCCGGCGCTGACCAGTGCCGACAACCTGCGTCTGTTCGGGCACGTGGCACTCGCCGACGGCGCAGTGTGCGGCCACGAGAACTCGTTCTTCAGCATCCAGAGCGCCGCGACGGTGCAGCTGCAGCTGGCCGACGGCAGCACCGTCGGCGCGCCCGTCCGGGTCAATCGCTTCGGCGACTACGAGGTCAGCGCGGCAGTGCCGGTGAAGGGTGCGCTCAAGCTCGCGGTGCAGTGCGAGGGCTACGCCAAGACCCTCGATGTGCCAGCCTCCAGCGATCCGGCCGGCTACATCAGCAGCGTGCCGGTCGAGCTCTCGCACGTCGTCGCCAACAGCAGCCCGCTGGTGGTGAAGATGGTCGCCAACGGCGCCGACGGCAATGTTCGCGGACGCATGATCATGCCAGGCCAGGGCACCGGCTCGAACGCCTTTCCCGGCGCCAGTCACTACCTGACCTACAAGGGCGGCGACACCAAGCTGAGCGCCTGCCTGTACTACCGGGCGATCGGCGCGGTCCAGGATTGCGACGCCCAGGGCAATCCGAGCGGAGGGATCTCGCTGACCGACTGGAAGAAGGCGAACGGCTTCGGCACCGCCGCCGACGTTTCCGCCAACTTCGTGAACCAGCGCGACCTCAACCTGTTGCGCCGGATGGTGGCGACGCGTACGCCGGCGGGAGGCGTCGCCTTCTACGTCTGCAATGCGCCCGGCCCCGACACCGCGGCCCAGGCCGAGGTCGACCAGGTGATGAAGGACGCGCTGGAAAACAAGAACCTGGTCGCCTGCGTGGCGATGGAATACAGCACCGTGACCGGCGCCAACGGCGGCCAGCCCTTCACCAAGTTCTTCACCTTCGCACCGGACGGCTCGCTGTTGCTCTCGATCAACCTCGACGGCCGCGGCGAGAAATACATGCCGGGCTCGTGCGTCGCCTGCCACGGCGGCAGCACCTACAACGGGCGCTTTCCCGAGCAGCAGACGGCATCGCCCTTCCTCGGCTCGCGCTTCCTGCCGTTCGACACCGGCAACTACCTGTTCGCGTCCGACCCGTCGCTCTCCGAAGCGGCGCAGAACGAAGCCTTCTACAACCTCAACCAGCTCGTGCTGGCGACCGAGATCGACCCGGCCAGCGCGAACAGCCAGTTGATCGCCGGCTGGTATGCGGCGAGCCACGTGCTCGACAAGGCGTTCGTACCGCCGGCCTGGCAAGCCGCCGATGCCGCCCCTGCAACTGCCGGTGCGGCGCGCTTCTACCGCGAGGTGATCGGCATCTCGTGCCGCACCTGTCACGTGTCGCTGGGCGCCAAGTTCGACTGGGATTCGATCATCCTGACGCCGGCGCGCGCCGGCACCCAGTTCTGCGGCGGAACGCCCGATGTCGCGATCAACGCGTCGATGCCGAATGCACTGATCTCGCGCGACCGGCTGTTCGACCAGGTGGCCGGCGACAACGCGCTGGCGGCTTTGATGACCCAGTTCCTCGGCTGCTCCGCGCCCTTGCCCGACCCCGTCTATGCCAAGCGCTGACGGCTTCGTGCCGAACCGTGCCTCGGGTCATCTCCTTCCAGGAGTCAACGACATGAATTCGCGCCGCACCAGCCAAGCCCGGCCTCTTACCTTCGTCGCGGCCGCGGCGGTTCTCGTCATCGCCGCTTGCGCTGCTGCACCGGCGCCGGCCCCTACGTCGATGGCTGCACCGGCGCCGGCCGCCACCCTTCCGGCCCGGCCCGCGCCCGTCGCCGCGCCCGCGGCCCCCATGGCGACCGCCACGGCGCCGGCCACGGCGCAGACCGAATTCGTCGCACCGGCGCCGATCAGGTTCGAAGACGCGGTGACGCGGGCCGGCCGACAACTGTTCCGCGATGCGCAGGCGCACCTGGGCAACGAGCCGCGCCTGCTCGTGGTCGATCCTCTGATCGATGCCAACACCGGCGGCCAGACGGTCAGCACGGCGAAGATGGGCGACGAGCTCGAATCACTCGCCAAGAAGGACTTCCGCTCGTACGCGGTCACGCCGCTGACGCGCAACACGCTGTCGACCAAGCCGCTGCTGCTCATCGGCACCCTGACGCCCGTCACCGTCGAGCGCAGCATCGACAAGCAGCCCGACGCGTTCCGGGTCTGGCTGACGCTGATCGACCTGCGCACCGGCAAGGTCGTCGCCAAGGCGCTCGACCGTGCCACGGTAGATTCGGTCAATCCCGAGCCCCTGCCCTTCTATCGCGACAGCCCGACCTGGCACAAGGACGCGACCATCATGGGCTACATCAACTCCTGCCAGGTCAACACCAAGATCGGCGATCTGGCCGATCCGGACTACCTCTCGCGGTTGCCCGCCGCGGCCGTCATCAACGAGGCGATCCTTGCCTACGACGACGGCAAGGTGCCGGCCGCCAACCGGCTCTACAAGGAGGCGCAGCCGATTGCGGATCCGGGCGATCTGCGCGTGCTGAACGGCCTCTACATCACCAACTGGCAGCTGGGCAAGAAGGAAGAAGCGCGCGACGCCTTCGGCAAGCTCGTCACTTCCGGACTCGAGCTCAAGCGGCTGCCGATGAAGCTCCTGTTCCAGCCGGGCAAGACCAGCTTCGTCACGATCGGCGACCTGCCGGCGCAGTACCAGATCTGGATCGCCTCGCTTGCGCAGCAGGCCGGCAAGGCCGACTCCTGCGTTCGCGTCGTCGGCCACACCAGCCGCACGGGCAGTGCACGCGCCAACGAAACGCTGTCCCGGCAACGGGCCGAGGTGGTGCAGCGCATGCTGGAGCGCGACAACCGCGCGCTGGCGTCGCGATTGAGCTCGAGCGGTGCGGGATCGAAGGAGGCGCTGGTCGGGCTCGGCACTGACGACACGCGCGACGCGCTCGACCGTCGAGTCGAGTTCAGGGTCGTCGACTGCGTCTGAAGTTCTTGTCTCGTGGAAGGCGGCAGGCGCCCATCCGGCCCGCCGCGATGGTCGAAGAGGCGAACCCGCCTCCGGTGGAGGAGTTGAGATGATGTCCAGGGGCGGGTCGATTCGACAGTGGGTAGGCCTGCTCGCCTTCGTGGCGATGGGATTGTTCGCCTCGGTGGCGCAGGCGAACACCTGGGCCGACACCTGCTCGGGCTGCCATGAAGCCTCGCCCGGCGGGCCGCCGCTCATGCCTTCGCTCGACGCGACCTTCGGCAAGATCATGAAGGACACCGGGCAGATGGACGACGACTGCTCGGTCACCTTGAACTGCGTGCTGCGGCAGCGCCTCAAGGGCGAAGACTCGATGGGCAACGTCATCAACATGAACGCCAAGAACAACATGGCGTCGCTCGCATCGGGCGCCGGCTCGTTCTCGGCGGCCGAGCTCGACGTCGTCCGCCTCTACCTGCAGAAGGTGCGCGACGACGTCGTCGCCAATCCGTCGCCGGCCTTCAACTTTCCGAACACGCTGACGACCTCGAACAGCAGCATCGCATCGACGGTCGTCATCTCCAACTGGCGCGCCACCGCGGTCAACTACACCTTCTCGCTGGTCGGCACCAATCCGGGTGACTACTCGATCACGGCAGGTGCGAGCGGTAGCTGCGGCTTAACCGCGAGCGCGACCACGCCGACGACTTGCAACGCCAACGTCACGGTCCAATTCTCCCCCACGGCCGGCGGCAGCCGGCCGGCGACGCTGCGTCTCACCTTCTCCAACGCCGCCGCCGACCCGGTGCCCTTCACGCGCAACTTCGGGCTTGCCGGCACTGGCGTCGTGCCGACGCCGGGATTCAGCATCTCGTCCAACTCGCTGGCGCTCTCGGCCCGTCTCGGCAGCTCGGCCACCGGCTCGCTGACCATCACCAACCCGGCCGCCGCGACCGCAAACCTCGTGCTGTCGGCGTTCAACTTCTCGGTGCCGCAGTACACCCGCTCCGGCGCCAGCACCTGCGCCGTCGCCACCTCGCTCGCACCTGGCGCGAGTTGCAGCCTGGTGGTCGCCTTCACGCCCACCGCCGCCGGCGCGCAGAACGGCAACCTCAGCATCGTGCACAACGCCGCGAGCAGCCCGGACTCGGTCAGCCTCACCGGCACCGGCACGCAATCGCTGATCAGCCCGACCGTGCAGACACTCAGCTACGGCAACGTGCAACAGGGCGTGCCCAAGCCGCTGAACCAGATCGTCACCAACACCGGAACGGCGACGCTCAACTTCACCGTCAACCCGTCGTCGGCCGCGGCGCTGAGCGGCCCGGCCATGGCCGACTACGCAGTCACCGGCACTTGCAATACGGTGACGCCGCTGGCCGCGCTGGGTGGCACGTGCACGCTGGTCGTGACCTTCACGCCGACCGCGCTCGGCGCCCGCACCGCGACGCTGACGATCAGCTCCGACGCGACCAACGGCCCGCTCGTCATCAGCCTCAGCGGCACCGGCGTCGCCCTGCCCGAGCCTGTGGTGACGCCGCCGGCCTCGGACTTCCCCGACACGGTGATCAACCAGCTCTCGGCGCAGACACGGACGGTGACGATCCGCAACGACCGCATCCGCGACATCACCTACAGCGTGTCGAACTCGACCGACTTCACGATCGGCGCCGAGAGCTGCGCCGGCCGGGTCGTGCTCGGTGGCGGCGGAACCTGCACGATCGCGATCCAGTTCCTGCCGACGCTCGGTGCCGGCGAGGGCCGACGCACGGCGTCGCTGCCGTTCACCTTCACCGGGACGCTGCCCGATCCGAACCCGACCACCGTCAACGTCGACGTCGCCGGCAACGCGCTGCTGCCGTTGGCGCAATCGGCGACCTCGCTCAACGCCTCGGCCGTCGTCGGCTCGCCGACCACGACGTCGATGCTGCTCACCAACCGCTCGGCCTCGAGCATCACCTTGTCGACGCTGGTGTTCAGCGGCGCCGCCGCCGGCGACTATTCGCTGGACGCGACCAACACCTGCACCGCCTCGCTGGTGCTCACCGCGGGCAACAACTGCACGCTCGTGGTCCGCTTCAACCCGCCGGTGGCCGGCACGCGCAATGCGACGCTGACGATCAGCCACAGCGCCGCGGGCAGCCCGCAGACGGTGGCCTTTCTCGGCACGGCGACGCCGGCACCGCAGGGCCAGATCCAGCTCAGCGCCACCTCGATCACCTACGCCGATACGCAGCTCGGCAGCACATCGCCGCAGACCATCACGGTGCAGAACAGCGGCAACCTCGCCCTGACCTTCAGTGCCTTCACGTTCGGTGGCGCGATGCCCGGCGACTTCCAGCGCTCGGGCACCTGCAGCGTCGCGACGCCGCTGCCCATCGCCGGGCAGTGCACGCTGATCCTCAGTTTCGCCCCGACCGCGCTCGGCGCGCGCACCGGCAACCTGACGATCAGCTCCGATGCGAGCAACGGCGCGGCGACGATCACACTCGCCGGCAACGGCGTTCCGGTGCCCGCGCCGCAGGTCAGCCTGACACCGCCGACGCTCGACTTCGGAACGCAGTCGGTCGGCGGTCTCTACCCGGCGCGACGGGTCCGGCTGGCGAACAGCGGCACCGCCGACCTGACGATCGCATCGATCACCGTCACCGGCGCCGGCTTCGCCAATGCCAGTGCGGTGGCCTGCCCCGCCGTGCTCGCCCCCGGCGCCGGTTGCGACGTCGACATCGCGTTCGGTGCGGTGGCCGCGACGTCGTACGTCGGCTCGCTCACGGTCGTCAGCAATGCCGCGGGCTCGCCGCACACGACGGTGCTCACCGGCCTGGGCAGCGCAGCGGCGATTCCTGTGCTCGCGTTCTCGCCGGCGGTCAGCACCCTCGACTTCGGCACCGTGTCGGCCGGATCGATCTCGGCAGTGCAGACGGTGACGGTGCAGAACCAGGGGCCGGGCGGCGTGACCTTGACGGTGCTCAACGCCATCGGCCCCGACGCGGCATCGTTCTCGGTGGCAGGAGGCAGCTGCTCGCTTTCGACGCCGCTGTTCCAGGGCGCCACGTGCACCGTCGACATCCGCTTCGCGCCGGGATCGTCGGGAACGAAGACGGCGACGCTGCAGATCGCCTCCACCGGCAGCTTCCCACCGGTGCTCAGCCTGACCGGCGTCGGCCTCGCCGGCCCGAATCCGAGCCTCGCCTTGTCGGCGACGACGCTGGCCTTCGAAAGCACGCGCGTCGGCGGCCAATCGCTGCCGGCGACGGTGCGGCTTTCGAGCAGCGGCTCGGGCACCGTCACCGTCAGCGCCGTGCAGGTGACCGGCAGCTATTCGATCCAGAGCACGTCGTGTCCGCCGGTACCCTTCAGCCTGCCTGCGGGTACCGAATGCTCAGTGGTGGTGAGCTTCGCGCCGGTGGCGCAAGGAACGTCGGCGGGAACGCTGAGCATCACCAGCGACGCCGCCCCGACAGTGCGCACCGTTGCGCTGAGCGGCAGCGGCGACCCGTCGGCCGACGTCGGCAGCGGCGGCTGCACGATCGGCGGCGCCGGGTCGAACCGCGATCCCCTGCTGTGGTCGATGGTGCTGCTTGCCGCGCTCTGCATCGCGCGGCGCAGGAGATCAGTCGTTGCCAGAAAGGAGCCCCTCAATTGATCAGGCGTCTCGGGCTCGCAGCCCTGCTTTTCCTGCTCAGCTTCGGCGCGCGAGCGCAGTTCGACTACTCGGCCTACGGCACGCTCGACCTGTCGTACGGGCGGTTCGAGAACAGCGGCTTCGAGCATCGCTACCGCTTCAACAGCAACTCGCTGTCGGCGACCTTCGTCGGCGTCAACGCGAACTACGGCTTCGACGGCGGCTGGAAGCCGGGCATCAACCTCGAGACCTTCCTGCGCTTCCAGGACCTCACCTACGGCCGCAACGACAGCGACAAGGTGCTGTCGCGGCAAGCCTTCGTCTCGCTGCAAAGCAACTACGGCCTGCTTCGCGTCGGCCGGCTGCAGTCCTACCTGTTCGAAACGAGCTCGCGCTTCAACGCCTTCGGCAACTCGGCGGGCTTCTCGCCGGCGCTCAAGCAGATCTTCCTGAGCGGCGGGCTCGAGAGCGTGCAGGGCGATTTCTACTGGGACCGCGCCCTCGGCTACTCGACGCCGCGCATCGAGGGCCTGCAAGGCAACTTCATGTACGCGCTCGGCAAGGGTCGCCAGCGCGGCGACTACGCCGGCAGCACCGTCGTCTACTCGCGTGGCGTGCTGGCCGTGTCGCTGGGGGCGCAACGCGTGCACATCGACGACGGCATCGCCGATCCCACCGACGAGCTCACCCTGCAGCTAGGTGCGACCTACAACTTCGGCTTCCTGCGCGCCTTCGGCCAATACACCCACATCCGCGACCAAGGCCTCGACACGAGAAGCCGCTTGGCCACCGCCGGCGTCAGCGTGCCGGTCTGGCAGGGCAACGTGCTGGCGCAAATGGCCTACTCGACGTCGACCGGCCCGGCGGTCGATCGCCGGCACACCACGACCAGTGTCGGCTATGTCTACAACTACGACAGCGTCACCGACATCTACCTGCTCGGCATGGACGACCGCATCCGCAACCAGACGCGCGGCCTGTCCTATGCGGTCGGCGCCCGCTACCAGTTCTAGGGCCTACGGCTCGACGCGCATCAGGTCATCGAGCAGGCGGTAGTCGGGCAGGCTCGTGTCGATGGCGCGGCCGGCGCGCAGCACGGCGCGGTCGAACTGCGCACGCGACAGCATCTCGGAATAGCTGCGCGCCTTGAGCACGATCAGGTCGGCCGTCGCGCCCACGGCGAGCACGCCGGCCTCGACGCCCATGATCGCCGCCGGCGTCTCGGTGGCGGCGCGTATCCAGTCGCCGAAGGGATGGTCGAGGTGAGCGATCTTCACTGCCTGCGTGTAGGTGTCGAGCATGTCGTGATCGCCGTAGGCATGGAACGGATCGCGACAGTTGTCGCCGGCGACGGCGACGCGCATGCCGGCTGCCTTCATCTCGTGCAGCACGGTGACGCCGCGCCAGCGCGGCGTGCGCGGCCCGTCGCTTCGGTCCTGCAGGTACATGTTGACGGTGGGCAGGCTGACGACATCGACGCCGGCGTCCTTGCAGGCGGCGATGGTTGCGGCGATGAACTCGTCGCTCTGCAAGGCGAGCGCGGTGCAATGGCCGCACAGGATGCAGCCCTTGAAGCCGAGCCGCGACGCCGTCTGCGCGACGCGGATCAGCGTGCGCGAGCGCGGATCGGTCGACTCGTCGACGTGCAGGTCGAGGTCGAGGCCGCGCTCGGCGGCGAGCGTCACGAGCCGCGCCAGTGCCTCGTCGAGCTCGGCGGGCATGGGGTCGTCGGGATACTTCGCGAAGCGCGTCACCGCGCCGAGCCGGCCACCGCTCCCGGCGACGATGTCGGCGAGCTCTCGCCCTTCGTCACCCATGAAGATGTCGAGCGGCGCGATCGACGAGACCTGCATCGCGACGCGCCCGGCCCAGCGCTCGCGGACCTCGCGAAACACCGGGAACGAGATCGAGGCCTGCGGCGCCAGCGAGTCGAGGTGGGTGCGGATCGCGACCACGCCTTTCGCATAAGCGGTGGCGAGGCCGAACTCCATGCGCCGGCGCACGTCGTCGGCGTTCCAGTTCGCGCTGCGGTCCTGCGCCGTCGCGCGCGCCGCGCCGGGCACGTCGCCGGTCGGGTTGGGCCGGCGCGGCCAGATGTGGCCCTTGTCGAGATGGGTGTGGCAATCGACCATGCCGGGCAGGACCATCGAGGCGTCGAGGTCAGGCCCGAGCGCGGCAGGCATGCCGCCCGCGGGCTCGATGGCGGCGATGCGGCCGGTGTCGATCAGCAGGTCGATGGCGACGAGGTCGGCGTCGACGCTCCGTGCGAGGTCGGCGCGAACGAGGCAGGTCGGCGCGCGCAGGTTGCGCAGGGCGTAGCGCGCGCCTTCCGGCGGCGTGAAGAAGGCGTGGCTCATGCGCCGCGCCGCGCCACGAAGTCGATCTCGACGCGTGCGCCCTTGGCCAGCGCGGTCACGCCGACGCAGGTGCGCGCCGGCCGCTTGCCGGGCGCAAAGTAGCTCGCGTAGACGATGTTCATGGCAGCGAAGTCCACATCGAAGTGGGTGAGGAAGACGCGCGCCGAGACGACGTTGCCGAGTCCGAGGCCGCAGCCTTTCAGCACCGTCTCGAGGTTGTTCATGACGTGGTGCGTCTGCGCTTCGATGCCTTCGGGATAAGGCTCGTCGACCGAGGTTCCTACGAAGGGCATCTGCCCGGTGACGAAGACCCAGCCGTCGGCCTCGACGGCGTGGCTGAAGGGTGCGACCGCATCGGGAGCGCCGGCGATCATGTGAAAGATCGGTGCCATGCCGTCATTCTCTGCCAGCTCCGAGACGCTCGGCTACCGGCGCGCTCGCGGGCCTCGCCCCGCCATTCGGACCCGCCTTACCGGCGCCGGCTCAGATCGTCGGTTCGGTTTCCTGCAACTCGTCGTAGAGCTTGACGAAGGCAGCGTCGGGCGCGCCGTCGGCGCCGCGATAGCGCGAGTGCACGGCCGGCGGCAGGGCAGCGAGGGCCGCTTCCACCGGGTCCTTCTGCGCGACCGAGGTGGCCAGCGCGCAGGCGCCGCGCAACACGAGGTCGATCGGCGCATCGCCGCTCGAGGGCGGCTCCGCCGCCTTGCGGATCGTGTCGGCCACGGGTTGCGGAAAGCCCAGGCTCTCGACCCACAACGCGCTGACGGCCGGATGATCGATGCCGAAAGCATCCGTCTCGATGCCGGCGAGCTCGGCGCCGCGCGCGACCGCGAACCCCGTGAACATGACGTTGGCGATCTCGGGATAGGTCTGGCAGAGGATCAGGTGCCCCGTGGCATGGAGCAGGCCGCAGGTGTAGGCCTCGTCCGCATCGGCCTGCAGGCGCTGCGCGAGCTTGTTGGCCGCCGTCGCCGCCACCAGCGCATCGCGCCAGAAGACGCCGAGGTCGATGCCCGGGATCCCCTTGAACGACGACGAAACCCCGCAGGCGACGATCAGCCGGTTGAGCGCCTGGATGCCGATCATCGCCACCGCGGCGTCGATCGAGGCCATCGAGCGCTGGCCGCCGAAGAACGCCGAGTTCGCGAGGCGCAGTACCTTGGCGCTCAGCACGGGGTCCTGGGCCAGCGACTCGCTGATCTTGCGTGTGTCGACGTCGGGGTCGCGCAAGGCCACGATGAGGCGTTGCACGACGCGGGGGATCGTCGGCAGCTCGACCCGGCCGGCGGCGATGTCGTTGATGAAGTTGGGCCTGCGCACGACGTCGGCGGCCGTCGTGTCGACGACGCGCTTCTCGGGCTCGAGGGTGAACGCCGGAACGTAGGCTTGGATCATGTCTGCGGCTCTCAAGGCGGGGGCTCGAAGTTGACGCCCCGAGTGTTCACGATGTCGCTGCGGTGCGCGCGTCCATCAGCGCCGTGAATCGAGCCTTTCTCCGCGCTTCGGTCCTTCTGGTCGCGGCCGGCGAGGCACCTTCGCTTACAAAGTGCCGCGCGGCCGCGGCGATGCTCAGTTCTTCTCGGCCAGCTGGTCGAGGATGGCCGGGTTCTCGAGCGTCGACGTGTCCTGCGTGATCGCCTCGCCGTTGGCCACCGAGCGGAGCAGCCGGCGCAAGATCTTGCCGCTGCGCGTCTTGGGCAGGTTGTCACCGAAGCGGATGTCCTTCGGCTTGGCGATCGGCCCGATCTCCTTGGCGACCCAGTCGCGCAACTCCTTGGCGATCGCCTTGGCCTCGTCGCCGGTCGGCCGCGGGCGCTTCAGGACGACGAAGGCGCAGATCGCCTCGCCCGTCGTCTCGTCGGGACGGCCGACCACCGCCGCCTCGGCGACGAGCGCCGTATGCGAGACCAGCGCCGACTCGATCTCCATCGTGCCCATGCGGTGGCCGCTGACGTTGAGCACGTCGTCGATGCGGCCGGTGATCGTGAAGTAGCCGGTCTTCTCGTCGCGGATCGCGCCGTCGCCGGCGAGGTAGTACTTGCCGCCGAGCTCTTCGGGGTAGTAGCTCTTCCTGAAGCGCTCGGGGTCGCCGTAGATGGTGCGGATCATGCTCGGCCAGGGCTTCTTGACGACGAGGATGCCGCCCTTGCCGTTGGGCACGTCGTGCCCCTGCTCGTCGACGATGGCCGCGTCGATGCCGGGAAAGGGCAGCGTGCACGAGCCGGGCACGAGCGGCGTGGCGCCCGGCAGCGGCGTGATCATGTGGCCGCCGGTCTCGGTCTGCCAGAAGGTGTCGACGATCGGGCAGCGGCCGCCGCCGATGTGCAGGTGGTACCACTCCCAGGCGGCCGGGTTGATCGGCTCGCCCACCGAGCCGAGGATGCGCAGGCTCGACAGGTCGTAGTTCTTCGGATGCGCCTTCTCGTTGCCTTCGGCCGCCTTGATGAGCGAGCGGATCGCCGTCGGCGCGGTGTAGAAGATCGAGACCTTGTGCTTCTCGATCATCTTCCAGAAGCGGCCCGCGTCGGGGTACGTGGGGATGCCCTCGAAGACGATCTCGGTGCCGCCGAGCGCCAGCGGGCCGTAGGTGATGTAGGTGTGGCCGGTGACCCAGCCGATGTCGGCGGTGCACCAGAAGATGTCGTCGGGCTTGAGGTCGAAGGTCCACTTCGTCGTCAGCGCCGCATGCAGAAGGTAGCCGCCGGTCGAGTGCTGCACGCCCTTGGGCTTGCCGGTCGAGCCCGAGGTGTAGAGCAGGAACAGCGGATGCTCGGCGCCGACCCACTCGGGCTCGCAACTCACCGGCTCCTTCTCCATCACCTCGTGCAGCCACTTGTCGCGCGGCGCCTCGAACGAGACTGTGCCGCCGGTGCGCCGGTAGACGAACACATCGCGCACCGCGTGGCCGGGCGGCGCGAGCGCTTCGTCGACGATGGCCTTGAGCGGCAACGCCTTGCCGCCGCGCATCTGCTCGTCGGCGGTGATGACGAGCACCGCGCCGGTGTCGGCGATGCGGTCGCGCAGGCTGTGCGCCGAAAAGCCCCCGAACACCACGGAATGGATGGCGCCGATGCGCGCGCAGGCCTGCATCGCGACAACGCCCTCGACCGACATCGGCATGTAGATGACGACACGGTCACCCTTGACGATGCCGCGCGCCTTCATCGCGTTGGCGAGGCGACACGTTCGCTCGAGCAACTCGTTGTAGCTGACGCGATTCACGGCGCCGTCATCGGCCTCGAAGATGATCGCCGTCTTGTCGCCCAGGCCGGCCTCGACGTTGCGGTCCAGGCAGTTGTACGACGCGTTGAGCGTGCCGTCCTCGAACCACCTGAAGAACGGCGCCTTCTCGGCGTCCAGCACTTTCGTGAACGGCGTGTGCCAGGAGAGCAACTCGCGCGCCAGGCGCGCCCAGTAGCCCTCGTGGTCGCGCTCGGCCTCCGCGCAGAGCTTCCAGTACGCATCCATGCCGGAAACCCAGGCGTTCCTGACTGCGCGCTCGGGCGGCTCGTAGACGTGGGCGATGCTCATGGTGGAACTCTCATCGGGTCGCGATGGCACCTTTTACCTCATGTCGGACCCCTACAATTTGACGCCACGCAACCTGAGGACGCGATGGCCCACCCGCACACTTCTTCGACCTCGCCCGGGTCGCCCCGCAAGGCGCTGCGCCCCTTGCCCAATTTCATCTTCATGAGCCGATGGCTGCAGCTGCCGCTGTACCTCGGCCTGATCCTGGCGCAATGCGTCTACGTCTACCACTTCTGGGTCGAGCTGGTCCACCTCATCAAGGCGGCGATGGGCAGCGAGGGCGCGCTGACCGCCCTCATCAGCGGCATCGGCTACGAGCTCAAGCCCGGCCAGGAGTTGACCGAGACGGTGATCATGCTGGCCGTGCTCGGCCTGATCGACGTGGTCATGATCTCCAACCTGCTCATCATGGTCATCGTCGGCGGCTACGAGACCTTCGTGAGCCGCATGGATCTCGAGGGCCATCCCGACGAGCCGGAATGGCTCTCGCACGTCAACGCCTCGGTGCTCAAGGTCAAGCTGGGCACGGCGATCATCGGCATCAGCTCGATCCACCTGCTCAAGACCTTCATCAACGCCGCGGCGACCGACCCGAAGGTGATGATGTGGCAGACCATCATCCACCTCGCCTTCCTGCTTTCGGCGATCGCCATCGCCTACACCGACCGGCTGCTCAACCTGTCGCAAGAGGGATCGCACCGCCACCATCCGCCAGAAGACGGGGTTTGAGCGCTGTCGCGAGCGTCAGGCGGCCGTGGCGTTCCTGCCGGCCAGCGCGTCCAGAAGTGCTCGCGCCAGGTCGGCGGCGCCGACGGGCTTGACCAGATGAGCCGCGAAGCCGGCCTTCAACGAGGCCTGTCTGTCCTCCGTGCTGCCATAGGCCGACAGTACGATCGCCGGCGTCTCGCGACCGCGCAGCGTGCTGCGGAGAATGGGCAGCAGTTCCAGGGCCGAATGCCCATCGCCCAGGTTCAGGTCCGAGAGGATGACGTCGAAGGCGGTGCTGCGAAGCCGATCGCTCGCCTGGTGAACGTCCAGGCAAAGGACGACTTCGGCGCCGAGCGCCTCCAGCGCCAGCCGCCCCGCCTCGGCGATATCGGCATCGTCCTCGACGTAGAGAATCCGTGATCCCGCAAGGCGCTTGCGTTCTTCGGCGGTAAGCTGCGAATCGCTGGATTCCGCCGGGCCGGGAGCACCTCCCGATGCGGGCAGTCTCAGGGTGAAAGTAGCGCCCCGTCCCGGTCCCTCGCTGTGCGCTTGCAAGTCGCCGCCGAAGAGGTCGACGATGCTGCGCGCAATCGCCAATCCGAGACCGAGCCCCCGGTGCGAACTTCCGCTTCCCGTCACCTGGCGAAAAGGCTCGAACAAGTGGGGAAGTTCAAGCGGGTCGATGCCCCGGCCCCAGTCCCTGACCTCGATGCGCAGCTCCGTCCCGACGATGCCCGCCTCGAGCCGTACCTTGCCGGCTTCAGGCGAAGCCTGGACGGCGTTGTTGACGAGGTTCCAGACGACCTGCTCGAGTCGAACCGGATCGCTGTGCACGATGGTCGAAGCGCCTTGGGTGACGACTTCGATGTCGATCCCGCGCGCAGCCGATGCCGAGCGCACGACCTCGACTGCCTTGTGAATCACCTGGAAAGCGTCGACCGACGTCGCCTGCAAACTCAGCTTGCCGCTCAGGATGCGGGAAATGTCCAGCAGGTCGTCGATCAGGCGGGCCTGCGACTTGACGTTGTGCATGATCCGGTCCGCCGCGTGCTTCACCTGCGCGGCGTCGGCCAACGACAACTGCAGCACGTGCGCCCAGCCCAGCGTCGACTGCAGCGGGGTGCGCAGTTCATGCGACACCTTGGCCAGGAAGCGATCCTTGAGTTTGTTGGCCTCCTCCGCACCGGCATGCGCGCGTTCTGCGGCGGCGGTCGCACGCATGAGTTGTTCGGTTCGCTCGAGCACGCGGCGCTCGAGATCTGCGCGCTCGCGCAGGAGCGCCTGCTCGGCCTCGCGTCGAGTGACGACCTCGGCTTCGAGCGCTTCCTTCGCGGCCGTGAGCTCCGCCACGGTCGGAATCGCGACGATGAGGGGCACCAGTCGCACCAAAGCCACCGCCGTCAGGATCGAAGCGACCGCCGTCAGCACCTTGACGTTGCCGGACAGCCAGTAGTCCGGATTCCAGACCGTCCATACCTCGATCCAGTGGGTGGCGCTGCAACTCAAGATGAAAAGCGCGAAGAGCAGGAAGATTCCGTTGAACGGGATGTCTCTTCTTTTGCGCAGCAAGTGCACCAGGGTCAGGGGGATGGAAACGTACGCGGCGCCGATCAGACTGTCGCTGATGACGTGCGTCCACAGGAGTGTGGCATTCCATGTGAAGCAGTAGCCATGGGGCAGCAGGCTTCCCGGAGCAGCGCGCTCGGAGGCGATCACGGCGATGATGGCGGCGCCGATGAGGAGCGTCGCGATCGTCATGGCTCTTCGGTCGATGGCACGAGTCATGTTGGCTTGGATCTCCGATTTGCGGGGAAGTCGCTACGCCGATTCCAGCACATGTCGGGCCTGGCGGCGCCACCGCGCCGTCGTCGGTCTTGCCGGCCTGCGCTTGGCATCGCTACGATGTCGCACCGACTCGCTCCCCGCCCCGACCCATGCCGACCACTCTCCGCCATGCCGACTTCGTCGACAGCATCGCCGGCGCGTTGCAGTACATCAGCTACTACCACCCGGCCGACTACATCGCGCACCTCGCGAGGGCCTACGAGATCGAGCAGGGACCGGCGGCCAAGGACGCGATCGCACAGATCCTCACCAACTCGAAGATGTGCGCCGAAGGGCACCGACCGATCTGCCAGGACACTGGCATCGTCAACGTGTTCCTGAAGATCGGCATGGACGTGCGCTTCGAGGGCTTCGCGGGCAGCGTTGAAGACGCGGTCAACGACGGCGTGAGGAAAGGCTATCTCGATCCCGACAACCCGCTGCGCGCGTCGATCGTCGGCGACCCGCACTTCGAGCGCAAGAACACGAAGGACAACACGCCGGCCGTCGTGCACATGACGCTGGTGCCCGGCTCGACCGTCGACGTGATCGTCGCGGCCAAGGGCGGCGGCAGCGAGAACAAGGCGAAGTTCGTGATGATGAATCCGAGCGACAGCCTGGTCGACTGGGTGCTGAAAACGGTGCCGACGATGGGCGCTGGCTGGTGCCCGCCGGGCATGCTCGGCATCGGCATCGGCGGCACTGCCGAGAAGGCCATGCTGATGGCCAAGCAGAGCCTGATGGAAGACATCGACATGGCCGAGCTGAAAGCGCGCGGCGCGCAGAACAAGACCGAGGCGCTGCGCATCGAGCTCTGCGACAAGGTCAACGCGCTCGGCATCGGCGCGCAGGGTCTTGGCGGCCTGACGACCGTGCTCGACGTGAAGATCGCGATGGCGCCGACGCACGCCGCGAGCAAGCCCGTGGCGATGATCCCGAACTGCGCGGCGACGCGGCATGCCCACTTCGTGCTCGACGGCTCGGGCCCGGCTTACCTGGATCCGCCGAGCCTCGATCTCTGGCCCGACGTGAAATGGGCGCCCGACTACAACCAGTCGAAGACGGTAGACCTCGACACGCTGACGCGCGAGCAAGTCGCGTCCTGGAAGCCCGGCGACCGTCTGCTGCTGAACGGCAAGATCCTGACCGGCCGCGACGCCGCGCACAAGCGCATCCAGGACATGCTGGCCAAAGGCGAGAAGCTGCCCGTCGATTTCACCGGCCGCGTCATTTACTACGTCGGCCCGGTCGACCCGGTGCGCGACGAGGTGGTCGGCCCCGCCGGCCCCACCACGGCGACGCGCATGGACAAGTTCACCGAGATGATGCTGGCCGAGACCGGCCTCTTCGCGATGATCGGCAAGGCCGAGCGCGGGCCGGTCGCCATCGAGGCGATCAGGAAGCACAAGAGCGCCTACCTGATGGGCGTCGGCGGCGCGGCCTACCTGGTCTCGAAGGCAATCAGGAAGGCGCGCGTCGTCGGCTTCGCCGATCTCGGCATGGAAGCGATCTACGAGTTCGAGGTCAAGGACATGCCGGTGACGGTCGCGGTCGACGCCGAAGGCACGTCGCTGCACGAGACCGGGCCGGCCGAATGGAAGGCGAAGATCGCCGGCATCCCGGTGGCCATCGCGTAGCCGGGCAAAGCAACGCGATGTCGTCTCGGTCATGAGCGTCAAGGCGGCCTGGTGGCTGGAGCGCATCACTGCCGACGGCTCGCCGCTGGCGGTGCCGGTGCACGTCCTGCCCTTCGGCATCGGCCGCGACGACGACAACGAGCTGGTCCTCATCGCTTCGGGCGTGAGCCGCAAGCACGCGCAACTGACGCAGCGGGCCGGCGACGACCGTCTCGTGCTCGGCGACCTGGGCAGCACCAACGGTTGCTTCGTCAACCGCGTTCGCATCGAAGGGCCGCGGCCGCTCGACGAGAGCGACATCGTGCACATCGGCAGCGCCGAGCTGCGCATCCGGCGTGCCGAACGATCGAGCCGATTCGACAGCGTCCTGCCCGCCGAGGAACGCACCGTGATCTCGCTGCCGAGCCATGCGCTCAGCGAACATTTCGTCGCCAACGAAGCGGAGTTCCACGAGCTGCTCGGCGGCAAGGGACTGGCCGCCGCTCTGCAACCCATCGTCGCGGCCGACGACGGGCGACTCTTCGCCTACGAGTTGCTCGGCCGCTGCACGCATCCCGGCCTGCCCGCCTCGCCCATGCATCTGTTCAGCCTGGCGACGCGGCTCCATCGCGCCGGCGAGCTGAGCAACGCGCTGCGCCGCCACGGCGTCGCCGTCGCCGCCGGGCGACTCGGCGGCGCCATGCTGTTCGTCAACGCGCATCCGGCCGAGACCTTCGAGCCGGCGTTCGTGCCGGGCATCGCCGCGCTGGTGCGCGAGCATCCCGGCATCGAACTCGTGATCGAGATCCACGAGACCGCGATCGTCGAAGCCGCCCGCATGCGCGAACTCGGCGCGCGCCTCGCCGACATCGGCGTGCGCTTCGCCTACGACGACTTCGGCGCCGGCCAGGCGCGCCTCAACGAGCTGAGCGAAGCGCCGCCGCACTTCGTCAAGTTCGATATCGCGCTGGTCAACGGCCTCGCCGCGGCCGGCGCGCGCAAGCAGCGCGTCGTCTCCGATCTCGTTCGGCTCGTCGCCGATCTCGGCTCGGTCGCGCTCGCCGAAGGCATCGAAGCCGAGGCCGATGCCGAGGTCTGCCGGCAGATGGGCTTTCGCCTGATGCAGGGCTATCTGTTCGGCAAGCCGGTTCCCGCCCACACCGTATGAAAGAGGTCATGCAGAACCTTCCGACCTTCGACGACGTCGCCGCGGCGGCCGACCGCATCGCCGGCGCGGCGCACCGTACGCCGGTGCTGACCTCGCGCACCGCCGACGCGGAAGCGGGCGCGAAACTCTTCTTCAAGTGCGAGAACTTCCAGCGCATGGGCGCCTTCAAGTTCCGCGGCGCGTACAACGCCCTGTCCCTGTTCGACGCGGCGCAGCGCAAGGCCGGCGTCGTCACCTTCTCGTCGGGCAACCATGCGCAGGCGACCGCGCTCGCGGCGCGCCTGCTCGGCATGCCGGCCACCATCGTCATGCCGAAGGACGCACCGGCGGCGAAGATCGCGGCGACACGCGGCTACGGCGGCGAGGTCGTCGTCTACGACCGCTACGGCGACGACCGCGAAGCGATTGGCCGGCGCCTCGCCCAGGAGCGCGGGCTGACGCTGATCCCACCGTACGACCATCCGCACATCATCGCCGGCCAGGGCACGGCGGCGATGGAGCTGATCGAGGGGGCGGGGCCGCTCGACGCGCTCTTCGTCTGCATGGGAGGCGGCGGCCTGCTCTCCGGCTCGGCGCTCGCCGCGCGCGCGTTGGCGCCGGAGTGCAAGGTCTACGGCGTCGAGCCTGAAGCGGGCAACGACGGCCAGCAGTCGTTCCGTTCGGGAGCGATCGTCCGCATCGAGGTGCCGAAGACGATCGCCGACGGGGCGCAGACGCAGTCGATCGGCAAGATCAACTTCGAGATCATCCGCCGCGACGTCGACGACGTGTTCACCGCCAGCGACGCCGAGCTGGTCGAAGGCATGCGCTTCTTCGCCGAGCGCATGAAGATGATCGTCGAGCCGACCGGCTGCCTGGGCTTTGCCGCGGCGCGGCGCATGAAGGCCCAGCTGAAGGGGCAGCGCGTGGGCGTGATCATCAGCGGCGGCAACGTCGACATGGCCCGCTTCGCCGCTCTGCTCGGCGGCTGAGCACGCGACTCAACCCCGCGGGTGGTGCATCGCGTGCAGGGCCTTCAGCCGTTCGCGCGCGACGTGCGTATAGATCGTCGTCGTCGAGATGTCGGCGTGGCCGAGCAGCATCTGCACGGCGCGCAGGTCGGCGCCGTGATTGAGCAGGTGCGTCGCGAAGGCGTGGCGCAGGGTATGCGGCGAGATCGGCACGGCAATGCCCGCAGCGCGCGCGTGCGTCTTCACGAGCTTCCAGAACATCTGCCGCGTCATCGGCCCGCCGCGCCCGGTGACGAACAGCGCGTCGCTGGCCTGGCCGCCGAGGATGGCGGCGCGCGTCTCGTCGAGGTAGCGCTGCAGCCAGTCGTGCGCTTCTTCGCCGAAGGGAACGAGACGCTCCTTCGCGCCCTTGCCGGTGACGCGCAACGCACCGTCGACCATGCTGACGCTGACCGACTTCAGCCCCACCAGCTCGCTGACACGCAGGCCGCTCGCGTACATCAGCTCGAGCATGGTGCGGTCGCGCAGGCCGAGCGGGGTCGCGACGTCGGGCGCGCCGAGCAGTGACTCGACCTGCGCCTCCGACAGCGATTGGGGCACGCGCAGCGGCTGTCGTGCGGCGGCCAGGCGCAGCGTCGGATCGGCGCTCGCCAGCCGCTCGCGCAGCGCCCAGCGATAGAAGCGCTTGAAGACGGTGAGGCGGCGGTTCGTGCTGGCGGCGGCACTGCCGGCGTGGCGCACCGCCGCATAGTCGCGCAGATCGGCTTCGCTGGCTTCGGTAAGCGCCGGACCGCTGCGCTTCGCGAGCCAGTTTCCGAGCATCGTCAGATCGCGGCGATAGGCGGCGAGCGTGTTGGCAGCCAGGCCGTCCTCGATCCAGAGCGCGTCGATGAAGCGATCGATCGCGGCAGCGCTCGTTTCCGGCATCGAGACCCTTCGCTGCGCTCAAGGGCGAGTCGCGGCCGGCCCTATTCGAGCGTCAGCTTCTGCGACGTCACGACCTTCTTGTAGACCTCGAACTCGGCCGCGATCTGCGCCGCGAACTGCTCGGGCGTGTTGGCGACGACGATCGAACCCGTGTCCTCGATGCGCTTCTTCACGGCCGGATCCTCGAGCGTCTTCTTCACCGCATCGTGGATCTTGTCGACGATCTCCTTCGGCATCCCCTTGGGCCCGTAGATGCCGTAGTAGGCCGGCCGGTTGACCGGCTCCAGGCCGACCTCCTTGAAGGTCGGAATATTGGGCAGCACCGCGAGCCGCTGCGGCGCGGCGACGACGATGGCGATCAGCCGGCCCTGCTGGATGAAAGGCAGGGCCGAGGGCATGTTGTCGAAGATCATCGGCACCTGGCCGGCCACCGTGTCGTTGAGCGCCGGGCCGGCGCCGCGGTACGGGATGTGCGTGACAAAGGTTCCCGACAGGTTCTTGAAGAGCTCCATCTGCAGGTGGCCGATGCCGCCGGTGCCAGAGCTGGCATACGAATACTTGCCGGGGTTTTTCTTCAGCTCGGCAAGAAAGCCCTTGTAGTCGCGCGCCGGAAAGCTCGGATGCACGGCGATCACGTTGGGCGTGGCCGCGACGTTGATGATGGGTGTGAAGTCGGTGAGCGGGTTGTATGCGAGCTTCGGATTGATCGCCGGGTTGGCCGCCGTGGTCGACACCGTGGCCATGCCGAGCGAATAGCCGTCGGGCGCCGAGCGTGCCGTCTCGGTCGCGCCCACCGAACCGCCGCCGCCCGCCTTGTTCTCGACGATCATCGTCTGGCCGAGCGCGGCGGCGATCTTTTCCGAGACGACGCGCGCGATGATGTCGGTCGTGCCGCCGGGCGCGAAAGGAACGACCAGCCGCACGGGCTTGCTGGGATAGGCCGATTGCGACCAGGCGAGGCCCGACGCGGCGGCGAGCGCGGCGGCGACGGCGACGGCGACGGCGAGCAGTGATCGGCGATGCAACATGAGCAAGTCTCCAGCAAGGCGGCGATGTCGTTGACCGACGAGTCTAGGTGAACGCGCAGCGCCGGAGGCTCGGCAAATGCCCCCGCTCGCGTCGGCATACTGGGACCGCATGACGAACCCGCTCCTGCTGCTGCCCGACTTCCTTCTGATCCTGCTCGGCTTCGTCATCTGTCGCTTCACGGCACTCGGCCGGCCGGTCTGGGAAGCGGCCGAAAGGCTCGTCTACTTCCTGCTCTTTCCGGTGCTGCTGTTCAGCTCGATCGTGAAGAGTCCCTTGCAGATCGGGCCGGCGGCGAGCCTCGCGACTGCGGGTGTCGGCACGACGGCCATCGGCATCGTCGTCGCACTGTCGATCGGGCGCTGGCCCGGCGTCGACCGGCGCCTGCATGCCTCGGGCGCGCAGACCGCCTACCGCTTCAACTCCTACATCGCGCTGGCCCTGTCGGAGCGGCTCTACGGCGCACCGGGTCTCGCCTGGATGGCCTTGCTGATCGCGCTGAGCGTGCCGCTCTGCAACGTCGCCGCGGTCTGGCCGCTGGCCCGCCACGGCGGCCACTCGTACCTGCGCGAGATCGCGCGCAACCCGCTCATCATCAGCACCGTGCTCGGCCTCGTCGCCAACGCCGCCGGGCTGGTCCTTCCCGAGTCGGTGGCGACCGTGCTTCAGCGCATCGGGTCTGCCGCCTTGCCGCTCGGCTTGATGGCGGTGGGCGCGGGCCTGACCTTCGGTGGCCTCAAGGCAGCGCCCCGGCTCGCCGCCGCGCTGCTCGGCACTCGCCACGCCTTGATGCCGATCATCGCGATCAGCCTGGCGCTGGCCGTTCATCTCGCCCCCGAGCAGCGCGCCATCGTCGTCCTGTTCGGGGCCTTGCCGACCTCGGCGGCATCCTACGTGCTGGCCACGCGCATGGGTGGCGACGGCAGCTTCGTCGCCGGGCTGGTCACGGTGTCGACGATGCTCGGCATGCTGAGCGTGCCGCTCTGGCTGGCCGTGCTTTCGGCGCTGACCGGCGCCGGCTGAGTCGATCGCCGCGACCGCTGCGGGGTCAGTCGACGGGCGCTGCGGCAGGCGCCTGCGCAAGCGCCCACTCGATGTGCTCGCGAACGAGCGGGCTCGCGGCCATATGCCGTTCTCGCAATGCCGCGACGATCGCCTCGCTCCCGGTCGCGCGCAGGGCGTTGCCAAGCGCCACCGCGAGGTTGCGCTGCCATCGCTCGAAGCCGATGCGGCGAATCGCATTGCCTTCGGTGCGCTGCAGGAAGGTCGCTTCGTCCCAGGCCCAGAGCGTCAGGAGTTGCGGATCGTCGAAGGCCGGGCGCACATCGAAGTCGGTGAGCGGGCTCGTCTTCGCATACTTGTTCCAGGGGCAGACGAGCTGGCAGTCGTCGCAGCCGTAGATTCGGTTGCCGATGGCGGCGCGGAACTCGATCGGGATCGCTTCCTTCAGCTCGATGGTCAGGTAGGAGATGCAGCGCCGCGCGTCGAGCCGATACGGCGCGACGATGGCTGCCGTCGGGCAGACATCGATGCAGGCCGTGCAGGTGCCGCAATGCGGCTCGACCGGCGGCGTCGCCGGCAGCGCAAGGTCGACGTAGATCTCGCCGAGAAAGAACATCGAGCCGGCGTCGCGGTCCAGCGCCAGCGTGTGCTTGCCGCGCCAGCCCAGGCCGCTCTTTGCTGCCAGCTCGACCTCGAGCACCGGCGCCGAATCGGTGAAGACGCGGTGGCCGAAGGGGCCGATCTCGTCGGCCAGCCGATCGGCGAGCTGCTGCAAGCGGCCGCGCGAGACCTTGTGATAGTCGCGACCGCGCGCATAGATCGCGACCGCGGCCTGCTCCGCGTCGCCGAGACGCTGCCATTCGAGTGCCTGCCAGCCGGGCTCGGTCTGGCGCGGCAGGTAGTCGAGGCGCGCCGTCACCACGGAAAGCGTGCCGGGCACCAACTCCGCGGGACGCGCCCGCTTCAATCCGTGCGCCGCCATGTAGTCCATGGCGCCATGAAAACCGTTGTCCAGCCAATCGCGCAGCGGCGCCTCGGCCGAAGTAAGGTCGATGCCGGCGACCCCGATCTGGGAAAATCCGAGTGCGCGGCCCCAGGCTCGCAATTGCGCGAGCACCGCTTCGCCATCAAGGACACGAGAGTCGCTCATTGCAGTCGTCGATTCTAGGAACCCGCCACGTGCACTGGCCTGACGAGGCCGCATGTGCTGCCACCGCCTCGGGCCTGGCCACGCACGCCGCGCTGGCCGACGCCTTCGTCGAGCTGCACGGCCCGCTCGGCGCCGGCAAGACGACCTTCGTGCGCCATCTGCTGCAGGCGCTGGGCGTCGCGGGCCGCGTCAAGAGTCCGACCTACACGCTGATGGAGCCCTACAGCGCCGACGCCGCGCACGGCGGCTTCGCCATCGCCCACTTCGATTTCTACCGCTTCGACGACGCCCAGGAATGGGAAGACGCGGGCTTTCGCGAGGTCTTCGCCAACCCGGGCTTGAAGCTCGTGGAATGGCCCGAGAAAGCCGCCGAGCTGCTGCCGCGTTGCGACCTGCGCCTCATGATCGCGCCCGATGACGAAACGACGCTGCGCCGCGTCCGCATCGAGGCCATGACGCCGCGCGGCGAGGAATTGCTGCGGTGAGGTCGCCTTCGCGCCGCGCCGCGCTGCGCGCCATGGGCACGCTCGCCCTCGCGCTCGGCACGCGCGAGCTGGCCTTCGGCGCCGCCATTGTCGCGGTGCGCGTCTGGCCGGCCGACGAGTACACGCGCATCACCATCGAGTCCGACGCTGCGCTCTCGGAGAAGCACTTTCTCGCCGCGAACCCGGCGCGCCTGGTCATCGACGTCGACGGCCTCGAGCTCAGCCCGCAACTGCGCGAGCTGATCGGCAAGGTGCGCTCCGACGATCCCTTCATCGCCGGCGTGCGCGTCGGCCAGAGCCAGCCGCGCGTCGTGCGACTCGTCATCGACCTGAAGCAGGCCACTGCGCCGCAGCTTTTCACGCTGGCGCCGGTGGCGGCCTATCGCCATCGCCTTGTGTTCGACCTGCACCCGGTCAAGGAGATCGATCCGCTGCTCGAGCTGATCCGCGACAAGGAGCAGGCCGAGGCGAAGGCGGCACAGGCGGTGCAGGACGCGCTCGGCGACTTTCTCGCCCGCATGAACGCGGCGAGCGCGGTCACCGTGGCGCCGGCCTCGGCGCCGCGCGCCCTGCCGACACTTCCCTTGCCGCCCATCGTCCCGCCGGTCGTGACGCAGGCGAAGATCGACCGCCTCGTCGTCATCGCCCTCGACCCCGGCCACGGTGGCGAGGACCCGGGGGCGACCGGGCCGAGCGGGCTGCGCGAAAAAGACGTCGTGCTCGCCATCGCCCTGCTGCTGCGCGACCGCATCAACCTCAATCCGGCGATGCGCGCGATGCTGACGCGCGACGCCGATTTCTTCGTGCCGCTGCACGAGCGCGTGAAGAAGGCGCGGCGCGTCCAGGCCGACCTGTTCGTCTCGATCCATGCCGACGCCTTCTTCACGCCCGAGGCGCGTGGCGCCTCGGTGTTCGCGCTCAGCCAGAGCGGCGCCTCGAGCAGCGCGGCGCGCTGGATGGCGAACCGCGAGAACGCGGCCGATCTGGTCGGCGGCGTCAACGTCGCGGTCAAGGACGAGACCGTCATGCGCACCCTGCTCGACATGAGCACGACGGCGCAGATCAAGGACAGCCTGAAGCTCGGCGGCGAGGTGCTGGGCCAGATCGGCAAGGTCGGCCGGCTGCACAAGGGCAGCGTCGAGCAGGCCAGCTTCGCGGTGCTGAAGGCGCCCGACATACCGTCGATCCTGGTCGAGTCGGCATTCATCTCGAATCCAGAGGAAGAATCGAAGCTTCGCGATCCCGAATACCGGGCGCAACTCGTCGAAGCGCTGGCCGCCGGCATCCAGCGCTACTTCGCACGCAACCCGCCGCTGGCACGCAGCCGGCAACTCTGAGGACAAGCCATGCTCCATCCCCAAGCCCGAGCCCTCATCGACCTGATCGCGCAACGCGGACTGCCGCCGATGCAGTCGCTGCCGCCGGTCGAGGCGCGCCTCTTCTATCGCGAACGTCGCGCGCTCACCCAGCCCGAGGCACCGCCGGTGGCCGAGATCAGCGAGCTTTCCGCCGAGGGTCCGCACGGCGCGATTCCCATGCGCCTGTACCGGCCGACGCTGCGCAGCGACGACCGCGCCGCGTTGCCCGTGCTTGTCTACTTTCATGGCGGCGGCTGGACGATCGGCGACCTCGACACGCATGACGTGCTGTGCCGGCAACTCGCCAACGCGTCTGGCTGCGCCGTCGTCTCGGTCGACTACCGCATGGGACCCGAGCATCGCTTTCCCGCCGGCAGCGACGACTGCCTGGCCGCGACGTACTGGGTGCGCCATCACGCCGCGGAATTCGGCCTCGATGCGTCACGCCTGGCGGTCGGCGGCGACAGCGCCGGCGGCAATCTCGCCGCCGTTGTCGCCCTCGCCGCGCGCGACGCCGGTGACCTGCCGATCGCCTACCAGCTTCTCATCTATCCGTCCGTCGACCAGCGCTGGGGCCACGCCTCGCACAAGACGAACGGCAAGGGCTACGTGCTCGAGACCGAGACGATCCAGTACTACCACGACAACTACTACGGCGACACGTCGCACGACCTCGACTGGCGTGCCTCGCCGCTGCTGCACGCGGATCTGGCCAGGCTGCCGCCGGCCCTCGTCCTGACGGCCGGATTCGATCCCTTGCGCGACGAAGGCCTCGACTACGCCAACGCACTGGTCGCGGCCGGCAACCGAGCCACCTATCTGTGCTTCGAACGACAGATCCACGGCTTCATCACCATGGGCAAGCTGCTCGACGAAGCGAACACGGCGGTCGCCATGTGCGCCGCCGACCTGGCGCACGCGCTCCGGCGCTGAACGCTTCTGGAGCGGCAGCGACGGCGCTTATTGCTGCGCCGAAGCGGCGCGCGCCGCCTATCGGCCGGGCCGCTCCACGAAGCGCGATGCAGGCGCAGAATGGGTGTTTTCCAGACAACCGGGCGCCGTCTGCGCAGCGCCGAGGAGTTCGCCATGAAGACGCTGACGATCAGGTTCCTCGCTGCGTTAGCGGCGACCGCGGCGATCGCCGCAAGTCCGCTCGCCGAGGCGCGCCCCGGTGGCGTCACTGGCGGCGTCACTGGCGGCGTCGCCACGGCCCCCGCGGGCAACGGTCATGGCAACTGGCACGGCGGCGGCGGTGGTCACTGGGATCACGGCGGCTGGGGCCATGGCGGCTGGGGCTATCGCGGCGGCTATTGGGGCCCCGGCGCGTTCTGGGGCGGCTGGGGGCTGGGCCTCGGCTTCGGCGCGCTCGCCTATTCGTCGCCGTACTACGGCGGCTACTACGCCTACCCTTATCCCGGCTACGTGGTCGGTCCCGGCGTTGCAGAGTACGTCATCGTCGATCCGACGCCGGGCGAACGGGTCGTCCGATCGACGGGGCAGCCGGTGCCGGCGGCGACGCGCGCGCCCGATCCGATCTTCTATCCGAAGAGCGGCCAGACGCCGGCCCAGACCGAGGCCGACAGACAAGAATGCAATCGATGGGCGACGACGCAAGCGGGCGCGATGAGCGACGCAAGCATCTTCCAGCGCGCCACCTTCGCCTGCATGGAAGGGCGCAGCTACGCGGTCCGCTAGCGTGGTGCGCCTGAACCAACTGTACTTATAAATTGGCCTGTCTTGGAATGCGGTTAGCGAGGGGTTGCTCGCTTGGCAGGTGTCTCTTGCGTACAGCGCACTGGTCACTCACCGCGGGTGAGCGTGAGCCAAGACCCAGCCACTTCCTGTCGCTGGCCACCCGCGACTTTCTGGCGGCTCAAATGGAAACTTGGCGCCGTCCTAATTGATGGCGAGTTGAAGATCGCGGCCAGCATTCGGACCATCGCATCGTGC
>JBBRLS010000030.1:0-51526 GCA_038231215.1 Burkholderiales bacterium | reverse complement strand
GTACAGCAGTTTGGCGCCATGCTTGATGATGCCGCCGTATTCCTGAGAAGTGCCCGGCATGAAGCCCGGCACGTCGACGAAGGTGACCACCGGGATGTTGAAGGCGTCGCAGAAGCGCACGAAGCGCGCCGCCTTGATGCTGCTCTTGATGTCGAGGCAGCCGGCCAGCACCAGCGGCTGGTTGGCGACGATGCCGATGACCTGCGAGTCCATGCGGCCGAAGCCGATGACGATGTTCTTGGCGTGCTCCGGTTGCAGCTCGAAGAAGTCGCCGTCGTCGACCGTCTTGACGATCAGCTCCTTGATGTCGTAGGGCTTGTTCGGGTTGTCGGGCACCAGCGTGTCGAGCGAGAGATCGATGCGGTCCGGCGGGTCGTCTGACGGGCGCGAGGGCGCCTTCTCGCGGTTGTTGAGCGGCAGGTAGTTGAAGAAGCGGCGCAGCATGGCGAGCGCGTCGACGTCGTTCTCGAAGGCCAGGTCGGCGACGCCGCTCTTGGTGGTGTGCGTCAGCGCGCCACCGAGGTCTTCGGCCGTCACCTCCTCGTGCGTCACCGTCTTCACCACCTCGGGCCCGGTGACGAACATGTACGAGCTGTCCTTGACCATGAAGATGAAGTCGGTCATGGCCGGCGAGTACACCGCTCCGCCGGCGCACGGCCCCATGATCAGGCTGATCTGCGGCACCACGCCCGAGGCGATGACGTTGCGCTGAAACACCTCGGCGTAGCCGCCCAGCGAAGCGACGCCTTCCTGGATGCGCGCACCGCCCGAGTCGTTGAGGCCGATCACGGGCGCGCCGACCTTCATCGCCTGGTCCATCACCTTGCAGATCTTCTCGGCGTGAGCCTCGGAGAGCGCGCCGCCGAAGACCGTGAAGTCCTGGCTGAAGACGAAGACGAGCCGCCCGTTGATCATGCCGTAGCCGGTGACGACGCCATCGCCCGGCGGCCGGTTGTCCTGCATGCCGAAGTCGTGGCTGCGATGCTCGACGAACATGTCCCATTCCTCGAACGTGCCTTCGTCGAGGAGCAGGTCGATGCGCTCGCGCGCCGTCAGCTTGCCCTTGGCATGCTGCGCGGCGATGCGCTTCTCGCCGCCGCCGAGGCGGGCCCGCGCGCGCTTGGCTTCGAGCTGCTGGATGATGTCGTGCATGGGCGTCCTTCTTCTTCAGGCGTCGCTATTCTCGGTGCCTGACTCGCCGGTGAAGGCGCGCAACAGGCGGCGCGCCGCGACCGACACCGGCAGGCGGCCGGCGTCGACCGCCTCGAGCGTCGCCGGCAACAGGCTTCGCACCGCCTCATGGTCGCGAAAACGCTCGCGCAGACCGGCGTCGATGCGCTCCCACAACCAGGCGCGCGACTGGCTCTCGCGCCGCCGCACGAGCCCGCCGCTCGCGCGTTGCGCCGCCGCGAACGACTCGGCGGCGCGCCAGACCTCGCGAACCTGCGTCGCGTCGATGGCGCTGATGGCGAGCACACGCGGCCGCGGCGTCGACGAGGACCTCATGCCGACGAGCTGCATCGCCGACTCGATCTGGCCGGCGGCGCGCGCCGCCGCGGCGGCGTCGAGATCGGCCTTGTTGACGACGACGATGTCGGCCAGCTCGAGCACGCCCTTCTTGATCGCCTGCAGGTCGTCGCCGGCGTTGGGAAGCTGCATCAGGACGAACAGGTCGGTCATGCCGGCGACCGCCGCCTCGCTCTGGCCGATGCCGACGGTCTCGACGATGACGACGCCGTAGCCCGCCGCTTCGACGACACGGATCGCCTCGCGCGTGGCCGCGGCCACGCCGCCCAGCGTGCCGCCGCTCGGGCTCGGCCGCACGAAGGCGCGCTCGTCGACCGAGAGCCGCTCCATGCGCGTCTTGTCGCCGAGGATCGAGCCGCCTGAGAGACTGGAACTCGGATCGACGGCGAGCACGGCGACGCGGTGGCCCTCTGCGATCAAGGCGATGCCGAGCGTCTCGATGAAGGTCGACTTGCCGACGCCGGGCACGCCCGAGATGCCGATGCGCAAGGCCGGCTCGGCCGGCACCGGCAGCGCGGCGAGCAGCGCGTCGGCGCGCTCGCGATGATCGGCGCGCGTCGATTCGAGCAGGGTGATGGCGCGCGCGACGGCGCGACGCTGTGCCGCCGGGTCCGGGCGCGCGATGTCGGCGAGCAGCGCCGCGTCGTCGGCAGCGGCGTCGTGCCCGGGAATCGTGGAAGCGGGCGGCATCGTCAGAGCAGCTCGAAGCGGCGCCCGTCGGGCAGGCGATAGCGCGAGAAGTCGCGCACGTCCATCGTCATGACGCGCGTCACGCCGCTGTCGCCGGCGAGCCAGACCAGCGACGCATCGGCCAGATCCATTTCCGTGCGCGGCGACTCGGTGTGGCGCCGCATCAAGGAGACGATGTCTTCCAGATCGTCCTGCGCAAACGGGAAGACGGTGATTCCCGAAGCGGCGATCCAGCGCAGCAGCGTGTAGCGCTCGGGCACGTCGAGCAGATAGCTCGCCTCGGTGACGCAAGGCCAGGTCGTGGCCAACGACCAAAGCTCCTCGCCTGCCTGTTGCAGGAGCTTGCGATAGTGCGGCCCGCGCGGCTGGTTGGCGCCGAACAGCGCCACCAGCGGACCGGCGTCAACCAGCGCTGCCGGCACCGTGCTTGATCTTGAGTTTGCTGCGCAGCGCAGCCTTCGCGGCGGACGCCTCGTACGGCTTGTCACCCGCCGCCGCCCGCTTGCCGGCGCGATACGGCTTGCCGGGCTCTTCGGCCTTCAGCGCCAGCATCAACTCGTAAGGATTCTTGCGCCCGAGCGCGCGCTCGACAGCGGCGATGATGAATTGCGACTTGGTGACGCCCTGACGCTGTGCCGCCTGTTCGAGCTCGCCCTCGAGAAGCGGATCCATTCGTACCGACACGGCCATGAAAACCTCTACGATGTACAACCGTATTACGGTATCACGAAGCCTGCACGGGCGTCAAACGCGAGCGAGGCGAATCTGCTCGAGGACGTCTTTCGCGCTCACCGGAATCGGCGTGCCAGGACCGTAGATGCCCTTGACGCCGGCGCCGTAGAGAAAGGCATAGTCCTGCTGCGGAATGACGCCGCCGACGAAGACGACGATGTCGCCGCCGCCCTGCGCCTTGAGCGACTCGATGATCGCCGGCACCAGCGTCATGTGGCCGGCGGCGAGCGTCGAGACGCCGACCGCGTGCACGTCGTTCTCGATCGCCTGGCGCGCGCACTCCTCGGCGGTCTGGAAGAGCGGGCCGATGTCGACGTCGAAGCCGAGGTCGGCAAAGGCGCTGGCGACGACCTTGGCGCCCCGATCGTGCCCGTCCTGGCCGAGCTTGGCGATCATGACGCGCGGTCGGCGCCCTTCTTCGCTTGCGAAAGCAGCGATCTCCGCCTTCAACTTGTCCCAGCCTTCGGCGCTGTCGTAGGCGGCGGCATAGACGCCCGACACCTTTTGCGTGTCGGCGCGGTGCCGGCCCCACGCCGCCTCGAGCGCGTCGCTCACTTCACCGACGCTGGCGCGCAGGCGAACCGCCTTGATCGAGAGGGCGAGCAGGTTGCCCTGGCCGCTCTTCGCGGCTTCGGTGAGTGCCGCCAGTGCCGCGTTCACTGCGGCGGTATCGCGCGACGCGCGCACCGCCTTCAGGCGCGCCACCTGGTTCTCGCGCACCGCGTGGTTGTCGATCGACCGTGCGTCGATCGGTGCCTCTTCTTCGAGCTTGTACTTGTTGACGCCGACGATGGTGTCCTGGCCGGAGTCGATGCGCGCCTGCTTCTCGGCCGCGCTCGCCTCGATCTTCAGCTTGGCCCAGCCGCTCTGCACCGCCTTCGTCATGCCGCCCATCGCCTCGATCTCTTCGAGGATCGTCCAGGCGGTATCGGCCATCTCCTGGGTCAGCGCTTCCATCGCATAGCTGCCCGCCCACGGATCGACGATCGCCGTGATGTGCGTCTCTTCCTGGATCACGAGCTGGGTGTTGCGGGCGATGCGCGCGCTGAACTCGGTGGGCAGCGCGATCGCCTCGTCGAGCGCATTGGTGTGCAGGCTCTGCGTGCCGCCGAACACCGCCGCCATCGCCTCGATGGTCGTGCGCACGACGTTGTTGTACGGGTCCTGCGCCGTCAGCGACCAGCCCGAGGTCTGGCAGTGGGTGCGCAGGATCGAGCTCTTCGCCTCCTTCGGATCGAACTCCTTCATGATGGTGTGCCACAGGCCGCGCGCCGCGCGCATCTTGGCGATCTCGAGGTAGAAATTCATGCCGATCGCCCAGAAGAAGCTGAGGCGGCCGGCAAAGGCGTCGACGTCGAGACCCTTGGCGATCGCGGTGCGGACGTACTCGCGGCCGTCGGCGAGCGTCAGCGCAAGCTCGAGCGCCTGGTTCGCACCGGCTTCCTGGATGTGATAGCCCGAGATCGAGATCGAGTTGAACTTCGGCATCCGCTGGGCCGTGTACTCGATGATGTCGCCGACGATGCGCATGCTCGGCGCCGGCGGATAGATGTAGGTGTTGCGCACCATGAACTCTTTCAGGATGTCGTTCTGGATCGTTCCTGAAAGCCTGTCTTCGGCGACGCCCTGCTCCTCGGCGGCGACGATGTAGCCGGCGAGCACCGGCAGCACGGCGCCGTTCATCGTCATGGAGACGCTGACCTTGTCGAGCGGGATCTGGTCGAAGAGGATCTTCATGTCCTCGACCGAGTCGATCGCCACGCCGGCCTTGCCGACGTCGCCCGTGACGCGTGGGTGATCGCTGTCGTAGCCGCGGTGCGTGGCCAGGTCGAAGGCGACGCTGATGCCCTGCCCACCGCCGGCCAGTGCCTGGCGATAGAAGGCGTTCGACGCTTCCGCGGTCGAGAAGCCCGCGTACTGGCGGATCGTCCACGGCCGCACCGTGTACATCGTCGCCTGCGGGCCGCGGATGTAGGGCGCAAAGCCCGGCAAGGTGTCGGTCTGGGGCAGGGCTTTCAGGTCGGCCGCGGTGTAGAGCGGCTTGACGACGATGCCTTCGGGCGTCTTCCAGCCCAGCGCATCGACGTCGCCGCCGGGCGCCGAGCGCGCGGCGGCCTTCTGCCATGCCGCAAGGGCAGGCGAGTCGTCGTCAGGGGCTGTAGTCATCGAAGGTCGCAAACGAGGTGTCGTCGTCGATTATCGCGGCGGCGACGGCGACAATCGCGTCCATGAGCAAGCCCCTCGTCTGCCTTGTCGCCGCAGTTGCCCGCGATGGCGGAATCGGTCACCGCGGCCAGTTGCTCGCGCGCATTCCCGACGACCTGCCCCGCCTCAAGCGGCGCACGATCGGCGCGCCGGTCGTCATGGGTCGAAAGACCTGGCAGTCGATCGGCCGGCCGCTGCCGGGCCGGCAGAACATCGTCCTCAGCCGTGATCCCACCTGGCACGCCGAAGGCGCGGCAACGGCCGCGTCGCTGGCCGACGCGCTCGCGCTGGCGCCCGCCGCGCCAAGGGTCTTCGTCCTCGGTGGCGCCGACCTCTACGCGCTCGCCCTGCCGATCGCCGACGAGCTCGAGCTGACCGAGATCGACGCGGAGTTCCCGGCCGACGTCTTCTTCCCGAATTGGAACCGCGCCGATTTCAGGCAGACTTCGCGCGAGTCACACGAAACCGTCGACGGGTTGCGCTACAACTTCGTCAGCTACCAGAGAGTCGCCTAAGGGAGATACGCATGTCGGGTCACGGTTTTCACGCGCACGGTCCGCACGACCACGAACTCGAGCACCAGTCGCAGGCCGAGCCGCACGGCATGGCGGGCCGCCTCGCCGTGGCGACGGCGATCATCGCCACGGTCGGTGCCATCTTTTCGTACATGGGCGGCCTGGCACAGCTCAACGCCGGCCTCTACAAGAACGAATCGGCGATCAAGAAGACCGAGGCGGCCAACCAGTGGGCCTTCTACCAGGCCAAGAGCAACCGGCAATACCTTTCCGAGCTGGCGATGGAGATCGTGCCCGAGGGGCGGCGCGAGTTCTATCGCGCGGAGGCCGAGCGACGCAAGGGCGAGAAAGCCGAGATCCAGAAGAAGGCCGAGGAGCTCGAAAAGCAATCGGTGGAATGGAGCGAGAGGACCGAGCACCAGATTCACGAGGAGCATCGCTGGCAGCAGGCCACGACGGCGCTGCAGATCTCGATCGCCCTGGCGGCGATCGCGTTGCTGACCCGGAGCCGGCGCCTGCAATACGGCGTCTTCGGCGTCGCCACGATCGGCGTCGTGCTCGGCGTGCTCGCCTGGATGCAGATCTGACGAAGCGGCAGATGCTTCGCCTTCGCTCAGGATGATTTCGCGCGCGATGCGCGCGAAATCACTTCTCCTCGAGCCCGAGCTCCTGGATCTTGCGCGTGATCGTGTTGCGGCCGATGCCTAGCTTCTGCGCCGCCTCGATGCGCCGGCCGCGCGTGATCTCGAGCGCGGTGCGGATGAGCTGAGCCTCGAAGCGGCGCGTCAGCGTCTCCCACACCATCGGCTCGCCGGCCCGCAGCAGCTCGCGCGCCTCGTTCTCGAGCCCGGTCAGCCAGCTCGCATCGCCCGGCGCCATCGCCCCCGCGGATTGCGCCGGCGACGGCACTGACGGCGAGGTATCGGCGGCCGCGCGAGCGGCGTTCGGGGACGGCGCGTCGGCGGTCCGCGCGACGTTGTCGGAGCCGGGCTCGCCCGAAGCATTCGACATCGCAGGAGGCGGCGCCGACGGGCGTGCCGCCACCTTCGGCTGGAACTCCGGCGGCAGGTCCTTGGCTTCGACCAGTTGCGCGGGCGCCATCACCGTCAGCCAGTGGCAGATGTTCTCGAGCTGGCGGACGTTGCCGGGGAAGTCGAACTGGGTCAGGCGCGCCAGGGCGGCCTCGGTGATGCGCTTGCCCTCGACGCCGAGCTCGCGGGCGCTCTTCTGCAGGAAGAAGCGCGTCAGCGGCGGAATGTCTTCCTGCCGCTCGCGCAGCGCCGGCAGGCGCAGGCGTATGACGTTGAGGCGGTGGAACAGGTCCTCGCGAAACGACCCTGCCTTGACGCGCTCTTCGAGGTCCTGGTGCGTCGCCGCGATGACGCGCACGTTGCTGCGCATCGGGTTGTGCCCGCCGACGCGATAGAACTGGCCGTCGGCCAGCACACGCAGGAGGCGCGTCTGCAGGTCGAACGGCATGTCGCCGATCTCGTCGAGGAAGAGCGTGCCGCCGTCGGCCTGCTCGAAGCGGCCGCGCCGCGTCGTCTGGGCGCCCGTGAACGCGCCTCGCTCGTGTCCGAACAGCTCGGACTCGAGCAGGTCCTTCGGGATCGCCGCCGTGTTGATGGCGACGAACGGGCCGCTGGCGCGCTGGCTGTGCTTGTGCAGCGCGTTGGCCACCAGTTCCTTGCCCGAGCCCGACTCGCCGGTGATGAGCACGGTGACGATGCTCTGGCTCAAGCGACCGATGGCGCGGAACACGTCCTGCATCGCCGGCGCCTGGCCGAGGATCTCCGGCACCTGCGCCACCGCGGCTTCGATCTGCCCCTCGTGCAGGCTCTCTTCGACGGCGCGGCGGATCAGTTCGACGGCCTTGGGCACGTCGAAGGGCTTGGGCAGATAGTCGAAGGCGCCGCCCTGGAATGCGCTGACGGCGCTGTCGAGATCCGAGTAGGCCGTCATGATGATGACCGGCAAATCGCGATGCTTGGCCTTGATCTTGTTGAGCAGCTCGATGCCCGAGCCGCCCGGCATGCGGATGTCGGAAACCAGCACCTGCGGCTGATCGTCTTCGAGCGCGGCGAGTACGTCGCGCGTATTCGTGAAGCTGCGCACGACGAACTCTTCGCGCGTCAACGCCTTTTCGAGCACGAATCGAATCGATTGGTCGTCGTCGACGATCCAGATGGGTTTCATGAAAGCGGGATCACGATCTTGAAGACCGTGCGACCGGGCTCGCTTTCGAATTCGACGGTGCCATGGTGCTGCTGAATGAAGGTCTGGGCGAGCGTGAGTCCGAGTCCCGAGCCTCCCTCACGACCCGACACGAGCGGGAAAAACACCCGCTCGCGCAACGACTCCGGAACACCCGGACCGTTGTCTTCAATATGCAATTCCAGTGCCAGACGATAGCGATGCTTGCCGAGCGTCATCTGGCGCGCGACGCGCGTGCGCAGGACGATCTTCGCGTCGCCGATCTCGATGCGCTCGCTGAGTGCCTCGGCAGCGTTGTGGGCGATGTTCAGCACCGCCTGGATGAGCTGCTCGCGGTCGCCGCGGAATTCTGGAATCGAGGTGTCGTAGTCGCGCTCGGTCGCCAGACCGCGCGGAAACTCGGCGTCGATGAGCGCACGCACGCGCTCGCAGACCTCGTGGATGTTGACGTTGCCGACGACGTGCGGTTTGCGATGCGGCGCGAGCAGTCGGTCGACGAGCGACTGCAGGCGATCGGCCTCGTTGATGATGACCTGCGTGTATTCGGTGAGCGTGCGCGACTCGATCTCCATCTCGAGCAGTTGCGCCGCGCCGCGAATGCCGCCCAGCGGGTTCTTGATCTCGTGGGCGAGGTTGCGGATCAGCTCCTTGGTCGCCTGCGCCTGCTCGAGCGCGCGCTCCTCGCGCGCCTGGCGCGTCTGCTGCTCGATCTCGACGACCTCGAAGACGACGTTGCGCGAGGCGTCGATCTGGTTGACGATGACGCGCACCGGAAGCAGTTCGCCATGGCTTGCGCCCGGGCGCCAGAGCTGCGCGTCGAGCCGGCTGGTCGCAAAGGCGTTGCTGCTCACGGCGGCAACGGTGGACTTCAGCAGATGCGATTCCTGGAACCAGTCGAACACCGATCCGCGCGACATGCTGCGCCGCGACAGGCCGAGGACGTTCTCGAACGACGAGTTGGCGAAGATGCACTCGCCCTCGGGTGTGACCAGGGCGACCATGGTCGCCAGCAGATCGAGCGCCGCGTGGCCCGCCTCGTCGTCGGCGCGCAGTGCCGCCGGAGGGGACGGGCCGGCTGCGATCACAGCGGCAGCACGGGTGCGGGAGGCAGCTTCTGGATCTCGCGGCGGATGGCGGCGATATCGCCTTCCTTGCGTGCGATCGCGGCACTCAACTGGCCCACCCGATCGACGTACTTCTGGTAGTTCTGCTCGTTGCCCTGGCGCTCGGGCTGGCCGTTGTTGTATTCCTTCTTCAGGTCGGCGAGGCGGCCTTCCTCGGTCTTCAGCTCGTTCTCGAGGATGCGGCGGGCATCGCTGTCGCGGGCGCGCTGCGCGGTCGGGTCGACGCGGCCCACGCCCGTGCCCGAAGCTGAAGGAACCGGCGTGGCCGTGCCGCGCGGCTTGGTCATCTGGATCACCGTGACCGGCCCGCCCTCGAGCTTCTTGCAGCCGAGCTTTTCGGCCTCTTTCGCCGAAATGGTGTTCTTGTAGTCGTTACCCGGACAGCGGTAGGTCACCGTCGTGTCGGGGGTGTCGGCGGCGGCCGCCGCGCCGACGGCGGCGCCAGAGGCCAGGACGATGGCGATCGAGCGAAAGAGGGGAAGAGGCAGTCTCATGGTCGTCGTCTCCAGCCCGTACAACGCGCGCCGGGCGGCCGCGCCTACAGGCCGAACCCGATTGTCTCGCAGCGGGCGGCCGAGCCCCCGGAAGGATCGCACGATCGCATCGGGGCATCGACGCACCGGCCAGAACGCAAAAAGGGGACGGCCGCGCCGTCCCCTCGTACCCGCCGAAGCGGCGCTTCGCGACTACAGGCTGTAGTACATGTCGAACTCGACCGGGTGGGTCGTCATGCGGAAGCGCGTGACCTCCTGCATCTTCAGGTCGATGTAGGCATCGATGTAGCTGTCGGTGAAGACACCGCCCTTGGTCAGGAAGGCGCGGCCCTTGTCGAGGTACTCGAGGGCCTGCTCCAGACTCGAGCAGACGGTCGGGATCTTCGCGTCTTCTTCGGGCGGCAGGTGGTACAGGTCCTTGCTGGCCGCTTCGCCCGGATGGATCTTGTTCTCGACGCCGTCGAGCCCGGCCATGAGCAGGCCGGTGAAGGCGAGGTACGGGTTGGCGAGCGGATCGGGGAAGCGCGCCTCGACGCGGCGCCCCTTCGGGCTCGCGACGTACGGGATGCGGATCGAGGCCGAGCGGTTCTTCGCGCTATAGGCCAGCTTGACCGGCGCCTCGAAGCCAGGAACCAGCCGCTTGTAGCTGTTGGTCCCGGGGTTGGTGATCGCGTTCAGCGCTCGCGCGTGCTTGATGATGCCGCCGATGTAGAAGAGGGCGAACTCGGAGAGGCCGGCGTAGCCGTCGCCGGCGAACAGGTTCTGGCCGTTCTTCCACACCGACTGGTGCACGTGCATGCCCGAGCCGTTGTCGCCGACGATCGGCTTGGGCATGAAGGTCGCCGTCTTGCCGTACGAGTGGGCGACGTTCTGGATCACGTACTTCTGCAGTTGCAGCCAGTCGGCGCGCTGCACGAGCGTCGAGAACTTGGTGCCGATCTCCATCTGCGCTTGCGCCACCTCGTGGTGATGCACCTCGACCGGAATGCCGAGCGACTCGAGGATCAGACACATCTCCGAGCGCATGTCCTGGTACGAGTCGACGGGCGGCGTCGGGAAGTAGCCCCCCTTGACCGTCGGGCGATAACCCGAGTTGCCGTGCTCGTATTCCTTGCCGGTGTTCCACGACGCTTCTTCGGACTCGATCTTGCAGAAGCACCCCGACATGTCGACCTGCCAGCGCACGCTGTCGAAGATGAAGAACTCGGGCTCGGGGCCGAAGTAGGCGGCGTCGCCGAGGCCCGAAGCCTTCATGTAGGCCTCGGCACGCTTGGCCAGCGAGCGCGGGTCGCGCTCGTAGGGCTTGCCGTCGCCCGGCTCGACCACGTCGCAGGTGAGGATGAGCGTCGGCTCTTCGAAGAAGGGGTCGATGTTGGCGGTGTTCGGGTCCGGCATGAGCTGCATGTCGGACGCTTCGATGCCTTTCCAGCCAGCGATCGACGAGCCATCGAAGGCATGGCCGCCGGTGAACTTCTCCTCGCTGAAGGCCGAGATCGGCACCGAGACGTGCTGCTCCTTGCCACGGGTATCGGTGAAGCGGAAGTCGACGAACTTGACTTCGGCCTCCTTCACCATGTTCATCACGTCGGCGACGGTCTTGGCCATCAAAGAATCTCCGAAAAAAGCTGCTTGCAGGGGGTTGTAGCGACTGCGCGGCGGCTGGCAGGCGGGTGCCGGCCCCAAAAACGCGCATCAAAATTTAGCAGAAACCATGCCAGTGACAACCGCCCCGTCAGCGCCGGGACGGTGCACGCACATGCACCTCGACGGCGCGCTCGCGGACAGACTATCGCACCAGTTCAGGGCCGAGCCTGGCGTTGCTGGCGCGCAGGCCGTCGAGCAGCGCGGCGTAGGCGGCGTCGAGACGCTCGAGGTCGCCCTTCACGCCGAGCTCGATGTGGCGACCCCACTCCGCATGGTCGACGCTCGGCAGGCTGAACACCTTGATGCCCCCGAACGCGCTTTCGATCTGCTCCATGAGCGGCGTGAGCGCCGCCTCCATGGCACCGAACACGATCACCGAGCGCTCGCGCGTCGCCTGCGCCGAATGCAGCGGGCGATAGACCGTGTCTAGCACCCACTCGATCATCGGCCATGCCATGACCGGAAAGCCGGGCACGAAGAAGACGCCGCCTTCGCCGGTGCGCAGCGAAAAGCCGGCGATCTTGTTGTAGGGGTTGGGGATGATGTCGGCGCCTTGCGGAAAGACGGCCATGTTCAGGCGATGCCGGTTGTCGTCGCGCTCGGGATCGAACACCGTGCCCTGCTCGCGCGCCACGTCTTTCATGCGCTCGATGACGAAGTCGCGCGCCTCGGGATGCAGGACCAGCGGCACGCCGAGCGCGGCGGCAGCGCACTGGCGCGTGTGGTCGTCGGGAGTCGCGCCGATGCCGCCACACGAGAACACCGCGTCGCCGCTGGCGAACGCGTCCTTCAGGTCGGCGGTGATGCGTGCCGGTTCGTCACCGACGTAGCGAGCCCACGACAGCGACAGCCCGCGCGCGCCGAGCAGCTCGATCACCTTGGGCAGGTGCTTGTCGGCGCGCTTGCCCGACAGGATCTCGTCGCCGACGATGATGAGGCCGAAGTTCATGCAACGATTCCTTGGGGCGGCTCGGGAGGCGGGAGGCGGGGCGGCGGCGCCGACGCCGGCTCCGAGGGCGTCGGTGTCGGCCCGGCCGCGCCCTCGGCGGCGCGCAGATCGCGCAGCGCTGCCAGCAGGTAGTGCGCGAACCAGAGCGCCGAGAAGGCGAAGACCAGCGTGTAGAGCCAGATCGACACGACGATGAGCAGCGGCGCGAAGACCAGCGCCAGCGCGCTCACCGCCCAGAGCAGCGAAGGCGCCGCGCCGAGGTAGCCGGTGACAACGCCGATGCCGAACAGCGGCCAGCGGTGCGCGGCGATGAGACGCCGACGCTCATCGGCACTGGCGTGCAGCGCGAGCACGTCGAAGGAGAACACGCGGTAGCTGAGCCAACCCCAGATGAGCGGCGGCACGACGAGCACGAGCGGCGGAATCAGCCAGAGCGGAATGCTGACAACGAGCGCCGCCAAGGCTGCCACGGTGCAGGCCAGCGACCACGCCAGGCTTTGCCAGAAACCGGCGCCGTCGCGTCGCTCGAGCAACGGAAAGCGGCGCAGCGCGACAAGGCGGACCACGGCCGGCGTCATCAGCGCGGCGACGACGACGAGCGACGCGACGACGAAGGCCGGCACGGCCAGAGCAACGATTAGCAGCGGCGCGACCACGCTCTGGAAGCCGGCGCCGCCGATCGACGAGAGCCAGCGGAAAAGGGTGGACAGCAGCGCCCATCCTTCGAGCGAGGCCCGCACCGCATCGACGGCGGGCTCCCAGAAAAAATAGCCGAGCAGCATGGCCGCGCCGCCGACGATCACGAGCGGCGCCAGCGACAGCGCGATCACCTTCGGATGCAGGCAATAGGCGGCGGCGCGCCAGAACGCATCGAACAGGGATCGCGTCATGTTGCCCGGCTCGCGGGCCCGGACCGAAAAGGCATGCGACGAGTGTACGGGTGCGACGGTGGCGGACCCGCCTCGCCGCGGGGTCGCCCGGCGTCGCTGGACCGGGCGTCCTCAGACCGCAGGGAGCTGCCAATTCCTAACGGTTTTTCCGCACGCGCGAGCGCCGCTCGTCGCTGCCGGACCCCTGTCGGCGAGGCACGCTCCCTAGAATTTCGCGATGCTCTTGCATTCGACTTCCCTGCTCGTGGCCGCCTCGGCCAGCCTCGTCGTCGCCAGCGCTGCGGCGGCCGCCATCGGCGTGCAGCAGCGACTGCGCCGCGGCGTCTGGTGGTGGATCGCGGCCAACGTCCTGCTCGCCGGCGCGCTGGCGTCGCACGCGCTCGAAGATCAAGCCATCCTGCTCGAGCCGCTGGCGATGGCGCTGGCGCTGCAGTGGCCGATCATCACGCTGACCGGCATGCGGCGCTTCTTTTCACGGGGCAACAGCGCCATGCCGCCATGGGCCGACTGGATCGTGCTCGCCGCAGCAGCCGGAGCCGCGATCGGCAGCTGGTTCGAGCCCTTTGCCTGGGCCAGCCCGGCCGAGGTGTTCGCCGTGGCGACGATGGTCGCCACCGCTTACACCGCCTTCGCGGTCTCGCGCATCGAGGACTTCACGACGACGCCGACCCTCAAGGGCCTGCTCATCGCCCTGGCCTGCAGCGCGGCCCTGCAGGCGGCGTGGCTCGGCCTCGCCCTCTTCTACCTGCCGCCCGGCCTCGGCGCCGCCGACCTGGCTCTGGGCGCCTTGCTCGCCCCGGCGGCCGTCGCCTTGCTGATGCCGCAGCTCTCCCTCGTCATGGCCCACGAACGCAGCGTCGCCCAGTTGCGCACCTCGCATCGCAAGCTCCGCCTCATGGTCGAGGTCGATCCGCTGACCCGGCTGCCCAACCGCAGGCACTTTCACGACCTCGCCACCAAGGCGATCCAGCCTTCGCCGGAGTTGTCAACCGTGCTCGTCTTCGACATCGACCGCCTCAAGTACATCAACGAGGTGCTCGGCCACTCGGTCGGCGACGAGGCGCTGCGCCAGGTCGGCATGGCGCTGCGCGAGACGCTGCGCCGGCGCGACGTGGCCGGCCGCCTGGGCGGCGACGAGTTCGCGGCGGTCCTGCCGCGCACCAAGGTCGCCGATGTCGAGGCGGTGATCCTGCGCATCAATGCGCGCATCGACGATCGCCAGGTGGCGCCGCGAATCGCCCGCGTCTGCCTCAACGTCGGCGCGACGCAGATGCTGGCCAACGAAACGATCGCCGACGCTCTCCGGCGCGCCGAGATCACGCTCGAGAACGCGCGCGACAAGCGGCGCGAGGCCGAAGCGCTCGCTGCGCGCATGGCCGATTCGCTGCCGGCCTCGGAGGCGATGCCGGCCCTGGCCGAAGCGCTGGCCGCCGCCCGGCGCGGGCCGATCTCGGCGGCGATGCCGCTCTCGATGATCCCGATCGGCGAAGTCGTGTCGGCGAACGCGAGGAACTGAGCGCTGCGCTTGCCGCGTGCAAGACGCGATCGGTCGACTCCCGAGCACCCAAAGCCGCGGCCGCGCAAGCGTTCTTCGCTGCGGCTGTCGGCTGTCGGCCTGCGGTCGACTCCCCTGCGGCGCTCGGTTCCGGGGCCTGCCGCAAAACTCGCTATGTTCACTTCGTTCACTGCGCTCGAACAGATGCGGCGGGTCAGAAGTGAATCCGCGCTGCGCGCGCTGGCCCTGGACCCTGTGCACCAGACGCGCCGCGCTACCGGCCGCTTCCGGACGCCGCTGAGAACTTGCGGTCCCCGCCATCGGCCGCCTGGCGGCGGGCGGCTTTCCAGCGCCTGCCTGATGGGCTCCGCAACGTCGTGGTGATGTACCGGCGACGCGCCGGCACCAACGAAGCATTCGCGACGCCTCCCTGCCGCCATCTCGCAGTCGCGACCTGCTTCAGGAGTTTTTGCTTTGCGGCCGCCTGGCACATTCCGCTTCGAACAGCTATCGTGTCCCGATGAACCTTTCTATCCAGGTAGAGAACTCGCGGGGAGCCGAGTCGTTCGTAGTCGAACTGCACACGCTGATCGTCGCCGGTTGGGCGGGTCGCGATGCGGATGCGATCGAGCACCACATCGCCGAGCTGAGCGCTCTGGGCGTGCCGCGTCCGAGCGCCGTGCCCTTGTACTACCGCATCGCCGAGAACCAGTTGACGCAGTCTCCCGAGGTCCAGGTGGTCGGCGAAGCGACGTCGGGAGAGGCCGAGGTCTTCGTTTTCGCTGTGGGTGGAGAGCTCTTCGTCAGTGTCGCCTCGGATCACACCGACCGGCAACTCGAAGTGCATAGCGTCGCGCTCGCCAAACAAGTCTGTGTCAAGCCGGTCGGGACACACGCATGGCGCTTCGGAGACGTGTCCGACCATTGGGACGACCTGATCATTCGTTCATGGGTCGAAGAGAGCGGTTCTCGAGTTCTTTATCAGGAAGGCGTTCTGTCGTCGCTGCGCCGGCCGCTCGATCTCGTCGCCGGTTACCTCGGTGTTGCTGATCCCGCTACGGCTATCCTTCCCGACGGATGCGGCATGAGCTGCGGGACCGTTGCAGTGATCGGCGGAATTCGACCAGCGCGCGCCTTCGCGCTCGAGCTGTTCGACCCGGTCCGTGGATGTCGCCTCGTGCATCGTTACGCCGTGCGGCCGCTGCCCCTGGTTGCCTAGGACGGAGCCGTGAACGTACGCTTCCTCGAGACGTTCGTCTGGCTCGCGCAGTTGCGAAATTTCCGCATGACTGCCGAGAAATTGCACACGACGCAGGCCGCGGTATCCAGTCGCATCGCGACGCTGGAGCAGGAGTTCGGCGTTCGGTTGTTCGAACGCGGTGACCGCGAAGTGACGCTGACGCTCGACGGCAGCAAAGCACTCGTCTTTGCGGAGCGCCTCGTGCGCACCATGCACGAGATGCGCGAAAGCATGGTCGACCGCAAGCTGTATTCGGGAGCGATCCGGATCGGTGTCATCGAATCCATCATCCACTCCTGGTTCCCGCAACTGGTTCTCGCAGTTCACCGTGCCTATCCTCGGCTGGAGGTCGAAATCACGGGGGACACGACGCTTCACCTGATCGACCAGTTCACCCGAGGCAACCTCGACCTGGTTCTGCAGACCGATTCAGTCGTGGGCCCGATGGTCCAGAACCTGCCCCTGTGCGACCTGCCCCTGAGATGGGTTGCCGCAACTTCCCTCGGGCTGCACGGGGACCTGCTAACGCTGGCTGAACTAGTGACGTTCCCGATCCTGAGCTTTTCCCGAAATTCGGGGCCGCACAAGTTTATCGAGCGACTCTGCCGCACCGCAATCGGCCAACAGGTGCGGGTCAACTGCATGACTTCGGTCTCGGCCATGGTGCGCCTTGTCGTCGAAGGCTTCGGAGTGGCGCTGATACCGCCTGCCGTGATCGAACGCGAGCTTCAGGAAGGCAGCATCCAGCTCCTGCGAGTCAACGAGGAGATGCCGTCGCTGGCTCTCGTGGGCTCTTTTCGTACCAGCCCGGAAAGCCCGCTGTTCCAGCAGGTTGCGTCGATGGCCCAGGAAATCGCGCAGACCTATGCGCGGCAGCTCTCGGACGAAGTTGCGCGCGTTCCGATGGGGCGCACCGAGGCGGCTGCTTGGGAGTTCGTTCGGAGCGCACCCCTCGCCGTCAAATCGGGCAGGGACTGACCACCCTGGTGCACGACGTACCTTCGTCGCTCATAGACGAAGATGATCGGCTTCGATTCACTTTTCTTGTTGGACAGTGTCGGGCGGCTTGCTTGAGACTCGGGCCGTCACAAAGAGAGCCCGATGCCGAACACCGAGTGGCACTACCTGGAGTTGGTTGACGTTGGCCGACGAATTCAGTCGCGCGAACTGTCCTCGCTCGAAGTGACGCAGTCGCAGCTGTCGCGCATCCAGACGCTGGAACCGAAACTCAAGAGTTACGCCACCTTGATGGCCGATCAGGCTGTGACAGCGGCCCGGGGCGCCGATGCCGAGATCGGTGCCGGGGAAACCCGGGGGCCGCTGCACGGCGTGCCCATTGCCGTGAAGGACCTTTGCTGGACCCAAGGCGTCGCCACGGCCGCTGGCATGTCGATCCATCGCAACTTCGTGCCCGGCGAAGATGCGACTGTCGTCCGCAAGCTGCGCAACGCCGGCGCTGTGATTCTCGGCAAGCTCCAGCTCACCGAGGGTGCTTACGCCGACCACCATCCGAAGATCTCACCGCCGGTGAACCCGTGGAACGCAGCATATTGGCCGGGCGCTTCTTCGAGCGGCTCCGGCGTCGCTACGGCGGCAGGGCTCTGTTACGGTTCGCTTGGCTCAGACACCGGCGGTTCGATCCGTTTTCCGTCGGCGGCCAACGGCGTGACGGGAATCAAGCCTACATGGGGGCGGGTTAGCCGCTACGGAGTTTTCGAGCTCGCTGCGACGCTCGATCACATCGGGCCGATGGCGCGAAGTGCTGCCGACGCGGCAGCGCTGCTCGGTGTCATTGCCGGCGCGGACCCCAACGATCCGACGGCCAGTCAGGCGCAGGTACCGAACTATCTCGCCGGCATCAAGCGCGGCCTCGCCGGGCTGCGGGTCGGCGTCGATCCCGGCTGGAACAGCGTCGGCGTCGATGCGCCGACACGCGAGGCCCTAACCGCAATGCTCGCGGTGGTCCGCGAGCTCGGCGGCGATGTGCGCGAGGTCAGGTTCCCCGATCCCGAGGCCATGATCACCGACTGGTTCCCGCTTTGCGGCGTCGAAAGCGCGGTCGCACACGAAGCGACCTATCCCTCGCTCAAGTCCGAGTATGGGCATGGGCTTGCCGGCCTGATCGACCTGGGTCTCGCACAGAGCGGCGTCGACTACCAGAAGATCGTGCTGCGCCGCAAGGCCTTCAGCGGCCGGGTGGCCCGGCTTTTCGAGGACATCGACCTGCTGCTCATACCGACCACGGGCGTGGCCTCGCCGACGCTTGCGCAGATGAGCCGGCTCACCGAAGACCCGGAGTTGATTTCCGCCTTGCTGCGCTTCACGTGCCCATTCGACATGACCGGCAGTCCGACGATCACCTTGCCCTCCGGCTTCACTGACGCAGGCACTCCGATCGCCTGCCAGTTCGTCGCGCGGCACTTCGAAGAAGACCTGCTTGCACGCGCCGGCTGGGCGTTCCAGCAGGCCACCGACTGGCACAAGCGGCACCCGCCGCTGTGAAGCCAATCGTTCCCGATGCCATCGGGACAACCGAACCGGCTGGGATTGACGACCGGCGTTTTTTGACCACACGAGGAGCTTCGACATCATGACACTGCGCTACAAACATCTCGTCCTCAGCGGCACTCTGCTGCTTGCGATGGGTTCGGCCCTCGCTGCCGAACCGATCAAGGTCGGCCTGCTCGAAGACATTTCAGGCGATCTGGCGGTAATAGGCAAGCCCAAGCTCAACGGCTCCCAGCTGGCCGTCGAGGAGATCAACAAGGCCGGTGGGATTCTCGGCCGTCAGATCGAGCTGATCCATCTCGACCCGCAGGGCGACAACGCGCGCTACCAGGAGTTCGGCCGGCGCCTGCTGAGCCGCGACAAGGTCGACGTGCTGATCGGCGGCATCACCTCGGCGTCGCGGGAAGCGCTGCGCCCGATCGTCGACCGCACGGATACGCCTTACTTCTACACAAACCAGTATGAAGGCGGGGTCTGCGACGCCAACATGATCAGCAACGGCGCCATACCGGAACAGCAGTTTTCGACGCTGATTCCCTACATGGTCGAGAAGTTCGGCAAGCGGGTCTACGTGATTGCCGCCGACTACAACTTCGGCCAGTTGTCGGCGGAATGGAATCGCACCATCCTCAAGGGCCTCGGCGGAACGGTGGTCGGCGAAGAGTTCATCCCGCTCGGCGTCTCGCAGTTCGCGCAGACGATCCAGAACATCCAGAAGGCCAAGCCCGACTGGATCCTGACGATCAACGTCGGCGCGGCACAGGACTCGTTCTTCGAGCAGGCCGCCGCGGCGAAACTCAACCTGCCGATGGGCTCCTCGATCAAGATCATGCTCGGCTTCGAGCACAAGCGCTTCCCGCCGCCGGCACTCAATCGCATGCACGCCGCGGCCAATTGGTTCGAGGAAATCGACACCCCCGAAGCGAACGACTTCAAGAAGCGCTGGCACGCCAAGTTTCCGAACGAGCAGTACATCAACGACATGGGCTACAACGCCTACGTCGCGCTGTACCAGTACAAACAGCTGGTCGAGGCGGCCAAGTCGACCAAGCTGGCTGACATGCGCAAGGTGATCGCCACCGGCAAGGCGTGCATCGACGCTCCCGAGGGAAACATCTGCATCGACCCGAAGAGTCAGCACACCTCGCATCGCATGCGCCTGATCTCGGTGAACGACAAGCACGACGTCACGGTCGTCAAGGACTATGGCGTCATCCAGCCGTACTGGCTCGGCCAGATCGGCTGCGACCTGACGAAGAAGAACGATCGCAAGCAGTATTCGCCGAGCGATCTGCCGAAAAAGTAGCATGAAGAACGGCCCGGCATCCTTCTTGCGAAGGAGCTGCCGGGCTGCCCACGGCCGCTACGATGGAGCTTGATTGATGTTCGCCGAGGTCTTTTCCGTCGTCTACCAGTTCGCCGACGTCTTCGCGTTCCTGATCCTGTCGGCGGCCGGGCTCGCGATCATTTTCGGAATGATGGGCGTCATCAACATGGCGCATGGCGAGCTGATCATGTGCGGCGCCTACGTGACGGTGGGGCTGGTCCACGCCGGGGTGCCGTTGCCGCTGGCACAGCTCTGCGCCACGCTGACCGCAGGGCTGTGCGGAGTGCTGGTCGAAGTGCTGATCGTGCGCAAACTGTATGCGCGACCCCTCGATTCGTTGCTCGCCACCTGGGGCCTGAGCCTGATCGTGACCCAAGGCATGCTCATCATCGTCGGCTCGTCGATGCCCGGGATCGGAACACCTCGGGGAAGCTTTGCGGTCGGTCTCTATACGTTCTCGGTCTATCGCATCGTGCTCTTCGGCGGCGCGCTCGCTGCCCTTGCAGCGGTCTACATCATCTTCATGCGCACCCGGTTCGGCGTTCATGCTCGGGCGACGATGCAGAACGCCGCGATCGCGCAGGCCCTAGGCGTCCGGGTCGGCCGCGTCTATGCCCTCAGCTTCGGCATCGGCGCTGCGCTTGCAGGCTTCTGCGGCGCGCTCTATGCGCCGACGATGACGCTGATACCGACGATGGGAGCGACCTTCATCGTCGAGAGCTTCGTCACCGTCGTCGTCGGCGGCGCCAACGTGCTGCTCGGCACCACGTTCGCCGGCCTTCTTCTGGCGGGCGTGCGCACGGCGCTGAACGCATGGCACGGCCAGATCGTCGGTCAGATCGGCATGCTGCTCGCCGTCATCGTCATCATCCGCATGCTTCCCGAAGGCATCTCGGGTTTCATCGGTCGGCGCACGCGTTGAAGACCGTGGCCTTTCCTCTGCTCGCGCGCCTCAACGGCCCACAGACGCTGGGCAACGGCCGCGGGTTCTGGATTTCCTTCTTCGTCGTACTCGCGCTGGTGCTGGCCTACCCTCTCGTGGCCGACTCGTACACCGTCGGCAACATTGCCTACCTGCTGCTCTGGGTCTTCATGGCGCTCGGCCTCGCGCTCATGTGGGGCTACGGCGGCATGCTCTCGTTCGGTCAGACACTTTTCTTCGGCATCGCCGGGTACTCCTATGGGGTTCTGTCGATCAACTTCGGGGGCGGTGCGGCGACCTTTGCCGCCCTCGCGGGCGCCGTGGCGCTTGCGGCACTCGGCGCACTCGTGCTCGGATATTTCATCATCTGGGGCGGCGTCGGCGGGGTCTTCGTCGGCATCGTCACGCTCTCAGCGACCCTCGTTCTCGCCTTCTTCCTGGGCCAGACGGCCGGCCCGGAATGGCATGTCGGGCCGGCCCGGCTCAACGGCTTCAACGGCATGAAGGACATGGAGCCCCTCAATTTCTTTTGGTTCGGCGGCGAGAACATCTATTTCGAAGGCACCAAGCTCTATTACCTCGTGGTCGGGTTGCTCCTGGTCGTGTACCTCGGTCTGCGGCTGCTGGTGAACTCGCGCTTCGGCAACGTCCTGGTCGCCATCCGCGAGGATCCCCAGCGCGCCGAACTCCTCGGCTACGACATCCGAAAATATCAGCTTGCGGCCTTCGTGATCGGCGCCGCATTGGCTGGCCTGAGCGGAGTGCTGTACACCTCGTGGGGCCAGTTCATCACGCCGGCGAGCATCGGTCTGCCCGCGGCGGCGATGCCGATCGTCTGGGTCGCGTTCTCCGGCCGGAGCGACATCACCGCGACACTGGTCGGCTCGTTCCTGATCCTGCTGGCGTTTCAGACGATCACCGTCTACAGCCAGCAGGCGGCACTGGTGTTGATGGGCGCCATGCTGCTGGTCACCGTGCTGGCCGCGCCGCAGGGTTTCGTGATCGGTGTCGTTCGGGTCTGCACGCGCCTGCGTCGGCGCAGCGGTGTGGGACAGGAGCGATGAGCGAACTCCTTCAGACCCGCGACCTCTCGAAGCGGTTCGGCGGTCATGCCGCGGTCACGTCGGTCGACCTGTCGATCGAGCGTGGCGAGATCCATTGCCTGATCGGCCCCAACGGGGCGGGCAAGAGCACGCTTTTCAAGCTCATCGTAGGAACGCACACGGCGACTCAGGGAACTATCACCTTCGACGGCCAGGACGTGACGGGCATGCGGTCCTTCGAGCGCGTGAAGCGGGGCATGAGCATCAAGATGCAGACTCCGAGCATCTTCCGGGAGATCTCGGTGCGCCAGAACATCCACATCGCGATGCAGCATCATGTGGCGGTCGCCGATCTCTCTTCAGAGCAAGATCGGCTGCTCACGCTGCTCGATCTGCGCGACGATGCGGCCAAGCTGGCCGGGACGCTGGCGCACGGACAGCAGCAGTGGCTCGAGATCGGCATGGCGCTCGCGCTCAAGCCCTCGCTAATGCTGATGGACGAGCCGACCGCCGGCATGTCGCCGGAAGAGACCTTCCGCACAGGCGAGCTCATCAAGCGCCTGAACGCCGACGGCATGACCATCGTCGTCGTCGAGCACGACATGGCGCTGATACGGCAGGTGGCGCAACGCGTCACGGTCATGCATTTCGGCAAGGTCTTCGCGCGCGGCCCGATCGACGAGATCATTGCCGATCCGCGCGTCGAAGAAATCTATCTCGGCCCGAAGCATGACTGAGTCGCTGCTGCAGGTCGAGGGGCTCTGGGCCGGCTATGGTGGAACGCCGGTCCTGCAAGGCGCCGACATGGCGATCGACCGGAGCGAGATCGTCGGCTTGATCGGCCGCAACGGCGTCGGCAAGACGACGACTCTTCGTTGCCTGATCGGCATTCTGACTCCCACGTCGGGCAGCGTGCGGCTCGGCGGCGACGATGTGACAGGCCGGCCGAGCGACGCTCTGGCCCGTCTGGGCGTGGGATACGTGCCGCAGGGACGCGGGGTCTTTCCGCGCATGACGGTGACCGAGAATCTGGCGGTCGGCGAACTCATCGGCGGACGCAGCACCAAGAAGCGCCCGGACCTCGTCTACCACTATTTCCCCCGCCTGGCGGAGCGCCGCGGTCAGTTGGCCGGCACCATGTCGGGAGGCGAACAGCAGCAACTCGCCATCGGTCGAGTGCTGATCGGCAGTCCCCGGTTGATGCTGCTCGACGAACCTTCCGAAGGCATCCAGCCGTCGATCGTGCACCTGATCTGCACAGCCCTCAAGTCGATACGCGACGAGTTGGGCACGACCATTCTTTTCGTCGAGCAGAACCTCGACACGATCCTGGCGATCAGCGAGCGTTGCTACGTAATGGAAAAGGGCCGCGTGACCGCGACGATCGGCGCCGGCGACGTGAACTCAGACAGCGTGCGCCGGCATCTTTTGATATGAGCGTCCCTGCAGGCGCATCCATTGAGGAGACGAGATCATGAGTTGGCTGAATTCTTCCATCATGCGCACCCGCGGGGTCGCGCAGGGCCGAAACCCGGTCACGCACCAACTGACCGAGGCTAGGCAAGGCAAGTTCCACTACACCATCGGACCCTACACCGACCCGGTGCTCGAGGTGAAGCCCGGCGACCGCATCGTCGTGGACACGCGCGACGCCTTCGATGGCAAGATCCGCACCGCGCAGGACCTCCCCTCGAAGGTACTGACCATGCCTTTCGTGAATCCGCAAAACGGGCCGATCATGGTCGAAGGCGCGGAACCTGGCGATGTCGTCGCGGTGTACATCGAATCGATGGCGCCACGCGGCGCGAATCCGCGCGGCACCTGCGCGATGATTCCGCAGTTCGGCGCTCTGAGCGGAACCATGTTCACGGCGCTGCTGGCCGATTCGCTGCCCGAGATCGTCCGCAAGATCGATGTCGACGAGGACGGCGTCTACTGGAGCCCGCGCGTCACGCTGCCCTACCGGCCGCACATCGGCACCCTGAGCTGCTCGCCGCAGATCGACTCGATCAACAGCCTGACGCCGGATTCGCACGGCGGCAACATGGACCTGCCCGACATGGGTCCGGGCAGCATCACCTATCTGCCGGTGCGCAGCCCGGGGGCACGCGTCTTCATCGGCGATGCCCACGCCTGCCAGGGCGACGGCGAGGTTTGCGGTGTCGCCGTCGAATACCAGAGCACGACGACGATCGAAGTCGATCTCATCAAGGGCTGGGCGATCGATTGGCCGCGACTGGAGACCGAGGACATGATCATGGCCATCGGCAGCGCGCGTCCACTCGAGGACGCGACCCGAATCGCCTACAAGGACCTGGTCCTCTGGATGGAGGCAGACTACGCTTTCGACCGCTGGGACGCTTACATGATGCTCAGCCAGTGCGGCCGGGTCAGACTCGGCAATTTCGTCGATCCGAAGTACACGGTCGGCGCCGGCATCTCGAAGGCTTATCTGGCACGGCCCTGAGGGCTGCCGTTCATCGGAGGGACATGACATGGATCTCGGACTGCACGGACTGCGAGCACTCGTCACCGGCGGCACCAAGGGCATAGGCCGCGCCATCGCCGAAACCCTCGCACGCGAAGGCGTTGATGTAAAGATCTGCGCTCGCAACGCCGGCGAAGTCGAAGCCGCGGTCGCGGCGCTTTCGAAACTCGGTGTCAAGGCATTCGGGCAGGCGGCCGATGTCGGCGATGCGGCTGCACTCGCCGCCTGGGTCGAGGCCGCGCGCGCCGCGCTCGGCGGCATCGACATCGTCGTCGCCAATGTGAGCGCGTTGGCCATCCCCGACGACGAAGCAGGCTGGCAGCGTGGCTTCGAGGTCGACCTGATGGGGACGGTGCGACTCGTCGGCGCGGCGATGGCGAGCCTCGAGCAGAGCTCACACGCCGCCATCGTGACGATCTCGAGCGTCTCCGGCCGCGAAATCGATTTCGCGGCCGGGCCTTACGGTGCGTTCAAGGCGGCGATCGTTCACTACACGCAGGGCCTTGCCCATCGCCTCGCGGCCAAGCGGATTCGTGCCAATTCGGTCTCGCCTGGCAACACCTACTTCGCGGGCGGTGTATGGGAGCAGATCGAACATGGCGACCCGAAATTTTTCGGGGAAGCACTTGCGCTCAACCCGACCGGGCGCATGGGCACACCGCAAGAGATGGCGAACGCCGTCGTCTTCCTCGCCAGCCCTGCGGCGAGCTTCATCACCGGAACCAATCTGGTCGTCGACGGCGCGTTGACCCGAGGGGTCCAGCTGTGAGCCCAGCGCCGGGCCGCCCCAAGCAAGCGAGCATCCCCGCGGGGGATCGGACGACGGACTCGCTGCCCGAAGGACTCTGATGAGCGACCTCGATAGCGATGAACGAGGGGCCGCGCGCGTCAGTCGCCTGGCGCGGTATGCGGCGCTGTCCCTCGCGCCGGGGCGCGTCGAAGCCGCTGCCGCGGTGCTCGACGCATGGTGGCCTGCGGCCAACGAACTGAGCGCGAAGATGAGCGCGGCTCAGCACCAGATGCTGGCGCCGGTGACGGTGTTGACGCACCCCGCCGACACGGCGGAGGAATGACGATGAGCGCGGACCTGCTCGACCTGGGCCTTGCCGAAGCGGCGCGGCGTGTGCGCAGCCGCGAAATCTCGCCAGTGCAACTGGTCGAGGCGGCACTCTCCCGCATCCATGCCACCGACGACACGCTGCGCTCGTACATCACGGTGTTCGATGCGCAGGCGCGGCAGGTCGCGAAAGCCGCCGAGATGATGGCGGCGGCGGGTTACGCGCTGGGGCCGTTGCACGGCGTGCCGATCGCCATCAAGGACAACGTTGCGGTGCGCGGCGCGCGCACGACGGCCGGCAGCAAGATCCTCGCCGACTGGACTCCCGACTTCGACGCGACCGTGGTCGAACGGTTGCGGCGCGCCGGCGCGATCTTCATCGGCAAGACCAACATGCATGAGTTTGCCTGGGGCGGCACCTCGGCCAATCCGCACTACGGTGCGGTGCGCAATCCCTGGAACGTCGACCGGTTTCCCGCCGGCTCCAGCGGCGGCTCGGGGGTAGCGGTGGCGGCACGCACGTGCTGGGGCGCGGTCGGCACCGATACGGGTGGCTCGATCCGGCTTCCCGCCGCGATCAACGGCGTGGTCGGGATCCGGCCGACCTACGGCCGCGTCAGCAACCACGGCATCGTCCCGCTCGCCTGGAGCATGGACACGGCGGGACCGATGGCACGCAGCATCGAGGACTGCGCACTCATGTTCGGCGTGATGGCGGGGCACGATCCGAAGGATGCGAGCACGTCGCCGCGCGCCACCGCCGATTACCTTGCCGGTCTCGAGCATGGCGTGCGCGGCCTGCGCATCGGCGTCGTCCCCGGTTATTTTTTCCATCACCTGCAGCGCCCGGTGCACGACGCGGTCACGGCCGCGCTCGCCACCTTCGTGGAGCTGGGCGCCCAGGTCGTCGATGTCGACATCCACAACATTCACGGCAACATCTCGGCCCAGCTCACCATCGAGTCGGCCGAGCCGAGCACCTACCACCAGCGCTGGCTGCGCGAGCGCCCGCAGGACTACGGCGACGACGTGCGCACCTTGCTGGAGGTCGGCGAGCTGCTGCTGGCGACCCACTACATCCAGGCGCAACGCTATCGCACGCTGCTGCGCAACGAGTTCATCGCGGCCTTTGCCAAGGTCGATGTCTTCGTCTGCCCGACCTTGCCGTTCACGGCCACACGTCTCGGTGCCACGCAGGTCGAGATCGAGGCCGGCGTCGAGGAAGACATGCTTTCGGCCATCATGCAATTCACCGGTGTCGCCAGCCTCACCGGTCTGCCGGCCCTCAGCGTGCCGTGCGGCTTCGACGACGACGGCCTGCCGATCGGGATGCAGATCATCGGTCGTCCGTTCGACGAGGCCACGCTGTTTCGCGCCGGACACGCGTTCCAGTCGGCGACGGCGTTCCATCGGCGCGAACCGATGCTGCGAATGCCGCCCTCCGCGTAGCGAGGCGCCGCCGCGCGATCAACGATCGACGGCGCGTGACGCGGCATCGCCGCCGAGGGCTTCCTCGATGGCCGCGCCGAGGGCCAGCACGGTTGCGTCCTGTCCCCGCGTTCCGGCGATCATCAGGCCGACGGGCGCATCGCCTGGTCTGTGACAAGGCACGCTCAACGCACAGCCGTCGAGAAAATTGATCAGCGTCGGGTTGCGCAACATCAGCAGATTGGCCGATCCGTAGGCCTCGTCGCTCGCGTCGACCTCGGCGATGGTCGGGGCGACGATCGGCACCGTGGGCATCAGCATCGCATCGAAGCCGGCGAGGCAATCCGTGACCGACGCGATCCACCGCACGCGCGCAGCTTGCAACGCCGCGTAGTCGGCGGGGGTGATCGAAGCGCCGCGGCGAATGCGCACGGCGACGCGCGGGTCGTATTCGTCGCCGCGCTCTTGAAGCATGGGGCCGTGCCAGGCCCACGCTTCGGCGGCTGTAAAACCACCCTGGCTGTTGATCGCCCCCATTTGCCCGAACTCCGGCAAATCGACTGTGTCGATCCGGGCTCCGGCAGATGAAAGCCTCGACGTCGCGCGATCGAAAGCCGCCGCGACGTCGCGATCGACGGCGTCGAAGACGAGCGTGCGCGGCACGGCGAAGCGCCGCCCCGCCAGTCCTGTCCGCCGAATTGCCGGCGGCGCCAAACCGCTCAGCACCGCATCGAGTTCCGCGCAGCAGGCAGTGCTCCAGGCGAGCGGGCCGATTGAATCGAGGCTCGGCGAGAGCGGCAGGACACCGGTCATCGGCACGCGGTTTGCCGTTGGCTTGTAGCCGGCAAGGCCGCACAGGGCAGACGGGATGCGCACCGAGCCGCCGGTGTCCGTGCCTATGGCCGCGGCGGCCATTCCGTCGGTCACCGAGATCGCGGCACCTGACGACGAGCCGCCCGGGATGCGGCCGACTGCGCGATCCCATGGATTTCTCGGCGTGCCGTGATGAGGGTTCAGACCGAGTCCTGAATACGCAAATTCGACCAGATTCGTGCGTCCCACGATGACCACCCCAGCAGCGCGAAGGCGGCGCACGACCGCGCTGTCGCCGGCCGCCGGTGCAGCGTCGCGAAGCACCAATGAGCCGCCGCCGGTGACCTGGCCAGCTTCGTCGAACAGATCCTTGATCGACAACGGAATGCCAGCAAGCGGCGGCAGCGGCAGCCCTGACGCTCGCTGCACATCGATCGCATCTGCGAAGGCGCGGGCCGCTGCGGCGTGGATGACGAGGAACGACTTCGATGCTTCGCTGCCGCGTTGAGCAGCGTCGAGCGCCATCTCGGTCAGCTCCCGACTGGTGAGGCACCGGTCTGCAAGTTGTGTCCGCCAGTGGCGAAGGGTGCGGGGAGGGAGGCTCATTCGGTGAAATTCTTCGTGCAAGTCGGGTAGAGCAGGCGCTCTCGCCGGGTCGCGCTATGCGCCGATGCGCCACAACAGGCGGAACGCATGAACCGCCTCGCGCTCGACCTCCGCCAGCACGGCCAACCCTTCGGCAGCCGCGATCACGGCATCGGCGTGGGTGGCCTCGACCATCACGACAGCATCCGCTACGACAGGCGCAGCACTTCCCGTGAGTGAGCCCGAAAGGCGCGGCTCGGTCTGCAGGATGGACGCGCAAACGATGTGATCGCGCTCGACCACAGCATCAAGTTCCTGGCGCAACGAGGCCGACATCGGCCCCAACCCGCCGACGACGAAGAGAGCGAGCATGCCTCCTTCGCCACGGCAACCTGCAACCTCGCGCTCTCCGACGCGCCGCTGGGGATTGCGCATGCGCGCAAAATTGCGTCGGGACCATTCAGTCTGCTTTTCGAACGCGTTTCGATAGGCGTCGCTATCGAACACGGTGAGTTGCTCGGTGTCGTAGAGGGCAAGATAAGGGCGCGGGCAGCCGTGCAGCGCGTGGTAGCGGCGGGCGCAACGAAAGCCCGGCAAAGCGACCCGCTCCTGCATGTGTTCGCGGTCATACCAGCGGTTGAAGTCGGGCTCGTCCGTTGCATCGATGTCGGTCCACACCATAAGCTGGCCCGGCGGGGGTTTAGATCGGACGGACATCGGTAGCCTCGCGTTGGGTCACATGCAAGCGCAAGTCTTTCGAAGGCGTCGCTTTCTGTCCAACAAAAAATTTGCGCGGCTTGCGATCAGGTCTCCTTATGGCCGCGACCTCTAAGGTGCGACTCGACGACCGCGATCGATGCGGCTATGGCGGGCGAGAGGGCCAGTTCACCCCGTTCGGGCGCAAGCGGCTGCACCAGGGGATGCAACGATTCGGACAGGCCCGGGCGATGGCCGCGAGGGCAGCGCTCATGACGACCCCTTGGCGCGCTTCGCGTTGGACTCGCGGGCCTGGCGCACGCTCGTGTCGCTCGCTTTGGCGCTGCCCGTGCGGTTGGCTCGCGGCCGCCTGCAAGCGACTGTGGGACAACGGGTTCTGGTGCAGGCGTGCGAAGTAACGGCGGTTGCCCTATGTCGCCGAGCCGGGTACTGGTACGCGTCGATTCGCGACGCGCCAAGCGGAGCACCGTCAGTGCGCCCGGCGCACCCCGTCACCGCGGCGGGTTGGCCGAAGTCGAACGGCAGCTTTGCGGCGTGTTTGAGTTGGACTCCGGCCGACAGCTTAGCGTCGCTAGGCAGAGCTCTGCATAGCGATCCGAACAACCGTTTCCTTCACCGACTGAGGCCCCAGCCAGGGCTGCGCGACAGAGCTGGCAACTCGCTGAAACGCGCTGCTCCAACGGCGGCAATGCAGAGCGGATTCAACTGGTCAACGCAACGGTCTGGCTGAACATCTCAGCCGGCGTCTGGAAGCGGAGAGCCATGCGGCGCTGGTGGCACTGCGCTGGCCGGAGGGTTTCGCTTGTCCCAAGTGCGGGCGCGCGCAACACTGCTCGTTCGTGCGCGAAGACCGTCGGATTTGGCAGCGCAGCGCCTGCCGGACCCAGTTCGCCGTCACCTGCGGCACGGTGTTCGAAGCGACCAAGTTGCTGCCGCGGCAGTGGTTCCTGGCAACGCACTTAATGAGGGAGTCCAAGAACAACGTCTCGGCGCTGGAACTCAAGCGCCATCGAGCGGCTGAACGTCTGGGGCGATCAGGCTGGCCTCATCGAGCCTCGTGCCGGTCCTGCATCGACCGTTATCTAGAACGACTTTGCTGAAGGGTCGATGAATGCTCGGCTTCTTCCGTGGTGATGGCGATGATGTTCAGTGCGTGCACCCGCTCGGGCATCCAGTCGGACACAGCGTCATAGACCAGCCGATGCCTGGCGATGCGCTGCAATCCATTGAATCTGGCGTCAATCACCCGGACTCGGAAATGACCGGCGCCACCCGCGGCGCCGGCATGGCCGACATGCAAATGGCTCTCGTCCTCGATCTGGATCGCGGCGGCGGGAAATGCCTGCCGAAAACGTTCCAGCAATGCATCGTGCGCGGGTTCAATGGAGCTTTCTTCCTGCATGATTTCCAACCTAAACAGCCACGACTTCGATGTTTGGCTCAATCGACTTCACGAGATTCTCGATGCTCATGAGCGTGCCTGATATGGAGCTCGGGCAGGTGCCGCACGCGCCCTGGTAGTGCACGCTGAGCTGGTTGCCGTCGAGGCCGATCACATGGAGGTCACCGCCGTCGCTTTTCAGATAGGGACGGATCTGCTCGTCGAGCAGCGTATTGATCGCATCGAGGCGCTGCCGGTCTGCGGGACCGAGGTCGGCGTAGACATGGGTTGCTGCTGCCACTGTGGCCGCTGTTTGCGCATCTGCCGCCGGTGCGGCGCGGATGGGCACCGCAACTAAACGAACCAACTCCGGCCAATCGGCTTCGCCGTCCTGTGTGACGGTGATCCATTTATCAACATAAAACACATTGCTTACATGCGTGATGTCGAACAACGCGCGAGCAAGCGCATCGTTCTTCGCCTGCTCGACATTCTCGTACGAGCGTGTGATTCCCCAAGTAAGCGGTTCCCAAAGGGTGAACTTCACCGCATTCGGATTCGGCGTGTCATCGATTTCTGCAATTTTAGGCATCTTCTCCTCCAAAAAGCGAGGCCACCATCTTCGAAGCGGAATTACGATGATCGCGTTGAGCTGATGCCCTTCCCACAAGCCGCTTCAATCTCATCGACCAGCTGCTGAATCGATCAACTTCTGCAGTTCACCTTGCTCATACATCTCGCGCACGATATCTGCGCCACCGACAAATTCGCCCTTGATGTAGAGCTGCGGAATGGTTGGCCAGTTGGCATAAGTCTTGATGCCATCGCGGATTTCGGGGTCGACCAGCACGTCCACCGCGGTAAGGTCCTGCACCCCGCACGCCTTGAGTAGCTGCACCGTCGCGCTGGAGAAACCACACTGCGGGGCCTGCGGCGTGCCTTTCATGTAGAGCACGACGGAATGGGCGGTGACCTGCTGGCGAATTTTCTCCTGTACGTTCATCTTTCATTTCTCCAAAGTTATTTGATGACCGATTGCGACCAAGCATCGGGCGTGAATGTGCGCATCGCCAGCGCGTGAATTTCCGAGTGCATGCGATCTCCGAGCGCCAGGTACACCAGCTGATGCTGCTGTACCATATTTTTTCCGGTGAATTGCGGGCTCACGACCACCGCCTCGAAGTGCTGGCCGTCATCGCCCAGAACTTCCACGTGATCGCAGGGCAGGCCATTCATGATGGTGTTTTTCACCTCATCCGCATTCATTGTCTTGACCCCTCAACCCAGTACTCTGTGGTGAAAAGCAGGGGCCGCATCAAGCATTGCCGATCGGCGCAGGCATCGGGTCCTTTTGTGCCTCGGTCGACGTGCTGGCTACCGAATTGAACGCGGCGTGCAGCGTATGCCACGGCAGGATCGCGCACTTGACGCGCGTCGGCAGGTCGCGCACACCGGCAAATACCGCGAGTCGTCCGATGTGATTCGGGCTTTCAGGGTCGAGCTTGCCGGTCGCCATGGCAAGAAATTCCTGGATCAGCATTTCCGCGTCAACACGTGTCTTGCCTTTGACAGCGGCAGTCATCATCGACGCCGACGCCTTGCAGATCGCGCACGACTCACCCTGGAACGCGATGCAGTCGATGCACTCGGCAAATTCGGAATCAAGATTGAGATTGAGCGCCACACTGATGTGATCACCGCACAGCGGGTTGTGGCCCACCGCATGGTGGCTTGCATTCTCGAGCACGCGGTAATTGCGCGGCTTCCTGTTGTGGTCGAGGATGACCTCTTGATACAGCGCTCTATGGTCAGCCATTACGCGAACACCTTCTGCGTGGCGCGGATCGCGGCGATCAGTGCATCGATCTCGACCCTGCTGTTGTAGAACGAAAACGAGGCGCGGGACGTGGCCGGCAACCGAAAACGCTGCATCACGGGCTGCGCGCAATGATGTCCGGTGCGCACCGCGACGCCCTCCTGATTGAGCAGTGTGCCGACGTCGTGCGGATGCACGCCCTCGACCGTGAATGACAGCACCGCGGCCTTGTTTCCGGCAGTGCCGATGATGCGCACGCCCGGCATGCGGTTCATCAGCTCGGTCGCGTAATTGAGCAGTTCGAGTTCGTGCGCGGCGATCGCCTCCATGCCGATTGCCGAGAGGTAATCAACCGCGGCACCCAGTCCGATGGCCGCTGCGATGGGCGGCGTGCCGGCCTCGAATTTGTGCGGGATGGTGTTGTAGGTGGTCTTTTCGAAGGTCACCGACAAGATCATGTCGCCGCCGCCCTTGAAGGGCTGCATCTTTTCGAGCAGTGCGGCGCGGCCGTAGAGGACGCCGATGCCGGTCGGGCCGCACATCTTGTGGCCGGAGAAGGCGTAGAAGTCGCAATCCAGATCCTGCACGTCAACCCGCATGTGCGGTGCTGCCTGTGCACCGTCCACGAGCACCGGTACGCGATGCGCGTGTGCGAACGCGATCATCTGCTTGACCGGGTTGACGGTGCCGAGCGCGTTCGAAACATGCATCACGCCGACGAACTTGGTGCGATCGTTGAACAACTTTTCGTATTCGTCGATCAGCAACTCACCGGCGTCGTTGATCGGCACCACACGGATCTTCGCGCCCTTCTCTTCGGCCAGCATCTGCCACGGCACGATGTTCGAATGGTGCTCGAGCGTGGTCAGGATGATCTCGTCACCAGCCTTGATGAACTTGCGGCCGTAGCCGTGCATCACCAGGTTGATCGCATCGGTGGTGCCGCTGGTGAAAATCACTTCGCGCTCTTCACGCGCATTGATGAAGCTCTGCAACTTGCGCCGGGCGGCCTCGTATTCGGAGGTTGCGGTCTCCGACAGGTAATGCACTGCGCGATGGATGTTGGCGTGCTCGCTCGCCTGATAGCGCACCAGGCGGTCGATCACCGGCTGCGGCATCTGGCTAGATGCGGCGTTGTCGAGATAGACCAGCGGCTTGCCTCCGATCTTGAGCTGAAGGATCGGAAAATCGGCGCGAATGCGCGCAACGTCGAACGCACGCGTCGAACCGGTGGTGTGCGCCATCGCGGCGGTCGGCTCGGTCGTCATGGCTGGCGCACCGTCTGCTCGAGCCGCAGTCTCAGTGACGCGATCGGAATGCGGGCTATGACTTCGGCGCCGAACGCGTAGGTGAGGAGATTGCGCGCTGCAGCCTCCGAGAGGCCTCTGCTTTGCAAGTAAAAGACTTCCTCGCTGTCGAGCTGCCCGACGGTCGCACCGTGCGTGCACTTGACGTCGGCGGCGAAGATCTCGAGCTGCGGCTTGGTGTCGACCAGCGCCTTGGACGTCAGCAGCAGGTTACGGCTAGCCTGCGCCGAATCGGTCTGCTGTGCGCCGGGGCGGACCATCACACGGCCGTTGAAGACCGCGTGCGCGGCGCCGTCGACGATGCATTTGTGCAGTTGGCGGCTCACGCCGTGCGGCTTCGCGTGGTCGATGAAGGTGTGCGTGTCGGCGAGCTGGCGCTCGCCGATCAGCGCCAGTCCGTCGAGCCTGCACTCCGTCGCCTCGGCAGTTTGCAGGACATCGAGGTCGAGTCGCGAAATCTTTGCGCCGAGTGCGATGCTGACCGAGTGGTAGCGGCTCGCATGCGCGAGCGACACCGCGCAGCTGGCAATGTGGAACGCCTGGCCGCTCTCGCGCTGCACGCGTACGTGTTCGACCTTCGCGTTCGCGGCCAGCGCAACCTCGACGACGGAGTTGGTGAAGTACGCGCCGTCGTGCAACGCGACGTAGTCTTCGATCAGCGTCACCGCGCTGCCCGCTTCGGCCACCAGCAGGGTTCTCGGGTGGCTCGCGACGCCGGGCTGCGTCGCGATGAAGAGCAGATGCACCGGCGCTGCTACCGAAGTGTCGCGCGGCACGATGACCAGCGCCGCGTCGTGCAGGAATGCAGTGTTCAGCGCCGAAAACAGCTTGTCATGGAACTTGGCGTGGTGGCCGAGATGCGGCTGAATGGCTGAGGCATGCGTCGCGACGGCTGCCGACAGGTTGCTGACGACAACGCCGCCGACGCCGCCGATGCTGGAGAGCTGCGGCGCATGGACGCCGTCGACGAAGACGAGTCGGGTTGTCGCTTCTTCGATGTGAAAGTGCGCGATGTCACCGGCCTGCAACGAGGTCGGCGTGCGCAGCGGATGAAACGACTGCCCGGTCAGTGCCGAGATGTCGGTGAAGCGCCATGCTTCGTCGCGCAGGGTCGGCACCGTCAGCACGCCGACACGCTCGAGCGCTTCGGCACGCATCGCTTTCAGCCATGCCAACTTCGGTGACGCTCCGGCTGCCGGCGGATGCGCTGGTTCGGCAAACACGTCGGCGAGCAGGTCTTTCAGAATCCCTCGGGAGACGACGGCATCGGCGGTCATCGGGCACCCTTGGCGCTGCGCGCCGTCCCGCCAAGCGAGAATTCGCCCTTGAGCCGGCCCTGCGCGCTCATGACAATACCCCCTCCGCCAACGCTTCGGCCTCGATCCAGTCGTAGCCGCGTTCCTCGAGTTCGAGCGCGAGCGCCGATCCGCCGGTCCTGACGAAACGGCCGCGGTCCATCACGTGCACGTGGTCGGGAACGATGTAGTTCAGCAGCCGCTGGTAGTGCGTCACCATGACGATTGCGTTGTCTTTGCTGGCGAGGTGGTTGACGCCTTTCGAAACCACCCGCAGCGCGTCGATGTCGAGCCCCGAGTCGGTCTCGTCGAGAATCGCCAACTTCGGATCGAGCAGCGCCATCTGCAGGATCTCGTTGCGCTTCTTCTCGCCCCCCGAAAAGCCTTCATTGACGCTCCGGTCGAGGAACTCGGGGTTCATCTCGAGCAACGTCATCTTCTCGCGCACCAGATCGTCGAACTCGAGCGGGTCGAGTTCGTCTTTTCCGCGCTCGGCCTGCAGCGTGTTGTAGGCCAGGCGCAGGAACTGGCTGTTGCCTACGCCGGGTATCTCGATCGGATACTGGAACGCCAGGAAGAGGCCGGCGCGCGCACGCTCTTCGGGTGCCATCTCGAGCAGATTCCGCCCCTCGTACAGCACTTGGCCAGCCGTCACCTGATACGCCGTGTGGCCGGCCAGAACCTTGGCGAACGTGCTCTTGCCCGAGCCGTTCGGCCCCATGATGGCGTGAACTTCGCCGCTCTTCACGGTGAAGTCCAGTCCTTTCAGAATTTCGACGCCGTTCACGGTCGCGCACAGCCCGCGCACTTCGAGCAGCGTTTTGCTGTCCTGGTAAATCATCCGACACTTCCTTCAAGCTTGAACCCGAGCAGCTTGGTAGCCTCGACCGCAAACTCCATCGGTAATTGTTGAAATACGTCTTTGCAGAATCCGTTGATGATCATCGACACGGCGGCCTCGGCGCCGATCCCGCGCTGCGCGAAATAGAACAGCTGGTCCTCCCCGATTTTCGAGGTCGAGGCCTCGTGCTCGACCTTGGCGCTCTGGTTGCGCACCTGGATGTAGGGGAAGGTGTTGGCGCCGGACTCGTCGCCAATCAGCATCGAGTCGCATTGCGAATAATTGCGCGCGTCTGCGGCGGTCGGCCCAATCTTGACCAGGCCGCGGTAGCTGTTGTTGGAACGACCGGCCGAGATGCCTTTGCTGACGATGGTGCTGCGGGTGTTCTTGCCGATGTGGATCATCTTCGTTCCGGTATCGGCCTGCTGATGGTGATTCGTCACCGCGACTGAATAGAACTCGCCGACCGAGTTGTCGCCACGCAGTACTACGGAAGGATACTTCCAGGTAATCGCCGATCCGGTCTCCACCTGAGTCCAGGAAATGCGCGAGTTGATGCCTTTGGCCAAACCTCGCTTGGTGACGAAGTTGTAAATTCCACCGACGCCGTTTTCGTCACCGGCGTACCAGTTCTGTACAGTCGAATACTTGATGTCGGCGTTGTCGAGAGCCACGAGTTCAACTACCGCCGCATGCAACTGATTCGTGCTGAATGCAGGTGCGGTGCAACCTTCGAGATAAGAGACCGACGCCCCTTCCTCAGCGACGATCAGGGTGCGTTCGAATTGACCCGACTCCTTGGTATTGATGCGGAAGTAGGTCGACAAATCCATCGGGCATTTGACGCCCTTCGGTATGAAGCAGAACGAGCCGTCGGTAAATACCGCCGAGTTGAGCGCGGCGTAATAGTTGTCACCGGTCGGAACTACCGTTCCAAGATACTTCTGCACCAGCTCCGGATGCTCGAGCACGGCCTCCGACATCGAACAGAAAATGACACCGACTTCGGCCAGCTTGTGCTTGTAGGTGGTCGCCACCGACACGCTGTCGAAAATGACATCGACCGCAACGCCAGCCAGCGCCATGCGCTCGTGCAGTGGTATGCCAAGTTTTTCGAAGGTGCGCAGCAATTCAGGATCGACCTGATCCATGCTTTTCAGCTTCGGCATTTGCTTGGGTGACGCGTAGTAGCTGATCGCCTGGAAATCGATCTTCGGATAGTGGACGTTGGACCACCTAGGCTCTTCCATCTCGAGCCATGCCTGGTAAGACTTGAGCCGGAACTCGAGCAGCCACTCAGGTTCATTCTTCTTGGCCGAAATCATTCGGATGGTGTTTTGGTTGAGCCCTTTGGGCGCAACATCTGACTCGATATTCGTGACGAAACCGTGCTTGTACGGCTGGTTGACGAGATTTTGCAATACCGCATTCATGCCATTTTTCCTACGAAGCCGAGAAGGACGACCCACAGCCACATGTAGAAGTAGCGCCGGGATTGTTCTTGATGATGAACTGCGCGCCATCCAGATCGTCCTTGTAGTCAATCTCCGCGCCCGCCAGGTATTGGTAACTCATCGCGTCAATCAGCAGCGACACACCATTTTTGGTTATCGTCGTGTCGTCTTCGTTAGCGATCTCGTCAAACGTAAAACCGTAGGAGAATCCTGAGCAACCGCCGCCCTGGACAAAAACACGCAGTTTCAGGTCCGGGTTGCGTTCTTCGGCAATCAAATCAGCTACTTTGGCCGCTGCACTTTCGGTAAAGACAAAAGGTGCGGGCATTTCGGTCTGGATTGTTTCAGCGACTGCGCTCACGGCATTACCTCCGCATTCGTATTAGATTTCGACTTCATGTTGAAGCTCTCGCCGCAGCCGCATTCGCTTTCGACGTTGGGATTGTCGAATTTGAACATCTGCTTGAGCCCTTCCTTGACGAAATCGATACACGAGCCATCGAGCACCGAAAGGCTGTCGGCATCGAGCACCACGCGGGCGTTATGAGACTCGAATATGTGATCACCCGCTCCTATTTCGTCAGCGATGTCGAAAGTGTGAGCCAGGCCGGAACAGCCGACTTTTTTGACGCCAATGCGCAGGGCGACTCCTTTGCCACGCTTCACAAGCTGGCTTTGAATCTGTTTTGCGGCACTTTCAGTCAGGGTAATCGCCATACGTCAACCTCCAAATTCGCCACGGGGAGCGGCCCGATCAGCATGGCAATCCGAGCTGGATTACCTCCATTGATCGCACCGCCTCAACACATCCGCTAGTTTCGCTTCGAAACCATCGCATTGTCAACATGGTTTTTAAACGCTACTATGCGTATGCAATCAAGGAGCTGAACATGGACGGTCATGCGATCGCGGAGTTGGTCTTGCACTTGGGGCGCATCGCGTCTGGCGAGGCGCTCGTGGAGGGGCTGACGCCAGTCCAGTGGGCAGGGCTCAGGTACTTCGCACGGGCCAACCGCTTCTCGCGAACGCCATCCGCCTTCGCCGCGTTTCATGGCACGACGCGGGGAACGGCTTCGCAAACGATCAAGAACCTCGAGGCCCAGGGCTATCTGACACGCATGCGGTCAGAGGACGACAGGCGCAGTGTCCGGCTCGTGCTGACGGACAAAGCCAGGGCCATTCTTGAGAACGATCTTTTCGAATCCTTGGTCCGTGCCGCGGACGCGCTACCCACAGGCCTCCGCGGTCACTTCGCCAACGCCTTGCAGCGCATGCTCGGCCAAGTGGCGTTGGAGAGAGGCAAACCCACTTTCGGCACCTGCGCGTCATGTACCCACCTGGAAGGCGACGACTGCAGCCGGGAGGGAGTGGTGCCCTATGCGTGCGGCTTCTCGAGCCAGCCGCTGCTTCTGGAGGAGCTGGACGGGGTCTGCATCAACTTCGTCCAAGGCAATCGGTATGCTGGCGCCGAACGCCAAGCTGCGCGCTATGGTGGTCCCGCAGGGACCTGAGGAGTGCACCGGCGAATCGGAGCTTGCAGAAACTGACTCAGGCTTTGTGCACGGCTGACTGGCGTGCATCAGACTGGGCCCGATTGCTCAAGCGGGTTTTCAAGATCGACCTCGAACACTGCCCCAACTGCGGTAGTTGTGGCCCCGGTCAATCCAACTTCGATGGTGCCGTTGCTCATGCCAAAAGGCATGCAGCCTCCGTGCCGCTCTAAATGTTCACAGGCTCTGAGCCAAGCGGCGCGTCATCGCGCCAGGCGCAGCACCGGCCAGCCCTTCTCTTCTGCTTCCTGGAGCAATCGCGCGTCGGGGTCGACCGCTACGGAATGAGCCACGGCGCGAAGCAGCGGCAAGTCGTTCGCCGAGTCGCTGTAGAAGGTCGCATCGTTCAGCACACTCTCATCGAAGCCACGCTCCCGCAGCCATGCAATGACGCGATGCACCTTGCCCTTGCGCATATTGAGAATGCCGGCGTTCGCGCCGGTGAATTTGCCGCCCCAATCCTCGAGCCCGGTGGCGATGAGGTCTCCGTCGGCGATGCCGAGCAAGGGAGCGATCGGCTCGCTGAGGAAGCGATTCGTCGCCGTCGTCAGCACCACTCGGTCGCCGACGTCGCGGTGCTTTGCCACCAGCGCGTGCGCTGCGGCGCCGAGACGTGGTGCGATGACGCCGGCGATGAAGCGATCGCGCCACGGCGACCATTCGGCCGCCGAGCGGCCGGCGAGCGTCGACGCGTAGAAGGAGCAGAACTCGGCCGGTGCAACCGCGCCGGCGGCATAGCGCGATGCGATGCTCCGGTTCCTCGCTTCGAATCTCGCGCGATCGAGGATGCCCTCGGCCATCAGGAACTCGCACCACAGCTCGTCGGTGTCGCCAGTGAGCAGCGTCCCGTCGAGATCGAAGAGCGCGAGCCTCACCGGCCGACGGCGCTTTGGCGCAAGCGAGTGGCGCTCAAGGTTTGCGCAGGTGCCAGGCCTTGGGCCGCGTGAAGGCCTGGATGCCGTAGCGCGACAGCGTCACGCCGACACCCGAGTCGCCGTGCCCCGACCACGGCAGACGCGGGCTGACGCGGTCGCAGCAGTTCCAGTAGACGCTGCCGGCATGGACCTTCGAAAGCAGCCTGGACGCACGCGCTTTGTCGCGCGTGAACATGCCCGCCGTCAGGCCGTAGCGGGTGTCGTTCATGAGGGCGAGCGCCTCGTCGTCGTTCTTCACTTTCTGGATGCCGATGATCGGCCCGAAGCTCTCCTCGCGCATCAGCAGCATGTCGTGGTTGACGCCGGTGAAGACGGTCGGCTCGAACCAGTTGCCTTGCTTGTCGATGCGCCTGCCCCCGGCGCGCAGTTCGGCGCCGCGCGCCAGCGCGTCGGCGACCTGCTCTTCGAGGACGCCGATCTGCGGCGTGCGCGTGATGGCGCCGATGTAGGTGCCGTCTGCCGTCGGGTCGCCGATCTTGAAGCCCTTCACCGTGTCGAGGAACGCGGCGACGAAGGCGTCGTGGATGCGCTCGTGGACGTAGATGCGCTCGACCGAGCAGCAACTCTGGCCGGTGTTGTACATCGCACCATCGGCCAGCGATTCGGCGGCCGCCTTGGGATCGGCATCGTCGGCGACGTAGGTCGGATCCTTGCCGCCGAGCTCGAGCTGCAGGCGGATCATGCGCGGCCCGACCGCCACGGCGATGCGCTCGCCGGTCGCCGCCGAGCCGGTGAAGAAGACGCCGTCGACCTGCTGCTCGACCAGCGCCGCGCCGACCTGGCCGCCGCCGACGACGGTGATGAAGACATCGTCCGGGATGCCGGACGCATGTAGCAGCCGGTCGATGTGCAGTCCGGTCAGCGTCGCGAACTCCGAGGGCTTGTAGAGGACCGCATTGCCGGTGAGAAGCGCCGGAACGAAGACGTTGCCACCGACGAAGTACGGATAGTTCCAGGCCGAGATGTTGGCAACGACACCGAGCGGCTCGTGGGCGATCCGCTCGGTCATGCCGGCGTCGGCGAACACCTCTTCGTCAGCCGTGCTCGCCTCGACCTCGGCGATAAAGAAATCGATGCGCGCGAGAAAGCCGTTCAGCTCGTTGCGCGACTGCGCGAGCGGCTTGCCGACCTCGGCCGTCAGCGTGGCCGCCAATGTCTCGAGCTCGGCCGCAACCATGGCGCGGAAGCGCACGATCGCCGCCTTGCGCTCGGCCAATGGGCGCGCCGCCCAGCCGGGTTGCTCCGCCCGTGCACGGCCGGCTTTCGTGGCAACGCTCGCCGCGTCGTCGGACAGCACCTCGGCGAGCAGCGCGCCAGTTGCGGGATTGGTGATAGACAGCGTATTCGTCATGATGGCCTGGCCGCCCGTGCGGCCGCGAGAAAGTCGTCGAGCATCGGGCGGTCGTCGAGCGTGCCTTCGTCGGTACGGTGAAATTCGGGGTGCCATTGCACCGCGGCCATGAACCGCGGGCCAGGCTTGCGGATCGCCTCGATCATGCCGTCGCTCGGGCAGCGCGCCTCGACGATGAAGCCCGGCGCGAGATCCTTGATCGCCTGGTGGTGAACGCTGTTCACGGTGGCACGCGACGTTCCTTCGAAGATCTCGGCCAGCCGCGTGCCGGCGACGAACTCGAGCTCGTGCAGGTTGCGGTCGTAGATCGCCGCGTCGCGATGCCGCACCGGTCCCGGCCGATGCGTGTCGATGTCCTGGACCAGCGTGCCGCCGTGCGCGACGTTCATGAGCTGCAGGCCGCGACAGATGCCGAGCACCGGCTTGCCGCGACCGGCGAAGGCGGCAAGCAGCGCGCGCTCGTAGTCGTCGCGGATGCGGTCGCCTTGCCAGCGATCGTCGAGCGGCGATTCGCCGTAGCTGCCCGGCGAGACGTCGGAGCCGCCCTCGAGGACGAGGGCGTCGAGCCAGCCGGCGTAGTCGTCGAGGCTGGCGTCACCCTTCTGCGTTTCGCCCGCCGGGCTCGGGATCATGACGGCGAGCGCGCCACTGCCCATAACCCAGTGCGCCACCGACTGTTCGACGTATTGCAGCGTCTTGCCGGTGAAGATCGCGCGCTTGGCGTCAGCGTGGAAGAAGCAGGCCGAGATGCCGACCTTGACGCGCTCGATCGGCCTCGGGCCGGCGCCGGGCCGCCCCAAGCCGGCCCGCGCCCCCTCGGGGGGCAGCGCAGCGGCGCCAGCCGCAAGCGTGGGAGTCGTCATATCACATCGCCTCCGCGAACAGGCGCTCGAAGTCCGCGGCCTGCACCGGGCGCGGATTTGTCTGATGACAGATGTCGGCGGTGGCGATGGCAACGAGCCGGGGAATCGCGCTGCGCTCGACACCTGCGGCGGTCAGGCTCGGCGCAATGCCGATCCCCTGCTTCAACGCCTTCAGCCAGGCGAGAAATCCCGCCGCGCCGCCGCTCACGCCGACGACGTGCGCCAGCTCCTCGAACTTCTTCGGCACCGCTTCTGCGTTCCACGCCAGCACGGTGTCGATCATCAGCGCGTTGGCCAGGCCGTGGTGCATGTCGCACACCGTGCCGAGCGCGTGGGCGCACGAGTGCACGGCGCCCAGGTCCTTCTGGAAGGCGATGGCGCCCATCATCGAGCTCATCATCATGTCGGCGCGCGCGCCGACGTTGCCGGGCTCGCGCACGGCGAGCGCCAGCGCGCGCGCGGCGATGCGCGTGCCTTCGAGGGCGATGCCGTCGCAGAGCGGGTGATAGGCCGGCGAGAGGTAGCTCTCGACGTTGTGCGTCAGCGCGTCCATGCCGGTCGCCGCGGTCACCGCAGGTGGCAGGCCGAGCGTCAGCTCGGGGTCGGCGAAGACCACCCTGGCGAGGATCTGCGCCGAGAAGACGACGCGCTTGACGTGCGTCGCCTCTTCGCTGATGACGCTGCTGCGGCCGACCTCGCTGCCTGTCCCCGAGGTCGTCGGCAAGGCGACGAAGTACGGCAGCTTGTCGCCGATCGCACGCACCTGCGGATGGTCCCAGACGTACTCCATGACGTCGCCCTCGTGCGTGGCGAGCAGGCCGACGATCTTGGCGACGTCGAGCGCCGCGCCGCCGCCGATGCCGACGACACAGTCGGCGCCATGGGCACGATAGGCGGCTGCGCCGTTCATGACCTGGCTGCCGGTCGGATTGCCGAACACGCCGGCATACACCGAAGGAACCAGGCCGGCGCCGGACAAGCTCGCGGTGAACTCGGCAAGCAAGGGCAGCGCCGCCAGGCCCCTGTCGGTGACGACGAGCGGACGCTTGAAGCCGAGCTCCTTCAGATGCGGGCCGCAGAGCCGGCTCGCGCCGGGGCCGAACTGGATCGTCGTGGGAAACGAGAAACGGGTGATGGTCATGAGAGATCCGTCGAGAGCGATGTACGGTTCAGGGCTGCACGCGCAGCCAGCGCAACTCGGGCGTGTCGTTGGGCCATTGCACGGCGCGCACGTTCTTCTTCATCGCCCAGTTCAGGGTGCGACGATAGAGCGGAATCGACGGCAGCTCGTCGGCGACGAAGCGCAGCACCGTCGCCACCATGGCGCGGCGGCGCGTCGCGTCGGGCTCGATGCGCATCGCGTCTATGAGGGCGTCGAGCCTGGCGTTGCTGTAGCGGCCGGCGTTGAAGGTGCCGTAGCCGGCGCGGTCGTAGGTGCGGAACAGCGCGTTCAGCGAGATCCAGGCGTCGGTCGTCGGGTTCCAGCCGAACTCGGCCAGGCTCGCCGTGCCCTGGCTCAGCTTGGGAAAGAACTGGTTGGTCGGCGAAGAGCGCAGCGTGGCGCGGATGCCGACCTGCGTCAGCATCGCCGTCATCGCCTGGCAGACCGCCTCTCGCCAGGCCACGTTGACGCAGTCGAGCGTCACCGAAAAGCCGTTCGGGTAGCCAGCCTCGGCAAGCAGCGCGCGCGCTTTCACCGGGTCGTACGGCAAGCGCCTGTCCAGATCGGCGAGCGAGCCATCGACGCGCGGCGAGAGCCATGCGCCGGTCGGCACCGCCAGGCCGCGCATCACCTTCTGGGCGATCAACTCGACGTTGATCGCCTGGTACACGGCGCGACGAACGCGCAGGTCCTTGAACGGGTTGCGCCCCTTGACGTCCGAGCCTTCGAGTTCGTCGCGAGCGACGTCGAAGACAAGGTATTGCTCGCCGAGGTCGGCCATCTGCAACACCGTCAACGCCGATTCGCCTTTCAGCCGCGCCACGTCGGGAATCGGCGGGTCCAGAAGCATGTCGACCTCGCCGGAGATGAGCGCGGCCAAGCGCGTCGCGTCGGAGCGGATCGCCAGCCAGACGATCTCGTCGACGTTGCCCGAGCGCTTGTCGCTCCAGCCCCACCAGCGCGGGTTCTTCCTGAGCACGGTGCGGATGTCGGGCTCGAAGCGCTCGAGCATGTAGGGCCCGGTGCCCATGGCATTGCGAACCGAGAAGGTCTCCTGCTTGGCGTTGAAGTCCTGCGCCACCTCGACCTTGTGCAACTGGCACCAGGCCTGGCTCACCATCGGCAGGTTGAGAAACTTCTCCGGCAGCACCGCGTCGGGTGCCTCGAGATCGACTTCCAGCGTCTGCTCGTCGACCTTCTTCGCCGCGATCACGCCCTTGAGCTGGAAGGCGCGTTGCGAAGGCGGCGTCATGGCGCGCTGGATCGAGAACACGGCGTCGTCGACGGTGAACGGAGAGCCGTCGTGGAAGACCACGCCCTGGCGCAGCTTGAAGCGCCAAGTCTTCGCATCGACTTGGTTCCACGAGAGCGCGAGCGAAGGCTCGACGCGGAACTGCTCGTCGCGGTTGAGCAGCGACTCGTGCACCTGGAAGGCGATGCGCGAGTGGTAGAGCAAGGCCAGGGCGTGCGGGTCCATGGTCTGCGGATCGAAGGCCGTGGCGATGCGGACCGTGGTCGCCGCCGCAGCGGCGCCCGGCAAGGCCAGCCAAACCGCAATGGCCGCGCCCGCGAGCCACACTTTTGTCTTCCTGAGCAACGCGAAGGATCTCACCGCTTCGCGAGCGACAGGATCCTTCGCTTCGCTCAGGATGACAGCAGCGCCGCACATCGGCATCAGATGATCTCGAAGTAGCGCTTCAATTCCCAGTCGGTCACGCCGTCGAGCCACTGCCGCCATTCCCACTCGCGCGTCGCCGCGAAGTGGTCGACGAAGTCGTCGCCGAACCAGTCGCGGGCGACGCGCGACTGCTGGAAGACTCGCGTCGTCTCGATCAGCGTGCGCGGCGCGCGCGGGATGTGATCGGAGCCCTGGTTGGTGCCGGTGATCGGCGGCGCGGTCAGCGTCCAGCCCTTCTCGATCCCTTCGAGACCGGCGGCGATCACCGCCGCCATCGCGATGTAGGGATTGACGTCGGCGCCCGGGCAGCGCGTCTCGAGGCGCGTCGCCTTCGGGCTGCCGGCAATGACGCGAAAACTCGCCGTGCGGTTGTCCATGCCCCAGGTCGGCTTGACGGGAGCCCAGAAGCCGTCGACGAGGCGCTTGTAGCTGTTGATGGTGGGCCAGAACATCGGCGCCATCTCCATCAGGCAGGCGACCTGGCCGGCGAGGTAGCTCTCGAAAACCGCGCTCATCTTGCGCGGCGACTTCTCGTCGTAGAAGAGATTGGTCTTGCCGTCCTTGCCTTCTTTCAGGCTCTGGTGGATGTGGCCGCTGCAGCCGGGCAGCCTGGCGTTCCACTTGGCCATGAAGCTCGGCATGATGCCGAAGCGGGAGCCGATCTCCTTGGCGCCGGTCTTGAAGAGGATCGCGCGGTCGGCCTGCTCCAGGGCTTCACCGAATGCGATCGCCACTTCATAGGTGCCCGGGCCGGTCTCGGTGTGCAGGCCCTCGATCGGCACGCCGAAGGCGAGCATCTCGTCCATCAGCGCGTTCATGAACTCGCGCCGGTGGTTCATGCGCAGCAGCGAGTAGCCGAACATGCCGGGCGTCAGCGGCGTCGGCAAGACGCCCTGCTTGGCGGCCCAGGTCTGCGGCGTCTCGACGAAGTTGAACCACTCGAACTCCATGCCCGTCATCACCGAGAAACCCATCTTCTCGGCGCGCTTCAGGACTCGCTTCAAGGTCTGGCGCGGACAGATCGGCGAAGGCGAGTGGTCGGCGTTGACGAACTCGCCGAGGAAGAAGGGCACGTTGCCGTCCCAGGGAACGTTGCGCTGCGTCGAGAGGTCGAGACGCGCCAGCGCGTCGGGAAAGCCGTGCTGCCAGCCGGTGTGCGTGGCGTTGTCGTAGGTCTGGTCGGTCATGTCCCAGCCGAACACGACGTCGCAGAAGCCGAAGCCGCCGCCCGGCGAAGGCTCAGCGGCGCCGAGGAACTTGTCGACGTGCAGGTACTTGCCGCGCAGCACGCCGTCGATGTCGCTGACGGCGACCTTGACCTTGCTGCTGCCGCTCTGGCGGACGGCGGTGAGCGCGGGGTGTTCGGGGGTGGGCGTAGTCATGCCGCGATTCTCGCGCGTCGGCTCAGGATGACAGGGAGGGTGTGCCGCGGGCAATGCCCATCTCGCGCATCGCGTCGGCAATGGCGGCGACGGCCTCGCGCATCACGTCGGGGCCTATCGCGCCGATACAGCCGACACGAAAGGTCTCGAGCTCGGTGAGCTTGCCCGGATAGAGGATGAAGCCGCGGGCACGGACCGCCTCGTAGAACGGCTTGAACGCATAACGCGGGTCGGCCGGCGCATGAAACGTGACGATGATCGGCGCCTGCACGTCGGCCTTCAGGAAGGGCTCGAAGCCGAGCGCCTTCATGCCGCCGACCAGGGCGGCGCAGTTGGCCGTGTAGCGCGCCAGGCGGGCCGGCTGGCCGCCCTCTTCCACGAACTGCCGGATCGCTTCGGCCAGCGCCGCGGCCACGTGCGTCGGCGGCGTGAAACGCCACTGGCCGGTCTTCTCCATGTAGACGTGCTGGTCGTGCAAGTCCATCGCCAGCGAGTGCGAGTTGCCCGCTGCGCCGGCGATCGCGTCCTTGCCGATGAAGACGAAGCCCATGCCCGGCACGCCTTCTAGGCACTTGCCGCTGGCCGCCACCAGCGCGTCGAACTTCAGCTCGCGGGCGTCGATCGGCAGTGCCGCAAACGAGCTCATCGCGTCGACGATCAGGCCCTTGCCATGGCGGGCGCAGATCTCCGAGATCGCGCGCAAGGGGTTTTCGACGCCGGTGCCGGTCTCGCAATGGATCAGGCCGACGTGACTAATGCCGGGATCGGCTCGCAGCGCCACCTCGAGTTCGGCGGGCGAGACGGGCGCGTCCTCGGCGTGCGGCAGGATCGTCGTCTTTTTGCCCATCAGCGTGGCCAGCCGGCCGAGCCGCTTGCAGTAGGCGCCGTTGTCGAGCACGAGCACATGGCCATCCTTCGGCACGAGGGTCGCGACCGCGGCCTCGACCGCAAACGTACCGCTGCCCTGCAAGGGCACGACGACGTGCGTGTCTTCGCCGTGGACGATAGCGAGCAGTTGCGCCCGGATCTCGGCCGTCATGGCGATGAAGCTCGAGTCCCACGAGCCCCAGTCGCGCAGCATCGCCCGCTTGGTGCGCTCGGTGGTGGTCAGGGGACCGGGGGTGAGAAGGATCGCGTCGCGCTGCATCGGTGTCTTCCTGTGTGGTCTGCGGGCCGCCCGGCTTCAGCGCCAGGCGCCGCGGCGCCAGGCCTGGGTGCGCCGGTCGACCAGCGCGCCGACCGCCATGAACAGCAGCGTCACGACGGTCGAAGCCGCCGTGATGAGCACCGCGCATGCGGCGGCGGCGCCGGCCTCGCCGGCTTCGTCGAGGTTGAGGATGGCGATCGCCGCGACCTTGGTGTCGGGCGAATAGAGGAACACGACGGCCGAGATCGTCGTCATGGCGTTGACGAAGAAGTAGCGGGCGATGTCGACCAGCGTCGGCGTACAGATCGGCAGGGTGACGCGGCGAAAGGTGGTGAAGAACGGCACCTTGAGCGAGGCGCTCACTGCCTCGAACTCGGCGTCGAGCGACTTCAGCGCCGTCACCGCCGTGAGGTGGCCGGTGGTGTAGAAATGGACGATGGTGCAGACGATGAGCAGCGGCATCGTCTGGTACAGGCCATGCAGCGGATTGCCCGGCGCGTTGAAGAAGAAGATGTAGCCCAGGCCGAGCACCAGCCCCGGCACCGCCATCGGCAGCATCGCCAACAGGCGCACCACGGGGCGCAGCGCGTCCATGCCGCGGGTCTTCTCGAGCATGTAGGCGCCGACGAAGACGATGGTGGTGCCGAAGAAGGCGGTGCCCGCCGCCAGCGTGAGGCTGTTGACGAAGGCGGGCCCGACCTCGGCGTCGACCAGGCCCATCGTGTAGTGCTTGAGCGTGGGCGTGAGGTTGTACGGCCAATACGTGGCGATCGAGGCGAACACGGCCATGCCGATCATCGCCAGCATCAGGGCGCTGATCAGCATGACGTAGGCCAGCATCAGCCGGTCGAAGCCCTTCGCCGGCTTCGCCGCATAAGGCACGGCGCGCGCCGTCAGCATCGCGGTGAGCTTGCGCCGCACCAGCCAGTCGATGCCGAAGGTGAGCACCGCCGGCGTCAGCAGCAGCAGGCCGACGACCGCGCCGCGCTGGAAGTCCTGCTGGCCAATGACGAGCTTGAACACGTCGGTGGCGAGCATGTTGAAGTTGCCGCCGATCACCTTGGGGATGCCGAAGTCGGTCATCACGAGGGTGAACGCGACCAGCGCAGCGGAGATCAGTCCGTACTTCGCGCCCGGCAGCGTGATGGTGAAGAACTTGCGCCGGGTCGAGGTGCCGAGTGCCTGCGCCGCTTCGTAGAGGCGGGCGTCGGCCAGCGCCAGCGCGCTCACCAGGATCATCAGGGCGTGCGGAAACACGGCAAAGCACTCGGCGATGACGATGCCCGGGGCGCCGTAGATGTTCTCGAAGCCGAAGGCCGTGATCACGCCCTTGGCGATGCCCTGGTTGCCGAACCAGTAGATCAGCGAGAGCGCGGAGAGCAGCGAAGGCGCGAGCAACGGGATCAGGGCGATCGTGCGGAACACGCCCTTGCCCGGGATGCAACTGCGCGTCATCGCATACGCGAAGCCGAAGGCGAGCGGCACCGTCACGATCGTGACCAGCGCCGAGACCCAGACGCTGTTGAAGAACGATCGCAGCAGCGCCGGGCTCTTCATGTAGCCGGCGAAGTTGGCGAGGCCGACGAAGGCGCCGTCTGCGTTCTGCAGCGCCTTGGCGAGGATGGTCGCGAGCGGCAGCGCCAGGAAGGCGATCAGCGCCAGCACCAGCGCCAGCATCACCGCATGGGCGATCCGATCGGTCCAGTGGGCGCGCTGGCGAAGCGGCCGTGCGGCGGGCAGCGGGAGAACGGCCGACACGATGCGAGGCCTCTCGACTAGAAGAAGCGCATGCGCTCGGGCAGCACCTTCAGCGGCAGGCGGCTGCCGACCTGCAGGCCCTGCTCGGCCAGGTAGTTGAGCGACAGGTAGACGGTGATCGGCTCGATGCCCATGGCCTCGGCGTTGACGCGGACCAGGCAATACGAGCCAAGGAACTCGATCTTGTCGATGGCGCCGTCGAACACGTTGACGTCGCCGGGCGCGATCGGCCGCGCGAGCACGTCCTCGGGCCGCAGGTAGACCTTGACCTCGCGCTCGGTCTCGGTGTCGCGCTCGCAGGCGAAGCGGCTGGCGCCGATGCGCAGGTCGCGGCCGGGATGAAGCCGTCCGGAGAGGACGTTGATCTTGCCGACGAAATCGGCGACGAAGGGCGTCGCCGGGTCACGGTAGACCTCCATCGGCGTGCCCACCTGCTCGATCACGCCGTGGTTCATGACGACGATGCGGTCGGCGACCGAGAGCGCTTCCTCCTGGTCGTGCGTCACCATGATGGTCGTCACGCCGAGCTTTCGCTGCAGCGAGCGAATCTCCTGGCGCAGGTGGACGCGGACGATGGCGTCGAGCGCCGAGAGCGGCTCGTCGAGCAGGAGCAGGCCCGGCGACGTCGCCAGCGCCCGGGCCAGGGCGATGCGCTGCTGCTGCCCGCCCGAGAGCTGGGCCGGGAACCTGTCGCCGCTGCCCGGAAGGCCGACCAGCTTCAGCAGCTCGTCGACGCGCGCTGCGACTTTCGCCTTGGCGACCTTGCGGTTCACCAGCCCGTAGCCGACGTTGTCGGCGACCGAAAGATTGGGAAAGAGCGCGTACGACTGGAAGACGATGCCGTAGTCGCGCTCGGCCGGCGGCAGCACCGAGATGTCGCGCCCCGCCTGGAAGATGCTGCCGGCGGTCTGCGTCTCGAGGCCGGCGATGATGCGCAGCAGGGTGGTCTTGCCGCAGCCCGAGGGACCGAGGAAGCAGACGAACTCGCCCTGCTCGATCGTCAGGTCGATGTCGGACAGGGCCTGGAAGGTTCCGAACGACTTGCGTATCCCCTGCAGACGCAAATAGGGTCCCTCGCCCGCTTGCGGGAGAGGGTTGGGGTGAGGGTCCTGGCGCATCCCCACCCTCACCCCCGCCCTCTCCCGCCGAGGCGGGAGAGGGAGTCCCGGAGCGTCACTTCTTCGGCTCGGACTTGCCGTTGTAGCGCTTGTTCCACTCGTCGAGGACGCGGGCGCGGCCGTCGGCGGCGACCTTGAAGTCCATCTTCACGAGGCGGCTCTCGTAGTCGGCCGGCACGTTCGCGAGCGGCGAGGCGACGCCCGGCTGCGCCGTGATGGCGAAGTTCTTGCCGTAGAGCTGCATCGCATCCTTGCTCGATGCCCAGTCGGCGAGCTTCTTCGCCGCCTCGAGATTCTTCGTGCCCTTGTGGATCGCGAATGCCTCGAGGTCCCAGCCGAGGCCTTCCTTCGGGAACACCAGGTCGATCGGGGCGCCCTTGGCCTTGTTGGCGTTGGCGCGGTACTCGAACGAGATGCCGACCACGTATTCGCCGGCGGCGGCCATGTTGCAGGGCTTGGAGCCGGAGTGCGTGTACTGGGCGATGTTCTCGTGCAGCGCGTCCATGTACTTCCAGCCACCGCCCTTGCCGTCCTGGTCACCCCAGAGCGTGAGCCAGGCGTTGACGTCGAAGAAGCCGGTGCCCGAAGAGGCCGGGTTCGGCATCACGATCTGGCCCTTGTAGACCGGCTTGGTCAGGTCCTTCCAGGTCTCGGGCTTGGGAATGCCCTTCTTCTGCGCCTCGACGGTGTTGAAGCAGACGGTCGCGCCCCAGACGTCCATGCCGAACCAGGCCGGCGGGTTCTTCTTGTCGCGGTAGGCGCTCATGATCGCGTCGAGGTTGAGCGGCGCATAAGGGATCAGCATGCCCTGCGAATCGAGCAGGGCCAGGCTCGACGCCGCCACGCCCATCACCACGTCGGCCTGCGGATTGGCCTTCTCGGCGAGCAGCTTGGCGGTGATCACGCCGGTGGAGTCGCGCACCCACTTGATCTCGATGTTGGGATTGACCCTGTTGAAGCCGGCCTCGTAGGCCTTGAGCTGGTCGGTCTCGAGCGCGGTGTAGACGGTGAGCGTGCTCTTCTGCGCGAGAGCGCCGAAGGAAGCAGCGAGCAGCACGGCGCCGAGAAGCGCCTTGAATGAACCCGGTTTCATGCGGAACTCCCTGAGATGAATGACGTGAGCGAGCGACGAATGCCGCTCGTGTGTGCAAAGCCTATGCCCGTTCGATGACAGTTCTTCGCCACGCGTTGTCGGCCCGGGCAGTCTAGGGGCCGCCAATCCGAAGCGTCAACTGTTTCTTGGAGATTGTTGACAATCGGCATTCAGCCGGGTCTACTCGGACCATGCCCGCCGCCCTTGCCGCCGCCCCGGCTCCGCACCCGACGATCACGCTGTTGCAGACCAGTTCGCTGTCGAGCGTGGTGCAGAGCGAGCTGGAACGAATGATCCTTTCCGGCGAGTTGCCCCCGGGCGAAAAGCTCACCGAAGTGGCGCTTGCGGCGCGCCTCGGCGTCTCGCGCGGGCCGCTGCGCGAGGCCTTTCGCATGCTCGAGGAAGCCGGTCTGGTGCGCATCGAGAAGAACCGCGGCGTGTTCGTGCGCAATCTGCCGGTCGAAGAGGCGATCGACATCTTCGACGTGCGCGCGGCGATGGAAGAGCTGGTCGGCCGGCGCCTCGCCGGCGCCATGCTGAGCGTCGACCTGAAGGAAATTCGCGGCCTGGTCGAACAGATGGAGCGGGCCGTCAAGGTCAAGGACGCGCCGCGCTACCACCTGCTCAATCTCCATTTCCACGATCGTCTGGTCGAGATGGCGGGCAATGCCAAGCTGACATCGATCTACCGCAAGCTCATCAAGGAGCTCAGTCTCTTTCGCCGCCTCAATCTCGCCGACGGCGTGCTCATGCCGATCTCGGTCGGAGAGCACCGGCAGATCGTCAAG
>JBBRLS010000029.1:0-57377 GCA_038231215.1 Burkholderiales bacterium | reverse complement strand
GCTTGGCAAGGCCTTGCTCCACTGCGCGCAGCAGCTTCTGCAGGGTGATCGGCTTTTCGAGAAAGGCCATCGCACCGAACTTGGTCGCCTCGACGGCGGTGTCGATCGTGCCGTGGCCGCTCATCATGATCACCGGCATCGAGAGCTGGGCCGACGAGCCCCACTCCTTGAGCAGCGTGATGCCGTCGACGTCGGGCATCCAGATGTCGAGCAGCACGAGGTCGGGCCGAATGCGCTCCCGGCAGGCACGCGCCTGCGCCGCGTTCTCCGCCAGTTCGACCGTGTGGCCTTCGTCGGCGAGGATCTCCGACAGCAGCGCGCGAATGCCCAGTTCGTCGTCGACGACAAGAATGGTGGCCATGAACCTTTCAGTGAGATCGGGCCCGCGCCACGATCCCTGCCGCCTCGGCGCGTTGCACCGGAGCGAGTTTTGAAAATGATAGCGAAACTTGCGCGCCGCGCGGCGCGGTCGCCGCCTCGTCGCCCGTGCCCTCGCTGCCCATGCCGAGGTTGACGATGCGGATGCGCGCGCCATGCTCGTCGGCGATCTTCTTGACCACGGCCAGGCCGAGACCGGTTCCTTTCGTCTTCGTCGTCACGTAGGGCTCGAAGGCGCGTTTGAGCACCTTCTCCGAAAATCCGGGCCCATTGTCGATGACGATCAGGCGCACGGCGCGAACCTCGCCCTGCTCGTTGGCCGCCACCTCGGTGCAGACGCGCACCCGACCGTCGCTGCGCTCGGCCACGGCGTCGAGCGCGTTCTGCACCAGGTTGTGGATGACCTGGCGAAGCTGCGTGCCGTCGCCGATGATCGGCGGCAGGTCCTCGCCGAGCTCGGCGTGCAGCCGCCCCGACTCCTGTGCCGAGGCGTAGAGGCCAAGCACCTCGCCGACCAGTTCGTTGAGGTCGAGCGGCTCGAGCTGCGAGGCGGGCAGCCGCGCGTAGTCGCGAAACTCGTTGACCAGCGTCTTCATCGCCTGCACCTGGTTGACGATGGTGTCGACCGAGCGCTTGAGCATCGCCTGGTCGGTGCCCTCGAGCTTGGGCGCGAGTTTGAACTGCAGCCGCTCGGCCGAAAGCTGGATCGGCGTGAGCGGGTTCTTGATCTCGTGCGCGAGCCGGCGCGCCACTTCGCTCCAGGCCTCGACGCGCTGCGCCGAGACGAGCTCGGTGATGTCGTCGAAGACCATCAGGCGCGCGCCCTGCGGCATCGCCGCGCCGCGCACCAGCAGCGTGATCGACGGGCGCTCGCCGCCGGGCACGCCACCGGTCTGCAGCTCGAACGAGTCCTGCCAGTGATCGCGCTCGCCGGCCTCGGGGCTCGTGGCATGCATCTCGAAGCGCTGCCACACGGCCTGGCCGAATTCGCCGAGGCCGGTCACTTCGTCGAGGCGGCGGCCACGCCAGGCCGAGAGCGGCAGGCGCAGGATGCGCGTCGCGCCGGGATTGACGGTGTCGATGGCGCCGTGGCGGTCGAACACGATCACGCCGGCGGTCAGGTTGTCGAGGATGGTCTGCAGGTTGGCACGCGCGCCTTCGACCTGCACGACGCTGCGGTGCACCAGCTCGCGCGCGTCGGAAAGCTGCTCGGTCATCTCGGCGAACGAGCGCGTCAATCCGCCCAGCTCGTCGCGCGACGCGAACACCGCCTTCGAGCTGAAGTCGCCGCGCGCCACCTGCTCCACACCCTCGGCCAGCAGCAACAGCGGCTGCGCGAGCTGATTGCTTAGCGCAACCGCGAGCAGCAGCGCGCCGAAGACGGCGAGCACGAGCGAGAGCGTCAGCGTGCCGATGTACATCTTGCGCAGGCCGGTGCGCGCCAGCGAGCGCTGCTGGTACTCGCGGTAGGCATTGGTCACGGCCAGCGCGTTGGCGGCCAGCGCCGGTGCGATCGACTGCGTGACGACGAGATAGCGCTCCTGCTCGCCAAGCGCAAAGTTGGTGCTCGGGATGACCGCGACGGCGCGCACCCGCGCCGCGGTGCCGGCGGCCGCCGCGTCTTCGTCCAGGCCCTCGGCCTGGCTGACGACGCGCTGCGTGCGCGCCTGGCGCAGCAAGGACGTCGAGAGCCGCTCGGGCATCAGCCCGGAGGTCGCCGAGCCCGTCGTGAACAGACTCTGCCCGGCGCTGCCGACGACGCCGACCTCCTGCGCCGAGAGCTGCTCGCGCAAGCGCTCCAGGCGCAGCGGCTCGGCCGAGCCCGAAGCCTCGCCCAGGCGCTCGGCCGCCAGCCGCGTCTTGGTGCCGAGCTCGGTGACGATCGAGTCGATGGTGCCGCGCCCGAGGTTGAGGCCGGCGTCGAGCGCGCCCTCGACCTTGAGGTCGAACCAGCTCTCGATCGAGCGCGAGACGAACTGGTAGCTCACCGTGTAGATCAGCACGCCGGGAATGACGCCGACGAGCGCGAAGATGGCCGCCAGCTTGAGCAGCAGGCGGCTGCCGAAGCGGCCGCGCGAGACGCGCCAGAGCAGGCGCACGCCGGCAACGACGATGACGGTGACGAGCAGGCTGGCCAGCGCGACGTTGACCCAGAACAGCCAGACATAGTGACGCTCGTAAAGGGCCGGATTGTTGGTCGCGATCGAGAGCAGGAACGCGAGCACCAGGCCGGCGCCCAACGCCGCCACCGTCGAGAGGATCCAGGCCCAGCGGCCCGACCGGGTCATGGTCGCCAGGGGGGCGTTAGGGCCGGCGTCTTGCGCCATCGTCGGGAATCCGTGTTCTCAGTTGATGCGCTGCGTGCGCTTGACCGAGAGTTGCCAGTCCGGCTCGCCGCTGATGCCGATCTGCATCGGCCTCGGCAACTGCGTCGTGTCGAGCCGGTACTGGAACTCGAGGTAGTGACGGCTGCCCTCTTCGAGCTGGCTCGGCTCGGCGATCTTCCAGCGCGCGACGCGGCTGAACGAGGCGAGCGCCTCGACGCGCGTCGCGTAGCTCTGGCTCAACCCGCCGACCGTCGTCACCCGGTAGGTCGAGGTGAGCGGCTGGTAGACGATGCGCCAGGTGCGCACGGCGTGGGCGACGCGCCGATCGCGCCAGTACCAGCGGTCGCGAAAGATTTCGGCCTCGGCGACGAAGAAGAGCGGCACCGACTTGACGAGCGCATCGTCGACGCCGCGGCCGAGCTCGAACTCGACGGCGTAGCTGAGGTTGACGCCGTCCTCGTCGCGAACGACGTCGAAGACGGTGAGCTCGGGCGTCGAAGCGAGCGCCTTCTGCGCCTTGCCCATCAAGGACGCCGCAGCACCCCAGACCGGCAAAGCCCGCAACGCCGCGACACCGAGCGCACGCAGCAGGCTGCGGCGGCGCAACGAGCCGGGCGGCGGCGTCAAGGTCATGGGTTCGCGATGTCTCGGTGTTTCTCGATGAGCGTCAGGAAAAAGCCGTCGGCCGACGCTGCAGGCGCGGGCGCCGGCCGCGTCTCGCGATTGTCGGGCAGCGGCAGCAGGTGCCCGGGCGAAGGGGGCGACGCGGGGATCAAGGCATCGCGGTGTCGTTGCAAAAAAGCGTCGATCTGCGCCTGCCCCTCGGCCTTGAAGAGCGAGCAGGTGCAATAGAGCAGGCGGCCGCCCGGCGCGAGCAGCGGCCAGAGGGCGTCGAGCAGGCGGGCCTGGGTCTCGACCAAGGCGGTGATGTCGCTGGCGCGGCGCAGCCAGCGAACGTCGGGATGGCGGCGCACGATGCCCGAGGCGCTGCACGGTGCATCGAGCAGGATCGCGTCGAAGGGCCGTCCGTCCCACCACGAGGCCGGGTCGGCGGCGTCGGCGGCGAGCGTCGTCGCCGACAGGCCGAGGCGAGCCAGGGTCTCGTCGACGCGGACCAGCCTCGCGGCGTCGCGGTCGATGGCAAGCAGGTCGAGGTCGGCCAGTTCGAGCAGATGCGCGGTCTTGCCGCCGGGCGCGGCGCAGGCGTCGAGCACATGCGCGCCTGGCCGAAGCGGTTGCGCCGTCAGCAGTTCGGCGGCACGCTGTGCTGCGGCGTCCTGCACCGAGACATCCCCCTCGGCGAAACCGGGCAGGCGCGTCACCGGCACGGGTCGAAGCAGGTGGACGACGTGGCCCGGGCCGGCTTCGGCGGCCAGGCCTGCCTCGGCCAGTCGCGTCACGTAGCCGGCGGCCGTACCGCGACGCGCATTGACGCGCAAGGTCATCGGTGGATGCGTGTTGTCGGCATCGGCGATCGCCCGCCATTCGGCCGGCCAGTCGGTGCGCAGGCGCGCCAGCCACCAGTCGCGATGATTCCAGCGCGCGAGCGGATCCTCGAGCGCCGTGGCGACGACGGCGTCGCGCTCGCGAACGAAGCGACGAAGCACGGCATTGACGAACGATGCGCTCGCCGGCGCTCGCCGGCGAGCCGCGCTCACGGCCTGATCGACGAGCGCGTGGTCGGCGTAGGGCGGTGTGCCCGGCGGCCAGAGCAGCGCGAGCGCGCCGAGCAGCAGCGCATCGACCTCGGCAGGCGGCGCCTTCTTCGCGAGGCGGCGTCGAACCACCTCGGCCGCACCGAGCCAGCGCAAGGCGTGGAAGGCGAGCGCCTGCGTGCCGGCGCGCGCGTCGGATGGACAGCGCGCCAGGGCGGTGTTCAGCGACTCGCCGCTTCGCACCGCGGCGATCGCATCGGCCATGTGGCCGAGCAGGCGTGCCAATGGCAGCGAGGTCTTGGCAGGCGTGGCGGGCATCGGGCAGTCTAAGCACCTGCGATCTCGACGACCGTCATCCTGAACGAAGTGAAGGATCTCATCGCAGCGTCGGGATCCTTCGCTAGGCTCAGGATGACCAGAGCGAAGACCCCTCCTGCGAAGCTGCGGTACGCTCACGCCCCCGCTTTCAGAATGCGCGACCCCATGGCCGGCGAGAAACCCACACCGATCTTTCGCAGCGAAGGCGACCTCGCGCGCCTGCCTGCGTCCGACCGCATCCGCTACCGGCTGATCGGCGCCGACTGCCGCTATCACGCCAACGACAACATCGCCGACTACATCGAGCCGGGCGAGATCGACGAATTGCGCGCCGAGGTCGAGGCGCAGATGCAGGGCGTGCTGCGCGCCCTTGTCATCGACACGGAGAGCGACCACAACACCAACGACACCGCCAAGCGGGTCGCCAAGATGTTCCTGACCGAGGTATTCCAGGGCCGCTACACCGCGGCGCCGACGGTCACCGAGTTCCCCAACGTCTCGCGCCTCAACGAGCTGATGATCGTCGGCCCGGTCAAGGTGCGCAGCGCCTGCTCGCACCACCTCTGCCCGATCCTCGGCCGGGTCTGGATCGGCCTGTTGCCCAACGAGCACTCGAATCTGATCGGCCTGTCGAAGTACGTGCGCATCTGCGACTGGATCATGAGCCGGCCGCAGATCCAGGAAGAGGCGGTGACGATGCTGGCCAACGAGCTGCAGGACCGCGTCAAGCCCGACGGCCTGGCCATCGTCATGGAGGCCGATCACTTCTGCATGCACTGGCGCGGCGTCAAGGACGACGAGGCGATGATGACCAACAGCGTGATGCGCGGTGCCTTCCTCAAGGACGCCAACCTGCGCCGCGAATTCCTTTCCCTGCTGTCGAAAAAGAACGGAGGCTGAAATGCTGGTCCGCCTCCTCTATGCCAGTCGTGCCGCCGAGTCGGTCGATGCCGATGCGCTGGGCGCCATCCTCAAGACCTCGAAGGAGCGCAACGTCGCCACCGGCGTCACCGGCGTGCTCTGCTTCTGCGGCACGGCGGGGATCTTCCTGCAGGTGCTCGAAGGCGGTCGCAGCGCGGTGAGCGCGCTCTACAACCGGATCGCCCAGGACCCGCGGCATCGCGACGTCGCCTTGCTCAGCTACGAAGAGATAGGCGAGCGCAAGTTCTCGGGCTGGTCGATGGGCCAGGTCAACATGAGCCGGCTCAATCCGGCGCTGTTGCTCAAGTACTCGGAGACCGCGGTGCTCGACCCGTACGCGGTGTCGGGCCAGGCCTCGCTCGCTCTCCTCAACGAGTTGGTGGCTACGGCTTCAGTGGGCTCGCCGGCCTAGAAGCCGCCACGTCGCTGGCCGACAAGGCCGGGACGGACGTTCCTTTCGCACTCGACGCGGCGCTGGCCGCCGGCTTCGGGCGACCCGCCGCACGTGCCGCCGCAGATTCGGCCTTGAAGGTCGCGCGATTGGTCGGGGCGCCGCTCATCACCGGTGTGCCGAGCGGCACCGAGTCGCTGCCGGCCGGCGTTCCCGTGTCGACGCCGGCCGGCACGCCGTTGACCTGGGCCGCAGGCGGCGGTAACTGGCGCGGCTGCTTGGCCGCGGTCTGTGCTTGCGCGACGACGGACGAGAGTGCGAGCAACGGGGCAAGCAGGGCGATGCGGCAGGAAACGGACTGGCGATTCACAACGGTCTCCCGGTAGGCGACGCCACCATTGTCTGCCTGCGCATGGCCGGCATCGTCGGACGGCGCCGCGTCGCCGGCACGGTCGTCATGCCTTCGCAGCACGTTTGGCCGGCGGCGGCTTCTTCGCCGGCACGGTCTTCGCAGACACGGTCTTCGCGGCCGCCGTATTCGTTGGCGCTGCCTTTGCGGCCGTCTTCTTCGCCCCGGCCGGCACGCGCACCGGACGCGGCTCGAACGCGAACACGACCTTGCCTTCCTTCGCGTCCCAGGCGAGGCGCGCCTTGAACTTGCGCCGCGTCTTGTTCGAGACAAAGCCTTCGAGCAAGTCGGTGGCGCCGGTCGCCAGCAGCCTGGTCATCTGCTCGCGCCCGATCGGCTGTTGCAGGATGACCTTGCCGCTCTTGAAGTCGCAGGTGACGTGGGCGCCGACCGAGTGTTCGCATACGTAGCTGCTGCCGAACTCGTAGACCTTGCCCTGCGTCTTCGGGCAGATGCCCAGACTGTCCTGCCGCGAGAAGTCGACCGGTTCGCCCGACTCGCCTTCGCGCTTGGCGTCTTCGCCGAAGTCGAACTCCAGCTTCCAGTTGTTCAGCTCCTCGTCGCGGACCAGCTTGATCTCGGCCGTGAACGGCCAGCCGGCCTTGGAGCGAAATCCTTCGAGCGGGCCGATCTTCTTGTCGCGCAGGAATTTCTCCACCTCGGGCAGTTCGAAGGCGCGCCCGCCCGGGATCTTGCTGATCGAAAAGCCGCACGGCTCGGTCCTGCCCGGAATGCCGGTGCAGGCATAGCGGCGGTAGTTTTCCTTGATGACGCCGCCGCAGTTCGGGCAAGGCGTGGCCAGCGTCGCGTAGTCGCCGGGGATGGTGTCGCGGTCGTACTCCTTGGCCTTCCTCACGATGCGCTCGGCCATCTCGGCGACGCGCTTCATGAAGGTCTCGCGCTCGAGGTGGCCCTTTTCCATCTCGGCGAGCTGGTACTCCCAGTTGCCGGTGAGCTCGGGCCTGGTCAGGTCCTCGATGTCGAGGCCGCGCAGCAGCGTCATGAGCTGGAAGGCCTTGGCGCCCGGCACCAGATCGCGGCCTTCGCGATGGATGTACTTCTCGTAGATCAGCCCTTCGATCGTGGCGGCGCGCGTCGCTGGCGTGCCGAGGCCTTTTTCCTGCATGGCCTCGCGCAACTCGTCGTCGTCGATCAGCTTGCCGGCGCCTTCCATCGCCGAGAGCAGCGTCGCCTCGGTGTAGCGCGCCGGGGGCCGCGTCTTCAGCGGCTTGACGTCGACGCTCTCGGTGCGCGCCAACTCGCCGGCAGCGACGGCCACGAGATTGGCGTCATCCTCTTGCGCCTCGCGGCCGTAGACGGCCAGCCAGCCCGGCTTGACCATGACCTTGCCGTTGGTCTGGAACCTGTACTCGCGTCTTGCTCCCTCTCCCGCCTGCGGGAGTGGGTTGGGGTGTGGGACGGCGACGGTCGAGATCCGCGTCGTCACCATGAATTCGGCCGACGGAAAGAAGACGGCGAGGAAGCGCTTGGCCACCATGTCGTAGAGCTTGGCCTCGATCTCCGAGAGGCTCTTCGGCGCCAGCAGCGTCGGGATGATGGCGAAGTGATCGGAGACCTTGGCGTTGTCGAAGATCTTCTTGATCGGCTTGACGTAGCCCTCCCTGATCGCCGTCTTGGCGTGCACCGCCAGCGCGCGCAACGGGCCCGGCAGGTCCTCCTTCGAGATCATCGCGATCGTGTCCTTGACGACGGCGACGTAGTCCTCCGGCAGATGCCGGCTGTCGGTCCGCGGATAGGTCAGGACCTTGTGCTTCTCGTACAGCGCCTGCGCGATCGAGAGCGTGGTGCGGGCCGAGAAGCCGAAGCGCGAGTTGGCCTCGCGCTGCAGGCTGGTCAGGTCGTAGAGCTGCGGCGGCGCCTGCGTGCTCGGCTTGGCTTCTTCGGTGACGGAGGCGGGCTCGCCCTGCACCGCGGCGGCGATGGCGCTGGCATCGGCCTCGTTCCAGAGGCGGTCGGAGCGCAGCTCGGCGTCGTCGGGATTCTTCTTCCAGGCCGGGTCGAACCACTTGCCTTCGTACTCTCCGGCGTTGACGGCGAAGGTGGCGCGAACCTCCCAGTAGTCACGCGACACGTGCTTTCTGATCTGCTCCTCGCGCTCGACCATGATCGAGAGCGTGGGCGTCTGCACGCGGCCGACGGTGGTGAGAAAGAAGCCGCCGTCGCGCGAGTTGAACGCCGTCATGGCCCGCGTGCCGTTGATGCCGACCAGCCAGTCGGCCTCGGAGCGGCAGCGCGCGGCGTCGGCGAGCGGCAGCATCTGCTTGTCGCTGCGCAGGTGCTCGAAGCCTTCGCGGATCGCGGCCGGCGTCATGCTCTGCAGCCAGAGGCGCTTGACCGGGTGCTTGGCCTTGGCGTGCTGCTGGATCAGGCGAAAGATCAGCTCGCCCTCGCGGCCCGCATCGCAGGCGTTGATGAGCTCGCTCACGTCCTTGCGCTTGACCAGCTTGACGATGGCGTTGAGCCGGCCCTTGGTCTTGTCGAGCGGCGCCAGGTCGAAATGCGGCGGGATCACGGGCAGGTTGGCAAAGCTCCACTTGCCGCGCTTGACGTCGTACTCCTCGGGCGCCTTGATCTCGAGCAGGTGGCCGACGGCCGAGGTGACGAGATAGTGCTCGTTCTCGAAGTACTCGTCGTGCTTGTCGAACTTGCCTGCGGTCGGCGTGAGGGCGCGGACGATGTCCTGCGCCACGGAAGGCTTCTCGGCAATGATCAGGGACTTGGTCATTCTCTTGGCATGTCTTTCGCGTGCGGCTCCGCCGCATCAATACAATCCGGGCTTCTCGCGCGCACGCCCACGCGCGCGCACCCATGAATTCAATGTACGCAAAAAAGACGTCGGCACGAAAGACCCTTCCGAGTCCCCGCAAATCCTCATCGGCCACCAGCAAACGCAAACTCATCGAGGTTCGCGCCTCCGGCATTCATGGCAAAGGGGTGTTCGCCGCGGCGCCGATCGCCGAAGGCGAACGCATCATCGAATACACGGGGCTGGTCATCACGTGGAAGGAAGCGCAGCGCCGCCACCCGCACGATCCCGATCAGCCGAACCACACCTTCTACTTCCACATCGATGACAAGCACGTGATCGACGGCATGTTCGGCAGCCCGGCGAAATGGATCAACCACGCGTGCGACCCGAACTGCGAAGCCGACGAAGACGAAGGCCGCGTCTGGATCAAGGCGCTGCGCGACATCGCGCCGGGCGAAGAGCTGAACTACAACTACGGCCTGGTCCTCGACGGGCGACACACCGCCAAGGTCAAGAAGGACTACGAGTGCCGTTGCGCAAGCCCGCGATGCCGCGGCACGATGCTCGCGCCGAAGCGGTGAACGCGGAGCGTCGTCCCGCCTTCGAGACCCTTCGGGTCGAAGAGACCGGATCGACGAACGCCGACCTGCTCGACTGGGTCCGCTGCGCCCCGGCTGGCACTGCCCTCGAACCCCGTCTTCTCGTCGCCGACCGGCAGACCGCCGGACGCGGTCGCCGCGGCCGCACCTGGCACTCGGCGCCCGGCGCCTCGCTCACCTTCTCGCTCGCCTGGCCGATGGCCGGCACCGACCTCTCCGGCCTCTCGCTGGCCGTCGGCGTGGCGCTGGCCGAGGCGATCGATCCGCGGCCGTCGGCAGCTCTGCGCGTCGGCCTGAAGTGGCCCAACGACCTCTGGCTGGTCGGCACCGATGAGCCGGGGCGCAAGCTCGGCGGCGTGCTGATCGAGACCTCGCCGCTCGGCGAGGGCCGCGTCGCCGTCATCGGCATCGGCATCAACGTGCTTGCGCAGCGCGTCGCCGACGCATCGAGCGGCGTGGCCTGCGTGCGCGAGATCGATGCCGGCGTCACGCCCGAGCGCCTGCTCGATCGCCTGGCGCCCGCCCTCGCCGATGCCTTGCGGACCTTCGAGCACGGCGGCTTTGCCGCATTCGCGGCTCGCTTCGCGGCGCGCGACCTGCTGTGCGGCCAGGCCGTGGTTTGCGGCAACGAAGACAGCGTGCGGATCGAGGGCGTCGCCGTCGGCGTGTCGTCCTCGGGCGAGCTGCTCGTTCGCGCACGGGGTGGCATCGAGCGCGTCGTCAGTGGCGAGGTCAGCGTGCGACCGGGTGACGCCGGCGGGTTGCCGTCGACGCAAGGCTCGACCGCGAGGGCGGCGTGCTGAAGGCGGCGCTGGCGGTGATCGTCGCCGCCAACCTGCTCTTCTTCGGCTTCACGCGTGGCTGGTTCGACGGCGTGCTCGGCCTGCATTCGCGCGGCGACCGCGAGCCCGAGCGGCTCGCCGGTCAGGTGCGGCCGAACAGCATCGTGCTGATGCCGATGGCCTCGGCGCCGAGTGCCAGCGCCCCGGCCGGCATGTGCCTGGAGGCCGGCCCGATTGCCACGAGCGATGCGGCCGCCGCCGAGGCGACGCTCAAGGCCGCGCTGCCGCAGGGCGCGTGGATCGACGTACGCAACGAGACGGCAAGCGGCAGCGGCGCCACAGTAGTCGTGACGCACACCTATCGCGTCGGCAACGCCGACGTGGCGACCGCAGCGCGCCTGGCCGCGCTGAAGCTCGACGCCTCGGGACGGGGCTTCAGCGCCTGCGCGCGTCCCGAGCGACCAACCCGCTGAGCAAGCGGAGCCGGCCGCGCTCGAAACGCGAGACCGCGGCAAGCGCCAGAACCGCCGTCAACAGCAGGAGCAGCCAGCCGGCGCCGAGCGCACCGCCACCGGAAACCGGCGGGGTGACGATCGGCGCCGCCCCAACGGTAATCGTCGTCGGATCAGTCGTTGCGACGGTACCGAGATCGTCGGTCGTCGTAAGGTTAACTATGAATGTTCCGGGTCCGGTGGGGGTAGCGGACGCTGAGGCAGTGTTGGCATTTGTCAGCGCCGTGACGATGCCCCCCCCGTCCACGAGCGCCCACGCGTACACGACAACCCTGCGCGCAACCGTGGCGGGCGGGGTGGCGGCGCCGCCCGCAGCGGCGAGAACAGCTGCGTGGGCGTCGAGCATGCCGGCGCCGCAAGTCGCCGTCGTGCAGTAGCACTCGAGCTGGTCGGAAGATGTCGGCGCAACGCACTGGAGTGGCTCTGTCGCTGCGACGGCGACGGGCAAGGTCGCCTTGGGAGTCGCGGTCGTGACAGTGATGTTCACAGTCCCTCCAGTGGTCGGGAATGCGCGCGCCGTCGCTTGCAAGGTCGCCTTGACCTGCGCCGGTGTGAGGGCCGGGTTCACCGACAGCATCAGTGCGACCGTTCCTGAGACGAGTGGCGCAGAAAAGCTCGTGCCGAGTGAAGGCGCGACAAAGCTGTCGGTATACGTGCCACCTAATACCGGAGCAATGGAGCCGGCGTTCGAGGTCGTGATGATGGGATAAAGGCAGGCCGTGTTGGCGGCGGCATTGATGCAGTTGCCTCCCGGCGCGCTGATCGCGATCTCGGGGCCGAGATCGGAAAACCCGACTTTGGAACCGACGTGGCGAAGGCCGGATACGGCAATCACGCCCGGGCAGTTGGCCGGGTTGCTCACCGAATGTCCCGTGGAGTTGCCGGCCGACGCGACGACAACGACCTGTGCTGCGGTGATCCTGGTCATCGCGTCGATGTAAGGCTGACTGCAGGTGCCGCTTCCGCCCAGGCTCATGTTCAACACCTTGGCCGCTGTGGGAACACGCGGCAGATTGAGCGCAGCGAGCTCGGTGGTCGTGTACACGTCGGCCGCCCACTGCATCCCCACCACGATGTCCGAGTCGAAGCCGCCGCATTTGCCGAGAACGCGCACGGGCATCACCTTAACGGTCCCACGGCCGAGACCAGCAATGCCCGCACTGTTGTCCGCCTTCGCGCCGATCAGGCCGAGGGTCTCGGTGCCGTGCCAGGATGAACCCGAAGGGCTGCACCCTGAGAACACCGGGTTGGCATTGATCTCTCCCTGAGTAAGTCCATCTCCCGGATCGCTCGCGTTCGTGTCGCGACCGTTGTCGTCGACGGCGGTCGAGAAGTCGGTGTTGGTCGGCGGATTGTCAGCGTCGATCATGTCGTAGCCTAATAGGACGTTGCTACCGAAGAGGTCGGGGTGATCGAAGCGAAGACCTGTATCGATCACGGCAACGACGATGCCGGCGTCGCCCAGCGTGCGATCCCACGCCTGCTCGGCGTTGATGGACGATGGCGTGCCGGTCGTCGCCGACGGCTTCAAGTACCACTGACCGACCGCAGGGCCGCCGGCGGTGCCGCCGCCAGTCACCGGGCGGCTGGCGTAGAAAGTGTCATTCGGCGCGGCGACGATGTGCTTACGCTCGTCCGGAACGGCGTACTCGACGTCCCTTTCTGCGGCGATAAGTGCCGCCAGACTGGCGGAGTTCATGCCTTGTGCGAAGACGACGTGGGCGCGGTCGGAAATCGCGCGGCCGGCCGTCAGCGCCACGCCGATGCGCGCGCCGAGCGCCTGCGCCTGCACCATGGCCTTGGGGTTCGCGCCCAGTGCCTGCTTCTTCGTCAGCTCGGACTCGACGCGGTACTTGACGATCACCCGCGCAGACGCGGCGCTGGCTACCGCGCTGACCTGGGCGAGCGGCGTATGCGCGGCCAGGGGCAGCAGCAGGGTCGCGGCGAGGGCCGCCGCGCTGGTGAGGACTCTACGCATGGCGTCGGGCTCCGGGTTTCGGGTTTCGGTTCAATGGGGCTGCTTGCGGCCTTCAGACTCGACCGCCTCGTAGACGTCGCGAGCCTGGCGCATGCGCGCGATGGCGGCGTCGCACATGTCAACGTCGACGCAGCGGAGGACGATGACATGCCAGACGGCGCTCATCGGTTTGGCGTACCGGGCACTGACGCCAGACTGCCGCGCCGCCTCGGCACCGATGGCGGCTGCGTTCTGCGAGGGCCGCGCGAGCTTGACGAGAATGCGGACGTCGATGCCTGCCTCAGGCGCCTGGGACGCCGGTACCGCGCAGGCCCAGAGGGCGCCGGTGGCGAATATCACGGCGACCGGAGCGGCCATCAGCGATCGCACCCAACCCGCCGCGGCAACGAGATCGAGCGACATCCGGAGCAGTTTAGGTCGCGCCACCCGCGCCCGGTAGCCGCCTTTACCAAGGCTTACGCCAGTCTGGCGGGCGCCGTCAACTACCTCACGTTGCGGCGCCGCTTCGCATGCCGTGGCTATCGATCCTTGCGCAGCAGGCCGATCTTCGGCACCGCCGACGCATCGCCGAGCATGAACAGCGTGAATACCGAGTTGCCCGGGATCGGCGCGTTGGTCGTGTAGACAGGCGTGAGGCTGGCCGGCGACGTGACGTCGATCTGCGTGAGCGTTCCTGCCGTGCCCGCCGGGACGACCGAGTATCCCGAGGCCGTACCGGGGGTTACGTTGCTCGCCAAGACCGCGAAGTTGACGTCGAGCGTCAGCGGCACCGCTGCGCCCGTGAATCCGTTGAGGATGCGCAGCTTGAAGTTGGTGGTGACCGAAGGCAGGTGGTTGTCGTCGGCGATCAGGCTCGCGACCGCGCTGCCGGCATTGCCGTAGACGAGCAGCGTCGTGTCGCTGCCGGCGGTGAGCGCCGCCGCCGGTGCACCGATCGACGCGCCGTTGACGCTGATGTTGATCGCGCTGCCCGCGGGAACGTTGGTGTAGGCGCCGATCGCCGGTGCGACGACGCCGGTACCGATCGAGGTACCGCCCGCGGTAACCGTGACCAGTGCGTTGCCGGAGACCGCGGCCGCGAGGCGCACGCGCGCGCTGGTGTTGCGCGACGCGGTGTAGGCGCCTTGCTGCAGCAGCACCGCGCCGTTGGCCAGCGTGCCGCCGGTGGTCGGCGTCAGGATCACGGTGGCGATGTTCTGGTTCGCCAGGACGACCGAGGGAATGTCGAGCCGCAGGTCGGTCGCGTTGCCGACGCCGGTGACGCGGACCCGGTAAGTGCCCGGACCGAACGACAGAAAGGCGCTCGCCTGCACCGAGGTCGACGACGGGAAGCTGAAGGTCGGCGCCGAGAGCGTTGTGATGTCGACGGCCGGGTCGGTGACGTAGACGTCGATCGCGCCGGTATCGGTGGCGGTATCGAAGATGCGCAGCGCGGCGGTTCCGGTGGTCGGCGCAGTGGTGTCTTCGCCGATCACCGCGGTGCGCACGATGCCGCCGCTTTCATAGGCGATGAGGGCGAAGTGCTGGCCCTTGCCCACGGTCGGCGCGGTCGTCGCGAGCACCGCACTGGAGGTGGCATCGTTGACCTGCAACCCCGGGCTGCCCGTCGGCACGCCGACGTAGGCGCTGACCGTGTCGACGGCCGTCGCCGTGACCACCGACGCGGCGTTGGCCAGCATGTTGAGCGAGGCATGCGTCAGGGTCGCGTTGATGAGACGCACGTTGGCCGAGTCGCCGGAGCTGCCGCCGCCGCCGCCACATGCCACGAGCGCTGCGGCTGCGAACGCCGCCACGAAACCGGTCAAGATCCTGAATTTGCGCACTTGGCTTCCTTGTATCTCGAGCGCCGCCGGGTCAACGCCTGGGGCGGGCTCGCGTTGTTGATGAGAAAGATCGACGATTGGAGCCAACACAACCGATGCATACATTGCTGCTCGGGTGCGCAATGCAAAGTAATGTCAAGTTGTCGGCGGTCGGCAGTAATCGTGCGTAGATGGAACAGAACTCTTGCCAAGATCGCGGATCGACGAAGAGAACCCGCCCCACGGCGTGATGAGGATCCACCCGAAATGAACACCCCCCTGAAGTCTACCGCTCTGGCCGCGGCCGCGGCCGCCCTGCTCGGTGCCGCCGGTCTGGCCCACGCCGCCGAGTACGCCACGGTCATCTCGGCCACTCCCGTGACCAGCTCGGTCGCCGTGCCGCGCCAGCAGTGCGCCGACGTGCAGCGCTTCGTGCAGCCGCAGCCTTCGGGCGGCGGCGCGCTGATCGGCGCGATCATCGGTGGCGTCGTCGGCAACCAGTTCGGCCATGGCGCAGGCAGGGCCTTGGCCACCGGTGCGGGCGTCGTTGCCGGCTCGGCGCTCGGCAACCAGGCCGAGCTCAACAACAACCCGCCGCAGACCGTTTCGACGCGCGACTGCCGTAGCGTCGGCGCCTACGAGAATCGGGTCGTCGGCTACGACGTGGTCTACGAATATCACGGCCAGCGCTACACCACGCGCATGGCCAGCGACCCGGGCTCGCGCCTGGCGATCGACGTGCGTCCGGCCGATGCGCCGCTCGACCGGGTCGGCCCGCCCGCCAGCTACGGCAGCTACGGCAGCTCGGGCGCAGTGCCGCCAGCCTACGTCGAGCAGCCGGTCTATTCGCAACCGCGCTACGTCGAACCGGCCCCGGTGTATTACGCCCCGCCCGCCTACTACGAGCCGGCGCCGGTTTACTACTCGCCGGCCCCGTACTACTACGGCCCGCCGGTCATCGGCATCGGCTTCTACGGCGGCTACGGCTGGCACCACGGCTATCGTCACTGGCACTGATTGCCGGGCTCGCCGGCCGACATGAAAAAGCCCCCGGCCGGGGGCTTTTCTCTTGGCTGCGCGAAAGGGCGGCCGGCGGCAACTACTTCGCCACGACGCGCACCATCTCCAGGATCTTGTTCGAGTAGCCCCACTCGTTGTCGTACCAGGCGACGATCTTGACGAAGGTGCTGTCCAGGGCGATGCCGGCGTCGGCGTCGAACACCGAGGTCATCGGCTCGCCGCGGAAGTCGGTCGAGACGACCTTGTTCTCGGTGTAGCCGAGCACGCCTTTCATCGCCCCCTCGGACTGCGCCTTCATCTCGGCGCAGATCTCCTTGTAGCTGGCTTCCCTGACGAGCTCGACGGTGAGGTCGATGACCGACACGTCGGAGGTCGGCACCCGAAACGACATGCCGGTGAGCTTCTTGTTGAGCTCGGGGATCACCACGCCGACCGCCTTGGCCGCGCCGGTCGACGACGGGATGATGTTCTCGAGGATGCCGCGGCCGCCGCGCCAGTCCTTGTTGCTCGGGCCGTCGACGGTCTTCTGCGTCGCCGTGGTGGCGTGCACCGTCGTCATGAGGCCGCGCTTGATGCCCCACTTGTCGTTCAGCACCTTGGCGACGGGCGCGAGACAGTTGGTCGTGCACGAGGCGTTGGAGACGATCGCCTCGCCCTTGTAGCTCTTGTCGTTGACGCCGAAGACGAACATCGGCGTGTCGTCCTTGGAAGGCGCGGAGAGGATCACCTTCTTCGCGCCGGCGTCGATGTGTTTTTGCGCCGTCTCCTTGGTCAGGAAGAGGCCGGTCGATTCGATCACGACATCGGCACCGATAGCGCTCCATTTCAGGTTCGAAGGATCCTTCTCCTGCGTCAGGCGGATCCGTTTGCCGTTGACGACCAGCGTGTTGCCGTCGACGGCGATGTCGCCCTTGAAGCGGCCGTGCACCGAGTCGTACTGCAGCATGTAGGCGAGGTATTCGGGCTCGAGCAGGTCGTTGATGCCCACGACCTCGATGTCCGCGAAGTTCTGGACGGCGGCGCGAAACACCATGCGTCCGATGCGGCCGAAGCCGTTGATGCCGATCTTGATGGTCATGCGGGAATCTCCTGGGGATCGAAATCTTCTAGTGACGGTCGAGCACCGCGAGCACCGTCGCGACGACGTTCTCCGCCGTGAACCCGAAGTACTTGAACAACACTGGCCCGGGCGCTGACTCGCCGTAGCGGTCGATGCCGACGACGGCGGCGCAGCCGTATTTCCACCAGCCGTCGGTGACGCCCATCTCGACGGCGATGCGCGGCACGCCGGCCGGCAGCACGCTGTCCTTCCAGGCGCGACTCTGCCGGTCGAACGCCGAGGTCGACGGCATCGAGACGACGCGCACGGCAATGGCGCCGTTCTCCGGTTTGGCGAGTTGCTGCTGCGCGTTGAGCGCGAGTTGCACCTCGGAGCCGGTGGCGATCAGCACGGCGCGCGGCCGCCGCTTCAACCCGACTTCGGCCGGCTCGGCCAGCACGTAGCCGCCCCTGGCGATGACGCCGAGCACGTCGGAAGGACGCGACGCGTCGAAGCCGGGTTTGGGCGCATAAGGCAGGTTCTGGCGCGAGAGCAGGAGGGCGCTCGGGCCGTCGCGCCTCTCGATGGCAGCGGCCCAGGCCACGAGGGTTTCGAGCGTGTCGCACGGACGCCAGACGTCGAGGTTGGGAATCAGGCGCAGCGACGCCGCATGCTCGATCGACTGGTGCGTCGGCCCGTCTTCGCCGAGGCCGATCGAGTCGTGCGTGAAGACGTGAACGACGCGCCGCCTCATCAGCGCCGCCATGCGGATCGCGTTGCGGCTGTAGTCGCTGAAGGTCAGGAAGGTGCCGCCGTAGGGGATGAAACCGCCGTGCAGGGCGAGGCCGTTCATCACCGCGGCCATGCCGAACTCGCGCACGCCATAGTTGATGTGGCGGCCGGCGTGGCCGTTCTCGTCGAGCTTCGGCGAGCCGTCTGCGTTGAAGCGCAGCGGCGCGGTCTGGCTGGTGTTGGTGAGATTCGATCCGGTCAGGTCGGCGCTGCCGCCGAGCAGCTCGGGCAGCGCCTTGGTGAAGACCTCGAGCGCGAGCTGGCTGGCCTTGCGGCTGGCGACGGTCTCGGCCTTGGCGTGCGCCGCGACCGCTGCGTCGCCCAGCGTCTTCGTGAAGTCGGCGGGCAGCGCGCCGGCCAGGCGCCGCGTGTACTCGGCGGCGAGCTCGGGATGCGCCGCGGCGTAGATGTCGAAACTCTCGTTCCACGCCGACTCGGCGCTGGCGCCGCGCGTCTTCGCGTCCCAGTCCGCATAGACCTCGTCGGGAATGACGAACGGCTCGTACGGCCAGCCGATCGCCGCGCGCGTCAGGCGGATCTCGTCGGCGCCGAGCGGCTCGCCGTGTGCCTTGGCGGTGCCGCCGCGGTTGGGCGAGCCCTTGCCGATGACAGTCCTGCAGCAGAGAAGGCTGGGCTTGTCGGCGGACTGCAGGGCTTTGGCGATCGCGGCATCGACCGCTTCGACGTCGTTCCCGTCGATGCCGGGGATCACGTTCCACCCGTAGGCCTCGAAGCGCTTGGGCGTGTCGTCGACGAACCAGGGCGCCACGGCGCCGTCGATCGAGATGCCGTTGTCATCGTAGAACGCGATCAGCTTGTTCAGCTTCCAGGCGCCGGCCAGCGCCGAGGCCTCGTGGCTGATGCCTTCCATCAGGCAGCCGTCGCCGAAGAAGACATAGGTGTGGTGGTCGACGATGGCGTGGCCGTCGCGGTTGAACTCGGTGGCGAGGAGCTTCTCGGCGAGCGCCATGCCGACGGCGTTGGCCAGGCCCTGGCCGAGCGGGCCGGTCGTCGTCTCGACGCCGGGCGTGACGTCGACCTCCGGATGGCCCGGCGTCTTGCTGTGCAGTTGGCGAAAGTTGCGCAACTCGCCGAGGGGCAGGTCGTAGCCGGTCAGATGCAGCAGCGCGTACTGCAGCATCGAGGCATGGCCGTTGGAAAGGACGAAACGGTCGCGATTGGTCCAATGCGGATTGCCAGGGTTGTGGCGCAGATGCCGGTCCCACAGCGCCACCGCGATCTCGGCCATGCCCATGGGCGCGCCGGGGTGCCCCGAGTTGGCTTTCTGCACGGCGTCCATGGCGAGGGCGCGGATGGCGTTGGCCATCAGCGCGGTCTTGTCGGCGATGGGCGCTGCCGCGGGGGCGATCGAGGTGTCCGGGGAAACGATCGCGGCCATGTGGGTTCCGTGCGCAGGAGAGCCATTCATTTTAGGGGCGAGGGATCGCCTCATCCCGCGCCGGATAATCCTGGCGATGCAGGGCCTTCATCTCACTGCCGACCTGCGCGGCTGCGCGGCCAGGCAGCCGGCGATGACCGACACCACGGCGCTGCGCAGCCTCTGTCTCGACGCTGTCGCGCGCGCCGGCCTCACCGCCGTCGGCGAGTTGTTCCATCGCTTCGTTCCGCCGTCCGGCCAGGCAGAGGCGCCGAGCGGCATCACCGGTGTCGTCCTGCTCGCCGAGTCGCATCTCGCGGTCCATACCTGGCCCGAGCTCGAGGCGGCGACGCTCGACGTCTACGTCTGCAATCTCGGCGCCGACAACTCGGCACGCGCGCAGGTGCTCATGGACGCGCTCGCCGCCGCCTTCTCGCCCGAGCGCATCGAGCGCCACGCGCAGCGTCGCGGATGAAGGCCATCGTGCTGGCCGCGGGGCGCGGCGAACGGATGCGGCCGCTCTCGGACCACACCCCGAAGCCGCTGCTCGAGGTGCAAGGCAAGCCGCTCATCGAATGGCATCTCGAGGCGCTGGCGGCGAGCGGCGTGCGCGAGGTCGTCGTCAACACCGCCTGGCTCGAAGAGCAGATCGTCGACGCGCTCGGCGACGGCGCGCGCTTCGGCTTGCACATCGCGTACTCGATGGAAGGCCGCGACCACGGCGGCGCGCTCGAGACAGCGGGCGGCATCGCCAAGGCCCTGCCCCTGCTCGGCGACACGTTCTGGGTCGTCTCGGCCGACGTCTACGTGCCGGGCTTTCGATTCAGCGCGCTAACCGCCGACGAGTTCGTGGCGAGCGGCCGGCTCGGCCGGCTCTGGCTGGTGCCGAACCCGCACTTCCACCCGCGCGGCGACTTCGGCGTCGGCGCCGACGGTCTGGGCCTGGCCGACACGACCGGCCCCGACGGCCAGCGCTGGACCTACGCCAACATCGCCCTGCTGCGCGCCGAGATGTTCTCGTCCATCGCGCCCGGCACGCAGGCGCCGCTCGCGCCCCTGCTCCACGCCGGCATGCGCGAGCGCCGCATCGGCGTCGAAGTCTGGCGCGGCCCGTGGGCCAACGTCGGCACGCCCGAGCAACTCGCCGAGCTGAATGCCGAGCCCTCGCCTCCCGATCTGTCAGCCTCGCCTCCCGGCCTGTCATCCTGAGCTCCGCGTCAGTCATCCTGATCTCCGCGTCAGTCATCCTGAGCGAAGCGAAGGATCTCATCGGCGGCCGAGATTCTTCGCTGCGCTCAGGATGACAAAGCGAGAGCGCTACTCGGCCAGCGGCTTCGTCACCGCATCGATGCGCGCCAGCAATTCCGGCGTGAGCTTCGGCAACACCTCGATCGCGCCGAGGTTCGACGTCAGTTGCGCCATCGTCGACGCGCCGGTGATGACGGTCGAGACGCGCGGGTTCTTCGCCACCCAGGCGATGGCGAGCTGCGCCAGCGTCGCACCCAGCTCGGCGGCGATCGGCTCGAGCCTGGCGACCGCGGCGTTCTTCGCCGGATCGGTCAGGCCCTTGGCCAGGAAGGACATGCTCTCGAGCGCGCCGCGGCTGCCCGCCGGGACGCCGCCCTTGTACTTGCCGGTGAGCAGGCCGCTCGCCAGCGGGCTCCACGTCGTGAGGCCCAGGCCGATCGAGTCGTAGAGCGGTGCGTACTCTTGCTCGACACGACTGCGATGGAACAGGTGGTACTGCGGCTGCTCCATCACGGGCTTGCGCAGGTGATGCCGCTCGGCCACGTCCCACGCCGCCTTGATCTCGGCCGCCGACCATTCGCTGGTGCCCCAGTACAGCGCCTTGCCGCTGGCGATGATGTCGCTCATCGCCCAGACGGTTTCCTCGATCGGCGTCTGCGGATCGGGGCGATGGCAGAAGATCAGGTCGACGAAGTCGAGGCCGAGCCGCTGCAGCGACCCGTCGATCGCCTGCATCAGGTACTTGCGGTTCAGCGTGTCCTTGCGGTTCGCCGCGGCGCCTTCGCGGTCGAGCCCCCAGAAGAACTTGGTCGAGACGAGGTAGTTGAGGCGCGGCCACTTCAACGCCTTGAACGCCTCGCCCATGACGATCTCGCTCTGGCCGCGCGCATAGACCTCGGCGTTGTCGAAGAAGTTGATGCCGGCATCCATCGCCGCGGCGAGCATCTCGCGCGCGGCCGGCGTGCCGACCTGGTTGTGATACGTGACCCACGAGCCGAGCGACAACTCGCTCACCTTGAGCCCGCTCGAACCGAGGCGTCGGTATTCCATGTTCTTTCCTGTCCGTGATTCGATGAGAAGCCTTCGAGGTTAGCGAAAAACACTCCGGCCTGCGTCGCCCGCTACCATCAGGGACATGAACCGGGATGCCAGCCTTGAACCCTTCCGCGCCCGGCGCGCCCGACTCGCCGCGACGATGCGCAACCATGGCGGCGGCGTGGCCCTCGTGCCGACGGCGCCCGAGCGGCAACGCAACGGCGACAACGATCATCCCTATCGTCACGGCAGCGACTTCCACTACCTGACGGGCTTCGCCGAGCCGGGCGCCTGGCTCGTCGTCGAGGCCGACGGCAAAACCACGCTGCTCTGCCGGCCCAGGAACGAAGAGCGCGAGATCTGGGACGGCTACCGGCTCGGTCCCGAGGCAGCACCCGGCGTGCTCGGTGTCGACGCTGCTTTTTCCCTCGACGAGCTCGATCGCGTCATGACCGGCAAGCTCGCCAACCAGCCCTCGGTCTGGCTGCCGGCGGCGACGCCGGGATTGCAGGCACAACTCGATGGCTGGCTGGAGCGCGTTCGCGCCCAGGAACGTCAAGGCACTGAAGCGCCCCACACGCGGCACGACCTGGGGCCGGCGCTCGCCGAAATGCGCGTCGTCAAGGACGCCGGCGAGATCGCGACGATGCGCCGCGCCGCCGGGATCAGCGCCGACGCGCACGTGCGAGCGATGCGCTTTTGCGCCGACACCTTCCGGCGCGACCCGAACGCCGGCATCCCCGAATACGCGATCGAGGCCGAGCTGCTGCACGAGTTTCGCCGCCACGGCGCCGACGGGCCGGCCTACGGCTCGATCGTCGCCGCCGGTGCCAACGCCTGCGTGCTGCACTACGTGCCCGGACGCATCGAGCTGCGGCCCGGCCAGCTCTGCCTGATCGACGCCGGCTGCGAGCTCGACGGCTACGCCAGCGACGTCACACGCACCTTCCCCGCCGACGGCCGCTTCACGTCGGCGCAGCGCGAGCTCTACGACATCGTCGAGGCAGCGCAGCGCGCGGCGGTGGCGGCGACTCGCCCTGGTGCGCGCCAACGCGACGCCCACGCCGCGGCGGTTCGTGTCCTTGCGCAGGGCATGCTCGACACGCGGCTGCTCGACCCGGCGAAGGTCGGCGACCTCGACGCCGTGATCGAGTCCGCCGCTTACCGCGCCTTCTACATGCACGGCACCGGCCACTGGCTGGGCCGCGACGTGCACGATGTCGGCGACTACCGGTCGGCCGACGAAGCTCCCATCGAGCAGCCCGACTGGCAAGGCGGCAGGATCGTCAGCAAGCCCTCTCGCAAGCTCGAGCCGGGCATGGTCGTGACCCTGGAGCCCGGCCTCTACGTGCGGCCGGCCGAAGGCGTTCCCGAGCGCTTCTGGAACATCGGCATCCGCATCGAGGACGACGCCGTCGTCACCGCCGAAGGCTGCGAGCTGATCAGCCGCGGCGCACCCGTGACGGCCGACGCGATCGAAGCCCTGATGCGCATTTGAATCGCGCCCAGCGTGTCATCCTGAGCGAAGCGAAGGATCTCTCGCCGGACGCGAGATTCTTCGCTGCGCTCAGAATGACAGCCGCATGCCTTTGTTCCTGGTCTATGCTGCCTGCGCCTTCGCGAGCGGCTTCGCGCTTCGTGTCGTCGATCCGATCGTCCTCCCGGTCGCTGCGCACTTCTCGGTCACACCCGCCGCATCGGCCCTGCTGAACAGTGCCTACGCGCTGCCCTATGCGCTGTCGCAGCCCTTCCTCGGCCCGATCGGCGACCGCTTCGGCAAGGAGCGATGCATCCAGGTCTGCATTGGCGGGCTCGCCGTCATGCTGGCCGCAGGCGCCTTCGCGACGAGCTTCGCGTTCCTGCTCGCCACGCGCATCGTTGCCGGCATCTTCGCGGGCGGCCTGATCCCGCTCGTGCTGGCCGGCCTGGGCGACACCTACGCCATGAGCGAGCGGCAGGTCGTGCTCGGACGCATGCTGCTGGCCATCATCTCGGGGCAGATGCTCGGCTCGGTGGTCTCGGGCCTTGCCAATGCCGCCTTCGGCTGGCACAGCGCGCTCGTCATCGCTTCAGCCATCGGCGCGCTCGCCGCCGTCGTCGCCTGGACGACGACGCCTGCGTCGGCCCCGCGCGACGGCGCGCCGACCGTGTCCTTCGCTGCACTTTACGGCCGCGTCTTCGCCAACCCGAAGGCGCCCTGGCTCTACGGCGCGGTGCTCGTCGAGGGCGCGCTCTTCTTCGGCCTCTTTCCGTTCATGAGCGAACTGCTGCTCGCAACGACCGCGCGCACCGCACACACCCTCTCCGTCGAGACCGGTCTGGTGCTCGGCGCCTTCGGCATCGGCGGCCTGCTCTATGCGGCCAGCGTGCGCCGGCTGCTGAACCTGTTCGGCGTGCGCCGCCTGTGCCTGATCGGCTCGGCGTGCGCCGCGCTCAGCTTCGCGGCGCTGGCCTTCTCGCCGCTCTGGTGGCTCGACGCTGCCGCGATGTTCTTTGCCGGCGTCTCGTTCTACATGCTGCACAACTCGTTGCAGACCGAGGCGACCGAGCTCGCGCCCTCGGCACGCGGCTCGGCCGTGGCGCTGTTCGCGTGCGGACTCTTCGCCGGCCAGGGATTCGGGCCGCTCGTCTTCGGCGCGCTGCTGCACAAGGTCGGACCTCAGCCTGCGCTCGTCGCCGTCGCCGCGACGATCCTCGTGCTGGGGCGCGTCGTGGTCGCCCAGGTCATCGACCGGCGGCTGCCCGCAGCCGTCTGAGCGACCTCAGCCCGGCTGCGGCACCCGCACGATCTTGCTCGCGTCGTAGCCCTGCCGGACGGCGATGCCGATCAGGCGGTCGAGGTCCGCGGCGGCGATCGTCGGCGTGCGCGCCATGATCCAGACGTAGTCGCGCTTCTCGCGCGTGATCACGGTCTGCCCATAGTCGGGCGAGACGTAGGAGATGCGGTAGTCGGCCTTGATCGGCCAGATGTACTGCTGGCCCCAGACCGCGCCGCTCGGATCCAGCACGAAGCCTTTCGACCGGTACTCGCGCAGCGGCCCGTCGGCCGCGCCGGCGTGAAAGGTGAAGGTGGTGGCGATCGTGCCATCGGTCTCGAGCCGGTAGTTCTCCTTGCTGCCGAAGACGTCCTTCTCGATGAAGGTCGGGATCACCGCGATGACGTACCAGTCGCCCATGAAGCGCGGGATGTCGACGGAAGCCGCGAGCTCGAGCGGCGGCCGCGGCGGCGAGGTCGCCATGCTCTGGCAGGCGGTGAGCATCGCTGCGGCGGCGCCGACGCCGGCGGCGAGCGCAAATCGTTTCGTGGTTCGGTTCAAGGCGGGTTCCAGTGCATGACGATAAAACTGCTTGGCGGCTGGCGTGCCTGCACGCCAGCCGCCCGGTTCAGCGCGCGGTCGTTTTCTTCGGCGGGCCGGGAAAGAAGGCGTTGGTGCGCCGGATGTAGTCGCGGTACTCGGGCCGTCGCTCGCCGATGTCCTTTTCGAGCAGCGCCACGCCCGAGACCTTGAGCAAGAGGCCGGTCATGACGAGCGGCGAGACGACGCTCCACCACCAGCCGCCGCCGGGCAGCGTCATCAGCCACAGACCCCACCAGACGCAGCACTCGCCGAAGTAGTTGGGGTGCCGCGAATAGCGCCAGACGCCACGGTCCATCACCTTGCCGCGGTTGGCCGGGTCGGCCTTGAACGACGCGAGCTGCTGGTCGCCCACCGCTTCGAAGACGAAGCCGAAGGCGGCGATCGCCGCGCCGATGGTGTCGATCGCCGTCCACGACGCCGGCCGTGCGAGTGCGGCGAGGAACGGCATCGAGACGAGCCAGCCCAGCACCGCCTGCAGGAGGAAGATGTAGACGAGGCTGGTCAGGGGAAAGTTCGGGCCGTTGCGGGCGCGGATCGCCTGGTAGCGACGGTCTTCGCCGTGGCCCCAATTGCGCCAGCTGATGTAGACCGAGAGGCGCACCGCCCAGAGCACGAGCAGCACGACCATGACCTCGAAGCGCAGGTCGCCGGCCGGTGGCAGCACCCACGCATAGGCGACGACAGGCACGGAGATGACGAAGGCCCAGACGCGATCGACAAGGCTCACGTCGCGCTGCACCAGGCTGGCGAGCCAGGTCAATGACGCCAGCCCGATCGCTGCAGCGAGGCCGAGCAGCGCGGCCTGAACGAAGGGCGTCATGCGGTCGTGACCCGGTTGGCCGGCACTGCCTGCCGAGACTCGAACAGATAGTGGGAGACGCGCCAGCATTCGCCGCCTTCATAGGCGAACAGTTCCGCGCACGACAGAAAGAAAAGCCGCCAGCGCATCCACCAGGTCGCCGCCTGCTCGGCGCCGTAGACCGACTCGAACAAGGGCGCGAGCGCGGCACGGTTCGCGTCCATGTTGGCGAGCCAGGCTTCCGAGGTCTTCGCGTAGTGGCGGCCGTTCCAGCGCCAGCGCTCGACGAGCTTCAGGTCGTCCTGGAAGCGCAGCGCCATGTCGTCGCTCGGCATCATGCCGCCCGAGAAGAAGTGCCGGCTCATCCAGTCGCTGGCGTCGCGGTCGACGAAGGCATAGGGCGTCGAGCGATGCACGAACACGTGCATGAAGAAACGCCCGCCCGGTACCAGCCAGCCGGCGACGCGGCAAAAGGCCTCGGGCCAGTTGCGCAGGTGCTCGAACATCTCGACCGAGACGACGCGGTCGAAACGCTCGTCGGTGTCGAAGTGGTTGAAGTCGGCGGTGACGACGCGCAGGTTCGCCAGGCCGCGCCGCGACGCCTCGGCTTCGATGAAGACGCGCTGCGAGTGCGAGTTGGAAAGCGCCGTCACGTGACTGTTCGGGAAGCGCTCGGCCATGAACAGGCTGAGCGAGCCCCAGCCGCAGCCGAGCTCGAGGATGCGCTGGCCGTCGACGAGGCCGGCGCGCCGGCAGGTCGTGGCCAGGGCCCCGGCTTCGGCGTCGCCGAGCGAAGTCGTTGTCTCGTCCCACTCGCAGCAGCTGTACTTGCGATGCGGTCCGAGCACGCGGGCAAAGAACTCCGCCGGCACTTCATAGTGCTGCTCGTTGGCCTTCTCGGTCAGCAGCGCGACGGCCGAGCCGGCCAGCGACGCGACGAAGGCTTCGGCAATCCGTGCCGAAGCCTCGGCGTCGCCGGCGCCGATTTCAGCCAGCCGCTCCTTGAGCAGGCGGCGAATGCCGAGTCGGACGACGCGGTCGGGCACCAGCCCCTGCTCCACCCAGTTGAGCGCGAGATTGCTGCCGCGCGACGTCATTCAGCACCTCCTCGATACAAAGCTGCTTTATCTTACGCAGGAAGCGCGTCGCCGGATGCTGGTCGATAATGCGCACGATTCTTGCCGTAAACCCGCCGTGCTGCAGCGAATCGCCCCCCTCCGTATCACTGCCTACACGACGACGACCGCCGCCGGCATCGGCAAGGCGGCGTTGCTTTCGGCGATGCGCTCGGGCGTCAGCGCCCTGCGCCCCAACGACTTCGGGCCGAGCCCGCTCGCCACCTGGATCGGCCGCGTTGCCGCGGTCGAGTCATGCTCGCTGCCCAAGCCGCTCGCCGCCTGGAACTGCCGCAACAACCGCCTCGCCTGGCTGGGCCTGGTCGCCGACGGCTTCGTCGACGCCGCGCATGCGGCACGCGAGCGCTACGGCCCGGCCCGCGTCGCGCTCGTGCTCGGCACCTCGACCTCGAGCATCGGCGCCACCGAGGACGCGTATCGAACGCTCGATGCCGAAGGGCGCTTTCCGGCCGGCAACCGCAATCCGCGCGTGCACACGCCGCATTCGCTGGCCGACTTCGTGCACGAGGCGCTTGCCCTCGAAGGCCCGTGCGTCACGGTCTCGACGGCGTGTTCGTCGAGCGCCAAGGTGTTTGCCGCGGCGGAACGGATGATTCGCCTCGGCCTCGTCGACGCGGCGATCGTCGGTGGCGTCGACACCTTGTGCGGCAGCGTGTTGTTCGGCTTCAACGCCCTGCAGCTCGTCTCGCCCGCGCCGTGCCGCCCCTTCGATGCCGAGCGCGACGGCATCAGCATCGGCGAAGCGGCCGGCTACGCCCTGCTCGAGCGGCCGGAAGCGGCACGCGACGACGCGACGCTTTGCCTCGCCGGTTACGGCGAATCGAGCGACGCGCATCACATGTCGACGCCGCATCCCGAAGGCCTGGGCGCAGAGCGCGCGCTCGACGATGCCTTGGCGCGCGCCGGCGTCGACGCCAGCGAGATCGACCACATCAACCTGCACGGCACGGCCAGCACGAAGAACGACGAGGTCGAGGCCGCGCTCGTGGCGCGCCGCTTTCCGGCGCGCACCCACGCCTGCTCGACCAAGGGCTGGACCGGTCATACGCTGGGCGCCGCCGGCATCGTCGAAGCGGCAGCGAGCCTGCTCGCGCTGGAGACCGGCTTCATGCCCGGCACCGTGAACACGAAGCATCTCGACGCCATCTGCGGCCCGCAGGTCCGCATCGAGCCGGCCGAAGGCAAGGTCCGGCTCGCCCTCAGCAACTCGTTCGGCTTCGGCGGCAACAACTGCGTGCTCGTGTTCGCGAGCGACCTGCGTGGAGCGAGGCCGTGACCGCGCTTCGCATCCGCATCGAGGGCATCGGTTTCTGGGCACCGTCGTGGCCCTCGTGGCCGATCGCCCGCGCCGCGTTCCAGGGCACCGGCGGCCCGGTCGACCCACCCGCGAAGCGCCCGTCGCCGGAGATCCTCGCGCCGGCCGAGCGGCGCCGCGCGCCCGACAGCGTGGCCCTGGCGCTCGAAGTCGCCGCCGCCGCAGTGCGCGAATCGGGCCGCGATGCGGCGACCTTGCCTTCGATCTTCACCTCGGCGCACGGCGACCTCGCCGTCAACGACTACATGTCGTCGACGCTGGCGACGCAGCCTCTGCTGATCTCGCCGACGCGCTTTCACAACTCGGTACACAACGCCTCGGCCGGCTACTGGACCATCGCCACCGGCTGTCACGCCGCGAGCAGCGCGCTGACTGCCTTCGACGCCAGCTTCGCCGCGGGCCTGCTCGAAGCCGCGACCCAGTGCGTGGCCGACGAGCGCGCCGTGCTGCTCGTCGCCTACGACGTACAGGCGGTCGGCGCGCTCGCGTCGGTGACGCACAGCGAGGGCCTGCTCGCCGCGGCCTTCGTCGTCGCGCCGGGGTCCGGTTCGACGTCACAGCCGGGCTTCGACGCCACGCTGGTCTCGGGCGCGAGCAGCGCGCCGCCGCTCCGGTCCGACGCGGCACGTGCGCTCGCTGGCAACGCGATGGCCGACATGCTGCCCTTCCTCGAAGCGCTCGCGCTCGATGCGAGCGGCACGCTCGACCTGCCGCTCTCGCGCACGCTGGCGCTGCGCCTCGTGCGATGAAGACGCGGCACGACGTCGTCATCGCCGGCGGCGGCCTGGCCGGCCTGACGCTGGCGCTGCAACTCAGGCAGCGCTTCGCCGATATCGACATCCTCGTCCTCGAACGGCGAACCCATCCCGTGCCCGAGGCGGCGCACAAGGTCGGCGAATCGTCGGTCGAGATCGGTGCCAACTACTTCAGCAAGGTGCTCGGCCTGACCGAGCACCTCGAAACCCGGCAACTCAAGAAGTTCGGTTTTCGCTTCTTCTCTTCGGAAGGAAGGCGCGACATCGATGGCGTGACCGAGATCGGCGCCAGCCGCTTTCTCGCCGCGCCGAGCTACCAGATCGACCGCGGCATCTTCGAGAACTTTCTCGCCGAAGAAGCCGTGCGCCGGGGCGTCACCGTCGTCTGCGGCGCGATGGTGCGCGACATTGCGCTCGGCCAGGCGGGTGCATCGCATCGCGTCGCCTACACCGTGGATGGCGAAGACCACGAGGCGGAATCGAGCTGGCTCGTCGATGCCTGCGGCCGCGCCGGGCTGCTGAAGAAGAAGCTCGGCCTGGCCGAGCCGAACGCGCACGACGCCAACGCGGTGTGGTTTCGCATGAAGGACCGCATCACCCTCGACGATTGGTCCAGCGACCCGGCGTGGCGCGAGCGTTGCGACCCGATGGCGCGCTGGCAGTCGACCAACCACCTGGTCGGCGAGGGCTATTGGGTATGGCTGATCCCGCTCTCGTCGGGCTCGCATTCGGTGGGCATCGTCGCCGACGCGAAGCTGCATCCGCTGGAGACGATGAGCACCTTCGAGAAGGCGATGACGTGGCTGCGCACGTATCAGCCGCGCGTCTTCGACGAGCTCGACGACAAGCGCGACCGTCTCATGGACTTCGCCTTCTTCCGCAATTTCTCCTACGGCTGCAAGCAGGTGTTCTCGGGTCAGCGCTGGGCTCTCACCGGGGAAGCGGGCCTCTTTCTCGACCCTTTCTATTCGCCGGGCAGCGACTTCATCGGCATCGCCAACACCTACATCTGCGAGCTCGTCGCGAGGGACCGCGCCGGCCGGTCGATCGAAGGTCACGCGCAGATCTACGACCAGATCTTCCACTCGTTCTACGAGAGCACGCTGGCTCTCTACACCGACCAGTACGCGATCTTCGGCGACCCCGAGGTTCTGCCGATCAAGGTGATCTGGGACTACACCTACTACTGGGGCGTGCTGGCGCAGTTCTTCTTCCAGCGCCGCCTCGCCGACCTCGCCGCGTTCGCCGAGCTGCGCGTCGAACTGGCGCACTGCCAGGCGCTCAACGTCGAGGTGCAAGCGCTGCTGCGCACCTGGTCGGCGGCACGCCCGCTGGCCGGCGTGGCCAACCCGGCGGTGATGCTCGACCAGGCGGCGCTGCCCTGGTTCAGCGATCTCAACAAGAGCCTCAACGACACGCTCGACGACGCCGGCTTTCGCGAGCGCATCCGCTATTCGACGCGGCAGATGCGGACGCTCGCCGCCGAGATTGCGGCGCGGGCCGCGAGGGCGACCGGCGTCGCCGTGTCGAATCTGGGCGCGCTGCTTGACGAGACCGGATTCGAAAGCAGGGAACAACCGCTATTCCGACAGAGCGAGGAAAGTGCAACATCCATGCTCTTCGCGGAGTCGACCGCGAGCTGAGGAGTTCGACATGGCACGGCTCTCTGCGGTAGCGCGCTCACCTGAGGAGACCGGCCTGCCCATGGCGACGCTCGACCTGTCTCCGGTCGAGTATGCCGACGAACTCGGTCGCTGGTATGGCCTGCAGATCGACGATGAGCACCGCAAGCGCCACGGTCACTATCTGACGCCGATGTCCGTCGCCCTGTTCATGGGCACCCTGGCGTTGGGCCGGCCGAAGAAGCGGGTCCGCGTTCTCGATCCTGCTGCCGGCGCCGGCATGCTCGCCGCGGCTGTCTGCCAGTCACTCGCGCTCGTGCCGAGACCGCCAGCGGTCATCGAACTGGTTCTCTACGAGATCGACCCCGGCCTCGTCCCCGTAGTCGAGGCCTGCACGGCGCATCTTCATCAATGGCTTGCCAGGCGAGGCATCGCGCTTAACTCGCAGTTGCACGTGCGTGACTTCGTGCTGGCCAACGCCGGAGCATTGGAGCCAAGCCTGTTTCCGCACGACGATCCGTTCGACGCGGTGATCTGCAACCCGCCCTACTTCAAGTTGCAGAAATCCGACCCTCGCGCGCAAGCCTGCCTCCAGGTCGTCCATGGGCAACCGAACCTGTACGGCCTGTTCATGGCACTCGGGGCCGCTGTCTTGCGCAAGGGTGGAAGGCTCGCCTTCATCACGCCGCGCTCCTATGCCAGTGGCCCCTACTTCCAGAGATTTCGCGACTGGTTTTTTGCGCGCATGGGGATCACCGATCTTCACGTTTTCGAGTCGCGTTCGGACGCTTTCGAGGCGGTGCTTCAGGAGACCGTCATCACTGCGGGAACGCGTCGCGATTCCTTCCTGAATCGCAAAGTGAAGCTGTCGATCAGCGAGGGGTCGAAAGACATCGACGAGCGCCGCACACGATCCATGCGCCTTCGCGACATTGTTCATGCCGGCGAAGGCGCACAACACGTCCTGCATTTGCCGACCGAGGTGGACGACGATCGAGTTCGAGCGATCGTCAATGGCTGGTCGGGCTCGTTGCACGTGCATGGCTTCGAGGTTTCCACCGGCCCCGTCATCGCGTTCCGGGCAAAGCGCTTTCTGCGACACGCGGCGGGGGCCAGCACAGTGCCGCTGCTCTGGCTTCAACACGTCAAATCGATGGCGATCAGCTGGCCACTGGAAACGCGGAAGCCGGAACACATGGAAGATAACGCCGCCAGTGCAAGGCTGACGTTGCCCAACCGAAACTATGTCCTTCTCAGGCGCTTCACGGCCAAGGAAGAAGCGCGGCGCCTCGTGGCCGCGCCCTACGTCGGCGAGTCGTCGAACGCTGCTCGAATAGGGTTCGAGAATCATCTGAACTACATCCATCGACCGCGCGGGTCCATGGATAGGGACGAGGCGTATGGCCTCGCAGCAATCCTGAATTCGGAGTTGATGGATTCCTACGTTCGCATCAGCAGCGGCAACACACAGGTCAGCGCCACGGAGCTGCGCGCACTGCCCTTGCCGGCGCTGACGGTGATCAAGCGGATCGGGCGCCGTGCACGATCCGAAGAGGCCTCGATCGAGACGATCGTTGCCCAAGAGCTGACGCATGCCGCCTAGCCTGTCGACTGTCCCACCGCTGTCCTTCATCAGCCTTCGGCTGCCGCTGGTATTTCCCGAAGGGGTCGACCATCGCAACTACGTCGTGCGAGACATGGCGTCGCGAACCCTGTACGTCATGTTCTACGTCGGCGCCATCGAAGGATCCGGTCGCTGGATCCGCCCGTCGATGGTGACCGACATGACGGACAAAACGGCGAAGGACACGAAGGAATCAACCCGGCTGGCCTGGTACGACATGATGCTGTCGTCGAAGAAGGCGCATTCGGGTGAACGGTGGTACGCCCCGAACAGCAGAGAGCCCATCCGCGATGAGACGATTCGTCTGGGCTTGATTCCGAACGGCGCGATCATCGAGCGCGCCCTGCCCACGAGTTCCGGTCTGCCGCGCTATGCGCTCACCAATCACTTCGCCGCTTTGTTCGACAAGGCGCTGGTGGGCACTTCCTTGACAGCTGCGATCGCGGCTTGGCAGTCTGCACATCTGAGCTCTGCGGCCAAGGCTCGCCTGCAAGTGCTCAAGGCGGGTGTCACGCGTAGTGGAAGCCATGTGCTGGTCAAATATCCGAACGGCACCACACACCGGCTGGCTCCCGGGCCAAGCTCGATCATCGCAAAGGCCGTGATCGAGGAGTTCGCGCCGACGTTTCTAAAGGACCCAGCCGTTCTTTGGTTCTCCGATTCGGCCAGCAAAGGTTCGGGTTGCCGATGCCGAGTTGGCTGGCAGCCTCGGGCTGCGCATCGATCCTTCGCGCCTTTTGCCCGACATCATCCTGGTTGATGTCGGCGCGGGCAGCGAAGCGTTGTTCGTCTTCGTCGAAGTCGTGGCCACCGACGGACCTGTCAGCGAGCATCGCAAATCAGAACTGCTTCGCCTCGCAGCAACAGCCGGCATCGATTCGAAGCGCGTCCTCTTCGTCACCGCTTACGACCATCGAGGCGGCGGCAGCTTCGTGAAGACCGTTGCGAATCTGGCCGTACCGTCGTTCGCATGGTTCCGGGCCGAACCGTCACATCTCTTCATCAATCGGGATCGGCCTGGCCATCTGCCGGACCTTGCGTAGAGAGGCGTTCAGGCAGTGACGCGCAATCCCGAATTGCCGGCGTGCACCGAGCCGATCACCGCCGCCGCATCGAAGCCCTGCGCGCGGAACACCGCCAACACGTCGGCCACGCTCGAAGGCTCGCAGGCCACGAGCAGGCCGCCCGAGGTCTGCGGATCGGTGAGCAGGTCGCACGCGACCGAGGGCAAGGCCGCATCGAGCGCGACCTCGGAACCGTAGCCGGCCCAGTTGCGGCCGGACGCGCCGGTGACGAAGCCGTCGCGCGCCATGCCGGCGACGCCGTCGAGCAGCGGCACCTTGGCCCACTCGATCGTCACGCCGAGGCCGGCGCCGCGCGCCATCTCGAGCGCATGACCGGCCAGTCCGAAGCCGGTGACGTCGGTGATGGCATGCACGCCGGCCATGTCGGCGAGCGCCATGCCCGGCGTGTTGAGGCGCGTCGTCGTCTCGACGAGCTGCCGGTAGCCGGCGGCGTCGAGCGCGTTCTTCTTGAGCGCCGCCGAGAGCACGCCGACACCGATCGGCTTGCCGAGCACGAGCACGTCGCCGTCTTTCGCATCGGCGTTGCGCCGCACCTTGTCGGGATGAACGAGCCCCATCACGACCAGCCCGTAGATCGGCTCGACCGAATCGATGGTGTGGCCGCCGGCGATCGGAATGCCGGCCTCGCGACAGATCGACTCGCCGCCGCGCACGACCTCGCCGATCTGCTCGACGGTGAGCTTGTCGATCGGCATCGCGACCAGCGCCAGCGCCATGATCGGCCGGCCGCCCATCGCGTAGACGTCGCTGATCGCGTTGGTGGCGGCGATGCGGCCGAAGTCGAACGGGTCGTCGACGATCGGCATGAAGAAGTCGGTCGTCGCGATCAGCGCCTGCTCGTCGTTGAGCTTGTAGACGGCAGCATCGTCGGCGGTCTCGATGCCGACCATCAGCTCCTTCGGCACCAGGCCGCCGGCGCTCGATCGCAGGATCGCCGAGAGCACGCCGGGCGCGATCTTGCAGCCGCAGCCGCCGCCGTGCGAAAAGCTGGTCAGTTTCACGGGGTCGGCAAAGGATCCGGCAGGGGTGGTCATAGCGCTTGTCATCCTGAATGAAGTGAAGGATCTCCTGATCCTCGAGCTGAGATCCTTCGCCATGCTCAGGATGACAGCCAAGCGACTGAGATCCTTCGCTACGCTCAGGATGACAGACGGGCCATTGTCTCAGCCGAGGGGCTTGCGCGCGGCCAGCAGGCCCGAGACCAGTTTGCGCACCGCCGCGCGCTCCGCGCCCGGCCTGAAGAGCGGCTCACGTTCGGCGCACTGTGCGCGCAAGCGCGTCGCGAACGAGTCGTCCTCGACGAAGCGGCGCATCAGCGCTGCGAGCGCCTCCGCGTCGCCGACAGGGAAGTAGCCGTCGTAGTCCATACCGAGCAGGCCGACGTTGCCATCGATGCGGCTGGCCAGCACCGGCACGCGCGACCGCACCGCCTCGATGATGACGTTGGCGCCACCCTCCATGCGGCTCATGTGGACGAGGGCGCGGGCGCGCGCGATGGCCCGCCGCGCGGCCGCGTGCGGCATCGCGCCGAGCCAACGATAGGCGGGGCAGGCGGCCATCGTCGCCCGCGCGGCGTCGCCGAGGCGCGCGTCGAGCGCGTCGCCGATGTGGCCGATGGCCGGGCTCGGCGACGCGCCCGACGCCAGGAGACACGCCGCGCGCATCAGTGTCTCGGGGTCCTTTTCGTCGCGCAGATGACCGACAGCGACGAAATCGAAGTCGCGTTTTCGGTGTGTCGCGATCAACGCTTTCGCCGACTGCACGATGACCGTCGCCCGCGCACGACTCGCTGCATCGAGCCGGTCAAGCCCCGCCTCCTGCAGCACGACGACCCTGCTGGCACACTGCAACGAATGACGGGCCTGCACATCGACTTCGAGATCGCGATAGAGATCGGTGCCGGTCAGCACCAGCACGATCGGCGCATCGGGCCGGCGCTCGCGCCAGCGCGCGATCGGTTCGGCCGAGCGGCGCGCATGCAAGGCGATCAGGAGATCGGCCTCGATGTCGCCCGCGCCCGGACTGCGCACCTCGACCGTGGCGACGGGCGCAAGGAATCTCTGCCAGCGCGAGGCGGTGTGCCAGTTGCCGTTGTTGGCCGCGGCCAGGGCGGGCGACACGATGCAGACGCGGGGCAGCGATGAGCGCTCGGCAAGCATCGGGACATGATGTCACGCGCCCGCCGGGCCCGGTGAGCGCCGGGTCCCGCGATCTCGCCGGCCCGGACCTCGCCGCGGCGCTGCGCGACAGCCGCGCGACGACGCTCGCGCGCACCCTCGATCTCGACGATGCCGCCTGGCGCGTGCCGCAGCGGCCCGGCGTCAACCTCGTCGCATGGGAGCTGGGTCACCTCGCGTGGTTCGCCGAGTTCTGGATCCTGCGCGGGCCGCACTCGATCGACGGCTCGGGCTTCGTCGACGCGGCGCGACCGCCGCGGCTGTCCGGCCCCGACGCTGTCTTCGACTCGGCCCGCCTTGCGCATGCCGAGCGCTGGCGCGTCGCCTTGCCCTCGCGTGCCGAGCTCGTGGCCGCGCTCGAAGCGCAGCTCGAAGCCTGCATCGCCGTGATCGCGCCCCAAGCGAGCGACGACGCAGCGAACTACTTTCATCGCCTCGCCCTCTTCCACGAAGACATGCACGGCGAAGCCTTCGCCTGGCTGCGCGCGACGCTCGGCTTGCCCGCGCCACCCGGTCTCGAAGCGATGCCGGCGCTGCCGCGCTCGGAGCCGCTCTGCATCGACGGCGGCGAGATCGAGATCGGCCGCGCGGCGACCGCGGCCGGCTTCTCGTTCGACAACGAGCAGCAGGCGCAAGTCGTTGGCGTCGCGCCCTTCGAGATCGATGCCGCGCCGCTGCGCAACGAAGACTTCCTTCGCTTCGTCAAAGCAGGCGGCTACGACGCGGCCGCGTTCTGGCCTGGTGCTGCCGGCACCTGGCGGTCGCAACATGGCTTCTCCCATCCCGAGCGCTGGCGCAAGACCGACGCCAACGCATGGCAAGTGCGCTGGTTCGATCACTGGCAAACGCTGGACCTCGACGCCCCCGTCGTCCACGTCAACGCCTGGGAGGCCGAGGCCTATTGCCGCTGGACGAGGCGGCGCTTGCCGACCGCCGCCGAGTGGGAATGCGCCGCGCGCGAGCCGCGTTTGCATTGGGGCAAGAGCGTCTGGGAATGGACCGCCGACGCCTTCGTGCCCTATCCCGGATTCAGCGCCGGGCCGTACCGCGACTACTCCGCGCCCTGGTTCGGCGATCATCGCGAGTTGCGCGGCGGCTCGTTCGCCACCCATGCGCGCCTGCATCATCCGAGCTATCGCAATTTCTTCATGCCCGATCGCTGCGATGTCTTCGCGGGATTTCGCACCGCCGCGTCGAACCGCTGACTTTCGAAGGATTCTTCCCATGTCCATCCTCCGCACGCTTCTCGCTTTCTCTGCGCTTGTCGCCGGCCTCGCATCGACGCCCTCGGCGCTGGCCCAGTTGCCGGGCGTGCTGCGCGTCTCGGCCATTCCCGACGAGGCGCCGACCGAGTTGCAGCGCAAGTTCAAGCCGCTCGGCGAGTACCTGAAGAAGGAGACCGGCCTCGAGATCCTGTTCATTCCGGTCACCGACTACGCGGCGGTCGTCGAGGGCCTGGCCAGCAACAAGCTCGACCTCGCCTGGCTGGGCGGCTTCACCTACGTGCAGGCGCGCCTCCGCACCAATGGTGGCGCCATGCCGATCGTGCAGCGCGCCGAAGACGCGATCTTCACCAGCCGCTTCATCGTGCCCGTGGACAGCACGGCGAAGACGCTCGCCGACCTGAAGGGCAAGACCTTCGCCTTCGGCTCGCCTTCGTCGACCTCGGGCAGCCTGATGCCGCGCTACTACCTGCTGCAGGCGGGCATCGACCCGGAGCGCGACTTCAAGTCGGTCGCCTTCTCGGGCGCGCACGACGCGACGGTCGCCTTCGTCGCCGCCGGCCGCGCCGAGGCCGGCGTGCTCAACGCCTCGGTGCTCGACAAGCTGATCGAGAACAAGAATCCGAATGCCGCCAAGGTGCGCGTGCTCTCGGTGACGCCGCCCTATTTCGACTACAACTGGACAGTGCGTCCCGGCATGGATGCGGCGTTGACGAAGAAGCTCACCGACGCCTTCCTCAAGCTCGACCCGGCCAACCCCGAGATGAAGGCGATCCTGGATCTGCAGCGCGCCTCGAGATTCATTCCGACGCAGAGCTCCAACTACGACAGCATCGAGGCGGCGGCCAAGTCGGCGGGCTTGCTCAAGTAACGGCTCGCGCAGGCGACACGATGAGCTTGCAGCTCGAAGGCGCGAGCCTCGTCCACGCCAACGGGCACCGCGCCCTGCGCGAGGTCTCGCTCGCGCTGGCGCAGGGCGAGCGGGTCGCCGTGATCGGCCCGTCGGGCGCCGGCAAGACGACGCTGGTCCGCGTCCTCGGCACGTCGCTGCGGCCGACCGAAGGGAGCATCGCGCTCTTCGATGGCGACCCCTGGCAGCTCACCGCGCGCGAGCTTCGCCGGCTGCGCGCGCGCATCGGCGTCGTCCACCAGAGCCCGCCGATTCCGCCGCGACTGCGCGTCGTCACCGCCGTTCTCGCTGGCCGTCTCGGCATCTGGCCGACGTGGAAGGCGCTCGCCTCGCTGCTCGTACCGGGTGACGCGGCCGGCGCACGCGAGGCGCTGGACCGACTCGATCTCGGCGACCGCGTGTTCGACCGCTGCGACCGGCTCTCGGGCGGCCAGTTGCAGCGCGTCGGAATCGCCCGCGTGCTCTACCAGCGGCCCGACCTGATCCTCGCCGACGAGCCGGTTTCTGCCCTCGACCCGACCCTGGCCGACGATGCGGTGGGCGCGCTCGTGGCCGCCGCCGAAACGAACGGCGCGACACTGATCGCTTCGCTGCACGCGGTCGACCTGGCGCTCAAATGGTTTCCCCGCCTGATCGGCATGAAGAACGGCGAGGTCCACTTCGACCGGCCGACGGCCGCTGTCACGAGCGCCATGCTGCACGAGCTGTATGCGACCGAAGGGCGTGTGCTGCCGACGCAGGGTGTCGATGTCGATGTCGATGTCGATGCCGACGAGCGACCGGCCAACGTGCTGGTCCTCAAGCGCCCGGGATGTCAGTGAGGGAGCGGCCGTGAGCGCTGCGGCCGGCATGCTTGCGCCGGCCCCGGTGCTGCGCGATCCGGCGGCGCGCGCCCGCCTCGGTGCGGCGATCGCCACGCTGGTCGTGCTCTGGCCGCTGCTCGCCCTTGCCGAGTTCCGGCCGTGGGTACTCTTCGAGGGCGGCAACTGGCAGGTGATGGCGAACTTTCTCGCCGGCTTCCTGCCGCCTGCGACGAACCTCGAATTCCTTGCCCTGCTCGGCAAGGCGACGCTCGAAACGCTGGCCATCGCCACGGCAGGCATCGCGCTCGCCTTCGTCGTCGCCGCGCCGCTCGCCGCGCTGGCGACGCGCTCGCTCTCGATCTCGCGCATCGGCCCGGGGCCTGGTCGGGTCCGCGGCACGGTGGCACGGACAGTCATTCGCGGTGTGCTCACGGTCTTGCGCGCGATCCCCGAGGTCGTGTGGGCGCTGGTCTTCGTGCGCGCACTCGGCCTCGGCCCGGGCGCCGGCGTGCTCGCGCTCGCCGTCACCTACGGCGGCATGCTGGGCAAGGTCTACACCGAGATCCTCGAGTCGGGCGACACGCGCTCGGCGCGAGCCCTGCTCGAATCCGGCAGCGGCCGCGTCGGCGCGTTGTTCTATGCGCTGGTGCCGAGCGCGGCGCAAGAGCTCGCGTCGTACACCGTCTACCGTTGGGAGTGCGCGGTGCGCGCCTCCGTCGTCATGGGCTTCGTCGGCGCGGGCGGACTCGGCCAGCTCATGGACCAGTCGATGAAGATGCTCAACGGCGGCGAGGCGAGCACGATCCTGCTCACCTTCCTGTTGCTCGTGCTGCTCGCCGACGGCATGAGCGCGCTGATCCGGCGCGTGCTCGCGTGAACCTGCCCATTGCTGCTCGTGGCAACGCGCCCGCGGGGGCGTGGCGACCTTGCTGGGCCTGCCTCGGCCTGGCCCTCGCGCTGGTCTGCGCCATCGTCGCAAGCTTCGCCTATCTCGCGGTCGACTGGCGCCAACTCTTCAGCGGCGAGTCGATGCGGCTCATGGTCAAATTCGTCCGCGAGTTCTTTCCGCCCGACCTGTCGCCGGCCTTCGTCGCCAAGGCGGCGTGGGGCGCCTTGCAGACCTTCGCCGTCGCCGCCATCGGCACCTTGCTCGCGGTCGTCGCGGGCGGCGCGCTCGCCTTGCCGGCGGCCGGTCGCTTCGGCCTGGCGGCGCGCCTGGCCGCGCGCTTCGTGCTCAACTTGCTGCGCAGCATTCCCGAGCTGGTCTGGGCCGCGCTGATGGTCATCGCTGCCGGGCTCGGGCCTTTCGCCGGCACGTTGGCGCTGGCCCTGCACACGACCGGCGTGCTCGGCCGCCTCTATGCCGAAAGCCTGGAGAACGCCGTGCCGCAGTCCGAGCGCGCGCTGCGCGAGGCCGGCAGCGGCCGCATCGCCGCCTTTGCCTACGCGACGCTGCCGCTGGTCACGGCGCAAGGCGTCGCCTACGCGCTCTATCGCCTCGAGATGAACATCCGCATGGCCGCCGTGCTCGGCTTCGTCGGCGCCGGCGGGCTCGGCCAGATGCTGTACTTCCACCTCTCGATCTTTCAGCAGGCGCAGGCGGCGACGCTGCTCGGCGCGATGTTCCTGCTCGTCTTCGCCGTCGACTCGCTGAGCGCCTTGGTGCGGTCACGACTGGCGCCGGCGCACGGCTGACGCGGGGGGCTCACTCGATCGTCAGCTTCAGGTCGGCACGCGGCGTCCACGCGCCTTCGCCCGATGCGGTCTTGGGTGCGCCGAGAAAGAGGCGGCTGGTCGGCAGGTCCTTGGTCGCCAGGTAGTCGCGCACGACGACGCCGCGGCGTACCGCGAGCTGCTGCATGGCGTCGTCGCCGACGAGGATGCTGGCCACCAGCAAGCCCTCCATCTCGTTCGCCGGCAAGTCCTTGGCCAGGCCGATCACGTTCTTCGGCTTGACGATGTCGGCGCGCTTGTAGACCTCCTTGAGGAGCGCCGGATACTCGGCCTCGCCGACAGTGACCTCGGCCTCCGCGTCGGCGCCCGCAGCGATCGCCTGGCGGCGCTTTTCCGAGCGCACGATCTGCTGCAGCCGCTCGCGCTTCCACGCCTCGCGCTCGCTCTCGAGCCGGCTCTCGCCGCTCACGGTGAGCGTCAGCGCCGGGCGCTCGACGAGCGCCTTGGCGACCTTGTCGAGGCTTTCCTTCGCCGCCGGGGCGAGCGTCGCCGTGCCCGGCGCGAACTCGATCGTCGACAGCTCGCTGCCGCCGCCGCCGAAGGCCGAGGCGAGCAACGAGAACGGGGCCGTCACCGCCTTGACGATGAGGCTGGTGACGACTTTCCAGATCACGCCGCCGAGCGAAAACTGCGGGTCGTTGATCGAGCCGCTGACCGGCAGGTCGAGGTCGATGACGCCGTTGCGATCGGCGAGCAACGCGACCGCGAGCTTCACGGGCAGGCTCGCCGTCGAGCCCTCGACCTTGTCGCCGAAGGCGAGCTGGTGCAGCACGATCTTGTTGCTGGCCGTGAGCTGGCCGCTCGGCAGCACCCGATAGGCCAGGTCCACGCTCATCTTGCCGCGCTCGATGCCGTAGCCGGAGTACTTGATGGCGTAGGGCGAAAGCGGCGGCAGCTCGAGGTCGCGCACCAGTGCCTTGATGTCAAGCGCGAGCGGCTTGGCGAGCGGATTGACCTTGCCCGTGATCTCGAGCGAAGCGGTGCCTTCGACCCGACCGCGCAGCGAGAGGTCGGCGAGCAGCGGCGGCTGGCCCGGCGCCGGCACTTGCGTCGAGAACGCAGCGAGCCGACCCGTCAACTCGCTGAGATTGGCGCTGTAGTTGGGCTTGACGAATCGGTCGTTGAAAGCGACGCGGCCGTTGACGACGGCAATCGGGCCGAAGCTGACGACGGCCGCTGCGGCAGGGGACGCTGTGCCGGCGGTGCTCGTCGCGCTTGCGCTTGTGCTGGCGGCCGTTGCCGCGGCGCCGCTCGCCGCACTCGCGGCCGCGGCCGACGCACTGCCCTGCGCGACGTCCTGCAGGTTGAGGCGACCCGTTTCGTCGAGAACGATGCGCGCGAAGAAATCGCTGAGCGCGGTCTCGGCGACGGCGATGCGGGTCGGCCTGGCCGGCGCGACGGCGACGTCGATGCCACGCAGCGACAGCGACTTCCAGCTGAGGAGCGTCGGCCTTGCCGGCTCGTCGCCTGCCAGGGTCAAGCCGCGCGCGGGCGCGAAGCGCTCGGCGACCGCGCTGGTGGCGCGAAAGTCGTCGACGGTGGCGTCGCCGCGCACCGCGAGGCTGCCGCCCGTCGCGCTGCTGCCCCAGTTGAAATCGCCTTTGAAGCTGGTCTGCGCTTTCTGCACGTCCATCGTCACGAAGGTGTCGAGATACGGATCGAGCAGGTGCAGCGGCAGGTCCTTGAGGAGCAGCGCAGCCTTGGCATTGGCGGGCACGCCGGACACGAAGTCCTTCAGCTCGCCGCGCACGTCGACGTCGCCGACGACGCCAGCGCCCACTGCCTTGCCGCTCGGCCCGGCCGGCACGGCGACACGCGCCGTCAGGCGAAACGGCACCGCCGACAAGGTGTCGAGCGCCCAGCCGTGCGCCTGCATGCCGAGGTCGACGATGTCGAGTGCCGCCGGCACCGTGAGACTGCGATCGGCGAAGCTGGCGCGGCCTTTGTCGATGGCGAAGTCGCCGAGGATGACGTGCCATGGTGAGCTACGCGCTCCTGCTACGAACGCGGCCGACGCCGCAGACGAAGGTGCGGCTACCGCGACCGTCGCTGCCGCTGCGCCACCGCGTTGCCAGGCGTCGAAGTTCCAGCGTCCCTCGCGGCCTCGCTCGACGCGAACGCGCGGCGCATGCAGCGCGAGCTGGCCGATCGCCGCGGTTCGCGCCACGGTATCGACGCGCGCATCGAGCAGCTCGATGCGTTCGGCTGCGAGCTCGGGCGACTTGGCGTCGCCGAGCACCAGCCCGTCTAGGGCGATCCGGTTCGCATCGATGCGCAGTTGCGCGCCCGCTTCGGTCGGCCGCCACTCGACCGCCACGTCGGCGCTGAGCGCGCCGGCCAGCGGCGGCACGAGCACGCCGCGCAGATAGGGCCGCGCCACCACCAGCGGCAAGGCGTCGAGCTCGAGCTTGACACTGGCGCCGGCTGCGTTGCCGCTGCCCGAGAACGACAGCTTGCCCTGGTCATTCGCCGCGCCGAGCACGCCCTGGCCTTTGAAGACGACGGGCGCGTCGAGCGGCCAGCCGATGGCTTGCGCGTCGAGCGCGAAGTCGCCGATCGCGAGCGCGGCTTCGGGCGACGTCGTCGCATCGCGCCAGTCGAGCTGGCCGGCGCGCACCGACAGTGCCGCGAGCGTCACCTTCCATCGCGGCGGGGGCGGCGCCGCTGCGGCGGCGCTGCTCGCGGCGGGCCTTGCCGCGCTGGCCGACCTGGCGGCAGCGCTGGCTGCCGTTGTCGGCAAGGGAACGCGTGCGACCGGAACGGTCGTGCCTGCCGGCTCCTCTGCAGCGAGCATCAGGTTGACGCGGCCGGCGGCGTTGCGCACGGCGAGCACGTGCGGCGCGTCGATGTCGATGCGGGCGAGCTTGACGATGCGTTCGAGGGGCCGCAGATCCTCGATCTGCACCTTGATGCTGCCCGCTTCGAGCAGGTCATGCGATGCGGCATCGGCCATCTTCAGACCGCTCACCGACACGCTGCCGTTGACGCGCAGGGCCAGCCGCGGTCGCTGCTCGAATGAAAGGCGCAGGTCGGCGTGGAGGAGCGCCGCCTGCGGCCGCACCGGCAGGCCAGCCGGAAGATAGGGCAGCCACGGCGCGATGTCGAAGCGATCGAGCTTGAGCCGCGCTTCGCCTGCGCCGTGCTCGCTGAAGGGCGTGGCCGCGGCCGCCGAATCGAAGCGGCTGCCGTCGAGCGTGAAGGCCAGGTGCGGCTCGACCTTGATCTCGCGCTGAGAAGGCAAGGAGCTGACGAACGGCACGCTGAGCTCGACTTCACGCACGCGATGCGTGGTGCTCACCGGCGCGTCGACGAAATCGGCGCCGCCGCCGCGCACGACGATGTTGTGCACGGCAAAGCGGGCCGGCGCGTCGCTCGGCGGCAGGGCGGCGATGCGCTGCAGCACGTCGTCGACGTCGTAGCGGCCGTCGGCAACGCGCGACAGGCGAAGCAATGGCGCATCGATGTCGAGGCGGTCGATCACCGGCGCAAGGCGGAACAGCGAGGCCAGGGCGGCATCCGCATGCACGCGCTTGACCTCGAGCTGGGGCGGCGCGCCGTCGGTCGCGCCCGCCAGCGCGACGTCGTCGACCGTCAGCTCGAGCGTCCACGGGTTGAAGGCGACTTGGCCGAGCGTGAGACGCCGGCCGAGTTGTTCTGCGGCCGCCTTTTCCGCCTGGCCCTTGACGATGGGCGGCACGACGAACCAGGCCGAGCTCCAGAGGACGGCGAAGACGATCGCCGCGATGCCGAGACGGACGCCGTTTCTGCGCGTCGCGACGCGCTCTGCCCAGGGCGGAAGCTTCATGGCGACGGGAGCGGCCCGTGTGGTGCCTGCCCTCGCCTACAGCGCATCGAGCGCGCGACCGATCGCCCCGACCAGGTCGTCGGTCGCTTCGCAGCCGGCACTCAGTCGAATGAAGCCCGGGCTGACCTTGTCGGTGCCCCAGCGCGCGCGACGCTCCGCCGAACTGTGCATGCCGCCGAAGCTGGTCGCCTCGAAGAGCATGTCGCACGATCCGAGGAAGCGCTGCGCCACCTCGGCACTCGCCAGTTCGAAGCTGACGACCGCGCCGTAGTAGCGCATCTGCCGCTTCGCGATCTCATGCGAGGGATCGGACTTCAGGCCGGGATAGCGAACGCCGCTCACCGCGCGATGCGCCTTCAGCAGCTCGGCGATGGCCTGCGCGTTCTGCGACTGTCGCGCCAGGCGCAGGTCGAGCGTGGCGAGGCCGCGGTGCACGAGCCAGGCTTCCATCGGCCCCGGGATCGCGCCGACCAGCGTGCGCCATTGCTTGACCGGCTTGAGCAGCTCGGGGTCGCGCACCGCGACGTGGCCGAACACGACGTCGCTGTGGCCGTTGAAGGCCTTGGTGTCGGAGGCCATCGAGAAGTCGGCGCCGTGGCGCAGCGGTGCCTGGCTCAGCACCGTCGCGGTCGTGTTGTCGACCGCGAGCAGCGCGCCGGCGGCGTGCACGCGCGTGGCCAGCGCCTCGATGTCGCAGACGTCGAGGCTCGGGTTGCTCGGCGTCTCGACCCAGACCAGCTTCACGCCGCTGAAGTCGGCAGTGGCCATCGCCGTCGTCGGCAAGAGGCGCACGTGGACGCCCCATCGCGCCAGGTAGGTCTGCGCATACGAGCGCGTCGCGAAGTAGCCGTCGTCGGGCAGCACGATGGTGTCGCCGGGTTGAACGAAGGGCGTCAGCACCGCGGCGGTGGCAGCGACGCCCGACGCGAAAGTCAAGGCCGGACCCGACTCGAGCTTTTCGATGACGTCTTCGAGCGCCGACCAGGTCGGGTTGTCGAAGCGTCCGTACTGGTACTTGACGCCTTCCTGGTCGCCCGGCAGGTGAAAGGCGCTGGCGAATGCCGGGCCGGCGAGAAAGGGCGTGCCGATGATCCGCTCGTCGCTGCCGGCGTGAAGGCCGAGCGTGGCGGCGGAGAGCTCGTGACGGTCTGTCATCGGGACGATCCCGGTGGTGGCTATCCCCCTAGCGTAAGCCCAACGCGCGATCTAGCGAGACCTTGCCTGCGCCGCGGGCGGCGAGCAGCAGGAGCGGCGCGGCCCACGACAGATGCGTCGGCCAGGCGTCGGGATAGACGAAGACCTCGATGACGAGCGTCATGCCGAGCAGCGCGAGCGCGGCGAAGCGCGTGAAAAGACCGAGTACGAGCAGGATCGGAAAGAGGTGTTCGGTGTAAGCCCCCGCGTGCGCGGCGAACGACGGATCGACGAGCGGCAGGTGGTACTCGTCGCGAAACAGCCCCACCGCGCTGTCGGTCACGGTGAGCCAGCCTTCCACCTTGGTCCGGCCCGAATAGAAGAAGACCGCGGCGATGCCGAGGCGACTGACCAGCAGCACGAGGTCGAGGGTGATCCAGCGCTCGAGCGCTGCGGCGGCGCTGTTCCAGCGTTGACGGAGTGCATCGAGTTTCATCGCTTCGGAACCTCCAGGCGAGTAAAGGCGCCGGCCGCGACGAGGGCGGGCAGCCAGGCGCCGGAAGACGATGCTGTGTCGGTGCCAATGCCGTCGGCGACCTTGGCTGCGTCCGCTGCGTCGGCTGCGTCGGCTGCGTCCGCTGTGTCCGCTGTGTCCGCTGCGTCGGCTGCGTCGGCGAAGCAGAGTCCCCGCGCGCAGGCTTGCAGGAACGAGACAGCGCCGGCGTCGATGGCATGCCACGCGACTTCGCCAAAGGGACGAACGACGAGGCAGCTTTCGCCGCGCCATGCCAGATCGTCGAACGTCGGCGTGCCCTCGCGATGGCGACGCCAGATCGTGAAGGCGGGAAGCGCATCGAAGCGAAGCCAACGCGCCGCCGGATGCGGCACGAGCACGGCGTCGAGCAGCGCTTGCGGCGAGAGCCCGGCCAGATCGTGGGCTGCGAGCACCGGTGCGTCCGCGGCCAGATGCGACTCCGTCCAGGCCCGGTCGAGCCGCGCGACACCGGCCAGGTAAGGCAGCTCGCCCGAAGGCACGAACGACGCGAGAAAGTCGGCGAAACCTTCTCCGTACAGGGCGAGGCTGCCTTCACGCGGCGGGTGCGCACCAACGAAGAGGGCGGCGACGTGCTCGAACCACTCGACGCCGACGAGCTGCACGACGGTCGGATGGTTCGCGCCGAGCGCATCGACCGCGCCGCGCATCACGGTGTTGCGATAGACGGCGAAGCCGGGCTGCGTGGCGACGACGTCGGCAGCGTCCGAACCGACGTCGGCGAACAGCGCCGCCGCGAAGCGACGCTGGAAGGCGGCCAGGCTTTCGGTTTGCACTCCGTGCCTTCGAAGCTCAGACCGCGACCGGTGCCAGCGCCGCGAGTCGCTCATGCGCCATCTCGCGCTCGGCCAACAGTTCGGCGAAGGGCGGCAACTCGGCATCGCGCTCGATCAGCGTCGGCCGCGCGCCGGTGCGATCGACGAAGCGCTGGAACAGCGTCCACACCGCGTCGGCGACCGGCGCGTCGTGCGAATCGACGAGCAGCCGCTCGCCGAGCCGCGCGTCGGCGCGATGGCCGGCGAGGTGAATTTCGACGACCCGATCGGCGGGAAAGGCGTCGACGTAGCCCTCGGCCGAAAGGCCGACGTTGCGCGCGCTGACGTAGACGTTGTTGATGTCGAGCAGCAATGCACATCCGGTTCGGCGTGCGATCTCCGCGAGGAAGTCGATCTCGCTCCAGTCGTGACCCTCGAGCGTGAGGTAGTGGGACGGGTTCTCGAGCGCGATGCTCCGGCCGAGCGCGTCCTGCACCCGACCGACGTTCGCGCAAACTGTCGCGAGCGCCTCGCCGCTGCGCGGAAAGGGCAGCAGGTCGGGCAGGTAGGCGCCGCCTTGCCGCGACCAGGCCAGGTGCTCCGACACCAGCGCCGGCTCGAAGCGACGGACCAGCGCCGCAAGCTGCGTCAGCGTCGACGCATCGGGCGCGTCGCTGCCGGCCAGCGACAGCGACACGCCGTGCAGCGAGAGTGGATGCGCCTGTCGAATCGCTTCGAGCCAGGCGAGTCGCGGCCCGCCGGCAACGAGGTAGTTCTCGGCGTGGACCTCGAACCACACACCTTCGGCGCGACAGGCGAGCGCGTCGCCGTAGTGCTCGGCCTTGAGGCCGAGCCCCGCTGTCAGCTCTGCCACAAAGCGCCCTGGGCTGGGTCCGCGACTCAGGATTTCATCGGCTCGAGAGAGCCGGTGCCCTTGGGCGTCTTGATGCTGCTGCACGTGCCCTTGGCAACCGACTTCCAGGAGTTGCCCTGGTAGTCGACCTTCGAGGTGCCGGCGCACGTCGTGCCGGCGCCGGCGGCGCAATCGTTCTTTCCGGCCAGCGACACGCCGAAGCACTTCTCGGTGGCGGCGGACTTTTCCTTGTCGTAGTCGCCGGCAAGGGCGTGGGTTGAAAGGGCGGCCAAGGCGGTGGCGGCGAGAACGAGTGAACGGGCATTCATGGTCGAGACTCCTGAAACGGGGTGGGTAAAGACGGCAGACCGCGGTTCTACCGCATCCGCACGCCCTTCCTTACTTCGTGCCGCGGGCTGCCCGGGTTACAAGATCCCGCGAAAAAATCACCCGGCCATGAACTCTTCGACCGGCAAGGAGCGCATGGCTGGCGTTCGTGGCCGTAGCCGAGCGCGCAGGCCAGCGGCAACAGGAACGTTCCGGCGTGCTGCTCATCCACGGCGGGTGCGCTGCTGGCGCTCGAGCGGGCGCCGCGCAGGATCGCAGCGCGCGCGAGTCTCACGCCGGCTGGCCTTCGCGGCTGCTTCGCGGATCTTCGTGGCGTCGTCCGCATCCGCGCCTGAAGCGCTCCCGCTCCTCGTCGCTCATGTGATGCCAGCGACGGGCCATGTGCTGGCGCCAGTGGCCATGGCGGCCGTGCCCCCTGAAACCGCCGAGCAGCAGTCGGGCCAGGGCGAACAACCCGACAGCCTGCCAGAAGCCGATCCGATGCCCGCCGAAGGTGGCCGGCGCGAGCCAGTTCCACAGGCTCATGATGACGAAGCCGATGACGCCGATCGCCAGCGCGGCGACGACGGCGATTCTCAGCAGCTTCCAGGCTTTTCTCAGGACGAAGTCGCGTCGCATGGTCATTCCTCTCGGTTCGAAGGTTGGTGGTGATCGGCCTGCAAGCGGCTGCGCAGATGCAGCACCGCATGCCGTTTTCGGGAAAGCAGGGTGTTGACGCCGACGCCCGACGCCGCTGCGAGGCTCTTGAAGCTCTGCCCCTCGAGCTCGTGGGCGATGAAGACTTCGCGCTGCTCCGGCGGCAGCTCGGCGAGCGCCGCTTCGAGCGTGTCGAGCAGGCGGCGATTCGCGTAGTGCGCCTCGGGTCCGGCCTGCGTCGGCGCGAGCATCGCGTCGGCCGCGTGCTCGTTCGCGCCATCGCCCGTCACCACGTCGAACGGGCCGGCGGCCTTGCGCCGGAAGCGATCGGTGATGCGGTTTGCGGCCACCCGCGATAGCCATGCGCCGACGTTTTCGATCGGCGCGGCGAGACGCGTCGCCTCGATCAGCTCCGAGAACACGTCCTGGGCGATGTCCTCGGCGTCGCAGGCATCGGAAACGCGCCGCCGGATGAAAGCGCGCAGACGCCGCGCCTCGCGCCGGAACACGGCGGCGATGGCGCTGTCCTGCGCGGCCAGCGCGGCGACGGGGAGGTTTGCGTAGTCGGCGGCCATCTCGGTGAGTTTGACGAACGAGCGCCCGAAATATTGCCCGGCCCTTCCTTGCGACGGCGACCCGCGGCGTCATCGGTATGTCATGGCGATCGCCGGGTTTGCAAATCCCTGATCGACGAAGGCGCTTTCACCAAAGTTTCACGCTGCCGACCGCGCCCGGTCACGAAACGGCGCGACCATCAGAGTCCATGGACCGCGATGCTTCTTTCCTGCGCGCATGGACGGGGTCGACGACGGCGGCGGCGCTGCTCGCCGGGCCGCCGACCGCAGACGACGAGGCCGCTGCGCCGGCCGCCGGCGACCGTCGCTACCGCAGCGTCTGGATCTCCGATCTGCATCTCGGCACGCCCGGCTGCCAGGCGAACGCGCTGCTCGATTTCCTGCGCCGGGTCGAATGCGAGACGCTGTTCCTGGTCGGCGACATCGTCGACGGCTGGCAGCTCCGCCGCAACTGGCACTGGCCGCAGTCGCACAACGACGTCGTGCAAAAGCTGCTGCGCAAGGCGAGGAAGGGCACGCGCGTCATCTTCGTTCCGGGCAACCACGACGAGTTCGCGCGACGCTACGTCGGCCACGAGTTCGGCGGCATCGAGGTCGCCGAGGACTGGATCCACGTCACCGCCGACGGCCGGCGCCTCTGGGTCATGCATGGCGACCCGACGCCGGCTATCCGGCGATCGCACAGCTCGCCTGACGCGAACCCGACGCGCTTCGGCGGCGTCGAAAAGTGCCAGGGCTCAGGCGTTGTCGGCGCCGAGAAAATGCCGGCGGTGCCGGCGCGGCAGGCCGTCGAAGGTCATCAGCATCGGCAGGTCGGCGGTATTGAAGTCGGGGTCCCAGGCCGGCGGGCCGAGCAACTCGGCACCGCAACGCAGGTAGCCGCGGATCAAGGCCGGCGTCTCGACGCTCAGGTCTTCGCGCAGCGAGCCGAGCGCGAGCGGATGGAGCGGCACGACGCGGCGCTCGGGCGGCGCGAGATGAACCGACGAGAGCTGGCGCCAAAGACTGGCCGCGGCATGGCCGCCGTCGCTCATGCCGACGCTGGCGCAACCGAAAGCGACGTCGAGACCGTGCCGCATCATGAACTCGCCGAGCGCGCTCCACAGGGTGAGGATCGTGCCGCCGGTGCGCCACGCCGGGTGAATGCAGGAGCGGCCGAGCTCGGCCATGCGCGAGCGCATCGGCGCGAGCCGGCCGAGATCGAACTCGGTCTCGCTGTAGAAGCCGCCAGCGCGCCGTGCGGCGTCGGGCGTCAGCACACGATACGTGCCGACGACCTCGTGCGTCTCTTCGCCGGCGAAGACGGCACGCACCATCAGGTGGGCGCAGAAGTCGTCGAAGCGGTCGGCGTCGTGACCCGGCGGCGCATCGGCGACCGGGTGCAGGCGCGCCCCCATCTCGCCAGCGAAGACCTGGTAGCGCAAGCGCTGGACGCGGCGCAGATCGTCCTGCGAATCCGCCCAGGTCGCCTCGAGGCGGGTCGGCGTCTTGCGCGAGGTCGAAGCGTCGTTCGGTTGCGACCGGGGCCGCCCGGACTCGACAACGGCGTCGGAAAGGACTTGCATGGATCACCTCGCGACTGAACGCGAGCGATGCTGCAAGACTTGCGTGACTGCGTCATTAAGGCGGCGTGGCGCGACGGTGACCGCGCGGCACTCGGCAAGTCAGCCGATGATCTCGAGGATGCTCCACATCTCTTCGGCCACGCGGCGCATGTGCAGGTCGGGATTGGCTTCCTGCATGCCGGCGTCGTCGATGCCTTGGGCGGCCGCCTTCAACTCGGCCAGCGTCGACTCGGAGAGCAATCGCGCGATCGTCTTCAGGACGATGCCATGCGCGACGAGGCGGGCCTCGAGCTCACGGATGCGGTCGGCGGATTCGTCATCGATGGGATTCGTCGGCATGGCTGACGAGCATAAGCGGCAAGGCGGCAGAGCGCGAGCGACCCGCGCATCGCAGAGCGCCGGAAATTCGTTCGCCGGAACGTAGGAAAGTTCCGACAGCGGCGCGATGCGACGCGCAGTCGTCGCAGGCCGCTCTCCGCTTTCATTTCTCGACCCGCTCTGCGCCCCGCTCGCGCTCCGCGGCAAGAAGCTGCCACGCCGAGACGAACATCGCCGCGATCACGGGACCGATGACGAAGCCGTTGAGGCCGAACACGGCCAGGCCGCCGATGGTCGAGATCATCACCACGTAGTCGGGCAACTGCGTGTCCTTGCCGACGAGGATGGGCCGAAGCACGTTGTCGATGAGGCCGATCACGAACACGCCGAAGGCGATCAGGCCGACGCCCTGCCAGACCTGCCCGGTGGCCAGCAGATAGAGCGCGACCGGCGCCCAGATCAGCGCCGCGCCGACGGCAGGCAAGAGCGACAGGAAGGCCATGACGACGCCCCACAGCATGGGCGCGTGCACACCGAGCACCCAGAACGCGAGCCCGCCGAGCGCGCCCTGTACGGCGGCGACGAGGATGTTGCCCTTGACGGTGGCGTGGATCACCGTCGTGAATCGCTCCAGCAGCAATGCCTTGGCATCGGCAGCGAGCGGGATTGCGGCTCGCACGTCGCGGGCCACGCCGACGCCGTCGCGCAGCAGGAAGAAGAGCAGGTACATGGCGATGCAGAAACCGACGACGAGGTCGAGCACGTCGGAGCCGATGTCGACGGCGCGTCCGGCGAAGGCCTCGCCGCGCTGCGTGATCGCGGCGATCAGCTTGGTTTGCAGGGCGGGCAGGTCGACGAGGCCGAGCCGGTTCATCAGGCCGCTGGCCCACGACGGCAGCGCGGCAACGATCTGCTCGAAGTAAGTGCCGAAATTGACCTCGCCGGACTTCACCCGCTGATACATGGCGGCGACCTCCTGGACGAGCGATAGCGCGACGACGGCGAGCGGCAGGATGACGATGACGAGGATGACGGCCAGCGTGGCCAGCGCGGCCAGCGTCTGCCGTCCGCCGAAGCGCACATTCAGCTTCCCGTACAGCGGCTGGAACATCAGCGCCAGCACGGCGCCCCAGAAAACGGCGCCATAGAACGGCCAGATCACCCAGGCCAGCGCGATCGTCAACAGCCCGAGCAGGATGAAGAAGGCGTTTCGCTCGAGCCTGCGCGTGGCGGCAGGATCCTGGGGACGATTCATGAAGGCGTGCGGGCTCGATCGAAAGCAGCGGGCGGTGCATGCTATCGCCCTCGCCGGGCCCGGCTTATCGCGTACTGACGCCTTCGACTAGCTCGCTGCAGCGGCGCGCCCGGCGCGCGTGCCGTGATAGAGCGCCTCTTCGAACACCGAATAGGCCGACAGGTCGGCGTGCGCGAAGTGGACGCGACGTTGCGGTGCCGCCAGCGCCTGCAAGGCGGCGCTGCCGCGCAAGCCGGGCACCGGGATGCTCATGGCGTGGCCATAGCGCATGAGATCGGCGCGTCGCAATTTGCCGGGCAGGTCCGGGTGAAGCACGGCGAGCCCTGCGACGATGCGATCGGCCCAGGTGCGCCAGTCCTCGCTCAGCAGTTGCGCCCGGTTCGCAGCGATGTCGGCGCGGCTGTTGCCGCCGAGCTCGCGGTAGACGGTGAGCACGGTCGGGCCGGCGAAGGGCCGCGTGCTCTGGTGCATGGCATCGACATAGCCGAGGGCGGCGTCGCCATAGGGCACGTTGTCCCACGAAGGAGGCGCGCCGGGGTAATCGTCGAGCGCGACCCCGAGCTGCAGGTTGGCGACCAGCCAGGGCGCGTAGCGCAACGCCCCGGCCGCCTCGACGAGCGCGGGCGGTGGCGACTCGAGCAGGCGCGCAGCGATGAAGAGCGGTGTCGCGAGAACGACGCGTGGCGCGATCCAGCGCTCATGCTGCGTCGTGGCCGCGCTCCAGGCGTCGACGCTGACGTCGTCGCGGCCTTCCCGCACGCGCAGCACGACGCGGCCCGGCTGTAACCGATCGGCGAGCCGGGCGGCCATTCGCTCGGCGAGCCAGGCGTTGCCTTCGGGCCAGGTGAGGATGCCGTCGCCGCTGTCGATGCCCGACGACGAGTCGCCGCCCGGCGCGCGAAAGCCGTGTCGGCTCGCGAAGTAGTGCAGGCCGGCCCAGGCCGAGACCTGCGCCGCGCCGGCGCCGTAGTCGTCACGGCAGCAGTAGTCGAGGTACCAGCGCAGAGCCGGTGAACGCAAGCCGCGTGCGTTCAACCATTCGGCGAATGTCGTCGCGTCGAGCGCCGCCAATGGCGGGCTCCAGCGCGAGCGTGCGGTCGGGATCGCGAACGCGCCGCCTTCGCTCACCTCGGCGACGGCGGCGCCGAAGGCGCGGTAGTCGGCGAGCGTCGATGCCCGCTCCGCGACCGGCAGGGCTTCGAGTGGCGGCAGCAGGCCCTCGCGCCAGCCACCGGCGATGAAGAGGCGCTCCTGGGGGCTGTGGCACAACAGGCGCTCGTCGTAAACCGGGCGGCCGTACTCGGTCTTTCGCACGCCGAGCGCTTCGAGCAGCTCGATCACCTCGACGGCGCTGTCGCCGGGCACCGGCAGGTAGTGCGCGCCGAGCGGGCAGCGCATGCCCGCCATGCTGTGCCCGCGGCTGTTGCCTCCGGCGGTGTCTTCGAGCTCGAGGATGCGGATGTCGTCGACGCCTGCGTTGACCAGGGCGCGCGCCGCGGCCAGGCCTGCGATGCCGGCGCCGACAACGATGGCGCCGGCACGGCGCGTCACCGTCGGCTCGGGCAGGCTGCCCGACTTCGCGGGCGGCGCGGCGCCGCGCAACCGATGACCTCGCTCATGCGAAGCGCCGACCCAGCCGCCGTCGAAGCGCGCCGCGGCGTCGCGCGAGCAGCCGGCCAGCGGCGCGATCAACGACAGCGACGCGCCGAGAACACTGCGCCTTGTCGGTCCGTTCGACGCGCGGCTCACCGCTGCACCTTGCCCCACTCGTCTTCGAAGGTCTGCACCAGGACCTGGTTCGAGAGGCGGTTGATCTCGGTGGGCACGCGCGCCATGTCGGGCGGGAATTCGAACAGCACCGCAAGCCCGGCGACATCGAGAAAGCGCAGCTCCGGCGGCAGCGCAACCGGAGCCTTGAACGGACGCCGGCTGGCGATGATGAAGCCCCACTCGCCGAAGCTCGGCACGTGCGCGTGATACGGCGCCGTCAGAAACCCGGCCGCCTCGAGCGTCGTCACGACGGTCCAGAAGCTCTTTCTAGCGATCAACGGCGAGGTGGTCTGGATCACCGCGTAGCCGCTCGCCGACAGGTGGCGATCGACCAGCTCGTAGAAAGTCTTCGTGTAGAGCTTGCCGATCGAGAAGTTGGTCGGGTCGGGGAAGTCGACGACGATCGCGTCGAACATCTCGTCGTGCTGCTCGAGCCAGCCGAAGGCGTCGGCATTGACGATCTCGACCTTCGGCGAGCGCAGCGAATCGGTGTTGAGGCCGCGCAGCAGCGGCATCGTGCTGAAGAGCTGCGTCATGTGCGGATCGAGCTCGACCAGCGTCACCTTCTCGACGCTTGGGTACTTGAGGATCTCGCGCACCGCCATGCCGTCGCCGCCGCCGAGCACCAACACGCGCCGCGGGTTGCCCGCCGCCGACAGCGCCGGGTGGACCAGCGCCTCGTGATAGCGGTACTCGTCGCGCGAATGGAACTGCAGGTTTCCATTCAGAAAGAGGCGCACGCCGGCCCGGCTCGACGTGACGACGACGCGCTGGTAGGAGCTGGTCTCGCTGTAGATCACGCGGTCGGCGTAGAAGCGGTCTTCGGCCCAGGTCGTGACTTGGTCGGCAAACACGAAAGCGGCCATTAGCGCGGCGATCGTCAGGGCACAGGCCAGCGCCTGCGCGCCGGCGCGGCGCACTTCGCCGCGAAAGATCCAGAGCGCCCAGACGGCGACCGCGGCGTTCATGAGGCCGAAGAACGCGCCGGTGCGGATCAACCCATGCTGCGGCACGAAGAGGAGCGGAAAGGCGATCGAGACGGCGAGAGCGCCGAGATAGTCGAAGGTGAGCACCTGCGAAACAAGGTTCTTCAGCCCACCGCCCGCGCCGGCGCCGGCGTGGCGCTTGAGGATGCGCATGACAAGCGGGATCTCGAGGCCAACCAGGATGCCGACCGCGAGCACGAGCGCGTAGAGCGCGAAGCGGAACGACGGCGTCGCGGCCGACTGCAAGGCAAATAGCGCCGCCGGCATGAGCCCGCCGATCAGGCCGACGAGCAGCTCGATGCGCAGGAACTGGGCGACGAGCTGGCGCTCGAGATAGCGCGACAGCCAGGAGCCGACGCCCATCGCGAACAGATAGGTGCCGATGACGGTCGAGAACTGGAGGATCGAATCGCCGAGCAGGTAGCTCGCGAGCGTGCCGGCGGCCAGCTCGTAGACCAGCCCGCAGGCCGCGACGACGAAGACCGAAGCGAGCAGCGCCACCTCGGTCGGGCGGATCGGCGCCGGCGCGCCGTCCTGCCGAACGTCAGTCACCCATGCACCGCCGCCGCGACGATCAGACCGATGGCGATCGCCATGGCGCCGACGACGATCGCGAGCGCCGTGTTCTGTTTGTGGACGATCTCGTCCCACAGGTGAAAGGGCGTCAGCTTGTCGATGATGACGAACGAGATCCAGAAGATCACGACACCCATCAACGCGTAGAGGACCGACCCGAAGATGATCTCGGGCTTGAGCCATTCCATTGCCATTGCTTGCTCCTGCTGTGAAAGGTGAGAGGCGGCCCGCTACTTGTGGCCACCGCCGCTGGAAAAGCCGCCGAACGAGCCGCCGCCGCTGCGGTAGCCGCCGCCGCTGCGCTGGTTGTTGAGGCAGCTCTGGTACTCCTGCGACGCATCGCCGAAGGTATTGCGAACCTCGTTGCAATCGCCCGAGCCGCTGCCGCCGCTGCCGCAACGGAAGAGGAGCAGGACGACGATGACGATGACGATCCAGAAGATGATCTTGGCCAGCCTCGACGAGCCGTTAAACGCGGTCGGCAGCGCATCGCGCTGCAGGGCCGCGCGCTTGTCGGCGCCGAGGCGGAACGCGGCCAGCACGGCATCGGCCGAGAGCGTCTCGCCGGCCGACCAGACGACCTCCTGCGTGCCCTCGCCCGCCGTTTGCTCGCGATTGAGCCGACTCGTCGATGCCTTGCCGGTGCCGATGTAGTCGGTGTTGGCGGTGCGCTGGTCGCGCGTCAGCTGCCAGTAGAACTCGCCCAGCACATAGGTGACCTGGCCGGTGTAGTCGTAGAGCTTGCGATACAGGACGTCCTGGTACTTGACGCTTTCGCCGAACGCTTGCGGCGCGCCGGTGATCGGCACCGACCAGCTCCAGCCGTCCTGCGCATCGACGATGAAGGCGAAGCCGGAGATGCGGTGATAGAGCAGGTATTCGCGCCAGAAGGTCTGCTCGTCGTCGCTGCTCTCGGGAACCTCGCAGCGCTCGACGTAGCCCACGACCTGCCAGGGCAGCGCTTCCGCTCCGCCGAGCGCGATCGTGCCGACCGTGCCGAGCGCAATCTGCGGCTCCTTGCCGTTGGTCTGCTGGTAGTGGGCGAGATCGCCGCCGACGCCTTGCGACACGTCGACCACAGTCTTGCACTGATGGCAGACGATCGACTGCGTCGTCTCCAGCTTGACCTCGAGCGCGGCGCCGCAATTGGGGCATTGCAGCGTGCGCCCCGAGAGTGTCTTCTCGCCGGCTTCGCTCAGGCCCGTCAGCGCCAGCTCCGACAGCGCCACCGAGCGGCCGACCGACCACATCGGATGCGCAGCGTCGGTGTAGTCGATGGTACCGACTTCGCCGCGCGCGCTGCGCAGGTCGGCGACGACGAAGGCGCGCTCGAGATTGGGCCGGCGCGGCAACTCGCCCTGCGCCGCGATCAGCTTCGCGGCGACGACCGAAGCGACCGACCAGTTTTCGCCGTTGACGGTGAGCGGTGCGCCCGGCTGCAATCGCTCGGGCGCAGGGACCGGCGTCTGCAAGGGCGCGTCGAAGGCGGCGACGTAACGTCCGTTGTCTTCCGAGAGCCAGCCTGATTTCTGCAGCTCGGGGCCGGTCTCGAAGAGCGCATGCCATTCGTTCCAGGTGCCTTCGGCGTAGCGATACTGAAGGCGGCCGACGAGCGTGAAATGGGCGCCCTGGTACTTGCCGGCGGTGCCGAGTTGCAGGGGCGTGTGATCGTCGAAGACCTCGGCGCTTTCGCCGATCTTCCTCAGCGTGTCGCCGGCGCGAACGACGGTCGAGCGGCAGAAGCTGCACACCGCGAACGGCGCGGCCGCCGAACGAAACTCGACCGGCGCGCCGCAGTTCGGGCACGCCGCGCGATACACGCGCTGGGGTGTGGGTGTTGTGGCCAAGGGGGATGCGGATGTGCGAAGGCGGGGCCGTCAGCCCCGCCTCCACCACTTTCTACATCGTACTCAGGCCAGCTTCTTCAGCAGCTCGGCCTTCTTCGAGTCGAACTCTTCCTGCGTCAGGATGCCTTTGGTCTTGAACTCGGCCAGGCGCTCGAGCGTCGCCATCACGTCCTCCGGCCTGACGCCGACGGCCGCTGCCGCACCCGCAATCGCCGACGGCGCGCCCGGCGCGGTCGAGGCGAGGCCCTGGCCGAGCTGATTGGCCATGACCTGGCCGAGCGCCACGCCGGCGCCGAGGCCGACCGCGCTGCTCACGATGCCGCCGCCGCCATTGCCGCCGCCGGCGCCTGCCGCCAGCGCGGGAATCGACTGCGCGGTCTGGTACTGCATGAACTTGCCCATGTCGCCGACCATGCCCATGCCGATCTTCTGGTCGAGGATCTTCTGCAGCTCCTCGGGCAGCGACACGTTCTGCATCGTCACCATCTCGAGCTTCAGGCCGAGC
>JBBRLS010000028.1:0-58722 GCA_038231215.1 Burkholderiales bacterium | reverse complement strand
GACTCATAATCCTTTGGTCCCTGGTTCGATCCCAGGACGGCCTACCAGAGAGAGACTTTCCGGGACTTCCTGGGGCAGATTTTCAGGGTTTTTACCGGGCTTCATGGTTGATATTGACGTCTTCCACGAACCGGGTAAGTCCATAGGTGTCCGACGCCAGACCGGGTAACTCACCGAAATCGGCCACTTCGACCGAGCGAGCTACCCGGTCATGGCAGCGACAGACAAGCTGAGCGACAAGGCGATCAGGGCTGCACTCAAGGCGGCCGTGACGTCCGGCAAACCGAGCCGGCTCTCGGACGGAGGCGGACTGCATCTGCAGACGCGGCCGAACGGCAGCGGATCGTGGCGGCTCCGCTTCTGGAAGGACGGCAAGGAAGGGATGCTGAGCCTGGGCACCTATCCGGATGTTTCGTTGGCCAGCGCAAGGGACAGGCGAGTCGAGTTCCGTAGGGAAGCGGCAGCGGGCACGCACCCCGGCGAGAAGCGCAAGGCTGAAAGGGCAGTGCACGCTGCGCGTCAAGAGGCTGAGCGGATGGCCGCCGAAGGCCTGCCGGTTCCGGATACCTTCGAGCACACGGCGCGAGACTGGTATGCGCGCCAGCTCCCCGCGTGGTCGCCCGGTCATGCGAAGAAGATCCTGGCGCTGCTCGTCAACGATCTCTTTCCGTTAATCGGTACGCGACAGCTCGCCGGATTGACGGCTCCGGAGGTGCTCAAGACGGTGCGACGGATTGAGGAGCGCGGTGCCGTCGAGACGGCATACCGGGCGCTCAAAGCGGCGGGAATGGTGTTCCGTCATGGCGCGTTGTAGAGGCCGGGGGAAGGATTGCGGATGTCCATCGATAGTCTCCTCTCGGTTGGTGCGGTCAACGAAGGTACCTATTCACGCCGTGACGACGCGCCGACGCAGGAGTTCGCACGATGTGCTCAATGCATCAGGTCGAACAGCGTTCTCGCCACCACTTTCGTGGCGCGCCGGAGATCTTCCAGAACGATGTGCTCATCGGCGCGCTTGGCGTTCGATTCGAGCACCGTTCGCGGCCCGGCGCCATAGATCGCCGCCGGCACGCCGACGGCGCCGAACAGGCGCACGTCGGTATAGAGCGGCGTTCCAGAAGTCGGGATCTGCTCGCCGAAGACTGCTTCGCCATGCCTTTGCAACGCTTGTACGAGAAGCGCATTGCGCGCGTCGGGCTTCCACGATTCGGCCAACAGCAGGCGCTTGATGTCGACGCTGATGCCCGGCATCGACGCCGCAGCCTCGGCGATGACACGGCGTACGTCGCGTTCGACCGCGGCGATGTCTTCTTCCGGGATCATGCGGCGATCGAGCTTGAGGACCACTTTGCCCGGCACGACGTTGGTGTTTGTTCCGCCCTCGATCCGGCCGACGTTCAGATAGGGATGGGAAATGCCCTCGATCTTCGACGTGATCGACCGGTAGCGCCGATTTTGCTCGTACAGCGCAGTGAGGATCGCGTTGGCGCCCTGCAGCGCGTCGACGCCGCTCTCGGGAATGGCGGCGTGCGCCGTCTTGCCGTTCACCGTCACTTCCATCTGCAGGCAGCCGTTGTGGGCGGTGATCACCTGGTAGCTGAAGCCGGCGGCAATGAGGAAATCCGGACGGGTGAGCTTGTGCCTGAGCAACCAGCCGACACCGACCTCACCACCGAATTCCTCGTCGTAGGTGAAGATCAGCTCGACCGTGCCCTTGAGAGGAACCGCCAGCGCCTCGAGCGCACGGACCGCGAAGGTGTAGGTCGACATGTCGCTCTTGCTGACCGCGGCGGCGCGGCCATAGAGCTTGCCGTCAACGACTTCGCCGCCATAGGGATCGTGCGTCCAGCCGTCGCCAGGCGGCACGACGTCGCCGTGCGCGTTGAGCGCGATCGTCCTGCCAGCGCCGTATTTGCAGCGCACGATCAGGTTCGTGATCGACTCGAGGCCAGCGTCCTTCACCTCACCGGCCGGCACGGCGTGCTTCTCGGCCTCGAAGCCGAAGCCCTCGAGCAGCTCGGCGGTGCGCTCGGCATGCGGGGCGTTGTTGCCGGGCGGCGTGTCAGTGGGGACGCGAACCAGTTCCTGCAAGAAGCGCACTTGTTCATCGAAGTGGGCGTCGACCCAGGCGTCGAGCGCGTCGTGCTGGGAGGGAGAGGTCATCAAAGTTCCGTGGCAAGTTGGTCAAGAAGGTTCTGGAAGGCACGCACGCACAGTTCGGTGTCGTCGTTGGTAATCGCTTCCAGCGGGTTGTGGCTGATGCCCGCGTTCAGGCCGCGCATGAACAGCATTGCCTGCGGCATCGCTTCGTGCAGCTTCATCGCGTCGTGGCCGGCACCGCTGGGCATGCGGTACTGCGGCAGGCCAAGCGATTCGACGGCGCGCTCCCAGCGCTGCTGCCAGGCCGCTGCGCTCGGGGCGGCGGCGGCGCGCATCGTCTCCTCGAGCTTGAAGTGCAGACCGCGGCGGTCGCAGATGGCCGCCAGTTCGGCGCGAATGTCGCTAGCGCATGCGTCACGCACCTCATTCGTTGTCGCGCGGATGTCGAGGCTGAATTTGCAGCGCCCCGGCACCACGTTGATGGAGCCGCTCGGCACCTCCAGCATGCCTACCGTCGCGACGAGGTTGGGAACCGAGCCGCCTCGCGTCTCGACGTACAGCGCCAGCTCCGCCGCGGCCGTGGCCGCATCCCGCCGCCTGTCCATCGGCGTCGTACCCGCGTGGCTGGCCATGCCGACGATCTCGCCGACATAGCGCACGCTGCCGTTGATCGACGTGACGATCCCCAATGGCAGGTCCATCTCGTTGAGCACGGGGCCTTGTTCGATGTGCGTCTCGACGAAGCCGAGGTAACGGCTGACGTCGCGTTGCAGTTTGGGGATGTCGTCGGGGCAAAGTCCGGCATGCAGCATCGCTTCGCGCATGGTGACGCCGTCGGCATCCTTCTGGTCCAGCCAGGCGGGGTCGAAGTGACCGGTGAGTGCACCCGAGCCGAGAAACACGGCCTTGTAGCGTTGCCCCTCTTCCTCGGCGAAGCCGACCACCTCGAAACCGTAGGGCAGGCGACGACCCTGGCGATGCAGCTCACGCACGCAGGCCATCGGCACCAGGATGCCCAACCGGCCGTCGTATTTGCCGCCATTGCGCACGGTGTCGTAGTGCGAGCCCGTCAGGAGCCGCTTGGCCTGGCGGTCGGTGCCGTGGTAGATCCCGACGACATTGCCCACGGCGTCGATCTCTACCTCGTCGAAGCCGCAGTCGGCGCGCATCCAATGGGCCAGCCGTTGCGCGCAGGCGCGGTGTGCGTCGGTGAGATAAGTGACGGTGAGTTCACCGCGCTCGGCGTATCCAGGGTCGCTGTTCGTCGCCAGCCGCTCGGCCCAGTCCCACACATCGTTGCCCAGCACGGGCTCGTGGCCGAACTTGTCGTTGAGCCGGATCTCGGCAACACGATGGATGTTGCGAAGGCACTCGGCGAGTTCGAATTGCGGATGGTTGCCGAGTCGCCGCTCGAAGGTGGTGATGATCTCGGCCTTGGCGAGGCCCAGGCCGCGCGGGCCGCGCACCGCCAAAATGAACGGGAATCCGAACTTGGCGTTGTAGTCGGCGTTGAGTTGCTGAATGCGCGCGTAGTCGGACGGGGTGCAATCGGTCAGGCCGGCCTTGCCTTGCTCGTGGGTCGATTCCGCGGTCAGCGTCTTGGCGACTATCGCCTTGCCCGCCAGTTCGGGGTGGGCGCGGATCAGCCCGAGCTGGGCGTCTCGCGTCGCCGCGCGAACGACATCGACCAAGGCCACCTTCAAATGGACCAGGCTCTTGAACGGCCGCTGCTGCCATGCCTTCTCGGCGATCCACGGCGAATGCTCGTAGGTGCCGTCGAGCAGGCTGACGAAATCGGACTGGCTCGCAGCGTTGATCTGTTCGAACGTGATCATGTTCAATCCCATGCAAAGGCGTGGTCGGGGTCGAAGGGGTGGGTCGCTTTCCAGTGGCGCGCGATGTCGATGCGCCGGGCGACCCAGACCCGGTCGTGTGTCTCGACGTGGTCGAGAAAGCGCTGCAAGCCGCGCATTCGCCCCGGGCGCCCGAGCAGCCGGCAATGCATGCCGATGCTCATCATTGAAGGGCGCTCGTCGCCCTCTGCGTAGTGCACGTCGAAGGCATCGCGCAGGTACTCGAAGAACTCGTCGCCTTGCGAGAAGCCTTGCGGCAGCGCGAAGCGCATGTCATTGCAGTCCAAGGTGTAGGGCACGACGAGATGCGGTGCAACTCCGCCGTCGCTCTTCCTCACCTTCATCCAGAAGGGAAGTTCGTCGCCGTAGTAGTCGCTGTCGTACTCGAAGCCGCCGAAATCGGCCAACAGGCGCCGGGTATTCGGGCTATCGCGTCCGGTGTACCAGCCCAGCGGCCGCTGGCCGGTGAGGCGCTGGATCGCCGCCATCGCGAGCCCCATGTGTTCAGCCTCGGTGGCTTCGTCGATGGATTGGTAGTTGATCCAGCGCCATCCGTGGCAGGCGATCTCGTGTCCCAGTTCCATGAAGCCTGCAGTGACCTCGGGGCAACGCTCGAGCGCCATGCCGACGCCGAAGATCGTCAGCGGCAGGCCGCGCTTCTCGAATTCCCGCAGCAGGCGCCACACGCCAACGCGTGAGCCGTACTCGTAGATGCCCTCCATGCTCAGGTGCCGGGCCGGAAATGCCGCCGGGTTGAACATCTCGGACAGGAACTGCTCGCTGCCGGCATCGCCGTGCAGCACCGAGTTTTCGCTACCCTCTTCGTAGTTGAGGACGAATTGCAGCGCAACGCGCGCCTTATCGGGCCAGTTGGCGTGCAGCCCCTGGCGGCCGTAGCCCTTCAGGTCTCGTGGGTAGCTCGGCGTCATTTGGATTGCGGGTTCAGAACTTGAGCGAGATCGGTTTCGCGATGGTTCGGGCGCAGGTTCTGTTCGACATGCTCAAGGTGTTCGATCGTCAATCGCACGGCAGCGTTGACATCGCGCCGCTCAAAGGCGTCGACGATCGCAACGTGCTCTGCAAGCGAAGCCTCGGCCGAGTGCGAGGACTGGTACATCAGCGCAATGAGTGATGACCGCGTGAGCAACTCGGTCAGCATCTGCGCAAGCACGTCGTTGCCGAGCATCTGAGCCAAGACCACGTGGAAGTCGGCCAGCAATCGAGTGCGCCCAGACACGTCGGTGTTCGACACGGCGGACTTTTCGTCCTCCAGATGGCGGCGAAGCCGCGCGACTTGCGCATCGGTGATCACCGCACACAGGCGCCGCGTCAGTGCACCCTCCAGGATCTGGCGCACTTCGAAGACCTGGCGCGCCTCTTCGACGCTGGGGGTTGCAACGAAAGCGCCACGTGCCGGCTCGAGCACCACCAGCCGGTCGCGGCTGAGCTGATTGAGAGCCTGGCGCACCAACGTGCGCGAGACCTTGAAAATATCGGCGATCTTCTGCTCGGACAGCTTGGTTCCGGGCATCAGCCGACGCCCGACGATCGCGGCAGTGATCGACTCGACAATGCGTTGCGTGCTGCCTGTCGCCGGCTCCTTTCCTGCCTTCACAACGCGACCAACGGCCCGCGGTGTGCGTATGGAAGCCTCGCCGGGTTGGATGACTTTGAGGTTGGGACGGCCTGCGGGCACGGTGGGGGACATGCTTTCGTCTCAGAATTCGATTGACCAGAGTGCGGCAGTGTATACACTTTATCCCAGAGTGCAGGCGGAACACTTGACCTTGGCAGGCGTTGATCGGCAGGCGCGGTTGTCCGCGCCCGGTGGATTCAAGCGGACCTGCCCTTTCCAACCCGAAGGAACTTTATGGGACATCTCAGCACCCATGTGCTTGACACCATGAACGGCTGCGCCGCTGCCGGAATGGCCGTGAAGTTGCAGCGAATCGAAGGTCACCAGGTCGAGACGATCAAGGTGTTCTCGCTCAACGCAGACGGCCGCAATGAGGGTGGCGCTTTGCTCGATGCGCAAGCAATGGCCGTCGGCCGCTACCGGCTCGTGTTCTCGGTGGCACCGTACTTTCGCGCCAAGGGCGTGCAGTTGCCACAGCCGCCATTCATCGACGATGTGCAACTCGACTTCGGCATCGCCGACGCGGGCGGCCACTACCACGTGCCGTTGTTGGTCAGCCCCTGGGCCTACTCTACCTATCGAGGCTCTTGAGCGAATTGACGTGCGGTCGATCGTCGATTTAGGGTATCCACCAATAACTGATTGTGTTCTGGATCGTATACAGTTTTATCACGTCGCCGCGGAGCACAAAAAATGGTCATCCCAACAGGGTGAGTCATCGATGGTCGCGACGTTGTTCCTCACAGAGCCCGCTGTGGTGAGGGAAGTGCAGCCAGAAGACCGGCCGCACTTCCCAACCCTGTGAGGACTCGATGGAAGCCTTTCTGCTCGACTGGGCCAACCTGCTGCTGCGCTGGGCCCACATCATCACCGGCATCGCCTGGATCGGCGCGTCGTTCTATTTCGTCTCGCTCGACAACAGCCTGACCCCGCCGAAGAACCAGGGCGATGCCGACAAGGGCGTTGGCGGCGAGCAGTGGGGCGTGCACGGCGGCGGCTTCTACCATCACCAGAAGTACCCGGTCTCGCCGGGCTACGTGCCCGACCAGTTGCACTGGTCGATGTGGGAGAGCTACTCCACCTGGCTGACCGGGTTCGGGCTGTTCACGGTGCTGTATCTCTACAACGCCAGCACCTTCCTGATCGACAAGACGCTCTTCGACTGGACGCCGACCGCCGCGGTCAGCACCGCACTGGCCTTCTTCGTCGCGTTCTGGGTGCTCTACGACGCGATCTGCCGCACGCTCGGCCGCGGCAGCAACGGCGACCTGATCGTGGGCGGCTGCGTTTTCGTGCTGATCGTCTTCGCATCGTGGCTGTCGTGCCATCTGTTCGCGGGCCGGGCCGCTTTCCTGTTGGTCGGCGCGATGATCGCCACCACGATGAGCGGCAACGTGTTCTTCTGGATCATTCCGGGGCAGCGCACAGTCGTCGCAGCTATCAAGGCCGGGCAGCCGGTCGACCCCGTGCACGGCCAGCGCGGCAAGCAGCGCAGCGTGCACAACACCTTCTTCACACTGCCGGTGCTGTTCTCGATGATGAGCAACCACTACGGCTTCACCTACGGCGCAAAGAACAACTGGCTGGTGCTCGTTGCGATCATGGTCGCAGGTGCGCTGATCCGGCTCTCGTTCGCACTTCGGCACAAGGCACTCGCCTATGGCAAGCCGGTGCCGTGGCACTACGCGATCGTCGGCACGCTGCTGCTCGGCGCCACCATCTGGGTGACAAAGCCCGATGCCCAACCAGCGGCCGCGGCCGCTGCGCCGGCGACTTTCGCGCAGGTGCAGGGCATCGTCACGCAACGTTGCGTGATGTGCCACGGCCCGGCCCTGCAGAGCAAGAACGTGCGCCTCGACTCGGCCGATGAAGTGGCCAAGCATGCGCAGGCGATCTACCAGCAAGCCGTGGTGCTGAAAGTCATGCCGATGAACAACACCACGCAGATCACCGACGACGAGCGTGCGCTGATCAAGCGCTGGTTCGAGGCCGGCGCGCCAATGAAATGATCTCCAGCCTGCCGGCGACAGCTCGCCTCGGCATTTGGGCCAATCCCGTTCGACTGTTCAAACCAGAATCAGGAGACGACCATGACGATTGCCAACGTCCACCCGGTGGACGAGAGATTGCCCACCGGGCGCCTTGCAGCGCTCGGCCTGCAACATGTGCTGGTGATGTATGCCGGCGCCATCGCCGTGCCGCTGATCGTTGGGCGCGCCTCAAGCTCAGCCCCGAGCAGGTGGCGCTGCTCATCTCTGCCGACTTGTTCGCTTGCGGCATCGTCACGTTGATCCAGTCGCTCGGATTTACCAAGTGGTTCGGCATCAAGCTGCCGGTGATGATGGGCGTCACCTTCGCTGCCGTCGGGCCGATGGTGGCTTTCGCCAACGCCATGCCCGGCGTCGATGGGGCGCGCGCGATCTTCGGCGCCATCATTGGTGCTGGCATCGTCTCGATGATCATTGCGCCCATCGTCAGCAAGCTGCTGCGATTTCTCCCGCCGGTGGTCACCGGCACCATCATCGCCATCTTCGGCATCAGCCTGATGCGCGTTGCTGTGGGCTGGGCGACGGGTGGGCCCGCCTTTCTGGCGCAGCGCACCGATGTCCCCAAGCTGGTGGCCATGGTCGACAGCGCAAAGGCCACGGCCGCGGCGGCCGCCGCGTCGGCGGCATCGGGTGCAGCCGCCATCGAGATCAAGCTCGGCCCGATTCCAATGGTTGACAACCCGGCCTACGGCGCGCTGGACAACCTGGCCATCGCCGCAGTCGTCTTGGTCTTCATCCTGCTGCTTGTGAAGTACGCCAAGGGCTTCGTGGCCAACATCTCGGTCTTGCTGGGCATCGTGGCAGGGTGCGCAGTGGCCATGGGCAAGATGAACTTCGACAAGGCCAGCCTGAACTGGCGGCGGGCTTGCGCACCGACGGCCTGGGCACGCTGATCGGCGGCATCTTCAACACCTTCCCCTACACCAGCTTTTCCCAGAACGTCGGGCTTGTCGGCGTCACCGGGGTGAAGAGCCGCTGGGTCTGTGTGGCGGGCGGCATCATCATGATCATCCTTGCCATGCTGCCGAAGATGGGAGCTTTCGTCGAGGCGATCCCGCAGTTCGTGCTCGGCGGTGCCGGGCTGATGATGTTCGGCATGGTGGCCGCCACCGGCATCCGCATCCTTTCCTCGGTGGATTTCAAGGGCAACCGCAACAACCTCCACATCGTGGCGCTGGCGATCGGCTTCGGGTTGATCCCCTTGGTCGCGCTGCGCTGGATGCAGCAGATGGCCCATGGCCTGCATCCGCTGCTCGAGTCCGGGATCCTGCTCACGGCGATCGCGGCGGTCGTGCTGAACATCTTCTTCAATGGTGCGCGGGGCGACGAAGCTGGCGCCATCGATGCTGCCAAGGCGGCCGAGGCGCATTGACGTCCGGCCTTGCGCGACGGGGCCTCGGAGCCTTGTCGCGCCTTTCGCTTTGCGTCAGGCGGCGCTCGTGAGGCGCCGCCGACGATGGCGCGCGGCGTTGTGGCGGCCTGGCCGCTGGGACATCTGATGCCCGTCGGGCGCTTGGCTCGATGACCTGCGAAAACGCCTATGGCGCCTGCAGCCACCACTCCCCCGCCAACGCCTGCTGCAGGAATGCGATGAAATTCGTGACCGTGGTCGACACCAGCTTGGGCGACGGATAGATCGCGTGCACGTCTTGCGCCGGCAGGAAGTGATCGGTCAGCACCGGCACCATCGCGCCATCGGCCACCGATTCGCGCGCCACATACCAAGGCAGCACGGCAAGCCCGATGCCGATCAGTGCGGCCTCGAGCACGGCTGACAAATTGTTCGTGCGCAACAGCCCCTTGACCGGCACCGACATCTCCTCCCCGCTGGGCCCCGTAAGACTCCAGCGGTCATCGCCCTGCACGCTGCTGTAGATCACGCAGCTGTGCACGGCAAGGTCTGCCGGCGCCCGCGGCGCGGGGTGCTCCATCAAGTAGGTCGGCGAGGCGACCATGACCCAGGGGTTGGTGCCGAGGTAGCGCGCGCCCAATGTCGAATCGGCCATTCGCCCCATGCGGATCGCCAGATCGACACCTTGCTCGACCAGATTGACGTACCGGTCATCGAAGCCGAGATCAATGCCCACGCCCGGGTGCTCGCGCATGTAGCGCAACACCAGTGGCACCATCACGCGCCGGCCGAACGCCAGCGAGGTGCTGATGCGGATCTGGCCACCGACGCCACTTTGCAGCAGCGTGGCCAGGTTCTCCGCATCCTCGACTTCGCGCGAGATGCGTTTGCACTTCTCGTAGTACAGCGCACCGACCTCGGTCGGTGTGATGCCTCGCGTAGAACGATGAAGCAAGCGCGCGCCCAGGCGCTCCTCGATCGCCGCGACCGCCTTGGTGGCGGTGGGTTGGGCGATCCCCAGATCCTCGGCGGCCTTGCTGAAGCTGCCGGTCTCGACGACGCGAATGAAAAGGTCCAGGCCCGCCAAACGATCCATGCCGCGACTGTAGAGCCTGTGAGGCCTGACGCTTTTATTGCGCTTTGGAATAGGTCTTATCACCAGAGTGCTCTTCTCAGTGCGCACGTGAACGACGACCATCTGGCCCATCGTAAGCAGGAGACCCTGATGGCAAAGATGAAAGCCGCGATGGCCGCAGTGCTGGTGATGGAAAAGGAAGGTGTCACCCAGGCGTTCGGCGTGCCCGGTGCGGCGATCAATCCGCTGTATGCGCAGTTGCGCGAACGTCAGTCGATCGCCCACGTGCTGGCGCGACACGTCGAAGGCGCCTCGCACATGGCCGAGGGCTATACGCGCGCCAAGGCCGGAAACATCGGCGTGTGCATCGGCACCTCCGGGCCCGCCGGCACCGACATGATCACGGGCCTGTATTCCGCGCAGGCCGACAGCATTCCCATCCTGTGCATCACCGGCCAGGCACCGCGGGCGCGGCTGCACAAGGAAGACTTCCAGGCGGTCGACATCGCCTCGATCGCCAAGCCCGTCACCAAGTGGGCCACGACTGTGATGGAGCCGGCGCAGGTGCCGCGCGCGTTCCAGCAGGCTTTCCACCTGATGCGTTCGGGCCGCCCCGGCCCGGTGCTCATCGACCTGCCGTTCGACGTGCAGATGGCCGAAATCGAGTTCGACATCGACACTTACGAGCCGCTCTCGGTGTACAAGCCCACCGCCTCGCGCAAGCAGATCGAAAAGGCGGTCGAGATGCTGAACGCGGCCGAGCGGCCGCTGATCGTCGCCGGAGGCGGAATCATCAACGCCGACGCCTCCGACCTGCTGGTTCAGTTCGCAGAGATCAGCGGCGTGCCGGTGATTCCGACCTTGATGGGCTGGGGTGCGATCCCCGACGACCATCCACTGATGGCCGGCATGTGCGGGCTGCAGACGAGCCACCGCTACGGCAACGCGACGATGCTTGCGAGCGATTTCGTGCTCGGCATCGGCAACCGCTGGGCCAACCGTCACACCGGCTCGCCCGAGGTCTATTGCAAGGGCCGCAAGTTCATCCACGTCGACATCGAGCCGACCCAGATCGGGCGCGTGTTCGCGCCCGACTACGGCATCGTCAGCGACGCCAAAGCAGCGCTGCAGCTGTTCGTCGAGGTAGCCAGGGAATGGAAGGCGGCCGGCAAGCTGCGCGACCGGAGCGCCTGGGCCGGCGAATGCCGCGCCCGCAAGTCGGATGTGCAATACCTGCGCAAGACCAATTTCGACAGCGTGCCGATGAAGCCGCAGCGGGTCTATCAGTGCATGAACAACGCCTTCGGCAAGGACGTGATCTACGTCTCGACGATCGGCCTCTCGCAGATCGCCGGCGCGCAGTTCCTGCACGTCTACCACCCGCGCCACTGGATCAACTGCGGCCAGGCCGGACCGCTCGGCTGGACGGTGCCGGCGGCGCTCGGCGTGCGCGCCGCCGACCCGACGAGGAAGATCGTCGCGCTCTCGGGCGACTACGATTTCCAGTTCATGCTCGAGGAACTGGCCGTGGGCGCGCAATTCAAGCTGCCCTACATCCACGTCGTCGTCAACAACAGCTACCTGGGCCTGATCCGCCAGTCCCAGCGCGGCTTCAGCATGGACTACTGCGTGCAGCTCGGCTTCGACAACATCAACACGCCGGTAGAGGAAGTGACGCGCAGCTACGGCGTCGACCATCTGAAGGTCGTCGAGGGCCTCGGCTGCAAGGCCATCCGCGTGCTGAAGCAGGAAGAGATCGCCCCGGCCATCAAGCAGGCCGAGGCCTGGATGACGGAGTTCCAGGTGCCGGTAGTGATCGAGATCATCCTCGAGCGCGTGACCAACATCGCGATGGGCACCGAGATCGACAACGTCGTCGAGTTCGAGGAGCTCGCCCAAGGCAAGGCCGACGTGCCCACCGCCGTCGGCATGCTGGACTGACCCGACCCAAGGACCGCGCCATGCCCAAGTTCGCCGCCAACCTGACGATGCTGTTCAACGAGGTCCCGTTCCTGGACCGTTTCGAGCATGCCGCCAAGGCCGGCTTCGAGGCGGTCGAGTTTCTCTTTCCGTATGCCTTTACCGCGGCTGACATCAAGTCGCGCCTCGAAGGCAACCGGTTGAAGCTCGTGCTGCACAACCTGCCGGCAGGAAACTGGGATGCCGGCGAGCGCGGGATCGCCTGCGTGCCCGGACGTGAAGACGAGTTCCGCGCCGGCGTCGGCAAGGCGATCGAGTACGCCAGGGCGCTGCAGGTACCGCAAGTCAACTGCCTGGCCGGCAAGGCGCCAACCGGCGTCGACGCGGCCGCGTTGGAAAAGACCTTCGTCGCAAACCTGAAGTTCGCTGCGGCCGAGCTCGGCAAGGCCGGCTTGAAGCTGCTGATCGAGCCGATCAACACTTTCGATATCCCCGGCTTCTATCTGAGCCGCACGGCGCAGGCCCTGGCGATCCTCGACGCCGTCGGCGCCGACAACGCGTTCGTCCAGTACGACATCTACCACGCGCAGCGCATCGAAGGCGAGCTCGCGGCGACGATGGAAAAGCACCTCGCCCGCATCGGCCACATCCAGCTCGCCGACAACCCGGGCCGTAACGAGCCGGGCACGGGCGAGATCAACTACCAGTTCCTGTTCGCCCACCTCGACCGGATCGGCTACCGCGGCTGGATCGGCTGCGAATACAAGCCGAAGAACGACACGTCGAGCGGCCTCGGCTGGTTCGCGCAGGCGCGCGCTTGAGCATCGCCGGTCACCACCACCACCCCAGCTTCACCTAGGAACGTCATGGCAAAAATCGGTTTCGTCGGTCTCGGCATCATGGGCAACCCGATGGCCGGGCAGCTCATCAGGGGCGGCCACGAGCTCTACCTCCAAAGCCATTCCGCAGTACCGAAGGATCTGGTCGCGGCAGGCGGCACCGCCTGCACCAACGGCAAGGAAGTCGCGCAGAAGGCCGACATCGTCATCGTCATGGTGCCCGACACGCCGCACGTGCAAGCGGCGCTGTTCGATGCGAACGGCATCGCCGAAGGCCTGTCGAAAGGCAAGACGGTGATCGACATGAGCTCGATCTCGCCGATCGCCACCAAGGGCTTCGCGCAGAAGATCAACGCGCTCGGCTGCGACTACCTCGACGCGCCGGTGTCCGGCGGCGAAGTCGGCGCGAAGAATGCGACCCTCTCGATTATGGTCGGCGGCTCCGAAGCCGCGTTCGCGCGGGTCAAGCCGCTGTTCGAGCTGATGGGCAAGAACATCACGCTCGTCGGCGGCAACGGCGACGGCCAGACGGCGAAGGTGGCCAACCAGATCATCGTCGCGCTCAACATCGAAGCGGTCGCCGAGGCCTTGCTGTTCGCGGCCAAGGCCGGCGCCGACCCGGCGCGAGTGCGCCAAGCCCTGATGGGCGGCTTCGCGTCTTCGAAGATCCTCGAAGTGCACGGCGAACGCATGATCAAGCGCACCTTCGATCCCGGCTTCCGAATCGAACTGCACCAGAAGGACCTCAACCTGGCCCTGTCCAGTGCGCGTGAGCTGGGCGTGTCGTTGCCCAACACCGCGACAGCGCAGGAGCTCTTCAACGCCTGTGCAGCGCACGGCGGCAAGGCCTGGGACCACTCGGCCATGGTGCGTGCGCTCGAGCAGCTGGCCAATTTCGAGATCGGCCAGAAGGCCGCCTGAAGCGCCGGCGCGAGCTGCCGTGACAACCCCCGTCGGCAAGGCCGGCACAGCGCAGGCGCAGGTGCTGCTGCGCCGCAGGTTCGATGCGGCCATCGCCTCGGCCCAGCCGGCGCTTTGCATCCCGCGGCATTTGCCAAAGCCGCAGGCGCTCGCGGCGGGCAGGCTCGTCGTCATCGGCGCCGGCAAGGCTTCGGCGGCAATGGCCCGCGCGGTCGAAGACCACTGGAACGGGCCGCTTTTGGGGCCTGGTCGTGACCCGCTATGGCTATGCCGTCCCGTGCGAGCGCATCGAGATCGTCGAGGCGTCGCACCCGGTGCCGGACGCCGCCGGGTTGCGCGCAGCCGAGCGTTTGCTCGATGCGGTGAAGGACCTGACGGCTGACGACCTCGTCATCTGCCTGATCTCCGGGGGCGGGTCTTCGCTTTTGACGCTGCCTTTGCCCGGACTGACCTTGGACGACAAGCAGGCGATCAACCGGGCTCTCCTGAAGTCAGGGGCGACGATCAGCGAGATGAATTGCGTTCGCCGCCATCTCTCCGCCATCAAGGGCGGGCGGCTGGCCGCCGCATGCTATCCGGCGCGTGTCTTGACGCTTCTGATTTCCGACGTGCCGGGCGACGATCCGATCAACATCGCCTCCGGCCCGACGGTGGCGGACCCGACAAAGTGCGCCGACGCGCTGGCCATCGCCCAGCGCTACGCCATCGAGCTTTCGTCGAGCGTGCGCGAAGCGCTCGAGAGCGGCCGCGGCGAATCGATCAAGCCGGGAGACGCCCGCCTGGCGCGCGCCGAGGTCCGCATGATCGCGACGCCGCAGATGGCGCTGGAAGCCGCTGCGGCCGAGGCGCGCGAGGCCGGCTGCACCCCGTTCAACCTGGGCGACGCCCTCGAAGGCGAAGCGCGCGAAGTGGGCACGGTTCTGGCGGGTATCGCGCTCCAGGTCGCCGCACGGAGCCAACCTGTTGCGCCGCCCTGCGTGCTGTTGTCGGGTGGAGAGACCACGGTCACCGTGCGCGGACAAGGGCGTGGTGGACGCAACGTCGAATTCCTGCTCTCGCTCTGCCTCGCGCTGAACGGTCGGCCCGGCATCCACGCGCTCGCCGGCGATACCGACGGCGTCGACGGCCAGGAAGAGATCGCCGGCGCCTGCATCGCTCCCGACACGCTTGCCCGCGCCGCGGCGCTTGGCCTCAGGCCGCGCGACGCATTGGCCGAGAACGACGGCCACGGCTTCTCCCAGGCTCTGGGCGACTCGGTCGTCACCGGCCCGACCTTGACCAACGTGAACGACTTCAGGGCCATCCTCATCGATCGGACATGACATGCGAAGAGCGCGAAACGCCAAGATCGTCGCGACGCTCGGCCCCGCGAGCTCGGACCGCGAGACGGTGCGAGCGCTGTTCATCGCCGGCGTCGACGCCTTTCGCCTCAACTTCAGCCATGGCAGCGCCGCCGATCACCGGGCGCGCTTTTCATTGCTGCGCGAGCTGGAAAAGGAGCTCGGCCGGCCGATCGCCATCCTCGGCGACCTGCAGGGGCCCAAGCTGCGTGTAGGTGCCTTCGCGAACGGTCCGGTGATGCTGGTCGATCGACCGGTGCTTCATTGAGCTCGATGGCCCGCACAACAAAGCACGCCTCGGCGTCAACGCGCTGCTCTCGGTGTCGCTTGCGGCGGCAAAGGCCATGCCGCCGGCACGGCGGCCAGCCAGATCAAGACCGGTTCGCTCAGCCGCTCGGACCGGGTCGCGAAGTACAACCGTTTGCTGATGATCGAGCAGGAGCTGGGCTCGCAGTGCGGCTAGGCCGGACGAAGCGCATTCGCGCGGTTTCCGGCGGTGGCTTCGGCATGACGAGCGACGCGAGAGTCTCAGAGCGTGTCGCCGCGAATATCGCGAAAGCACTTGCAGCGCGAGCTGCGCTGAGAGATATACGTCAACTGTCGCCTATCGCTGAAGACGCGATCCTCCGCTTGGCCCAAGAAGTCGAGTCGGCGAACACACTGCGCAGCTATCGGACGGCGCTTCGATGTTCAAGCAGGCGTCAAAGCCGCGCCCGGTCCGCCGGCATTGGCCACGGTGTTGCACCGGGTGAGTGTGCTCTCGAAGGCCCATCGTTCCCGCTCGCTCGAGAACCCATTTGAGAATTCAAAGGTTCGCGACCTTCTGGCGAAAATGCGAGCTTCGAATCAGAGCCTGGCCATGGATGGTGCATCTACAGAACCATGGACTCAGATTTCCGAGCGGGTAACTTCTGGATAACTCATGCTTCCTGAACTTGCTAAGCCCGGACGTTAAGTAGAAAAACGCCCCACCACACGTATGGCTGGGATCTGAGAGCCACATCGGGTACCTCCGATCATCGCCTTGGTAGGCGCATGGCAGGCGGGGGGCGGATTACCGCCCTGACGGCAGCCGGGCGCCCAGCCGTGCGTCTGCAATCGCCGCGGTCGGGTCATACCCTCGTCACCGGTCGTTGACGCACACCAGCGCGACCGCAAACGCCCCAAGCCGAAGGTTGTGCAGATCGAGCCGCCGGACACCCGCCTGAAACGGCGCCGGTGCGGTGGTCGCGCGCTCGAAGCTTGCTTCGTCGAGCACGATGCCGAACGGCCGCGCACCCGCGTGGTTCACGTGCACGCGCTGCGCTTGAGCGGTCATGTTGGCGAGCCAAAGCAGCGTCGCACCGGGTGCGCGGTACGCGAGACAGCGCACGCTGGCCGCATCGGACGACGTGGCCGCGACCAGCGGTGCACCGGCCCCTCGCGTCAGCCCGGCGACGACGTGATAAGCCGGATAGACCGCAGTGCCCACTAGCGCGTCGTAGTACGGCAGCGCCGCTTCGCCGCGACGATGAATCAGGCCCAGCGGCCCGGTCGGCGCGCCCAAGGCGACCGTGTCGACGCCGGTGGGCGCGAGGCTCGCGACGTAGCCCAGCGTCCACGCTGCACCGAACAGGCCGCGCTGGCGCGGGTCGCTCTTCGCGAGGCAGATGCGCTGGTTGTCGGGGTTCGGCGCGTACGTCTGCCCATAGGGGTTGTCGCGGCAGCCGATCGAGCTCGGGCCGATGCGATACGCGGTCTTGCCGATGAAGCCGCGCGCGGTCGCGACCTGGTACGGCAGTGCCTCGTGCGTTTCCATCACCGAACGATCGTCGGCGGCGTGCGCGATTGGGCAGGTGACGTTGTGCACGAAGTCGAGCAACTCGACCGGCGGGCGCTTGCGGTTCAGTTCGGTGAAGAACGAGAACATGCCGCCGCCGACTCTGATGCCAGGGAACGCCGCGCGCGCGGCGCGATACAGCGCATCGAGCGGCGGCGCTGGAGGCCGCGTGCTGCCGGGCAACACGCCCTTCAGATCGCCGACCGGGCACAGCGCGACCGCGTCGAGCGGCAGCGCGGCCTCGCGCACCAGCGCGGCGACGCGCTGCAGCTCGGGCTCGAATGCGTCGACGCTGGCAACCACGATCTCGAGCTCGCAGCGCGCGCCGGTCGCTGCGCACAGCGCCTTGTAGCCGTCGAGCTCGCGCCGCCCGTGCTGCGCGCGCGGGTCGAACTGGCAGATCAAAAGCCGCGGCGCCAGGCCCTTCAACAGCTCGAGTGCACCGGTCGCCGCCCCGATCTCTTCAGCGGGCATACCCAGCCCGATCATCGGCATGCGGCCGCGCGTCGCCTGGCCGAGCGTGATCTCGATCGCCCCGGCGCGGGCTCGCTGCCTGGACTTCGGAGCGTGCCCCTCGAGCGTCAGGCTGACGCGCTGCGTCACGGTCTCGCCGGATTTCAGCGTGTACGGCCACGGCAGCGCGAGCGGCCGCACGTAGGTCTTGAACGACGCGTCGGTCCAGTTGCGGTGATCCTCCATCTCGAAAGCATCGCCCTCCATGCGCACGATCGCCTTCAGCCCGGGCGCGACCTCGTGTGTCAGCGCGCGGACGCTCAAGTACGGCTGCACCGGGTCGACCTCGGCCGGAAAGGTCGACGCCTGCACCGTCCCGTCGACATGCTCGACCGTGACGCGCTGCCCCGCCACGCCCTGCAGTGGGTGCAGCACGACGAAGCCGGTGCGGCAGGTGACGAAGTCGGTGGCTGGCGTGGCGCTGCCGCTGAACGTGAGGCAGCCGTCGCTGCGACCTTCGATGTACGCTTCGAAGACGAGGCGCCCGCCGCCGCGCTCGCAGGTGGCGCGGTAGCTGACGCTGAAGCTGTCGGCACGCTGGTCGACGACGAGGTCGCTCACGGCCGGCACATACGTGCCCCAGTTCTCGTCGCGCACCAGGAACGCGAGCGCCCGCAGAACCTCCACGCCGCCGACCTTCAGGTAGCGCAGGTTGCCGTTGTCGAGCTCGACCGACAGCGGCCCGGCCCTCAGCGTGCGCCCGATCACGTCGGCTTGTTCGGTGCCGCAACGCTTGATCGCGGCGGAGACGGTGACTGCAGTCATGGCCTGCTCCCTGGACGAAAAAAAGTGATGTTCATCTCGGCAAGCGCCAATGACGCTCAGCGCCGCGAGATGCCCCGGCCCTCGAGCACGACACCGATGGCCGTCACGCCGATGATCAGCACGCCCCAGATCGCCACAGTCAGGAACGGGCTGAAGTCGAGCAGGTTGAAGGCCGACGAGATCACCTGCAGCAGGATCAGCGCCATCACCAGCCCGCCGACCTTGCCGAAGCCGCCGAAGGGGTCGACGCCGCCGAGCACCGCGGCGAGGATCGTCACCAGCAGGTAGCTCTCGCCATACGCGGCGTTGGCCGAGTTGAAGCGCGCCATCATCACGAGCGCTGCAACGACCGCGAGCAGGCTCGACAGCACGTAGACGCCGAGCAGCACGCGTTTGGTGTCGACGCCCGAAAAGCGCGTGGCCTTCTCGCTCGATCCGATCATGTAGATCTTGTGGCCGAACGGGCTCTTGTTCAGCAGCACCGCTATCGGCACGCACAACGCGAGGAAGACCAGCAGCGCCACCGGCACGCCGGCGAGCGTGCCGTTGCCGAGAAAGACGATCGGCTCGGGAAAGCCCGAGATCACGTTGCCGCGCGTCAGGCCGATCGACAGGCCCTTGCACATCGTCATCGTGCCGAGCGTCGCGAGGATCGGCGACACGCCGAGGTATGCAATCACGAAGCCGTTGATCAGCCCGACGACGAGCGCGACCGCGACGCCGGCGAGGATCGCGATCACCTGCCAGCCGCCCCACATGAGGCCATGCGCGGCGGGCACGTGCGTGGTCAGCACATAGGCCATCGTCAGCGCGCACAGGTTGGCGGTCGCGATGATCGACAGGTTCAGCCCGCCCGACAGCAGCGTGACCATCATCGCCAGCGACAGGATGCCCAGCTCGGGCAACTGGAAGGCCATCGACCGCAGCGCACTCGCGCCCGCGATGCGGTCGCCAAGCAGCAGCCAGAAGACCGCGACCACGGCGAGCAGCACCAGCGACAGCATGGGCACCGCCCCGCCGCGCAGGAAGCGCAGCATCATGGCGAGCCCCGCGCGCGCCGGCGGCGCTCGGACCAGGCGGTGGTCGAGACTGCAACCAGGATCGTCAGGCCGACGAACCACTGGTTCCAGTACGACGACACGCCGATCAGCACCAGCCCGTTCTGCAGGATCGCGAGCAGCGCCACGCCCAGGATCGCGCCGAACACCGTGCCGACGCCGCCGTTCAAGCTCGCGCCGCCGAGCACGACCGCCGCGAGCACGTCGAGCTCCTTGCCGACGAGCACGGTCGGCGTCACCGACTGCGCGAGTTGCGCCTGCACGATCGAAGCCACGCCGGCGACGAAACCGAGATAGCCGTAGACCAGCAGGTTGATGCGAAAGACGTGGAAGCCCAGGCGCTGCGCCGCGTCCTTGTTGCCGCCCAGGGCGTAGATCTGGCGGCCGATGTTGGTCCGGTTCAGCAGCAGCCAGGTGACCGCGAACGAGCCGATCAAGAGCAGGATCTGCAGGTTCAGCCCGTACGGCACACCGCTCGCGTCTTCATGCTCGAACCACGAGATGCCGTCGCGGAAGAATTTGGGCAGCGAGGTGATGTAGTTGCCGCCCGTGGTGAAGATCAAAAGGCCGTAGAAGATGTTCAGCGTCGCGATCGACACGATGATCGACGAGATGCGCAGCTTGGTGACGAAGACCGCGTTGATCAGCCCGCACAGCACGCCGGTCGCTCCGGCGATCGCGAACAGCGCGACCCAGCCCAGGCCGTAGCGGATGCCCATAGACAGCGCCAGGTACTGTGCGACCGATGCGGTCGCGGTGAACGAGATGTCGATGTGGCCGGCGATCAGCACGACCAGCAGCCCCGATGCGAGGATGCCGATGAAGGCGTTCGAGGTCAGCAGGTCGAACAGGTTCTGCACGGTCAGGAAGCTGTCGGTCGCGATCGACAGCGCCAACACCAGCACCCCGATGACCGCGAGCAGCCAGAACTCGTGGCTGCGGCGAAAGCGGGCGAGCGCGGCGCTGGTCGGGCTAGGCATCGACCACCGCCTGCAGTTCTTCTTCACTCGATTCGTGCGGCACGCATTCGGCGGCGAGCCGCCCGCGCCGCATCACGAGCACGCGGTGCGCGTGATAGAAGACCTCGGGGATCTCGTCGGAGATCAACAGGATCGCCACCCCCTGCGCCGCGAGCGCGCGCACCACGTCGTAGATGCCGTCCTTGGCGGCGATGTCGACGCCGACGGTCGGGCTGTCGAGGATCAGGAGCTTCGGCTGCGTGGCCATCCACTTGGCGAGCACCACGCGTTGCTGGTTGCCGCCCGACAGCGTGCGCACCGCGTTATCGGGGTCGGGGGTCTTGATCGCCAGGTCGGCAATCCATTGGCGCGCGGTGCGCTGGCGGGTCGCTTCCGAGATCAGGCCGAAGCGCGACGGCAGTTGGTCGAGCACGGTCACGAGGATGTTCGACGAGATCGGCTGCTCGAGCACCAGGCCGACGTTGAGCCGATCTTCCGACACGTAGGCGATGCCCTCTTCGATCGCCTGCGCGTTCGTCTTCAGTGCGAGCGGCTTGCCGTTCAGGCGGATCTCGCCAGAAGTCGGCCGGTTCATGCCGAACAGCGACAGCGCGAACTCGGTGCGCCCCGAGCCCAGCAGTCCGGTCAGGCCGACGATCTCGCCGGCGCGGATCTCGAGGCTCACATCGTCGTACTGGCCGGTGCGCGACAGGTGGCTGACCGACAGCACGGTCTTCGCGGCATCGAAGCACGTGGCCGAGGTCTGGTACGCGTAGGCCTTGCCGGTCATCAAGGTCGCGAGCGTCTTGTCGTTCATCTCGCGCGCCGGGTAGGCGCCGACCTTGGCGCCGTCGCGCAGCACGGTGACGCGCTCGGCGATCTCCATCACCTCGTCGAGCCGATGCGAGACGAAGACGATGCAGATTCCGGCGCGCTTCAGGTCGGCGACGAGGCGGATCAATGCGTCGACCTCGTGGCGCGTCAGCGAGGCGGTGGGCTCGTCCATGATCACGAGCTTCGCGTCGGCGGCCATCGCGCGGCAGATCGCGACGAGCTGTCGGTTCGCGATCGACAGGTCTTCGACGCGCGCATCGGGGTCGAGCGCGGCGCCGACGCGCTCCATCGCGGCCTGCGCGGTCGCGCGCATCGCGCGCCAGTTCACCACCCTGGGCGGGCCGAGGTGGCTCGCGACCGCGATGTTCTCGGCCACGCTCAGGTTCGGGAACAGCGACAGGTCCTGGTAGATGACCTGGATGCCGCGCTCGGTCGACTGCACCGGGTTCAGGTGCGGGTACTCGCGCCCCTCGATGACGATACGACCGCCCGGCTCCGGGTGCAGCACGCCGGCGATGATCTTGATCAGCGTCGACTTGCCCGAGCCGTTTTCACCGACCAGGCAATGCACCTCGCCCGGCGCCAGCGACAGATCGACATTGCGCAGCGCGATCACGCCGCCGAAATGCTTGGAGATCGCTTCGAGCTCGAGAAAGTTGGCCAAGTCCGGGGCAACCTTTGGCGGCGTCAAAAAAGAAAACGGGCGAGGGAGGCCTCGCCCGCGGGCTCGGATCGATGCTCTAGATCGACGAGAAGATCGACCTGCCCACTGGGCTCAAAGCCCGCCGGCGATCAGGCCGGCGATCGTCTCGTTGTTGATGCGCATGATCTTGTCGACCTTGATCAGCTTGCCGGGCACGTCGACCTCCGCCTTGCCCAGGCCGGGGATGTCGACGCCGTCCTTGATCGGCTTGCCGTCGAGCATCAGCCGCGCGACCGCCACCATCGCATAGCCGGCGTCGGTCGGGTTCCACAGGAAGCCCTCGCGAATGATGCCGTCGGCGATCAGGTCCTTCGCCTGGGACGGCAGCACCGTGCCGACGACCGCGATCTTCTTGCCCAGGCGCTTCTCGCGCACTGCGTTGCCCGCGCCGATCGGACCGTTGGAGCCGAAGCCGAGGATGCCCTTCAGGTTCGGATAGGCCTTGATCACATCGAGCGTGGTCTTGTAGGAAGTGTCGATCTCGTCCGCGCCGGGGAAGCGGTCGGCGACCAGCTTCATCTTCGGATAGTTCTTCTTCTGGTAGGCGATCGCCGCGTCGGCCCACTTGTTGTGCAGCGGGGTGGTCAGCGTGCCGACGTAGGCGACGTAGTCACCGCTCTCGCCCATGTCTTTGGCCAGGCGCTGCATCTGCACTTCGCCGAAGCGCACCGAATCGATCAGCTCGACGTTCCAGTCGCGCCCTTCCTGTTCGGGGCCTTCGTGCGTGATGACCTTGATGCCTGCAGCCTGCGCGCGCTTGAGCACCGGCTCGCACACCTTCACGTCGAGCGGCACCAGGCCGATCACGGTGACCTTCTTCGCAATCAGGTCTTCGAGCAGCTTGACCTGCTGCGCCGGATCGACATTCGCGGGGCCGACCATGGTCGCGTCGATGTTGAAATCTTTCGCGCCCTTCTTGATGCCCTTTTCAACCGCGTTGAACCACGGAATGCCGGCGATTTTCACCACCGTGACCATGGTCGGATTCGCGGCAAGCGCAAGCCGCGCGGCCAAGCCCGAGGCGCCGGCCAATGCCGCGCTGCCCAAGGCCTTGAGTGTTTTGCGTCGATTCATCGGTTGTCTCCATGTCTCGCTCGGGGCGAGGTTGTTTGCTGGTCGTCGGACAAGCTGCCGATCGATCCTAGTGCGGGCCCCGGCGAAAAACAATTCGTGGTTTACTCGCGGTGCTCGCGCCTGCTGCACAGGCCGAGCGCGCGCTGCTCAGCCGGTCGGTGCGCTCGCGTCGATCAGACCGGCCGCTTTCAGATCGCTCCACAGCGCCGCCGACACTTTGGCCTGCGCGTCGGCCACGTTCGATTCGACCTCGCTCGGCTTGACCGCGCCGAGCACGACCGCCACCACCGCCGGGTGCGCCATCGGGAACTGGATCGCGGCGCGACGGATCGACGTGTCGTGCTTCGCGCAGACGGCTTCGATCTTGCGAACGCGCTCGAGAATGTCCGGCGGCGCCGCGCCGTATTCGAACTTCGCGCCGGGCACGGCTCCCGTGGCCAGAATGCCCGAATTGAAAACGCCGGCGAGCATCACGCCCATCTTCTTTTCGACCGCGAGCGGCATGAATTCGGCCACGCCGGTCTGGTCCAGCAGCGTGTAACGGCCCGCCATCATCGCCAGATCGAAGTCGCCCGCGCGCGCGAACTTGACGCAGGTGTCTGCCTCGTTGATGCCGAAGCCGATCGCGGCCACGGTCTTCTCGCTGCGCAGCTTGTCGAGCGCGCGGTAGGCGCCGTCCATTGCCTCCGTGAAGCGGCGGCCGGCATCGGCGCCGTGGGTCCAGACGTCGCAGTCGTGGATCAGCAGGATGTCGAGCCGGCTCAAGCCGGTGCGCAGCAGCGAATGCTCGACCGAGCGCATCGTGCCGTCGTACGAATAGTCGAAGCGCGGCGCATGCGAATAGCCGCCGACGAAGCCAGGAGAAAAGACGTCTTTGTTGCGCTCGGGCGGTTTGCCGAACGGGTCCATCACGCGGCCGATCTTGGTCGAGACGATGATCTGATCGCGTGGCACCGCGCGCAGGCCCGCACCCAGGCGTGCCTCGGCGATGCCGTTGCCGTAGTGGGGCGATGTGTCGAACAAGCGGATGCCGCTGCGATACGCCTGCTCCACGGTGGCGATCGTGGTCCTTTCATCGAGCACTTCGTAGATCTCGCCGATCGGGCCCATGCCCATGCCCATCGCCGTGAAGCTCAGTTCGGTTCCATTGCGGGTTCTGAATTGGCGCGTGTTCATGGTGTCTCCTGATCTTCGAATGATGGTCAGCAGCAAGCGCAAAATGCTTGCAGCGAATCAGGATAGCGCACACCGTTCGAGCCGTGCTAGCGTCGCCCCGATCGGGCATGGCAGCTCGCGCGAAAGGCACTCACGATGAACAAGCTCGGTGTGCATGCACTCGTCTGGGTCGGTGGCTGGAGTCACGACGAATGCGAGCGCGCGATCGCGCAAACTGCCGAGATCGGATTCGATCTGATCGAGATCGCGGCACTCGATCCGGCCTCGATCGACGGCGCCTTCACGCGCAAGATGCTCGAACGGTATCGGCTCGGCACGACCCTGTCGCTCGGTCTCGATGCGTCGACCGACATCTCGAGCCAGGACCTTGACAAGCAGGCGCGCGGCGAGGCCCGGCTGATGCAGGTGCTCGAGGTGGCGCGCGACATCGGCGCCACGCACGTCTGCGGCATTTTGTATTCGGCATTCCAGAAGTACTTCGACCCGCCCACTGAAGCGGGGATCACCGCGTCGGTCGATGTGATGCGGCGCATCGGCGAACAGGCGGCGCGGCACGGCATCACGATCGGCCTGGAGGTCGTGAACCGCTACGAGAGCAATGTGCTGAACACTGCAGCGCAGGCGGTCGCGTATGCGCAGCGCGTGGGGCTGCCGAACGTCACGGTGCACCTCGACACGTATCACATGAACATCGAAGAGGCCGATCTCGAAGCGGCGCTGATCGAGACCGGGGAGCGGCTCGGCTACTTCCACATCGGCGAATCGGGGCGTGGCTATCTGGGCGCCGGCAACATCGATTTCGATCGGGTGTTTCGCGGCCTCGTGAAGGCGGGCTACCAAGGACCGATCACGTTCGAATCGTTTTCGTCGGCGGTGGTCAACAAGCAGTTGCAAGGCATTCTCGGGATCTGGCGCAACCTGTGGGAAGACGGCGCCGATCTCGCACGGCACGCGAAGGGCTACATCGAGCACGGCATGAAGTCGGCCCGCGAAGCGCATGGGCGCGGCGGGCACACACGGTGATGCGCGGTGACGTTCGGCTCGCCGAGGCTGATGAAGTGGCGGACCATGACGGCGGCAGGCCATGACCTCCGAACCTTCGAACTCCACCGCGACCGACGACCCGCGCTACGTCATCGGCGTGGACGTCGGCACGGGCAGCGCCCGCGCCGGAATCTTCGAGTTGACCGGCCGCATGGTGGCGTCGGCAAGACACGACATCACCCTGTTCCGCGGCAGCGGTTCCGTCGTCGAGCAGTCGAGCACCGAGATCTGGAGCGCCGTGTGCCACGCCGTGAAGGGCGCGCTGTCGCAAGCCGCGGTGTCGCCCGATCGGATCGCCGGCATCGGTTTCGACGCCACTTGCTCGCTCGTCGTGTTGGGGGCGGGCGGGCAATCCTTGCCGGTCGGCCCATCCGAACACGCCGAACGAGACATCATCGTCTGGATGGATCACCGTGCCGTGACGCAGGCGCAGCGCATCAACGCCACGAATCATGAGGTGCTGAAATATGTCGGCGGCACGATCTCGCCGGAAATGCAGACGCCGAAGCTGCTGTGGCTGCTCGAGAACAAGCCTGAGGTCTTCGCCGCGGCGTGGCAGTTCTTCGACCTGACCGACTTTCTGACCTGGCGTGCCACCGGGGATCGGTCAAGGTCCACCTGCACAGTCACCTGCAAATGGACCTATCTGGCGCACGAGCGGCGTTGGGACGAAAGCTATTTTCGCGCCGTCGGTCTCGGCGTGCTGGCGGACGAGTCCTTTGTCCGGATCGGTCAGACCGTGGTCGACCCCGGAACGCCGCTGGGGGTCGGACTGACGGCTGACGCCGCGGCGGCGCTCGGCCTGCAAATCGGAACCCCGGTCGCCACCGGCGTGATCGATGCACACGCCGGAGGGATCGGCACCGTCGGCGCCGACGGTCAGGTCGAGTCCTGCATGGCCTATGTCTTCGGTACCTCATCGTGCACGATGACCACGACCCGGCGACCGGTTTTCGTGCCCGGCGTCTGGGGGCCGTATTTCTCCGCCATGGTGCCGGATGCCTGGCTGAACGAGGGTGGGCAGTCGGTCGCCGGCGCAGCGATCGAGCATCTGCTGTCGATGCATCCGGCGGCGCCCGATGCACGGCGTCGTGCGCACGACGCCGGCCAGTCGCTGCCGGAGATGCTTGCCGGGCTCACGACGCAGGCCGCGGCCAGCCTGTCGGACGCAGTCGCGCTGGCCGACGGGTTGCATGTCGTCCCCGAATTCCTCGGCAACCGTGCCCCGCTCGCCGATCCCCAGGCCAGAGCGGTGATCGCGGGCCTGGGCATGGACGACGACCTGGAGAGCTTGATTGCTCTCTACGTCGCGGGCCTGTGCGGCATCGGCTATGGCCTGCGCCAGATCATCGAAGCCCAGGCGGCTGCCGGCGCGCCGATCGAACGCGTGGTAATCAGCGGCGGAGCCGGGCGCAGCGACCTCGTGCGCCAGTTGCTCGCCGATGCGACCGGCAAGGCGGTGCTCGCGACCCGCGCGGAAGAACCCGTCATGCTCGGCGCTGCGATGCTCGGCGGTGTGGCCGGCCGCCTGTTCGACGGCGTGCAGTCGGCGATGGTGAATATGTCGCAGATCAGCAGGCGCTACGAGCCGGCCGCGGGCACCGTCGCGGCTTGTCACGAGACGCGGTTTCGCGCCTTCAAGCAGTTGCAAGCTGTGGCGCGAGAAATTCGCTAAAACCTTGCAAGCCCGGACTTCCTTCCTTTGAATGGCAGGGCGGAAGAGGGCAGGTCAAGCGAGCCGAGGGTTTCTTTTCAAGGGTTCTTTCTAACACCGTCGCAGCCCCCTTGCGCGACCATTCATTGCTTGGCAGCAGTCGTTCCGGCAGTCTGCCTCCCCCGTTCCCAGGCGCCTGCGTGGCGCCGAGCGCGAGCCGCGGCCAATGCGCATGCCGCTGCGTCCTGTCGAGCAAGAAAACCCACAACACGGAGCAAGGCGATGACAGACCTGTCCACCCACCCGACGCAGATCGCCAGTGCCTGGCTGGCCGACTTCACGTCGGTGTTGGAACGCAACGATGTCGAAGCCGCGGTTGCGCTGTTCGCGCCCGATTGCTACTGGCGCGACCTCGTCGCCTTCACCTGGAACATCCGTACGCAGGAAGGTCCCGAAGCGATCCGCGCGATGCTCAACGCCCGCCTGGCTGACACCCGGCCGACCGCGTTCACGATCGAAGGCGAGGCTACCGAGGCCGGCGGTGTCGTCGATGCCTGGTTCACATTCGAGACGGCAGTCGCCCGCGGGCGCGGCCACCTGAGGCTGCAGGGCGGCAAGGCCTGGACGCTGCTGACCACCATGACCGAGCTCAAGGGCTTCGAAGAGCACACCGGAGCACGCCGCATCAAGGGAGCCGAGCACGGCGTGCACCCGGGCCGCAAGACCTGGCTCGAGCAACGCCAGGAAGAAACCGCCACGCTCGGCTACACCGAGCAGCCCTACGTGGTCATCGTCGGCGGCGGGCAGGGCGGGATCGCGCTCGGCGCCCGGCTGCGGCGCCTGGGCGTGCCGACGATCATCATCGAGAAGAACGAACGGGCCGGCGACTCCTGGCGCAAGCGCTACAAGAGCCTGTGCCTGCACGATCCGGTGTGGTACGACCACCTGCCCTACCTGCCGTTCCCCGACCACTGGCCGGTGTTCGCGCCGAAAGACAAGATCGGCGACTGGCTCGAGATGTACACGAAGGTCATGGAGCTCAACTACTGGGGCTCGACCACCGCGAAGACGGCGCGCTTCGACGAGGCGAAGCAGGAATGGGCACTCGTTGTCGAGCGCGGCGGCAAGGAGATCACGCTGCGCCCGAAGCAACTGGTGTTCGCGCTCGGCGTCTCGGGCTACCCGAACGTGCCGACGATCCCTGGGGCCGAGACGTTCAAGGGCGAACAGCATCACTCCAGCAAGCACCCGGGGCCCGAGGCCTACAAGGGCAAGAAGTGCGTCGTGCTGGGCTCCAACAACTCGGCCCACGACATCTGCGCGGCGCTCTGGGAGCATGGCGCCGACGTCACGATGATCCAGCGCAGTTCCACGCACATCGCCCCGTCGGACTCGCTGATGGAGCTGGCGCTAGGCGGCCTGTACTCCGACGCCGCGGTCAAGGCCGGCGTGACGACAGACAAGGCCGACCTGATCTTCGCTTCGATCCCGTACAAGATCATGGCGCCAATGCAGGTGCCGGTCTACGACGAGATGAAGAAGCGTGACGCCGACCTGTATGCGCGGCTCGAGAAGGCTGGTTTCATGCTCGACTTCGGCCCCGACGGTTCGGGCCTGTTCATGAAGTACCTGCGGCGCGGCTCGGGTTACTACATCGATGTCGGCGCCTCCGAGCTGGTGGCCAACGGCAGCATCAAGCTCAGGAGCGGTGTCAGCATCGATCACATCAACCCGCACTCCGTCACGCTCACCGACGGCACCGAGTTGCCGGCCGACCTGATCGTCTACGCCACCGGCTACGGCTCGATGAACGGTTGGCTGGCCGAACTGGTCTCGCCAGAGGTGGCCGATAAAATCGGCAAGGTCTGGGGTCTGGGTTCCGACACGTCGAAGGACCCGGGACCGTGGGAAGGCGAGTTGCGCAACATGTGGAAGCCGACGCAGTTGCCCAACCTGTGGATCCATGGTGGCAACCTGCACCAGTCGCGTCACTACTCGCAGTTCCTGTCGCTCCAGTTGAAGGCCCGCATGGAGGGCTTGCCGACGCCGGTGTACGGGCTCGCGCCGTCGTACCACAAGCGGTGACGGCATCCGGCGACGAGCTGTTAGTCAGCGGCGGGTGACGACGATCTCGAGGTATTCGCTGGGCACCACCAGCGAGCCCGGAGCCCGGTTCAGGCTTTCCAGCAAGTCCACCAGCTCGCCCGCCAGCGCATCCGCCTGCTCGGGCGACTGGGCGGCGAAGGCCTTGTTCACGGGCCCATACCAGGCTCGGAACACGTCGACGAAGTGGGCCGCCGACCGGTAGCGGAAGTTGAAGACCCGCGGCACCGCCGTGACCTGCGCAAGCTGCTCGCTGAAAAGTGCGCGCGCATGGTCTTCGGTCCCCCACAGTGACGGTGGCTGCACACCGGCCGGCGGTGCTACGTAGCGGCCCAGCACCTTGAACATGCGGCCGATCAGGCTGTTCGGTGTCCAGTTTGCCAAGCCGATGCGGCCGCCGGGCCGGCACACACGCGCCATCTCGCCCGCCGCCCGGGCGTGGTCGGGCGCGAACATGACGCCGAAGGTCGAGACGACGGCGTCGAAGCTCGCATCGCCGAAGGGCAGGGCCTCCACGTCGGCAGTTTCGAACGTGACGTCGAGCCGCTCGGCGTGCGCCCGTTCGGCGCCACGCTCCAGCAGGCTGGAAACATAGTCGGTGGAGGTCACGACGCAGCCGCGCCGCGCGGCGGCCAGGGTGGCATTGCCATTGCCCGCGGCAACGTCCAGCACGCGCTCGTCGGTCTTCAGGTCGCAGGCCTCGGCCAGCAGTTCGCCGACGATCTGCAGGGTGGTCCCGACCACGGCGTAGTCGCCCGTGCCCCAGGCGACCTGCTGGCGTGTCTTCAGGGCGTTCAGGTCTGTCGGTGCGTTCATGTCGTGTCTCCTGAGCAGTGGGGGTGAACGCAGTGTCTGGTGCGCCAGGCGGACAGGCCATAACGTGCACGTGAATCGTTGTGAATCCGGCGGGCGCTTAAGCTCCGGTCTTCGCCATGGCGACGATGAACGCTCCCACCCCGTCCTATCGGTTCGACAGCTTCGAACTGCGTCCCGCGCAGCGGCTGCTCCTGGGCGATGGCGAGTCGCTGGCCGTCGGTGCTCGGGCCTATGACCTGCTGCTGGTAATTGTCGAGCGGCGTGACCGGGTCGTGCCGCACGACGAACTCCTGAAGCTCGTCTGGCCCGGTTTGGTGGTCGACGAGAACAACCTGCGCCAGCATGTCTCGAGCCTGCGCAAGCTGCTCGGTGCGAGCGTGGTGCTGACGGTGCCCGGGCGGGGCTACCGTTTCGGCAAGGTGCTGGACGAGAGCAACGCCGCGCAGGCTTCGCCGACACCGGATTCAACGGCGTCGAGGGATCCGCGCCCGGCCGCTGCCCCCAACAACCTGCCCGCCAACAAGCCGACGCTCATCGGACGCGAGGTTGATCTGGCGGCGGTGCTGGCGCTGCTGGACGGTACGCACCTGCTGACCCTCGTGGGTGCCGGTGGTGTGGGCAAGACCCGGATGGCGCTCGAGGTCGCCGAACATGTGGCGGCCGACTTCCCGGACGGCGTGTACATCGTTGAACTCGCCCCCGTCACCGATCCTTCCCTCGTCGTCGGCACGGTGGCCAGTACGCTGGACGTGCACGAAGAGGCTACCCGGCCCCTGCTCGTCACGCTGCTGGAATTCCTGCGCCGACGCTGCGTGCTGCTGATCCTCGACAACTGCGAGCATCTGATCGAGGCCTGTGCCGCGTTCGCCGAACAGTTGCTGCGCTGCAGCGCCGGGACTCGCACGCTGAGCACCAGCCGCGAGGCGCTGGGCGTGGCAGGCGAGGTCGCATGGCGCCTGCCCTCGTTGCGAATGGCACCGCCAGGCACTTCGCTGTCGGTCGACGCGTTACTCGACTACCCGGCCAGCCGGCTGTTCGTCGAACGCGCCCAGGCCGTGGCGCCGACATTCCGGCTGACCGCGGAGAACGCGGCCGCCGTAACGCAGATCTGCCACCAGCTCGACGGCATCCCGCTGGCGCTGGAACTGGCGGCGGCGCGCGTTGCCGCGATGCGCGTGGACCAGGTGGCCGAACGTCTGCACGATCGCTTCACGCTGCTGACACGCAGCCGGCGCACGGCGCTGCAGCGCCACCAGACCCTCCGCTCGCTCATCGACTGGAGCCACGAGCTGTTGAGCGAACCCGAGCGCGTGCTGTGGCGCCGACTCTCGCAGTTCGCCGGCGGCTGGACATTGGCTGCTGCCGAGGCCGTATGCGGTGCGCCGCCGGTGCTGCGCGACGACGTGCTGGAACTGCTGACGCATCTGGTCGAAAAGTCGCTGGTCGTGCTGGACACCCAATCCGCCGAGCCGCGCTACCGGCTGCTCGAGACGATCCGCGAGTACGGGCTGGAGAAGTTGCTGGCAGCCGACGAACTGCAATCGACGCGCGGGCGCCATCTGCACCACTTCGTGGACCAGGCCGAAACAATTCGACCCATGCTGACGCGGCAGGACCAATTGCGTGGGCACGCACAGGCCGAGACCGAGCTGGACAACCTGCGACTCGCACTGCAATGGTCGCTGAGCTCAGGCCAGCCCGAGCTGGGACTGCGCCTGTTCAGCTCGCTGACCCGCTTCTGGTACAAGAACATGTACTGGAAAGAGATGGTGGGCTGGCAGGAACGGCTGGCCGAAGCCAGCCAACGCAGCGGTGCGCCACCATCGCTGCATGTCGCCCGCTCGTTCTACGGCGCTGCCATGCTGGCCACCAACTACGACCCGTCTTACGGGCGCCGCTTGTGCAAGCGGTGCGTCGAACTCTCGCAGGCACTGGGCTTTGACGAGGGGCTGGCCTGGTCCCTGATGTGGATGGGATACATCGATACGCGCCAGCGCGACCCTGCCACGGCCGAGATGTTCCGGGCCAGCCTGGAGCACGGCCGCCGCATCGTCGACCCGTGGCGCCAGGCGTTTCTGCTGGCTCAGGCGCTGATTTGCTACGCAGGCTACGAGGCGCTGATGGGGCGTGACGAATCGGCCGAGGCCATGGTGACGGAATGCGAGGCCGAGATGGCGAAGATCGGCGGCGACAGGCTCTACATCGGCCACGGGCGTGCGTTGCTGGGCACCATCGCGATCCGCCGCGGCCACTTCGAGCGTGCCGGCCAATTGCTCGCCGAGAGTCTGGCGCTGTACCGCTCCGTGGAGTCGAAGTTCGACATCGCCGGTAGCCTGGCGCAGCAGGGCTTCCTGGCGCTGCGACAGGATGATCCGGCCCGTGCGCTGGCGCTGTTCCGCCAAAGCCTGCCTCTGCATCGCAATTACCCGACGTCGCCCGGAGCGACGCGCGGCCTGGCTCAGTTGCTGATCGCGTATGCAGCCTGCAAGGAGTGGCGAACTGCCGCTCGCCTGGCGGGTGTGCTCGATGCTAGGAGTGCCGCTGATACGGCGGCGTGCGCAGCGCCTTCGGAGCTCTCCGGCTCGGTCAGGCAGGCTTACGAATTCGCACTGGCTTGCACCCGTTCCGCGCTGGACCGGCTGGCGTTCGCACAGCAGGTCGGGGCCGGGCGAAGTATGGGGCGAGAGGAAGCCATCGAGTACGCAATGACGGGTGAGACATCCGGGCCTGGCGCACTGCAGTTGTGATCCGGCCTCGCAAACAGGGTGCGCCGAAAGCGTGCTCGGAAGCCGCCGGCCGCAGGGGTCGGTTGATGGCCGGGGCCGACTTGGGAAGCGATGCGGCAAGCGTTGCAAGGGGTTGATTCATAACATCCTTGCCAGGCGGCATCGGACTCACAATCCTTTGGTTCCTGGATCGATCCCAGGACGGCCTGCCAAGGTGTCGAAAGCGGCCGCACTCTTGCGAAACGCCAGCTCGCGGTACACAGTCAGCCCGAGCGCCACGGTCGAGCGCATCAGATAGCCGGTGATGACGTTTCGGCCGCGCTGCGGCGACCGCCGTGCGAGGGCCCGGCGACCGAGCCAAGGCATGCGGATGATCGCTCCGGTGAGGCGCTCGAGCTTCTTCAGATTCGGTGCGATCTCGGCATCGAACGACGTCACGCCTTCTGTTTGCAGGCCGGCACGCGCCGCCTCCGTCTTCATCTCGTCGACGAGCTGGAAGCGCTCGAGGGCGACGCCCCGCGCCACCAGCTCAGCGGCTAGTGCCTCGTCGGGCGTGAATGTCTCGGGGCGTCTTTCGAGATAGCCGTCGAAGAGGGTGAAACGACCGCCCGGGCGCAGCACTCGTGCAACTTCTGCGAAGGCGCGGGGAAGGTCGGAGGCGTAGCAGAACGCCTCGATGGCGTAGACATGGTCGAAGCTGGCATCGGGCCAGGGCAGGTGCTGGAAGTCGCCGGTCACAAGTTCGACGTTGTCCACGCCGAGCCGGCTCAGACGTTCCCTCGACCATTCGCGGTGCGCTGGCGTCAGGTCGATGCCGGCGAAGCGAACGCCGGCAAAACGCGGCGCCAGCCAGGCGAGGTTGAATCCCTGGCCGAAGCCCAGCTCGAGGACATCACGCGGCGGGGCGTCGGCCCAGCCGGCCGAGATGCGCGCGAGCTGACCCGAGAAGCCGTTGGCCCGGAAGCGCCTGTCCTCGTTGATTGCGAGATGCATCGCACCTTCGACGGAGTGGTGCTTGCGGTAAGCCGACGAGCATTCGTCGTAGTAGGCGATGACCTGCTCGGCATCGAGGACGTCGGTGCGGATCGCGCTGACCGAGAAGACCCGCTCGAGCTTGCGCAATCGCCTGCGCAGACTCGCATGACTGGGCGACCGGTTGAAGAGCGAAGGCCAGGCCATCGATGAATGCAGCGACGAAGCGGGCGCCGATTGTCGCCTGCTCGACCCGGCGGCGGCGCGGTCAGGACTTCGGGCGCCAGGCCCTTGCCGCCCCGCTCAGATGATCTTCGAGAAGCGGTCGCGCGCCGGGTCGCGCTGGAGGTATCCGTCGAACGCCATCGCCACGGCGCGCACGACGTACCAGCCGGCCGCCGTAACCTGCACCGCGCCGGGCTCCAAGACGACGAGGCCGGCTTCTTCCATCGGCGCGAGCCGCGCCAGCTCGGCCGCGAAACAGGTGCGCATGTCGATTCCGTGCGCACCCTCGATCGCCGCGAATTCCACGCGGCCCTGGCACATCACCGCCATGATGACGTCGCGGCGCAAGCGGTCGTCGTCGTTCAGGCGCATGCCGCGCACGACCGGCATGTGGCCGGCACGCAGCGCGCCGTAGTACTCGGGAAGGGTCTTCGCGTTTTGATGGTACGTGTTGCCGACGCGGCCGATCGCCGAGACGCCGAAGGCGACCAGGTCGCAGTCCGGCTGCGTGCTGTAGCCCTGGAAATTGCGGTGCAGCCGGCCCTCGCGCTTGGCCACGGCGAGCGCATCGTCGGCCAGGGCGAAGTGGTCCATGCCGACGTAGGTGTAGCCCCGGCCGACGAAGCCCGCGACTGCGCCGCGCAGCATCGCGACGCGCGCGGCGCCGTTGGGCAGCTCTTCGGCGAGGATGCGGCGCTGCGGCTTGAAGCGCTGCGGCAGATGCGCGTAGGCGTAGAGCGCGATCCGGTCGGGCCGCAACTCGCCGATCTGCGACACGGTGCGCGAGAAGCTCTCCGCAGTCTGCTTCGGCAGCCCGTAGATGAGATCGGCGTTGATCGAATCGAAGCCGATGGCGCGCGCCTCCAGCATCAGCGTGCGCACGCTCTCGAACGGTTGCACGCGGTGCACCGCCTGCTGCACTGCGGGGTCGAAATCCTGCACGCCGAAGCTGATCCGGTTGAAGCCGAGCGCGCGAAGCATCGACAGGCGATCGGCAGCGACGGTGCGCGGATCGATCTCGATCGACAGCTCGGCATCGGCCGCGATCCGGAACGCGCTGCGCAGCGTCGCCATGAGTCGCGTGAGCTCGCTGTCGTTCAGAAAGGTGGGCGAGCCGCCGCCGAAATGCAGCTGCGACACCGACCGCGCCTCGCCGAGCTTCGCCGCGACCATGCCGATCTCGACATCGAGCGCGTCGAGGTATTCGGTGGCGCGCTCGTGATGCCGGGTGATGACCTTGTTGCAGGCGCAGTAGTAGCAGACCGATTCGCAGAACGGGATGTGCACGTAGATCGACAGCGGCGTCGACGCGGCTGTCGGCGCCGAGGCCACACGCACGAGTGCGGCCTCGACGTCGCTCGGGCCGAACGACTCGACGAATCTGTCGGCCGTCGGGTACGAGGTGTAGCGCGGTCCGGGTGTGTCGAAGCGGCGGAGCAGGTCGTCGGAGAGGATGTGAGCGGACTCGGCGCGGGCCGCTGGTGTCGAAAACGTGGCGTGCATGAGGCGATGGTGACGACCGGCGCGCGCTTTCGTCTTGACCTGGCGCAAACGCCTTGGCGGCGCTTCGATTGACGTGCATCAAGCCTCGTTGCGGCAGGAGTCGCAGCATTGTCGACACCTTCGACCCCATGTTGGCGCATCGCGCCACCGCGCGCGCACGTCGCGAGGCGCGTGGATTCGGAGCCTGACATGACCCACGCCGAACAAAGCTCCCTCCCTGTTGCCAGCCCGCTGGCCACGCAGCAGATCAGCACCGAGGTGCTGATCGAGAAATACGCCAAGGACGACGAGCGCAGCATCGATGACGTGAACCGTCGCGTTGCCCGGGCGCTCGCCGAGGCCGAGCCCGCCGGGCAGCGATCGCACTGGGAGCAGCGCTTCGGCGAGGCCTTGCGTTCCGGCTTCCTGCCTGCCGGCCGGATCCAGTCGGCCGCCGGCACCGGACTGTCGGCGACGCTGATCAACTGCTTTGTCCAGCCGGTTGGTGATTCGATCGCGCAGAACGAGGATGGCTTTCCGGGCATATACACCGCGTTGACCGAGGCGGCCGAGACGATGCGCCGCGGTGGCGGCGTCGGCTACGACTTTTCGCGCATCCGGCCGAGCGGCGCGTGGGTCGGCAGCACCCGCAGCAGCGCGTCGGGTCCGGTCAGCTACATGCGGGTCTTCGACCGTTCATGCGAGACGGTCGAGTCCGCGGGCTCGCGGCGCGGCGCGCAGATGGGCGTGCTGCGCTGCGACCATCCGGACATCGAGGAGTTCATCGCCGCCAAGGACAGCGGCGACCTGAAGAACTTCAACATCTCGGTGGGCATCACCGACGCCTTCATGGAGGCGGTGCAGTCGGGTGGCGAGGTCGAGTTGGTGCACCGCGCCGAGCCGGGCCGTGCGCAGCGCGCGGCCGGCGCCTACCGGCTGCCGCAGCCGGACGGCGGCGGCCTCTGGGTCTACCGCAAGCGGCCGGCGCGCGATCTCTGGGCCAGGATCATGCGGTCGACCTACGACCATGCCGAGCCGGGCGTGCTGTTCCTCGACCAAATCAACCGCGACAACAACCTGTCGTACTGCGAGAGCATCGCCGCCACCAATCCGTGCGCCGAGCAGCCGCTGCCGCCGTACGGTTGCTGCTGCCTCGGCTCGATCGACCTGACGCGCTTCGTCCGCGAGCCTTTCGAGGCCGGCGCGCATTTCGACGAGGATGGTTTCGTGTCGCTCGCGAAAGTCGCGACGCGCATGCTCGACAACGTGCTCGACGTGACCGTCTGGCCGTTGCCGCAGCAGCACGAGGAGGCGCGCAGCAAGCGTCGCATCGGCCTCGGCTTCACCGGCCTCGGCGACGCGCTGGTGATGCTGAACCTGCGCTACGACGAAGCACCCGCGCGGTCGATGGCCCGGCGCATCGCCGAGCTGCTGCGCGATGCCGCCTACGACGCGTCGGTCGACCTGGCCATGGAGCGCGGTGCCTTCCCGCTCTTCAACGCCGACCTGTACCTGAGCGGCGCCACCTTCGCGTCGCGCCTGCCGCAGCGGCTGCGCGAACGCATCCGCGCGCACGGCCTGCGCAACTCGCACCTGCTGTCGATCGCGCCGACCGGCACCATCAGCCTGGCCTTTGCCGACAATGCCAGCAACGGCATCGAGCCTGCCTTCAGCTGGAGCTATACGCGCAAGAAGCGCATGCCCGACGGCAGCATTCGCGACCACGCGGTCGAGGACCACGCCTGGCGGCTCTTCCGCCATCTGCACGGCGCCGACGCGCCGCTGCCGCACGCCTTCGTGACCGCGCTCGAGATGAGCGCGCAGGCCCATGCCGCCATGGTGGCGGCGGTCGCGCCATGCATCGACACCGCGATCTCGAAAACGGTCAACGTGCCGGCCGACTATCCCTACGCGGAGTTCCAGAACCTCTACCTGGAGGCCTGGAGGGCGGGCCTGAAGGGCCTGGCGACCTACCGGCCGAACAGCGTGCTCGGCTCGGTGCTGAGCACGACCGCCGACGCTGCCGCGCCCCTGCGCATCGACGACGGCGCGAACCGGCGCCTCGCTCTCGACCGGTTGCCGGCGCCGGTGCTGGCGTCGCTGCGCTGGCCGGGCCGCCCGGAGCTTCCGGCCGGCAATCCGGCCTGGACCTTCATGGTCCAGCATCCATTCGGCGATTTCGCCTTGTTCGTCGGCGAACTGGCGCCGGACGGAGGCGGCGACGCGCAGCCGTTCGAGGTCTGGATCAACGGAGCCGAGCAGCCGCGCGGCCTGGGCGCGCTGGCCAAGACGCTGTCGATGGACCTGCGCGCCAACGACCCGGCCTGGCTGCAGCTCAAGCTCGATGCGCTGGCAACGGTCGCCGAGGAGCGCGCTTTCGAGATGCCGTTCCCGCCGCATGGCGAGCGCCGGCTCTTCCCGGGTGTGGTCGCCGCCACCGCGTCCGTGATCCGCTGGCGCTGCGAGCAGCTCAAGGCCTTGCCGGCGCAGGGGCGCGGCGGCGCCACGCCGGTGATGGACGCGATGTTCAGCGTCGGCGAGCCGCACACCGGGCCGTCGGGCACGCTCGCGTGGGCGGTCGACATCGACAACCCGGCGACCGGCGAGGCCTTCACGCTGACGCTGAAGGAGGTCACGCTGCCGGGCGCGGAGCGGGGCACGGTGACGAGGCCGTGCGCGATCGGCTTCTCGGGCAACTATCCGCGCGCGCTCGACGGTCTCGCGCGGCTGCTGTCGCTCGACATGCGGGTGATCGATCCGGCCTGGATCGGCATGAAGCTGCGCAAGCTGCTCAACTACGCCGAGCCGCTCGGGCACTTCATGGCCTTCGTCCCGGGGCTGCCCCACGGCGAGCGGCGCCAGCAGACGTGGCCGTCGACCGTGGCCTACCTGGCGCGGCTCGTCATCCATCGCTACGCCATGCTCGGCGTGCTCGACGAAGAGGGCTTCCCGCTGCGCGACATGGGCGTGCTGGAGACGGTGCGCGACCCCGACGATCGGGCCCGGCTGCTTGCGGGCAAGGTCTGCGTGGAGTGCGGCAACGCGACCGTTATCCATAAGGACGGATGCGACTTCTGCACCGCGTGCGGCGACATCGGGCAGTGCGGCTAAAACGGCAAGGAAGTTTGTGCATTGCCGGCAGCCCGTTATGCGCGGCCGGCACTCGGAACTGCCGGCTTGGACGACGCAAGGCGCGAAGCCGGCGCAGAATCGAGGCGCATGACGACGCTCGCCCTGGCCCAGGCCAACCTCATCCTCGCGGGCGCGCTCGAGGCCTCGCACCGGGCCGGCTACAAGCCGATGGCAGTCGTCGTCCTCGACGCAGCCGGCCACCTCAAGGCGGCGCAGCGCGAAGACGGCGCCAGCATGTTCCGCGTCGACGTGGCGAGCGGCAAGGCCTGGGCGGCGGTCGGCATGGATGCGTCCAGCCGCACGCTGGCCACGCGCGCCAAGGACAACCCCAACTTCTTCGTCGCGCTGGCGGCGACGGCGCAGGGGCGCTTTCTGCCGCAGACCGGTGCCGTGTTGATCAAGGACGCCGCAGGCACGGTGATCGGCGCCGTGGGCGCTTCGGGCGGCATTGGCGACGAAGACGAGGCGATCTGCATCGCCGGGGTCAAGGCCGCTGGTTTGCAGGCCGGTTGAAGCGGCACCTTCGCGGCTAGCGCCTGATCGTGCTGTCGCCCATGTCCGATCGCCTCTTCGTCACCTGCGAGCACGCCGGCAATGCGGTGCCCAGGGAATACCGGCACCTGTTTGCCGGCCACGAGCATCTGCTGCCCACGCATCGCGGCTGGGACCCGGGCGCCTTGACCCTGGCCCGCGAGATGGCCAAACGCTTTACGGCGCCGCTCCATTTCGAGGAGGCGACGCGCCTGCTCGTCGACCTGAACCGGTCGGTCGGCACGCCGTCGCTGCATTCGGAGCCGACGCATCATCTGAGCCTGGTCGAGCGACGCGCCATTCTCGATGTCTATTACCACCCGCATCGACGCCGCGTCGATGCGGCCGTCGATGCGCTGATCAAGAGCGGCGACCGCATCGTCCACGTCGCGTCGCACAGCTTCACGCCGGAGTTGAACGGCCACGTGCGCACCGCCGACATCGGCCTGCTCTACGACCCGGGACGGCCGGGCGAGGTGGCGTTCTGCGATGCCTGGCTGGCGGCGTTGAAGGTCGCCGATCCGTCGTTGCGGCTGCGTCGCAACTATCCCTACCAGGGCAAGAGCGACGGCGTGGCGCAGGTGCTGCGGCGCCGCTACTCGCCGGGCCGCTACATCGGCGTCGAGCTCGAGCTCAACCAGCGCTACGTCGAGGCGGGCGGGCCGGCATGGCCGGGGATTCGCCGCACCTTGCTCGACACGCTGGCCAGCGCGCTGGCAGCGATCGCGCCCGCGGCGAAACGGGCGTCAGCTGCGCGGCACCGGGCCTGAGGGCGGATAGACCGGCACGGGGGCCGGTTGCGGCGCCGGGTAGGGCGCCGGGGCCTGGTAGGCCTGCGGTGCGCGCGACACACGGGTGCGGCCCGCGGTCGTGACGAGAATGACCGGCTCGCCGATCGCAAAGCCTTCGTTGCCGTTGGCCTGCACGACGGCACGCCGCTCGCCGTTGCGCAACTGGACGAGGATCTCGACGGCGTCCTGGCGCGTCGTGCCGCGCTCGACGGCGTTGCCGACGACGCCGCCGACGACGGCGCCGAGCACCGCGCCGACGATCGAGTCGCGATGGCCTCCGATGGTCGAGCCGGCGACGCCGCCAGCCACCGCGCCGGCCGTGCCGCCGATGCCGCTCTGGCTGCCGTCGATGGTGACCGGCCGCACCGACAGGACGGTCGCGTCGTAGACCTGCGACATGCGCTGTGCTTCGTAGGGGCGGATCACGTCGGGGCTGGCCGTGGTACAGCCGGCGAGGGCGACGACGGCGAGGGCGGACAGGGCGTGTTTCATGAGCTTCTCCGGGAGGTGCATCGGCAACGCAAGCGAACGCGCATCAGTTGACCACAAGCCGCGGAGCACCGGCGAAGGCTGCGGCAAAGGCCACGCAAAGAACTGTGAAGGGCGTCGCGGCGCCGGGCTTGCCGGCGGTCCCTGGGTCAGCCGTGCAAGCGGCTGTTTCGCGGCACGCTGGCGAGCAGGAACTCCATCTGGTCGGCCAGGATGCGCCGGCCGCGCAGGATCATGTCCTCGTGCAGGCTCGGCACGTAGGGCATGTAGTGCAAGGACATGTGCGCTTCTTCGGGCATGCGGTTGCCCTTGTGGCCGTTGCAGGCGCGGCAGGCGGTGATGCAGTTCATCCAGGTGTCGCCGCCGCCGCGCGAGGTGGGCACGATGTGTTCGCGCGTCAGGTCGTCGAGGTGGAACTGACCGGCGCAGTAGGCGCAGACCTGCCGGTCGCGGGCGAACAGCTTCGGGTTGCTGAGGGCCGGCGTGCGCCGCCAGGCGCGGCTGGGCACCGCGCCGCGCACGGCGACGATCGGGTGCACCTCGATGCGCGACTGCAGTCCGGTGCGCCGCTGCACGCCGCCGCGGAGCACGTGAAAAGTGTCGCCGAGCGTCCACGCCACGCCATCGCTGGCGTAGAGAACGGCCGCTTCCTTGGCCGAGATCCAGGCCTGCGGGCGGCCGGACATGTCGAGCTGCAGGACTTCCATCACCCTCGAAGCGTAATGCATGAACCGTGCTCGCCTCAAGACAGAGGCCGCTGTGCGGGCGATTGCGATGCGTGGGCGCTACGCCGGACGGGCAGGTGCCTCGGGATAAAGGCCGCGCTGCTGCGCCATGAGGCGGGTCAGGCCGAGAAGGGCGTCGATGTTCGGCGTGGCGACGCCGAGGCGCAAGCCGATCTCGTGAACGGCGGTGACGAGCGCGTCGAGCTCGATGGGACGGCCGGCCAGGGTGTCCTGAAGCATCGATGTCTTGAAGCTGCCGAGCTGGCGTGCCAGGCCCATGCGCTCTTCGCCCGACTGCGCGATCGGGCAGCCGATGCGCTCGCCGATCTGCGCCGCCTCGGCCATCGTCCGCATCATGAAGGCGTGTGCCAGCGGGTCGTCGAGGATGGCGTTGCTCTCGGCGCCGGTCAGCGCCGAGACCGGGTTCATCGTCATGTTGCCCCAGAGCTTGTACCAGAGGTCGCGTCGGAGATCGGCGCTCGCCTCGGCCTGGAAGCCGGCGCTGGCGAGCGCGGCGCACACCGCCTCGACGCGCGCCGACTGGCCGCCCGCCGGCTCGCCGACGATGAGCCGCTCGCCGAAGCCGTGGCGCACGACGCCGGGCTCGGGGCACGACGACGCGAGGTGGACGACGCAGCCGAGCACGCGCGCTAGCGGCAGCAGCGCGAGAAGCCGGCCGCCCGGGTCGACGCTGGCTAGCGGCGGCTCCGAAGGCCGCGTCGCCGGCATGAACCACCAGGGCACGCCGTTCATCGCCGGTAGCACGATCGTCGCCTCGTCGAACAGCGGCGCGAGCCGCGGCGCGACGGTAGCGAGCGCTGGCGCCTTGAGCGCGATCACGACCAGCGCCTGCGCGCCGAACGCGGCCGCATCGTCGCTGACGGCAAAGCGCGTTGTTGTGCGCTGCCCCGCCGATTCGACGACCAGCCCGCGCTCGCGAACGCGCGCCAGCGTCTCGCCGCGCGCCAGCCCCGAGACCTCGTGCCCCGCCTGCGCCATGCGCGCGGCGACGAGGCCGCCGACGGCACCGAGGCCGATGACCGCGACCTTCATCGGCTACTTTCCGTGACGAATAATTGATGCGGCAAGAACAAATCTCCCCGATGTCGTGACCCGGCCGGGTCTTTTTTCTGCAAAATAGCACGATCGTTCGTTTTTAAGCGATCGCCTCTCCGGATCGCGCCCGCCGTGAATTCTCTGGTCTCCGACACCGACGATGCGCCGCCTGCCGACGCCGCCGCAGCGCCCAGGGCCTTGATGAAGGGCCGCCAGACGCGCGCCGCGATCGTCGACGCCGCGCTCGCGCTGGCTTCGCAGATCGGCCTCGAGGGCTTGTCGATCGGCGCGCTCGCCGAGGTCACGGGCATGAGCAAGTCGGGCGTCTTTGCCCACTTCGGCTCGCGCGAGGAGCTGCAGATCTCGGTGGTGCGCGAGTACCACGCGAAGTTCGAGGATGAGGTGTTCAAGCCGTCGATGAAGGCGCCGCGCGGCCTGCCGCGCCTGCGCACGCTGTTCGACCGCTGGCTGAAGCGCGTCTCGGTGGAGATCGATTCGGGCTGCATCTACATCAGCGGCGCCGTCGAGTTCGACGACCGGCCGGGCCCGGTGCGCGATGCGCTCGTCGACATGGTCAACACCTGGCAGCTCGCGCTCGAGCGGGCCATCGGCACGGCCGCCGCCGAAGGTCACCTGCGCGCCGATACCGACGCGCGCCAGCTGTTGTTCGAAATCCACGGCCTCATTCTCGCCCTGCACCACGACGCCCGTTTCCTGCGCCACGCCGGCGCCGAGGAGCGGGCGCGCGCCGGCTTCGAGCGCGTGCTCGCGCACTGGGCCGTGCGTCGCCGTCCCGACTGATTTTCCCCAGGAGTCCTCCATGCCTTCGTATACGCCGCCCTTGCGCGACATGCAGTTCGTGTTGCACGAATTGCTCGGTGTCGTCGACCAACTCAAGGCGCTGCCGCGCCACGCCGACATCGACGCCGACACGATCAACGCCGTGCTCGAAGAAGGCGGCAAGTTCGCCAGCGAGGTGCTGGCGCCGCTCAACGCCACGGGCGACCAGGAAGGCTGCACGCTCGACAAGACGAGCCATGAGGTCAAGGCGCCGACCGGCTTCAAGGAGGCGTACGCCAAGTACGTCGAGGGCGGCTGGCCGGCACTGAGCTGCGACACGGCGTACGGCGGGCAGGGCCTGCCGCACGTCGTCAACCAGTGCTTCTACGAAATGCTCAACTCCTCGAACCAGGCCTGGGCGATGTACCCCGGCCTCTCGCACGGCGCCTACGAGTGCCTGCACACGCATGGCACCGACGAGCAGAAGCGCCTCTACCTCGGCAAGCTCACGAGCGGGCACTGGACGGGCACGATGTGCCTGACCGAGCCGCAATGCGGCACCGACCTCGGGATGCTCCGTACCAAGGCCGAGCCGCAGGCCGACGGCACATACCGGCTGACCGGCAACAAGATCTTCATCTCGGCCGGCGAGCACGACATGGTGGAAAACATCGTCCACCTCGTGCTCGCTCGACTGCCCGACGCGCCCACGGGCTCCAAAGGCATCTCGCTCTTCGTCGTGCCGAAATGGAAGCTCAAGGCCGACGGCTCGCTCGGCGAGCGCAACGGCATCTGGTGCGGCGGCCTCGAGCACAAGATGGGCATCCACGGCAACGCCACCGCGCAGATCGTCCTGGAAAACGCCGAAGGCACGCTGGTCGGCGCGCCGAACAAGGGCCTGGCGGCGATGTTCGTGATGATGAATGCGGCACGCCTGGGCGTCGGCATGCAGGGCCTCGGCCTCACCGAGGTCGCGTATCAAAACGCCGCCGCCTATGCCAAGGATCGACTGCAGATGCGTTCGCTGTCCGGTGCCAAGGCACCCGACAAGCCGGCCGATCCGATCATCGTCCACCCCGATGTGAGGAAGATGCTGCTCACGGCGCGCGCCTACGCCGAGGGCGGCCGCGCGCTTGCCGTCTTCACGACGCTGCTGCTCGACAAGGAGATGGCCAGCGAAGACGAAGAAGTGAAGAAGGAATGCGCCGACCTCGTCGCCCTGCTGACGCCGATCGTCAAGGCCTTCTTTACCGACAACGCCTGGATCTCGACCTCGCACTGCCTGCAGGTCTTCGGCGGGCACGGCTACATCCGCGAGTGGGGCATGGAGCAGTTCGTGCGCGACTCGCGCATCAACATGATCTACGAGGGTACGAACACGATCCAGTCGCTCGACCTGCTCGGCCGCAAGATCCTCTCCGACAACGGCGCCAAGCTGAAGAAGTTCGGCAAGCTGGTGCAGGACTTCGTCGAGGAAGAAGGCGTCGACGAGGCGATGCAGGAGTTCGTCAACCCGCTCGCCGACCTGGGCGACAAGGTGACCAAGCTGACCACCGAGATCGGCATCAAGGCCCTCAAGGACGCTGACGAAGTGGGCGCCGCCGCGGTCGACTACCTGCGCGTCTGCGGTCACCTTGTCTTCGCCTACCTGTGGGCGCGCATGGCCAAGGTGGCCCTGCAAAAAGAAGGCAGCGGCGATCCGTTCTATGCTGCCAAGGTCGCCACCGCGCGCTTCTACTTCGCCAAGCTTCTGCCCGAGACGGCAGGGCTGATCCGCACGGCGCGCGCCGGCGTCGCACCGATGATGGCGATGGACGCCTCGATGTTCTGACGCGCGGCCTTCGTCTCTTCTTCATTCAAGACCTCAACCACGGGAATCCGCCATGACGCTTTTGACTCGCCACGCCGCCGTCGCCATCGCCCTCCTGCTTGCCTCCGGCGTTGCCGCGGCGCAAGCCACGTCGGCGGTCGGTCTCTGGAAGACCGTCGACGACAACACCAAAAAGGAGAAGTCGCTGGTGCGCATCGTCGAGACGAACGGCGTTTTGACCGGCAAGGTCGAGAAGGTCATCGATCCCGATGCGCCCAAGGACGCCGTATGCAAGGACTGCAGCGACGACCGCAAGGACAAGCCGGTGCTCGGCATGACGATCCTCCGCAACATGAAGCAGAGCGCCGACGACAAGGCCGTGTTCGAGGGCGGCGACATCCTCGATCCGAACAACGGCAAGGTCTACAACGCCAAGCTCAAGCTCGTCGACAACGGCGCCAAGCTCGACGTGCGCGGCTACATCGGCGTGCCGCTGCTCGGTCGCACGCAGACCTGGTCGCGCGTCGAGTGACCTCTTTTCCTGGAGCAGCGATGAACCGATTCAACGTTCGCAAGGTCGCCGTGCTCGGCGCCGGCGTCATGGGCGCGCAGATCGCCGCCCACCTGGTCAACGTCAAGGTGCCGGTGATCCTGTTCGACTTGCCGGCGAAAGACGGGCCGAAGAACGGCATCGTCACCAAGGCCGTCGAGGGGCTGAAGAAGCTCAAGCCGGCGCCGCTCGGCGTGCCGGAAGACGCCGCGCTCATCGAGCAGGCCAACTACGAGGAGCATCTCGACAAGCTCAAGGACTGCGACCTGATCATCGAGGCGATCGCCGAGCGCATGGACTGGAAGCTCGACCTTTACACGAAGATCGCGCCGGCTATCGCCCCGCACGCCATTGTCGCGAGCAATACGTCCGGCCTCAGCATCACCAAGCTCGCGGCGGTATTGCCGGCGGAGATCCAGCCGCGCTTTTGCGGCATCCACTTCTTCAACCCGCCGCGCTACATGGCGCTGGTGGAACTGATCGCCACGCCGACCACCGAGCCCGAGATCCTCGACCAGCTCGAGGCCTTCGTCACCACTGCGCTCGGCAAGTCGGTGGTGCGCGCCAAGGACACGCCCAACTTCATCGCCAACCGCGTCGGCATCGCCGGCATGCTGGCGACGATGAAGGAAGCCGAGACCTACGGCCTCAGCTACGACGTCGTCGACGACCTCACCGGCAAGAAGCTCGGCCGCGCCAGCAGCGGCACCTTCCGCACCGCCGACGTCGTCGGCCTCGACACGATGGCGCACGTGATCAAGACGCTGCAGGACAACCTCGCCGACGATCCGTTCTTCGCGAGCTACGCCACGCCGCCGGTGCTGCAGAAGCTGCTCGACGCCGGCGCGCTTGGTCAGAAGACCGGCGCCGGCTTCTACAAGAAGGTTGGCAAGGACATCCTGCGCTACGAGCCTGCCAAGGGCGACTATGTCCAAGGATCGGAGGCGGGCACTTACGTGCCCGCGGGCGGCAAGGCCGACGAGATCGTCGCCCGCATCCTGAAGAAGCCGCCGGCTGAGCGCCTGAAGCTGCTGCACGACTCGAAGAACCCGCAGGCGCAGTTCCTCTGGGCGATCCTGCGCGACAGCTTCCACTACGCTGCCGTGCATCTGGCCGACGTGGCCGAGAGCGCGCGCGACGTCGACTTCGCGATGCGCTGGGGCTTCGGTACCAGCACCGGCCCGTTCGAGCTCTGGCAGCAGGCCGGCTGGTCGCAGGTGGCGCAGTGGGTGAAGGAAGACATCGATGCCGGCAAGGCCCTGAGCAAGGCGCCGCTGCCGGCCTGGGTGTTCGACGGATTGGGCGGAGGCGATGCCGGCGTGCATCGTCCCGAAGGTTCGTACAGCGCGGCACATGCGCGCTTCGTCGAGCCGAGCACGCTGCCGGTCTATCAACGCCAGCCCTTCCGCGAAAGCGTGTTCGGCTCGGGCGCGACGGCGCCGCTGAAGGCCGGCACCGAGGTGTTCAAGAACGAGGACGTGCGCGTCTGGTCGCTCGACGGCCAGGTGCTGATCGCCAGCATCACCGCCAAGCTGCACCTCATCAGCCCGGGCGTGATCGAAGGGCTGCTGAAGGCGGTCGAGCTCGCCGAGCAGTCGTACCAAGGACTCGTGATCTGGTCGCCCGACGACGTGTTCTCGGCCGGCGCCAACCTCGAGGCGCTGATGCCGGTGTTCATGAAGAGCGGCGGCAAGGGCATCCTGCCCGAGGTCAAGAAGTTGCAGGACGCGATGCTGCGCATCCGCTACGCGCAGGTGCCGGTGGTCGCTGCGCTGCGCGGCATCGCCCTCGGCGGCGGCTGCGAGATAGCGCTCTACACGAGCAAGCGCGTCGCGGCGATGGAGAGCTACATGGGCTTCGTCGAGGTCGGTGTCGGCCTCTTGCCTGCGGGCGGCGGACTCGCCTACGTCGCGCGACGTGCCGCCGAGATGGCGAATGCCGCCAACGCCAACGCCGACATCCTGAAGTTCCTGACCGACGGCTTCACCAGCGCCGCCACGGCCAAGGTTGGCACCAGCGCGATCGAGTCGAGAAAGCTCGGCTACCTGCTCTGGAGCGACGTCATCGTGCCGAACAAGGACGAGTTGCTGTACGTGGCGTCCGCCCAGGTGAAGGCGATGGCCGAAAGCGGCTGGCGCGCGCCGGCCAGGAGCCTCTTCCCCGTGGCCGGCCGCAACGCCATCGCCACCATCAAGGCGCAGCTCGTCAACCTGCGCGACGGCGGCTTCGCCAGCGCCCACGACTTCCACGTCTCGGCGCTGATCGCCGATGTGATCTGCGGCGGCGACGTCGACGCCGGCTCGCTGGTCAGCGAGGAATACCTGATGGCGATCGAGCGCAAGCACTTCTGCGCGTTGCTCGACCACCCGAAGACCCAGGAACGGATCATGGGCATGCTGCAAACCGGCAAGCCGGTCCGCAACTGATCCGACATGGAGCAGCCGCAGCCTTCGCCCACGAGTTCCCCCTCCCGTGAGCGGGAGCGGGGCAGGGTGAGGGCGCGCGCCTTGCGGAAAACTTCCACCGACGCAGAGCGCGCGATATGGCGCCGCTTGCGCGATCGCCAGCTCGAAGGCTTCAAGTTCCGTCGACAGCATCCGGTCGGTCCGTTCTTTGCGGATTCCGCTTGCGTCGAGGCCGGGCTGATCGTCGAGCTCGACGGCGGCCAGCACTTCGAGCACGACGCCGTGCGAGCCGACGCGGAACGCACCGATCGATTGCAGCGCGAGGGCTTCACCGTCTTGCGTTTCGACGATCCGCAAGCGTTGCTCGAGGCCGACGGACTGTTGAGCGTTGTCCGGGATGGCTTCTCGCGAATCACCCTCACCCCAGCCCTCTCCCGCCAGCGGGAGAGGGAGAACGACTGAAAGCAGAACCATGAGCAAGCAAGTGCAAGACGCCTACATCGTCGCCGCCACCCGCACGCCGATCGGCAAGTCGGGGCGCGGCTACTTTCGCAACACGCGGCCCGACGATCTGCTCATCGCCGCCATCAAGAGCGCGATGAAGCAGGTGCCGACGCTCGATCCGGCGGCGATCGAGGACGCCATCATCGGCTGCTCGTTCCCCGAAGCAGAGCAGGGCATGAACATGGCGCGCATCGTCGTGCAACTCTGCGGCTTTCCCAAGCCGGTCGGCGGCGTGACGGTCAATCGCTTCTGCGCCTCGGGCCTGACGGCCGTGCAGATGGCCGCCGACCGGATCCGCGTCGGCGAGGCCGACGTGATGATCGCTGGCGGCGCCGAGTCGATGAGCCTGGTGCCGATGGGCGGCAACAAGCCGTCGTTCAACCCGGAGATCTTCGCCCGCGACGAGAACGTCGGCATCGCCTACGGCATGGGCATCACGGCCGAGAAGGTCGCGGCGCAGTGGAAGGTGAGCCGCGAGGCGCAGGACGCCTTTGCCCTAGAGTCGCACCTGCGCGCGCTCAAGGCGCAGGCGGCCGGCGAGTTCAGCGACGAGATGACGGCGATCGATATCGTCTCGCGCTTCCCCGACCTGGCGACGGGCGAGCAAGGCTCGAAGATGCGCAACGTCGCGCTCGACGAAGGCCCGCGCCCCGACACCTCGCTCGAGGGTCTGGCCAAGCTGAAGCCCGTCTTTGCCGCCAAGGGCAGCGTCACGGCAGGCAACAGCTCGCAGACAAGCGATGGTGCCGGCGTGCTGATCCTGGCGAGCGAAAAGGCCGTCAAGCAGTTCGACCTCAAGCCGCTCGCCCGCTTCGTCAGCTTCGCGGCGCGCGGCGTGCCGCCCGAGATCATGGGCATCGGCCCGATCGAGGCGATTCCCGCAGCGTTGAGGTACGCCGGTCTGAAGCTCGACGACATGGACTGGATCGAGCTCAACGAAGCTTTCGCGGCGCAGTCGCTGGCGGTGATCAACTCGGTCGGCCTGAACCCGGCGAAGGTCAACCCGATGGGCGGCGCTATTGCGCTCGGCCACCCGCTCGGTGCCACCGGCGCAATCCGCGCGGCGACCGTCATCCACGCGCTGCGCCGCCACAACCTCAAGTACGGCATGGTCACGATGTGCGTCGGCACGGGCCAGGGCGCGGCCGGCATCTTCGAGCGCGTATGAACGCGGTCGTTGCAGAGTCGACCGCGACGACGATGCGCGTCGAGGTCGACGCGGGTGCGTCGATCGAGATGCGCCTCTTCACGCCGCCGAACGAAGCGGCATGCGTCGGCGCGGTGCTCATCGGCGGCGCGATGGGTGTGCGCCAGGCGTTCTATCGGCCGTTCGCCGAGTGGCTGGCGCGACAGGGCTATCTCGTCGCGACCTTCGACTATCGCGGCGTCGGCGATTCGCGCGACGCGCCTCGCGGCACCACCTTGCGCGGTTTCGACGCCGACCTGTTCAGCTGGGCGCGCGACTTCGACGCCGCCATCGACACGCTCGCCGCACAGGCCGCCGGCAAGCCGCTCTATGTCGTCGGGCACAGCCTCGGCGCGCAGCTTCCGGGCATGCTGCGCAATCGCGCGCGCATCGACGGCCTCGTCTCGATCGCCGCGGGCAGCGGTTACTGGCGCGACAACGCACCCCGGCTCAAGCGCAGCGTCCTCTACTTCTGGTACGTGCTCGTGCCGCTGGCGACGGCCCTCTTCGGCTACTTTCCCGGCGCGCGCCTGGGCAAGGTCGGCGATCTGCCGCGCGGCGTCATCCTGCAGTGGCGACGCTGGTGCCTGAATCCCCGCTATCACGTGGGCGCCGAGGGGCGGACGGTGCGCGAGCAGTTCGCGTCGGTGCGCTTCCCGCTCGTCGCGCTCTCGATCAGCGACGACGAGATGATGACCGAGCGCGGCACGCATGTGCTCGTCGACTGCTACGCCAATGCGCCGCGCCGCGTCGAGCGCATCGCACCGGCCGACGTCGCGGCGCGCCGCATCGGCCACTTCGGATTCTTTCGCGACGCCTTCGAATCGACGCTGTGGGCGCGAACCGCCGGCTGGCTTTCCGAGTTTCGACTCGCCAAGGAGACGACATGAGCATCCGCACCGCCACCCTGAACGGCGTCGCGACGATCGAGATCGCGCGGCCGGAGAAGAAGAACGCCATCACCGGCGCGATGTACAAGGCGATGGCCGAGGCGCTCGACGCGGCCAAGGCCGACAACGCCGTGCGCGCCGTGCTCATCACCGGTCAGCCGGGCATCTTCACCTCGGGCAACGACATCGAGGACTTCATTCAGCGGCCGTCCGGCCTGAACGAATCGCCGGCGGTCGTCTTCATGAAGGCATTGATGGATTGCGACAAGCCGGTCGTCGCCGCGGTCACCGGCGCGGCGATCGGCATCGGCACGACGATGCTGCTGCACTGCGACTTCGTCTACGTCAGCGACGAGGCGCGCCTGGCCATGCCTTTCGTGAGCCTCGGCCTGGTGCCCGAGTTCGCGTCGAGCCTGATCGTGCCGCTGCTCATGGGCAACGCTCGTGCTGCCGAAAAGCTGCTGCTCGGTGACCCGTTCACCGGCGCCGACGCGGTCGAGGCGGGCATCGCCAACGCCGTGCTGCCGGCCGCCGAGGTCGCGCCGCACGCGCGCCGCATCGCCGAGCGCTTCAACAGCTTGCCGCCCGGCGCGGTGCGCGAGACCAAGCGGCTGATGCGCCGTGCCCACTCTACTGCCGAGCTCGAAACGATAGGCATCGAGAACGCTGCCTTCGCGGCGCGCCTGCAAAGCCCGGAAGCGAAGGAAGCGTTCAGTGCCTTCTTCCAGAAGCGCAAGCCCGATTTCTCGAAGTTCTGAGCGCGAGGCGGCGGGCCGTCGCGCCGACGGCCCGCCGCTCCTGCATCCCGTGCTCTCGCTGGCGCGCAAGCTCGCGCTCGCCCCGCTGCTCGTCGCACAGGCGGTGCGCACGCGCCGGCGCGCGCCGGTGCTGCCCGAGGCGGCCGGGCCGCGCGACGGACGAGCCGGTGACGACGAGGGCGATCTCATCCGCGTGCTGGTCGTCGGCGATTCGTCCGCCGCCGGCGTCGGCGTTGCGCATCAGGACCAGGCCGTCGTCGGTCATCTCGTGCGCACGCTGGCGGCCGAGCGCGGCGGCCCGATCGAGTGGTGCTTGCGCGCAAGGTCGGGGCTGACGACGCGAGAGGTCCACGCCATGCTGGTCGCCGATCCACCGCCGCCCGCCGACGTGGCGGTCGTCGTCACCGGCGTCAACGACGTGATCGACCAGGTGCCTGTGCGGCGCGCCATCGGCCATCGCGCCGCGCTCGCCGACTGGTTGCTCGCGCAAGGTATAGCGCGTCACGTCCTCTTTGCGCCGCTGCCGCCGATGCATCAGTTTCCGCTCCTGCCCGAGCCGCTGCGCCGCGTCGTCGGCGACGACGCGCGCCGCCACGACCGTGCGCTCGCGCGCTGGTCGGCGGCGCGCGCCGACGTGTCGTATGCGCGGATCGCTCTCGAGCTGACACCGCAGACGATGGCGCGTGACGGCTTTCATCCCGGCGAGCCGGTCTATCGCGTCTGCGGCGAAGCGCTCGGGCTGCACGTTGCGCGAACGACGGTCTGACTGGCGGCCTATGCGCCGCCCGGACCTTGCGGCACACTGCCGGGCGAGAGCTCGCCAATGGGCCCGGAGGAGGACGCGATGAATCTGGCTGACAAGACCTTGTTCATCACGGGCGCATCGCGCGGCATCGGCCTGGCGATCGCCGTGCGCGCGGCGCGCGACGGCGCCAACATCGTCGTCGCCGCGAAGTCGGCCGAGGCGAATCCCAAGTTGCCCGGTACGATTTACAGCGCGGCCGCGGAGATCGAGGCCGCCGGTGGCAAGGCGCTCGCGCTGCAATGCGACATCCGTGATGAAGCGAGCGTGCAGGCCGCCGTCGCCGCGGCAGTCGAACGCTTCGGCGGCATCGACATCCTCGTCAACAACGCCAGCGCGATCAGCCTGACGCCGACGCCGGCAACGCCGATGAAGCGCTTCGACCTGATGTTCGGCGTCAACGTGCGCGGCACCTATTGCTGCACGCAGGCCTGCCTGCCCCATCTCGCGGCGTCGGCCAAGGCAGGGCGCAATCCGCACGTGCTCACCATGTCGCCGCCGCTTTCGATGCGCGAGCACTGGTTCGCCCCGCACACGGCTTACACGATGGCCAAGTACGGCATGAGCATGTGCACGCTCGGCCACGCCGGCGAGTTCAGGCCGCTCGGCATCGCCGTCAACAGCCTCTGGCCGCGCACCGCGATCAAGACCGCAGCGCTGCAGATGATCCCCGGCGTCGACCTCGGTGCCTGCCGTAAGCCCGAGATCCTGGCCGACGCCGCGCACCTGATCCTGACGAGCGATGCGAAGACGACGAGCGGCAACTTCTTCATCGACGACGCCGTGCTCGCGAGCCACCGCGTGACCGACCTCGACCGCTACAGCGTCACGCCTGGAACGACGAACTTCGTGCTCGACTTCTTCGTCGATTGAGGCGGGTCAGACAGCCGGGATCGGCCGCGGCCGACCGGCGCCGTCGATGGCGACGTAGGTGAGGTTGGCCTCGGTCACCTTGACGACGTGCAGCTCGGCCGGATTGCGCTCGGCGAAGACCTCGACGTTGACGGTGATCGAGGTGCGGCCGATGCGCTCGACCTTGGCATAGAAGCTGAGAAGATCGCCCAGCGACACCGGTTGCTTGAACACGAACTGGTTGACCGCCACGGTGGCCAGGCGCCCCTTGGCGATCCTGGCCGGAAGGACGGCGCCGGCGATGTCGACTTGGGCCATGATCCAGCCACCGAAGATGTCGCCGTTGCCGTTGACGTCGGCCGGCATCGGCATCACGCGCATGACGAGCTGGCGGTCGTCCGGCAGGGTCAGCGGAGCGATCGACGAGATGTCGGGCGCTTTGTCGATCTCGGGCATATTGCGGTTTCACCTCGCGGTCGCGGCCGCCGATTCTTTCACCAATCGATCACTCGCTCCTCTGGATTTCATGCGCCCTGTCACGTTGTCTCCGCCTCCGGCCGTCGCTGCCGGCGGCGTCGCCGAGAAGGCGCCCAAGTCCGACTGGCGGACGATCGCCAAGCTGCTTCCCTACGTCTGGCAGTGGCGCTGGCGCGTGCTGGTCGCGCTGGCCTGCCTGGTCGCGGCCAAGCTCGCCAACATCGGCGTGCCGCTGGTCCTGAAGAGCCTGGTCGATGCGCTGGCGCTGAAGCCAGGCGATCCGCGCAGCGTGCTCGTCGTGCCGGTGGCGATCCTGATCGGCTATGGCGCCCTGCGCCTGTCGATCACGCTCTTCACCGAGATGCGCGAGTTCCTCTTCTATCCCGTCGCGGCGCGCATCGCCCGGCGCGTCTCGCTCGAGGCCTTCGAGCACCTGCTGCAGCTCAGCCTGCGATTTCACCTCGAGCGGCAGACCGGCGGCGTGTCGCGCGACATCGAGCGCGGCTCGCGATCGATCCAGTCGCTGCTCAACTACACGATCTACAACATCCTGCCGACGCTGGTCGAGATCGCGATGGTGATCGTGCTGCTCTCGGCCAGGTTCGACGGCTGGTTCGCGGCGATCACCTTCAGCGCGCTGGTGATCTACATCTCGTTCACGGTGACGGTGACCGAATGGCGCACCGGCTTTCGCCGCGCCATGAACGAGCAGGACTCGAAGGCCAACACCAAGGCGCTCGACGCGCTGCTCAACTACGAGACCGTCAAGTACTTCTCCAACGAGCCCTTCGAGCAGGCGCGCTACGACGACAACCTGCGCCGGCTCGAGAAGGCCTCGATCAAGTCGCAGACCTCGCTCTCGGTGCTCAATCTCGGCCAGAGCCTGATCATCGCCACGGCGGTGACGCTGCTCGTCTGGCGCGCGACCGTCGGCGTCGTCGCCGGCACGATGACGCTCGGCGACCTGGTGCTCGTCAACGCGCTGATGATCCAGCTCTACATCCCGCTCAACTTCCTCGGCGTCATCTACCGCGAGATCAAGCAGTCGCTGATCGACATGGAAAAGATGTTCGCGCTGCTCGGCCAGAACCGCGAGATCGCCGATGCGCCCGGCGCGCAGCCGCTGGTCGTGCACGGTCAAACGGGCACGCCAGTCGGCTCGGTGCGCTTCGAGGACGTGCGCTTCGGCTACGACGCCGATCGCGAGATCCTGCACGGCGTGAGCTTCGAGATCCCGGCCGGCAAGACGGTCGCCGTCGTCGGCCCCTCGGGCTCCGGCAAGAGCACGCTGGCGCGGCTCATGTTCCGCTTCTACGACGTCGGCGCCGGCCGCATATCGATCGACGGCCAGGACATCCGCGACGTGACGCAGAAGAGCCTGCGCGAGGCGATCGGCATCGTGCCGCAGGACACCGTGCTCTTCAACGACACGGTCGAATACAACATCGCCTACGGCCGTACCGGCGCCGGCCGCGCCGAGGTCGAGGCGGCGGCCCGCGCCGCCCACATCCACGCTTTCATCGCTTCGACGCCGAAGGGCTACGACACGATGGTCGGCGAACGCGGGCTCAAGCTTTCGGGCGGCGAGAAGCAGCGCGTGGCGATTGCCCGCACCTTGCTCAAGAACCCGCCGATCATGATCTTCGACGAGGCGACCTCGGCCCTCGACTCGGCCAACGAGCGCGCCATCCAGGCCGAGCTGCAGAGCGCGGCGAGAAACCGCACCGCGCTGGTCATCGCGCACCGCCTCTCGACAGTGGTCGACGCGCACCAGATCCTCGTCATGGAAGAAGGCCGCATCCTCGAGCGCGGGACGCATGCCGAGCTGGTCGCCCGCGACGGTCGCTACGCCGAGATGTGGCGCCTGCAGCAAAGCAGCAGCGAGGAGCCGGTCGAAGGGCGATGACCTGAGCCCGACCCGGACCGGCGTGGCACGGAGGTTGCGACCGACCTTCGGCAAAACCCTTGCTTTTCGGGCAAACACGCGGCTCCCGGTCAGCCGCGCTGCCTAGAATTTCGTTCTCTTCGGGTCACCCGGACGACCCGACCGTCGATCCGCCAATCCAAAAGCCTACCTCTCTCAGGAGATCACATGAAGAAGTCGATTCTGGCCAGCGCCGCGGTGCTCGCCGCGGCGTTTGCCGTCACGGGCACGGCCCATGCCGAAGACACGTTGAAGAAGATCAAGGACAGCGGCTCCATCACGATGGGCGTGCGGGAGTCGTCCGGGGCGCTCGCCTTCACGCTCGGCGACGGCAAGTACACGGGCTTTCACTACGACGTCTGCCAGCACATCATCGCCGACATCCAGAAGCAGCTCGGCATGGCGAAGATCGACATCAAGTACCAGCCGGTGACCTCGCAGAACCGGATCCCGCTGGTGCAGAACGGGACCGTCGACCTCGAGTGCGGCTCGACCACCAACAACGCGACGCGCCAGAAGGACGTCTCGTTCGCGCCCACTCTCTACGTCGAGGAAGTGCGCATCGCGACGAAGAAGAGCGCCGGCATCAAGGGCATCGCCGACCTCAACGGCAAGACCGTCGCGACGACCACCGGTACCACCTCCGTGCAACTGCTGCGCAAGAACAAGCGCGCCGCCGGCATGGACTTCAAGGAGCTGAACGGCAAGGACCACTCCGACAGCTTTCTGCTGCTCGAATCGGGCCGCGCCGACGCCTTCGTCATGGATGGCCAGATCCTCGCCGGCCTGATCTCGAAGTCGAAGAGTCCTGCCGACTACGCGATCGTCGGCGAGGTGCTCTCGGTCGAGCCGATCGGCATCATGTATCGCAAGGACGATCCGGCCTTCCGCAAGGCGGTCGACGACAGCGTGCGCAACATCGCCAAGAGCGGCGAGGCGGCCAAGCTCTACGACAAGTGGTTCATTCAGCCGATCCCGCCGAGCAACACCAAGGTCGGCCTGCCGGCTTCGGAAGCCACCAAGGCGGCCTGGGCGAACCCGAACGACAAGCCCGCGGAAGACTACCTCGACAAGTAGGCGGTGCCAGAACAGAGGTAAGCCCTAGCGCGGTCGGCGCGAACATTGCTTACATTCGAAGAGCGCGGCGCGGAGCCATTCGCGTCGCGCTTTTTTGTGGTCGGGTCGCAGGGACGGCGGCCGCTGCGGGGAGGCAGCTTCGGGGCATGGGCGACTGGCAGTTCTTCCTGCGGGACACGGGCGGCGGCGAGACCTACCTGCACTGGATGATGACGGCCTGGGGCTGGACGATGTCGGTCGCGGCCCTCGCGCTCATCGTCGCCCTCGTCGTCGGCTCGCTGATGGGCATTCTTCGCACGACACCCAGCAAGACGCTGGTCTTCATCGGCAACGCCTGGACCGAGCTGTTCCGCAACATTCCGCTGCTGGTTCAGATCTTCCTCTGGTACCACGTCATCCCGTCGATCTTTCTCTCGCTGCGCGCGGTACCGAGCTTCGTGCTCGTCGTCTTCGCGATCGGCTTTTTCACCTCGTCGCGGATCTCCGAGCAGGTGAGGGCGGGCATCCAGTCGCTGCCCAAGGGCCAGCGCTACGCCGGCCTCGCGATGGGCCTGACGCTGCCGCAGACCTATCGCTACGTGCTGCTGCCGATGGCCTACCGGATCATCATTCCGCCGCTCACCAGCGAGTCGATGAACATCATCAAGAACACCTCGGTGGCGTTCGCGGTGTCGATCGCCGAGCTGACGATGTTCGCGATGCAGGCGCAGGAGGAAACCTCGCGCGGCATCGAGGTCTACCTTGCCGTCACCGCGCTCTACTTCGTCTCGGCGTTCGGGGTCAACCGCATCGCCCACTTCATCGAAGGTCGCGTCCAGGTGCCCGGAATGATCGGGGGCAAATGATGCGCCTCGACTTCGGCTTCTTCGACTGGCAGCTCGTTCAGAGCTTCATCGTCAAGGGCCTGATCTTCTCGGTCGAGCTGACCATCGTGGCGATGATCGGCGGCATCGCGCTCGGCACCCTCCTCGCGCTGATGCGTCTCTCGGGCAAGCCCTGGTTCGTCAATCCGGCGGCGGCCTACGTGAACACGCTGCGCTCGATCCCGCTCGTGATGGTGATCCTGTGGTTCTTCCTGCTCATTCCGAACTCGTTCTACCAGGCGATCCCGGGCGGCTTCGGCACCAAGTACCGCTCGGAGATCGCGGCGCTGATCACCTTCACGGTGTTCGAGGCGGCCTACTACTCGGAGATCATGCGTGCCGGTATCCAGTCGGTGGCCAAGGGCCAGGTCTACGCGGGCTACGCGGTGGGCATGACCTACGCGCAGTGCATGAAGCTGATCGTGCTGCCGCAAGCCTTTCGCAACATGCTGCCGGTGCTGCTCACGCAGACCATCATCCTGTTCCAGGACACCTCGCTGGTCTACGCGATCGGCGCCTACGATCTGCTCAAGGGCTTCGAGGTGGCGGGCAAGAACTACAACCGGCCGATCGAGACCTACCTGGTCGCGGCGGTCGTCTACTTCGCCATCTGCTTCTCGCTGTCGATGCTGGTCCGCCAGTTGCAGAAGAAGATCGCCATCATTCGCTGAGCCTCGCACGAGAGCCACACCATGATCGACATCAAGAACATCTCCAAGTGGTACGGCAGCTTCCAGGTGCTGACCGATTGCACGACCGCGATCCAGAAGGGCGAGGTCGTCGTCGTCTGCGGGCCTTCGGGCTCGGGCAAGTCGACGCTGATCAAGACGGTCAATGCGCTCGAGCCCTTCCAGAAGGGTGACATCGTCGTCGACGGCATTTCGATCTCCGACCCGAAGACCAACCTGCCCAAGCTGCGCTCGCGCGTCGGCATGGTGTTCCAGCACTTCGAGCTGTTTCCGCACCTCACCGTCACCGAAAACCTGACGCTGGCGCAGATCAAGGTGCTCAATCGCACGCAAGACGACGCCAAGGTGCGCGGCCTGAAGATGCTCGACCGCGTCGGCTTGATGGTGCACAAGGACAAGTTTCCCGGCCAGCTTTCCGGTGGGCAGCAGCAGCGCGTCGCGATCGCCCGGGCGCTCAGCATGGACCCGATCGTCATGCTCTTCGACGAGCCGACCTCGGCGCTCGACCCCGAGATGGTGGGCGAGGTGCTCGACGTCATGGTGCTGCTCGCCAAGGAAGGCATGACGATGATGGTCGTCACGCACGAGATGGGCTTCGCGCGCAAGGTCGCCCACCGAGTCATCTTCATGGATGTCGGCAAGATCGTCGAGGACTGCACGCGCGACGAATTCTTCGGCGATCCCGAGGCACGCTCGCCGCGGGCCAAGGACTTTCTCTCGAAGATCCTGCAGCACTGAGCGGCGAGGCTCAGCCGCCTTCCTTCGCCGGGTCGCCGGCGGGCAGCACGTCGCGGAACCTCTCGGAGCGCTTCCACGCCGGCACCGGCGGCACTTGGCCGGGCCGCGGCACGAAGTCGGAAAGCGCCACGCGTTGCATCGGGTGAACGTAGCGCGGGCAGTTCGGAAAGACCAGGTCGACGGCGACGCGAACGACGCATTGCGCGCCTTGGAAATCGCCGGCCAGCGGATCGGCCAGGTCGATCGATGCCCGGCCCTGCACGCGCAGGCGCCGGCCCGTCGCGAAGTCGATGAAGAGCAGGCCGACGTGCGGATTGACGAGCACGTTGCCCAGGCTCCTGAACATGCCGTTGCCGTCATAGCTTGGAAAGGCCAGGCAGCCCGCCTCGAGCACGCGGACGAAGCCCGGCGGGCCGCCCTTGTGCGAGCACTCGGGCCGGCCCTGGTCGTCGGCGGTCGCGAGCATGAAGAGCGCCCGCGCGGCGATGAAGGCGCGGTCGTCGTCGCTCAGCGCTTCGCGCCCCAATCGTTCGGCGATGCGGTCGGCGAGTCGGCGCGTGTCGAAGCGATCCTGCAGGCGCCGCGCGCCTTCGTGATAGAGCGTGGCCGGCTCTGCCATCGCATCAGGCGATGTCTTCGTGCAGGCAGAGGATGTTGCCTTCCGGGTCGTTGAACCAGGCCGCCTTC
>JBBRLS010000027.1:0-59400 GCA_038231215.1 Burkholderiales bacterium | reverse complement strand
TTCTTCGGCTCGACGATCGACCTGCTGCGCATGCGCGAGAACGAGATCGCCTCGATCGGCGTCGGCCGCAAGTTCCAGAAGCCCACCGTGTTCGAGCACCTCTCGGTGTTCGAGAACCTCGAGCTGGCGCTCAAGGCCGACCGCGGCGTGCGCGCCTCGTTGTTCTTTCGCCTTTCGGGCGAGCAGCTCGACCGCATCGGCGAGATGCTGCTCCTGATCCATCTCAAGGACAGCGCGCAGCGCAACGCCGGCATGCTCTCGCACGGGCAGAAGCAGTGGCTCGAGATCGGCATGCTGCTGATGCAGAACCCCAAGCTGCTGCTGCTCGACGAGCCGGTCGCCGGCATGACCGACAAGGAGACCGAGCGCACGGCAGAGCTGTTCCTCTCGCTCGAAGGCAGCCATTCGCTCGTCGTCGTCGAGCACGACATGAAGTTCATCCACGCGCTGACGCACGGCAACCCGGCGAAGAAGGTGACCGTGCTGCACGAAGGCAGCGTGCTCGCGGAGGGTTCGCTCGCCGAGGTGCAGGCTGACGAGAAGGTGGTCGAGGTGTACCTTGGCCGATGACGTCGGGAGAGGGAGCGAAGTCGGCGCGCCTTTGCTGCGCGTCGAGGCGCTGAACCAGTACTACGGCGGCTCGCACATCCTGCGCAGCGTCTCGCTCGAGGCGGCGGTGGGCGAGGTCACCGTCGTGCTCGGCCGCAACGGCGTCGGCAAGACGACGCTGCTGAAGAGCCTGATGGGCGTCGTGCCGACACGCTCGGGCAGCGTCGTCTTCGACGGCGTCGACATCGGCAAGGAGACGCCCTACGAGCGCGTGCGCCGCGGCATCGGCTACGTGCCGCAGGGGCGCGAGGTCTTCGCCCGCCTCACGGTCGAGGAAAACCTGGCGATGGGCCTGGCTTACCGACCCGGCTCGACGAAGCTGCCGCCCGAGCTGTTCGAGCTGTTCCCGGTGCTGAAGCAGATGCTGCACCGGCGCGGCGGCGACCTTTCCGGCGGCCAGCAGCAGCAGCTCGCGATCGCCCGTGCGCTCGCCGCCGGGCCGCGCCTGCTCGTACTCGACGAGCCGACCGAAGGCATCCAGCCGTCGATCATCAAGGACATCGGCCGCGTCATCCGCATGCTCGCCGACACCGGCCTGCCGACCTCCGGTCCGCCCCGGCGCATGGCCATCGTGCTCGTCGAGCAGTACTACGACTTCGCCGAAGAACTGGCCGATCGCTATCTCGTGATGGAGCGCGGCGAGATCGTGCAGCGGGGTCGTGGTGCCGACATGGCGGCGGAAGGCGCCCGGGCGCGCATGTCGATCTAGCCGAGCAGCGCTGCGGCAGTGAGTCGCGGCGAGCCGGCGCCTTTGTTCTCGGCATCCTTCACGCGGTCGAGCACCGCGCGATTCATCGTCGCGGCCGTGCCGTGCTTCGCGGCGAGGGCGACGATTGCGCCTTGCAGTTGATCGATCTCCGTCGTGCGACGGTGCTCCAGGTCGTCCCACATCGACGAGCGCGCGCTCGGGTCGATGCGAAGCTGGGCAGCGGCGACGAGCTTGAACAACGCGTCCGGAAGCCGCAGCACCGCGGGCAACAGCGACGGCGGCACAGCGCCGACCTTGACCGGCCGGATGCCGGCGGCAGACAGCGCCGCCAGCGCCTCGGCGATGCAGGTGGCGAGCACGCGGCGCCAGTCGCGTTGCGCCAGCTCTTCGCGCAGCGGCACACCGGCCAGCGCGTTGAGCGCGTTGTTGAGGTTGAGGAGCAGCTTGCCCCAGGCGACGGCGCGCATGTCGGCGTGCGTCGCGATCGCCAAGTACGGCGTGCTCAGCGCTTCGGCGAGCGCGGCGATCTTCGCGTCGACGACCACCTCGCCGTCGGTGGCGCGATGAAAGCGCCCCTCGCCGAGCGCGACGACGTTGAACGACACCATACCGGCGGCGACCTTGATCGCAGGCAGTTCCTCTTGCAGGATGACCGCGTTGTCGACACCGTTCTGCAGCGAGACAACGACCGCATGCGCCGGCGCGAAGGCGCGGATGCTCGCCGCCATCTCGCGCGTGGCGCCGCTCTTCACCGTCACCAACACGACGTCGGCCGCGGCGAGCACCTCGGGGTCGAAGCCGATGACGATGTCCTTCGCCGCGACGCGCACCGTGCAGTCATCGCGGTCGCTGAGCGTCAGGCCGTGTCGCACCAGCTCGTCGGCGATGCGCGGTCTCGCGAGAAAGCGGACGTCGTGGTGCGCGGCGGCGAGATGGCCGCCGACGAAGCAGCCGATCGAGCCGGCGCCGGCAACGACGATGTGGGGTTTGCTCGCGCTCAACTCCGCTCCTCGAGAGACTGGGCCGTGCCGCGCGGATCGAGACGACCGCGCAGGCTGGGGCAGGGCATCAGTATCGCCGTCGACGTCGGATGAAGCTGCTCAGGATGCACTCGCCGCGGCGCCGATCACAATCGGGCCGAACGCAACTTCGCCGGGCCCGCGATGATCATCGTCCACCATCTCAACAACTCGCGCTCGCAGCGCGTGCTCTGGCTGCTCGAGGAGCTGGGCCTGCCCTACGAGATCCAGAAGTACGAGCGCGACCCGCAGACCATGCTCGCGCCGCCGGCGCTGCTCAAGGTGCATCCACTCGGCAAGTCGCCGGTCGTCACCGAAGACGGCGTGACGGTTGCCGAGTCGGGCGCGATCATCGAGTACCTGCTCGAGCGCCACGGCGGCGGCCGGCTGATGCCGGCGCCGGGCACGCCCGAGCGGCTGCGCTTCACCTACTGGCTGCACTTCGCCGAGGGCTCGGCGATGTCGCCGCTGCTCATGAAGCTGGTCTTCGACCGCATCGAGACCTCGCCGATGCCGTTCTTCGTCAAGCCGATTGCCCGCGGCATCTCGGGCAAGGTGAAGAAGGCGTTCATCGAGCCCAACCTGAAGCGCCAGCTCGACTACATGGAAAGCGAGCTGGCGAAGAGCGAATGGTTCGCCGGCAACGAGTTCAGCGCCGCCGACATCCAGATGAGCTTTCCGGTCGAGGCGGCGGCGCAGCGCGCCGGGCTCGACGCGAGCCGCCCGAAGCTGATCACCTGGCTGAAGAAGATCCATGCCCGCCCGGCCTTCCGCAAGGCGCTGGAGCGCGGCGGGCCGTACAGCTTCGCGAACGACTGAGGAATCGCTCCCCGGGGAGCATCGACAGTTTTTCCCGAAGTCTTGCAAGACTTCCTCAATTCCAGTAAAGTCGAATTATGGAATCAGTCGAAGTCGTGCGTTCGCTCGCGGCGCTCGCCCAGCCGTTGCGGCTGCAGGTCTTCCGCGCGCTCGTCGTCGCCGGGCCGGCCGGCATGACGCCGGGAACCATGGCCGAGGGCCTCGACATTCCGGCCAACACGCTGTCGTTCCACCTCAAGGAATTGAGCCACGCCGGCCTCGTGACGCAGGAGCGGGCGAGCCGAAACATCATCTACCGGGCGGCCTACGAGCGAATGAACGCGCTGCTCGGCTACCTCACCCAGAACTGCTGCCGCGGCGCGGACTGCGGCGTCGTCGATGAGAAGGCGGCAGCCTGTCACTGCTAGCGCAAAGGAGCAGCCATGAAGCGATTTCACGTTCACGCCCACGTCCAGGATCTGCCGGCGAGCATCGCCTTCTATTCGAAGATGTTCGCCGCCGAGCCGGCCCGGGTCGAGGCCGACTACGCCAAGTGGATGCTCGAGGATCCGCGCCTCAACTTCGCGATCTCGACGCGTGGCGGCAAGCCCGGCGTCGACCACCTCGGCATGCAGACCGACGACGCCGCCGAGCTGGCCGAGCTGAAGGCGCGCGCCCTGGCCGCCGACATGACGCTCCTCGACGAAGGCGAGACGACCTGCTGCTACGCGCGCAGCGAAAAGCACTGGGTGACCGATCCGCAGGGCATCGCCTGGGAACACTTCCACACCCTCGACAGCATTCCCGTCTTCAGCGAGAGCGCCAGGACAGCGGCCGAGGCATCGGCCTGCTGCGCCACGCCGGCACCGCGAGACAAGCCGGTCGACGTTGCAGTGAAGCAGGCGTCCTGTTGCTGAGGTCCGCCATGTACGAAAAGACGCACGAGGTGCTCTTCATCTGCACCGGCAACTCGGTGCGCTCGATCCTCGCCGAAGGGTTGATGAACAGCCTGGGCGCGCCTCGCTTCAGGGCGCACTCGGCGGGCAGCCATCCGACCGGCATCGTCAATCCGTTCGCCCTCGAGGCGTTGGCAGCGCTCGGCGTCCCGACTGACGGCTTTCGCAGCAAGAACTGGGACGAATTCGCCGCGCCCGGCGCACCGGCGCTCGACTTCGTCTTCACGGTCTGTGACCAGGCCGCCGGCGAGATGTGCCCGGTCTGGATCGGCCACCCGGTCGCCGCGCACTGGGGCGTCGCCGATCCTGCCGCCTTCAAGGGCAGCGACGACGAGAAGCGGCAACGCTTTCGCGAGACCGCGGTCGTCCTCAAACGCCGCATCGAGCTCATGCTCGCGCTGCCCATGGAGCGGCTCGACGCGATGGCGATCCAGCGCGAGGTTCGCGACATCGGCGGGCGTTGAGCCGTGGCGGCGACCGCGGCGCAGAAGGTCTTTGCCGAGGCGCTGGGGGCGGCGCTGCTGCTCGCCGTCGTCGTCGGCTCGGGCATCATGGGCGAACGCTTGTCGGGCGGCAACGTGGCCATCGCGCTCCTCGCCAATTCGCTGGCCACGGCCGGCGGCCTCTATGTGCTGATCGAGGTGTTCGGGCCGATCAGCGGTGCGCACTTCAATCCGGTCGTCTCGATGGCGATGGCCGGCCGAGGCGCGATGCCACGGAGCCTGCTCCTGCCGTACATTGGCGCGCAACTCGCCGGCGCGATGCTCGGCGCCTGGTTGGCGAACGCGATGTTCGACACGAACCTGATCCAGCTCTCGACCCGGATGCGTGGCGGTACCGGGCAATGGCTCGCCGAAGCGGTGGCGACCTTCGGCCTGCTGCTCGTCGTCCTGCGCGCGCCGGCGGCGCGCGTTGCGGCGATGGTCGCCTGCTACATCGGCGCCGCCTACTGGTTCACGTCGTCGACCTCGTTCGCCAATCCGGCTGCGGCGTTCGGCCGGATGTGGAGCGACAGCTTCGCCGGGATCGCACCGCAGAGCGTGCCCGGCTTCGTCGCGGCCGAGCTGGCGGGCGCGGCGCTCGCCGTGCTCGCGAACCGGACGCTGCAAGCGCGCGTGCCATGACCACTTCGCTGCGTCACGCCGCCCCGGCCTTGATCGCGGCGCTGCTGTTCGGCGCCAGCACGCCGCTCGCCAAGCTCTTCGTCGGCGAGATCCCGCCGCTGCTGCTTGCCGGCCTGCTCTACCTCGGCAGCGGCACGGGGCTCGCTGTGCTGATCGGCATTCGCCGCGCGATGCGGCCGCGGGGCGAAGGTTCGGTCGTGGCGAGCATTCCTCGCAAGGACTGGCCCTGGCTGCTCGGCGCCATCGTCTTCGGCGGCATGCTCGGGCCGGCGCTGCTCATGGCCGGTCTGGCGCAGACGAGCGCCTCCTCGGCGTCGCTGCTCCTCAATGTCGAGGGCGTCTTCACGGCGCTCATCGCCTGGCTCGTATTCAAGGAGAACGCCGACGCGCGCATCGTCGCCGGCATGGCGGCGATCGTCGCTGGCGGCGCGCTGCTGGCATGGCAACCGGGCGCTGCAGCCCTGGCACCCGGCGCCTTGCTCGTCATCGGCGCCTGCCTTTGCTGGGCGATCGACAACAACCTGACGCGCAAGGTCTCGGCCAACGACGCGATGCTGATCGCCTGCCTCAAGGGATTGATCGCCGGCGCCTGCAACACCGCGCTGGCGCTGGCCGGCGGCGCCGTCCTGCCGGCGGTCGCATCGCTCGCGGCGACGCTGGTCGTCGGCTTTGCCGGCTACGGTCTCAGCCTGGCGCTCTTCGTCGTGGCCTTGCGCACGCTGGGCACGGCGCGCACCGGCGCCTACTTCTCGGTCGCGCCGCTGTTCGGCGTGCTCGTCGCCTTCGCGATCTGGCCGCAGGCGCCGCAGGCCTTGTTCTGGGCCGCCGCAGCGCTCATGGCGTTCGGTGTCTGGCTGCATCTGCGCGAGCGTCACGCCCACCCGCATCGCCACGATCCGCTGCTGCACACGCACCCGCACACGCACGACGCGCATCATCGTCACACGCACGACTTCGCCTGGGATGGCAGCGAGCCGCACGTCCACCCGCACGCGCACGTGGCGCTCACGCATCGGCACGCGCACTACCCGGACCTGCACCACCGGCACACGCACTGAGCGGGCCGGGGCAAGACGCTAGCGTGTGGCTGGCGCCGCTTCGATTCCGGCCGATGCCGGCGGCGTCGTGCGCGCCGCGTGCCGCATCGGCGGGCTGGTCTGCACGATGACGGGTATCGCGGCTCGCGGATCGAGCGTCGTCACCGACCGGGCGGGCGGATCAAGCACCGCGAGCATCGGACTGTTCATCTGCGCCGCGAAGGTCACGACGGTCTTGCCCGGGTCGAAGGGGAGCTTCTGCTTCGGGTCCGCGCCGCGCGCCATGAGAAAGCCGACCATGTCGCGCTGCGTCTCGGGAAAGCGCAGGAAGCCGGGCAGCAGGACGCGATGCAACGGCACCCAGGCCAACTGGCCGCCACCTTGCGGCGGCGCGACGTTGGCAAGCTGCGGCAGGCGATAGAGCCACCACTCCAGCGCGGCCCAGTGGCTGTTGCGCAGCGCCAGCTCGTAGCCGCCAGGCAGCTTGCCCTCGTAGCCGTCGAGCGCCGATTCGGGCTTGTGGCCGGCGACCTCGAGCTCGCGGCCGAAGCGCGAGACGAGCAGGTCGGGATCGGCGGCATCGAGCGGGCTGAAGGAGAGCTTGCCGGGCTCGAGATCGCCGCGATCGAGCCAGGTCACGAGCACGCGGTCGAGGCCGGCGGCACGCGCCTTCGCGCAGCCGAGCATGCGGAACACGTCGTGGCGAATGGCGCGCGGGTCGGATTCGGCCAGCGTCCGGAGGGCGCCGACGACTTCGGGTGAAGCCGACGTGAAGTCGGGGCAGGGATCGGCGTCGGCGAGGGCGACCAGCGGCGAGCCGGGGCAGGTGTCGAGCGTGGCGCCCTTGTCGAGCAGCTCGGGCAGGGCGCGCCAGAGGCGCGGGTCGCGCGTTGCCGCGGCGAGCGCGCATTCCTGCAGACCCGAGCGAGCGAAGTCGGCGCGCTGGATACTGCCCCGCACGTAGTCGCAGCGTGCGTTGAGCGCCCGCTGCACGCTGTTCAGGCGAACGCAGGGCTTGGCGTCGTCTTCGGTGAGCTTGCCGTGGACGTGCTTGACGATGTCCCAGGTCATGCTGGTGTCGGTGGCCGCGCCGGTGGCGCTGACGAGCAGACTGACGGGCGAGCAGGCGCCGAGCAGCGGTCCGACGACGAGGCCGAGACCGATGAGGGAGAGCAGGCGCAGCGGGCAAGGCATCGACGGTCGGAGAGTGACCGCTGTGCGACCGCGCCGGCTGGAACCCACGCGCTGGCGACAACGAGAACCGATCTTATCGACGCGAGATGGGCGCGTCCGTGAAGAAACCCGCCTATCGGCATGGCTCGCGGTAACGCCTTGTTCGACGACGTATGACGGCCAGCCTCGCCGGCGCCTGTGCCGAGCCGACGCTACAGTCGGCGATGCCTGCGCAGATGCGCAGACCGCGTCTCGTTTTCCATGAAGCCGACATCGCTCCCGCCGCTCGCCGGCACCTTCACCCTTCTGCTTGCCCTGGCGCTCGCCGGCGCCGGGCGCGAGGCGACGGCCGCGTCCGCCGCGCCGGTCGCCGCCGACCACGGCATGGTGGTGACGGCGCAGCACCTCGCGACCGAGGTGGGCGTCGACGTGCTGAAGAAGGGGGGAAACGCCGTCGATGCCGCGGTCGCGGTCGGCTACGCGCTCGCCGTCGTCTATCCGGCGGCCGGCAACCTCGGCGGCGGCGGCTTCATGACGATGCAGCTCGCCGATGGCACGAAGACCTTTTTCGACTTCCGCGAGAAGGCGCCGCTTGCCGCCACCGCCGACATGTATCTCGACGCCGCCGGCAACGTGGTTCCCGACGCGTCGGTCGGCGGCCATCTTGCCGTCGCTGTGCCAGGAACGGTCTCCGGACTCGAAACGGCGCTGGCGAAGTACGGCACGATGAAGCGTGCCGAGCTGATCGCGCCGGCGATCCGCCTGGCCGAGCGCGGCTTCTTGCTCGACCGGGGCGACGCCGATCTGTTCGCCGTCGCCACGGACGTGCTCAAGGCCGACGCCGCGACGGCGGCGATCTTTCTGCACAACGGCCGGCCCTTCGTCGCCGGCGATCGGCTCGTGCAGCGCGACCTGGCGGCGACGCTGAAGCAGATCGCCGAGGCCGGCGCGGCCGGCTTCTACACGGGGCCGGTGGCGGCGGCGCTGGTCGCCTCGAGCCGCGCCGGCAAGGGCCTCATCACGCAAGCCGACCTCGACCAGTACACGACGCGCGAACGCACGCCCATCGAGTGCGACTACCGCGGCTATCACATCGTCTCGGCACCGCCGCCGAGCGCGGGCGGCGTCGTCCTCTGCGAGATGCTCAACGTGCTCGAGGGCTATCCGCTCGAGGAATGGGGGTTTCGCTCGCCCCAAGCCGTTCATGTGCAGATCGAGGCGATGCGCCATGCCTACGTCGACCGCAACAGCGTGCTCGGCGACCCCGACTTCGTCAGCAATCCGCTGACTCGCCTGCTCGACAAGCCCTATGCCGCGAAGATCCGCGCCGCCATCGATCCTGCGAAGGCCGGCGTCTCGCAGGCGCTGAAGGCCGGCGTCGCGCCGCACGAAGGCAGCAACACGACGCACTATTCGATCGTCGACGGAAAGGGCAACGCGGTCTCGGTGACGTACACGCTCAACAACTGGTTCGGCGCCGGCGTCACCGCCGCCGGGACCGGCGTGTTGCTCAACGACGAGATGGACGACTTCACCGCCAAGCCCGGCGTACCGAACAGCTTCGGTCTGGTGCAGGGCGAAGTGAACGCGATCGCGCCCGGCAAGCGGCCCTTGAGCTCGATGAGCCCGACGCTCCTCACGAAGGACGGCAAGGTCGTGATGGTCGTCGGCACGCCCGGTGGCAGCCGCATCATCACCACCGTGCTGCACACGATCCTCAACGTCGTCGACTACGGCATGGACGTGCAACAGGCCGTCGATGCGCCGCGCTTTCATCAGCAGTGGCAGCCGAGTCCGACGCTTATCGAGCCCCTTGCCTTGAGCGCGGACACGCAGAGGACGCTCGAGGCGATGGGCCACGTCTTCGTGCCCTCGCGTCCGGCCAATCACGTCGCCGCGATCCTGGTCGGCGCGCCTGCGCTCGGCGGCAAGCCCGTGCCGGGCAAGCGCTTCCACGGCGCCAACGACGGTCGCGCCAGGACCGGCCTGGCGCTCGGCTACTGACGCGCAGCCGGCGCTACTTCTTCAGCAGCGCCTGGGCCTGGTTGAGCAGCGCAACGGCCTGGCGAAACTGATCGAGCGCCGGCGCGCCGAGGTCTTCCATGTCCTCCATGTAGTTGGGGCGGCACTTGTTGACCTTGATGTCCGCATCGTCGAACAGCCATTCGGCCTTCCCGACGAGCTTGGCTGCCGCCGCGCTCGGCTTCTTCTTCATGAGCGCCTGTACGTCGTTGCCGAGCTGCTGCGCGTTGGTGCGCGTGGTCGCGACGCCCAGCTTGGTCTGCTGATAGCGCTTGTAGCGGGCGCTGTCGGCCTGCTGGTTTATCTCGCCCTTGGCCTTCTCCGAGAAGGCGTTGGGATCGCGCCGCATGTCGACCGTCTCGCGCTTGGCTTCCGTGGGCTTGCCCGGGTGGCCCTTGATGGCGTTGTTGAAGCGATCGACGTCCGGCTTGTACTGCCAGTAGGTGTCCTTGCCCCAGTCGTTCTCCTGCGCCAGCACGGCCATGTCCTTGTAGTCGCGGGTCCAGGTGGCATGCAGGTCGCGAATCTGCTTGATCAGCGTCGCGATGACGATCGCGTCTTCCTTGCTCCAGCGCTTGTGGAACTCGGCCTCGATCTTGTCGAAGCACTCGTTCTGGATCTGCTGGTGGCGGATGCAGGCTCCCAGCAGCCGCTGGTAGTCGGCCTGAAGCTGCTTCTTGTTCTCCGCCGGATCGATCGGGCCGCCGAGCGCGCGGATCGCGACCTGGACCTTGCCCTGGCGCCGCCCGATCGCCGACAGCATCTCGCCCTGCACCGCAGGCTCGCTGAAGTCGCTGGCGCTGTTGACGCCGTTGTAGAGCGACTGCAGGCGGGCGAGCAGGTCCTTGCCGACCTCCTGCCCCTTGTCCGGGCCATCCTTGCCGGCCGCGGTGACCTGCTTCTCCGAGTCCTTGATCACCAGCGCCGCGTACTCGCCCTTGCGCGTGGCGATGCTCTGCGGAAACTCCGAGCGCATGCCCGCCGACGTGTCGCCGGCCGGCCGCACGATCGCGTTGACGACCTTCGCGCGTCCGGTGTCGCCGCCGATGAAGCGGGCGAGCGCCTTGGCCACGGCGTCCTTGCCGCCGCCGGCCTTGCGCACCTCGTTGGCGGCGGCGCGCCACGCGTCCCTCAGTTGCGGATCGTTGCAGGCCTTCATCCAGGCGTTCATATCCTTGCCGGCGGTCTCGGCGAGCCACTGCAGGTCGCCGCCCTTCAGGCTGATGATGCTGACGTCGTGCGTGTCGTTGTCGGGCTCCTCGCCGCCACCGGTCGCGGTGGCGAGCGCGCCCTTCTTCTTGTCCTTCTTGTCGCCGACGATCGGCAGCCCCCCGAGCATCTTGGCCATGTCGGTGGAGGTATCGGTGCGCGTGACGTCGAGCGTCGTCTCACCGTCGGCGTCGGTCTTGGCGACCGCCTCCTCGTCGGTCGAGGCGCCGATCTTGAGCTTGCCGATGCCGACGTCCATGCCGCCGGTGTTCTTGCCCTTGGTCTGGGTGCCGATCACCTTGCCGGACTTGTCGGTCGTCTTCGACTCCTCGATGCCGCTGCCGTACTTCAGGCCGACCTTGGCGCCGCCGATGCCGACACCGACCGCCTGCTTGTTCTCGGTGCCCGTGGTGTCGGTGCGCTCGTCGACCAGCTCCTTGTGGTCCTTGGCGAACTTGTCGATCTCGGCCTGGCTCGACAGGCGCGCGATCTGGTCCTGGAGCTGGCGCGCGTTCTTCATGCCCGGCTTGACCGAGAGCTTGTAGCCTCTCGACGTCGTCACCGATGTCGACGCCGTGATGCTGCCCTCGACGACGCCGACGCTCACCTTGCCGCCGTGCGTGGCGGTCGCGCCGTCGCCGATGTTGGTCTCGTAAGACGCGCTGCCGTCCTTCTCTTTCGTCACCTTCATCGACTGGTCATGCGTCTTTTCGACGCCGACTTCGACGCCGATGCCCTTGACGTCGACGTTGGCCGAAACGCCGCCCTTCTGCTTCTTGCCGACCTCCTTGCTCTCGCCGACCTGCATGGCATCGACGTCGGCTGCCGAGCCGGTCTTGCCCGACATCGCCAGGTACATGTCGCGCGCCGCCGGCCAGCCCTTGGAGAGCCCGGTGCGGATGATCTGGAATTCTTCCTGCGTTCCGCTGCCGCTCTTCAGCGCCGCGACGTAACCGGCCGCCTCTTGTTCGGCCAGAGGGCGCTGGCGCTCCATGAAGACGCTGGCCGAAGCCGAGGCCTTCACCCCCATCTTGCTGTCGGAGTCGTCCTTGCCTCGGCTCGCCGAGACCGAGGCCGAGGCGCCGAGGTCGATGCGTGTCACCAGCATGTACTGCGCCGGCTGGTTGCCCTCGGCCGCCTTGAGCAGCTTGACGTTGCACGTGACGTTGCCGTTGAGGCCGACGACGGCGCCGGTCTTCAATCCGCTCGCGCTCGTGCGCTCCATCGAGCGTTCGCCCTCGCCGTAGGCGCCGATCCCGTCCTTGCCGGCGGTAAGGCCGCCCTTGCCCGTCGTCCCGGTCCGGGTCTCGTTGCCGAGTGCGTCGGTCTTGCCCTGCGAGGTCGTGCGCGCCAGCCCCAGCTTGCCATCGCCGCGTTCGAGCTTGGTGCTCTTGGCGTCGCTGACCGACGAGCCATCGGCCTTGGTCGCGGTGCGCTCGTGGCTGGAGGCGATGCCGTCGGGACCGACCTTCAGGCCGTCCTTCTTCTCGACGCTGCTCTTCTCGCCGCCCTCTTCGTGCTCGCGCTTCTTGACCGTCTCCCGCGAAAGTCCTTCCTTCGAGATCTTGTCGGTGCGCGTCAGCGAAGTGGTCGTCGTGTCGCTGCCCGTCACGACCTGCTTCGAGTCGACCTTCTCGCGTGACGCGCCGCCCAGGCCGACCTTGGTCGTCTCGTCCTTGACCCGCGTTGTCGACTTGCCGTCCTCGAGCGTCGTGGTGGTGGTCGTCGTCCGGTTTTCGGTGCGCTTCTTCTCCACGGGGTCGTCGTGGCGGTCGACCTCGACCGCCGTGCCGACCTTGTCGGTCGACTTGCTGCGTGCCAGGATGTCGTTCATCGCCTTGGCATCGGTGCGCGGATCGTCGAGCGCCTTGCGGTCGGCGTCGAGGGCCACTAGCTGCCGCTCGATGCTGGCGATGTGCTTGTCGACGTCGGCCTTCTGCAGCTCCATCGTCTTCTTCGTGTCGCCGCTTGCGCTGGCGATCGCCGCTTCGAGCCGCGGCTGGTGCTGCGCGAGCTTGGCATAAGCGTCGCGCAGCACCCTGGCCTTGGCGTCGAGCCGGGCGCGCAGATCGGGTGTCTCGGCCGCCTTGACGGCGATGGGCCGGGCACCGTTCTTGCCGACCTCGGCACCCTGCGAGGCGGTGATGTTCATGATCGGCTGCGGCTGCGGCTGCGGCTGCGGCTGGATCGGCGCCGGCGGCAGCTTCAGGATTTCGAGCAGGCCCATGGATACTTCCTCGGAGGCGAGCACGAACCAGGCTCGACGACGAGTCCAGTATGCCCACTTCGCGGCGCCGTTCGCCTATTTCGTCGCCCGCAGCCGCAGCGCGTTCGTGATCACCGAGGCCGAGCTCAGGCTCATCGCCAGCGCTGCGATCATCGGCGAGAGCAGCCAGCCGGTGAACGGATAGAGAACCCCCGCGGCGAGCGGAATGCCGAGCGCGTTGTAGACGAAGGCGAAGGCCAGGTTCTGCTTCATGTTGGCGATCGTGTCCTGCGAGATCCGATGCGCCTCGGTGATGGCGCGCAGGTCGCCCTTGACAAGCGTCACCTGCGCGCTGTTCATCGCGACGTCGGTGCCGGTACCCATGGCGATGCCGACGTCGGCCTTGGCCAGCGCCGGCGCGTCGTTGATGCCATCGCCGGCCATCGCCACGACGCGACCCTCGGCCTGCAGCTTGCCGACGAGCGCAAGCTTGTCGGCGGGCGTGACCTCGGCGTGGAACTCATCGATGCCGAGCCGGGTCGCGACTGCCTTGGCCGTCGTCTGCCCGTCGCCGGTGGCCATGACGACGCGGATGCCGGCGCTGGCGAGCGCGGCCAGTGCCTCGACCGTCGTTGCCTTGATCGGGTCGGTGATGGCGAGCATGCCGGCGAGGTGGCCGTCGACGGCAAGGTAGACGACGCTCGCGCCTTCTCCACGCAGCGTTTCGGCGTTGCCCGCCACGGCCTCGGGCGACACGCCGACTTCGCTCATGAGCCTGGTGCTGCCGAGCGCGACCGCCTTGCCGCCTATCGTGCCGCGCACGCCGACGCCACTGCCCGAATCGAAGGCCTCGGCTTTGTCGAGCGCCAGCTTGCGTTCGCGCGCCGCGCGAACGATCGCTTCGGCGAGCGGGTGCTCGCTGCCCTGGTCGAGGCTGGCCGCCAGGCGCAAGACCTCGTCTTCGCTGAAGCCCGAGGCAGCGACGACGCGATCGAGCGAAGGCTTGCCCTCGGTCATCGTGCCGGTCTTGTCGACGACCAGCGTGTCGACGCGGCGAAGGTTCTCGATCGCCGCGGCGTCGCGAAACAGGATGCCTCGCGTCGCTGCCTTGCCGGTCGCGACCATGATCGACATCGGCGTCGCCAGGCCGAGCGCGCACGGGCAGGCGATGATGAGCACGGCCACCGCGTTGATGAGCGCGTAGACCCAGCGTGGCTCGGGCCCCCACAGGCCCCAGGCGACGAAGGTGAGGGCGGCGGCACCGATCACGGCCAGCACGAACACTCCCGCGACGCGATCGGCCATGCGCTGCATGGGCGCACGGCTGCGCTGCGCCTGCGCCACCATCTGCACGATCTGCGCGAGCACGGTCTGCGAGCCGATCTTCTCGGCGCGCATGACGAGCGCGCCGCTGGTGTTCAGGGTCGCGCCGATCAGCTTGTCGCCCGCGCGCTTGGCCACCGGCATCGGCTCGCCGGTGAGCATGGATTCGTCGACGGCGCTGCTGCCCTCGACGACGAGGCCATCGACCGGCACCTTCTCGCCCGGCCGCACGCGCAGCGCGTCGCCGATATGGACGTGCGTCAAGGGCACGTCTTCTTCGCTGCCGTCGGGCTTGACGCGCCGCGCCGTCTTCGGCGCCAGGCCGAGAAGCGAGCGCAGCGCCGCCGAGGTCTGCGAGCGCGCCTTCAGCTCGAGCATCTGCCCGAACAGCGTCAGCGAGATGATGACGGCGGCGGCCTCGAAGTAGACCGGCACGCGGCCCATCGATGCGAGCGACGCGGGAATGAGGCCCGGCGCGATCGTGGCCACGGCGCTGTAGACGAACGCCGCCGAGGTGCCGAGGCCGATCAGCGTCCACATGTTGGGGCTGCGGTTTCGCACCGACTGCACGCCGCGCACGAAGAAGGGCCAGCCCGCCCAGAGGACGATGGGCGCGGTCAGCAGCAGCTCGACCCACGGCTGCGTGGCGGCATCGAGGATGGCGAAGGCATGCCCGGCCATCGCCAGCGTCGTGACGACGATCGTCAGCGGCAAGGTCCACCAGAAGCGGCGCCGGAAGTCGACGAGCTCGGGGTTTTCGTCGTCGTCGAGGCCCGGCATCTCGGGCTCGAGCGCCATGCCGCACTTCGGGCAAGCGCCGGGATGGTCCTGGCGCACTTCGGGGTGCATCGGGCAGGTGTAGACCGCGCCTGGCGGCGCGACCTCGACGACAGCCGTTGCCGGCTCCGGTGCAAGGTACTTCGCCGGATCAGCCGCGAATTTCGTCTTGCAGCCGGCGCCGCAGAAGTAGTAGCGCTGGCCGGCGTGTTCGTGCGCGTGCTGCGACTGCTCGGTGACGGGCATGCCGCAGACCGGGTCCTTCAGTGTCGTTGCCCCCTCGTGTCCGAGCTGGCTTTTCATCTCGTGCGTGACCATGTCGCTGTCCTTGTCCATGACCCTGTCTTCATGGTGTCGATGCTGCGGCACGGCGCGTGCCCGGGTTCAACGCGGAGAACCTGTGATGGCGACGCTGCAATCGGGCTGCAACTCGCCGCCTACCTCGTCATCCTCGGCCTGCTCGCGTTCGTCGATGTCGCCACGGCGGATCGGTGGTGACGGTGACGACGCGGGTCGCTCAGGATGACAGGGAAGCACGGAGTGACAAGCAAGCGCGGAGGCAAGAGCGATGTCGCACTCCGCGAGATCGGCTCCTAGAATCGGCCGCGCGACAACGACCCGGGAGGCGCTGCACCATGCTCATCAACTGCGTGGCCTACAAGGACGGCGCCAAGCTCGCCGACTGCCCGATCGACGACATCAGCGAGTACCTGGCCCAGCCCGGCTGCTTCGTCTGGGTGGCGCTCAGGGACGCGACGCCGGAAGAGCTCTCGAAGATGCAGGAGGAGTTCGGCCTGCACGATCTGGCCATCGAGGATGCACGCCACGGCCACCAGCGGCCGAAGATCGAGGAATACGACGACACGCTGTTCGCCGTGCTGCAAACGGTGGAGCTGGGCCCGACCGACGACCTGGTCATCGGCGAGGTCGACATCTTCGTCGGCAAGAACTTCGTGCTCTCGGTGCGCAATCGCGCGCAGCAGGGATTTCTCGGCGTGCGCGCCCGCGCCGAGCGCGAGCCGCATCTGCTCAAGCACGGCCCGGCCTTCGTGTTCTACGCGCTGATGGACGCGGTGGTCGACCGCTACTTTCCGATCATCGACGCGCTCGAGACCGACGTCGAGACGATCGAGGAGCAGATCTTCAAGCCGCACCTCGGCCGCCAGAACATCGAGCAGCTCTACGCGCTGAAGCGCCGCATCGGCGTCTTCAAGCACGCCGTCGCGCCTTTGCAGGAGGCGGTGGCCAAGCTCATCTCCGGCCGCGTGCCGCAGGTCTGCAGCGACAACCGCGAGTACTTCCGCGACGTCTACGACCACCTGGCGCGCATGAACGCCTCGCTCGACTCCTTGCGCGACACGATCGGCATCGCCATGCAGGTGAACCTCTCGATGGTGACGATCGAAGAGACCGAGATCACCAAGCGGCTGGCGGCCTGGGCCGGCATCTTCGCCGTGGCGACGGCGTTCGCCGGCATCTGGGGCATGAACTTCCAGAACATGCCCGAGCTGAAGCTGCCCTGGGGCTACCCGGCGGCGCTCGCCATCATCGCCGTCGCCTGCACCATCATGTGGTGGCTGTTCCGCCGCGCGAAGTGGTTGTAGACCACTGCGTGTCCTGGCGCTCGTCGTGATCGCAGGCTGAACGCGACCGCTTCGGGCAACGTAACTTTACAGATCGGCGATCGGCCCGGTCGTCCGGGAGGGCGGCGGGCGCGTTGTCATGTCATCGCGACGCCGATCGCCATCGAAAGCCGTTCATGAAGCTGAATCGTCTGCTCTGCGCCGTCGCTCTCGCCGCGGTGCTGCCCATGGCGGCCCAGGCCGCAGTCTCGATCTCGGTCAACATCGCGCCGCCGCCACTGCCGGTCTACGTGCAGCCGGAGATCCCGGGACCTGGCTATCTGTGGACACCAGGCTACTGGCGCTGGGACCCATTTGCCGCCGACTACTTCTGGGTGCCCGGCACCTGGGTCTCGCCACCGGCGGTCGGCCTGCTCTGGACGCCCGGCTGGTGGGGCTGGGGCAACGGCGGCTACTTCTGGCGCGGCGGCTACTGGGGTCCGCGCGTCGGCTTCTATGGCGGCGTGAACTACGGCTACGGCTACGGCGGAAGCGGCTACCAGGGCGGCTACTGGCGCGGCGGCGTCTTCAACTACAACCGCACCGTCAACAACATCACCAACACGACGATCATCAACAATGTCTACAACGCGCCGGTCACCGAGAACCACACGCGGGTCAGCTTCAACGGCGGGCAGGGCGGCGTGATGGCGCGGCCGGGCCGCGAAGAGCGCCTCGCCAACGCCGAGCATCACTTCGCGCCGACGCAGTTGCAGCAGCGTCACGAGCAGGTGGCGATGCGCACGCCCGAACAGCGCGCCACCTTCAACCATGGCGCGCCGACGCTTGCGGCGATCCCCCGACCTGCCGAGTCGCGCGGTGCTGAGCCGATGCATGGCCGACCGACGCAGGAACGGCCCGTGGGCAACGTGCCGCCGCCGCCGCGGCGCGAGCTCGCCCGCGGCGAGGCGTCGCCGGCGATGGCGCAGCACGAGCGGCGCGGCGATCGGCCCGAGGCCGCTGTGCAGCACGGTGCTGTGCCCATGCCGCAGCAGCACCCTCAGCAGCAGGCCCAGCAGCAAACGCAGGCGCAACCGCGGCCGCCGCAGCGCGCCGAGCGCGAGCGGCCGCAACCGCACAACCCGGGGCAACCCGAGCGTCAGGTGCAGCCCGAGCGACAAGTGCAGCCCGAGCGACAAGTGCAGCCTGAGCATCGCGGCGGCGGCAAGCCGGAACGCGAGCGCTGATCCGCGTGCGCGCGCCGCGCGCCGCGGAAACAGCCTTCTAGAAGAGGCGGGCCGCCAGCCAGGTGAAACCGGTGAACGCCGACCAGACCGGCGCACCGGAGCGGAGACTGCGCGCCGCGCCCGCGTCGAGGGTCAAGCTCTTCGCGACGTTGTAGCTCGCCGCGAACAGGAACTGGCGCGTGCTTTCGGCGCCGCGCTGGTGCGTTCCCGAGAACTCGCCGACGACACCCCAGCGATCGTCGAGCGCGCGCGAAAGCGAGGCGGCCCAGAGCAACTGGCCGCGCGACGCGCCGGGGTCGGCCTGGCCGAGCCTGGTCGCGACGAGATTGAGGTCGGTGTGCCAGTCGCCGAGGTCGGCGCTGTAGATCGCGTTGACGGCGTAGTCGGCCTTGCCGCTGCTGCTGCCAATGCCGCGGCGGCCGCTCGGCAACGTCACGCCGGCCTCGAGGCCGAAGGCCTGCTTGTCGTCGATCGCGAAGCGGCGCTTCAGGACGACGCTGGTGTCGCCGATGCCGCTGAGCCGGCCGCTGTCGTCGCCCTGGCGCACCCAGGCCTCCTGGCCGATGCGGATGCCCCAGTCGGGCGAGAAGGCGAGCTTGAAGGTGGTGGGAACGCTGTCGCGCCGGCTGCCCGCGGCGCCGTGGTCGTGCTCGAAGCCGGCCTCGATCTCGAGCCAGCCCGGTGCCGAGAGCGCAGCCGGCGTCGACACGCTGGGCCGATACGGTGTCGTCGAGGGCTCGGCGTCGTCGGCGTGCGCGGCTTGCGTGACGAGGCCGAACAGGCAGAGCAAGGGCAGGGCGATGCGCATGTCCGATGCTAGTGGATCGTGTCGCGCCTCGGCGCGCGCCTTCCGTGCCATCGCGTAACCTTCGCCCCCACGCATGAAACCCGAGACCGTCCGCACCGCCGCGGTGATCGCCCTGTTCGCGGCGTGCCTCTGGCTGCTGCACGGCCTGTTCGTGCCGATCGTCTGGGCCTGCCTCATCGCCATCGCCACCTGGCCCCTGCACGACCGTCTGCGCAGCCGCCTGGGCCGCCTGGGCCGGCGCGCCGAGCCGGCAAGCGCGATCCTGTTGACGAGCGCCGTCATCGTCTTCCTGCTCCTCCCGCTCGGCTACCTGTTCTTTCGTGGATTGCGCGAGATCCCGGCGCTGGTCCATCTCTGGATGTCGAGCCGCGAGGCCGGCCTGCCGGTGCCCGACTGGCTCACCTCGGTGCCCGGCATCGGCGACTGGGCGGCGCGGCAGTGGCAGGAAACGCTTGCCGAGCCCGGTGCGCTGAGTGGCTACGTCCACTCGCTGGTCGGTAGCCTCGACTTCGCAGCGGGGCGCACGCTCATTGCCGTCATCGGTCACCACGCGATGGCGGTGTTTTTCTGCATCGTCGTCCTGTTCTTTCTCTATCTTGGCGGCGATGCGCTCGGCCCGCAGGTCGACGCCGTGCTGTCTCGTCATCTCGGTCCTGCCGGCCTGCGCACGCGAACGCTGGCGGTGCTGGCCGTGCGCGGCGCCGTCAATGGACTGGTGCTGGTCGGCCTGGCCGTGGCGCTGTTCATGAGCATTGCCTACGCGGTCGGCGGCGTGCCGCATCCGGCGGCGATCGGACTGGCCACGGGAGTGTTCGGCATGGTGCCTTTCGGCGCCATGCTCGTGCTTGCCGGCGTGCTGCTTTTCCTCGTCGCCACCGGGGGCACGACGACGGCGATCTGGCTCGGCATCTTCGGCGCGGCGGCGATCTTCGTCGCCGACCATTTCGTGCGCCCTGTCTTCATGGCCGGCGCGGCGCAGCTGCCGTTCGTGCTCGCCTTGCTCGGCATCATCGGCGGCCTCGAGACCTTCGGCGTGCTCGGCCTCTTTCTCGGCCCGACGCTGCTCGCCGTGACGGTCGCGGTCTGGCGCGACCTCGCCGCCGGGGACGCGAAGTGAGCGATGGCGAGGCCGCTGCGCTGGCCGCTGCCTTCGACCTCAAGCGCCTGCCTGCATCGTTCTACGACGATCCGTTTTCGACCTACAAGGCCTTGCGCGAGCACGCGCCGGTGAAGCGATTGCCCGACGGCGGCGTCTTCCTGACCCGGCACGCCGACATCGTCGCGGTCTACAAGGACGTGGTCACCTTCAGCTCGGACAAGCGCGAGGAGTTCTTTCCCAAGTACGGCGCGAGCCCGCTGTTCGAGCATCACACGACCAGCCTGGTCTTCAACGACCCGCCGGCGCACACGCGGGTGCGTCGCCTGATCGCCGGTGCATTGACGCCCAAGCACATCGCGGCGATGGAAGCGCGCCTCGTCGAGCTCGTCGACGGCTTGCTCGACGCGCTGGCCGAGCGCGGCAAGGCGGGCGGCGAGATCGACCTCATCGAATCGTTCTGCGGCGCCATTCCGGTCGAGATCATCGGCAACCTGCTCGGCGTGCCGCGCGACGAACGCGCCCCTTTGCGCGCCTGGTCGCTGGCCATCCTGGGTGCACTCGAGCCGTCGCTCACGGCCGAGCAGCACGCGCTCGGCAACGCCGCGGTGCGCGACATGCTCGCCTACCTGGAAGGGCTTGTGTCGCGTCGCTGCGCCGTCCCGGGTGACCCGGTAACCGACGTGCTCACGCGCCTCATCGAAGGCGAGGCCGGCGGCGAGAAGCTGCAGCCGCGCGAGCTGCTGCACAACTGCATCTTCCTGCTCAACGCCGGCCACGAGACGACGACCAACCTCATCGGCAACGGCCTGCGCCTGCTCGCCGAGTGGCCGGGCGAGCGCGCACGGCTGCTCGCCGAGCCGGAGCTGATCCGCACGGCCGTCGAGGAATTCCTGCGCATCGAAAGCTCCAACCAGCTCGGCAACCGGATCACGACCGGCGCGACCGTGATCGCCGGCGTCGAGCTCGCGCCACGCACGCAGGTGACGCTTTGCATCGGCGCGGCGAATCGCGACCCCGAGGCCTTCACCGACCCCGACCGGCTCGACATCGCACGGCACCCGAATCGCCACGTCGCGTTCGGATCGGGCATCCATCAGTGCGTCGGCATGGGCCTCGGCCGTCTCGAAGGCAAGGTGGCGATCGGCCGTTTCGTCGCGCGCTTTCCCGACTATCGTCTCGTCGGCGCGCCGACGCGGGCGCACCGCGCACGCTTTCGTGGCCACCTGCGTCTGCCGGTGATCTTGCAGCCCCTTTCCTCGACAACGACATGACAGGAGACATTCCCATGCAACGCTTCATTCGACGCGCCGCGCCCGCCCTCGCGCTGGCCCTGGCCGCGACCCTTCCCGTCGCGGCCAGCGCGCAGATCAAGGTCGGCGTGACGCTCTCGACGACCGGCCCCGCGGTCTCGCTCGGCATTCCCGAGAAGAACACGATCGCGCTGCTGCCGAAGACGATCGCCGGACAGAGCATCGAATACATCGTCTTCGACGATGCGAGCGACTCGAGCGCGGCGGTCGTCAATACGAGGAAGCTCATCAGCGAGAACAAGGTCGACGTCATCATCGGCTCGACGACGACGCCGAACACGCTGGCCATGATCGACGTCGTCGCCGAGGCCGAGACGCCGGTCATCTCGCTCGCCTCGTCGGCACGCATCATCGAGCCGATGAGCGCCAAGAAGGCGTGGATGTTCAAGACGCCGCAGACCGACACGATGATGGTGCTCGCCATCCTCGAGCACGCCGCGCGGCGCGGCATGAAGACGATGGGCTACATCGGCTTCAACGACGCGCTCGGCGAGGCCTTCTACGCCGAGTTCGAGAAGTTCGCCGATGCGCGCCACGTCAAGATCGTGGCGAGCGAGCGCTTCGCGCCGCGCGACACCAGCGTCACCGGGCAGATCGTCAAGCTGGTCGCGGCCAATCCCGACATGGTCGTGATCGGCGCGTCAGGCACGCCGGCCGTGCTGCCGGCGCGCGCGCTCGTCGAGCGCGGCTACAAGGGCAGCGTCTATTTCAACCACGGCGTCGCCAACAACGACTTCCTGCGCGTCGGCGGCAAGGACATCGAAGGCATGTTCGTGCCGACCAGCCCGGTCGTCGTTGCCGCCGCGCTGCCGGCCGATCACCCGGCCCGCGTGGCCGCGCTCGACTATGTGAAACGCTACGAAGCGGTCTATGGGGCCGGCAGCGTCTCCGCCTTCGGCTCGTATACCTGGGATGCCTGGCTTGAGTTGAATCAGGCGATTCCCCTGGCGCTGAAGAAGGCGAAGCCCGGCACGCGAGAGTTCCGCGTCGCTCTGCGCGAGGCGCTCGAAGGCCTGCACGACCTGCACGTTTCGAACGGCGTGGTGAACATGTCGAAGAACGACCACCTCGGGCTCGACCAGCGGGCTCGTGTCATCGTGAAGGTGGTCGACAACAGGTGGAAGCTCGACTGAGCTGGCCCCGCCCTGTCATCCCCGCCCTGTCATTCCCCGCCCTGTCATCCTGAACGCAGTGAAGGATCCCTGCGGTTACGAGATCCTTCGCTTCGCTCAGGAAGACGGAGGAGCGGCGTCCACGATGCGCCTGCAGTGCGCGAACGCGGCCTCGACCAGCCGCTCGTTCGCCTCGGGCGTGCGAAAGCCGGAGTGCGCCGAGAGGGTGACGTTGGCGAGCGTCGTCAGCACGTGACCGGCCGGCAGCGGCTCGATATCGAACACGTCGAGCCCGGCATGGGCGAGCCGGCCCGAGCGCAACGCCTCGACCATCGCCGCCTCGTCGACGAGCGCGCCGCGTGCCGTGTTGACGAGGATCGCGCCGGGTCGCATCGCGGCGATGCGCTCACGCGAGAGGAAGCCGCGCGTCTCGTCGTTGAGGAGCAGATGCATGGAGACCGCGTGGCTCTCTGCAAGCAGTCGCTCGATGCTCACGAACTCCGCGCCAGCGTATGGCTTCGGTGCGCGGCTCCACGCGATCACTTTCATGCCGATGCCGATCGCGAGCCGCGCCACTTCGGCGGCGATGCCGCCGAAGCCGATCAGGCCGAGCGTCTTGCCGCCGAGCTGGCGGCCTTCGGTGCGCAGCCATTGGCCTTCGCGCATGCCACGGTCCATCGCCGCGAAGCCGCGGGCCGCGGCAAACAGCAGGCCGATCGTGCATTCGGCGACAGCCGTGTCGCCGTAGCCCTTGATGATGTGGACCGTGATGCCGATCTCGGCCAGTGCTTCCGGGTCCATGTAGCTGCGCGCGCCGGTGCCGAGGAAGACGACGTGCGCGAGGCCGATGCAGCGACGCGCGATCTCGATCGGCAGCGCGGTGTGGTCGATGACGGCGATCGTCGCGCCGGCGAGCACCTCGGGCAGCTCGCCCGGCGCGATGCCCGCCGATCCGTAGGCCAGATCGAGTTCGGGGGTCTGCATGGGGCCGATCCGCTTGGCCAGCGCGCGCAGCGCCGGATTCGCGTCGACGAAGACGGCGCGCATGCGTCAGGCGCGTTGCGCCATCGCCTCGCCGAGGCGGATCGCCCGTCCCGGTTGCCATGCCGGATTGAAGGCCAAGCCGGCCGCCTTGCCGAACAGCAGCACGACCGTCGAGCCGAGCAGGAAGCGGCCCATCTCCTCGCCCTGCTTCAGGGCAACCTTGCCATCGGCGTACTGCCACTCGAGCACGCGGCGCAGGCGCGGCGCGTTGACGACGCCGTGCCATACCGTCGCCATGCTGCCGACGATGGTCGCGCCGACCAGCACGAGCACGAACGTGCCGACCACCTTCGACTCGAACACGCAGACGACGCGCTCGTTGCGCGCGAACAGGCCCGGTACGCCGCGCGCGGTCGTCGGGTTCACGGAAAAGAAGGCGCCTGGCACGTCGATCATGCGCGTCAGCACGCCGTCGCACGGCATGTGGATGCGGTGATAGTCCCTGGGGCTCAGGTAGAGCGTGGCGAAGCTGCCGTCGTGAAAGCGCTCTGCGAGCGCAGGGTCGCCGCCGACCAGCGCTGTCGTCGAATAGCGGTGCCCCTTGGCTTGCAGGATCTGGTCCTTCTCGATGGCGCCGAACTGGCTGATCGTGCCATCGACGGGACAGATCAGGTCGGCGCTGGCAAGCGGCCGTGCGCCAGGCTTCAGGGCGCGCGTGAAGAAGTCGTTGAAGCTGGCGTACGAAGCCAGCTCGGGGTTGGCGGCCTCGCTCATGTCGACGCCGTACTTGCGCACGAACCAGCGCACCAGCCGCGTCGTCGTCGCGCCGCGCTCGCGCGATGCGACGCGGCCGGCAAAGGCGGTGAGGCCGCGCTTGGGCAGCAGGTATTGCGGCAGGACCTTGCGGCGATCGGAGAGCAAGCGGAAGCACCTCGGAGAAGGCGCGAATTCTATCGACGCGAGGATCGAGATCCTTCGCTGTGCTCAGGATGACGCGCGCTCTGGTCAATGAGCACTCAGGAAGACGAGCGCTGTCATCCTGAGCGAAGCGAAGGATCTCTGCCTATCGCTATCCTCTGTTCGATGCCGACCATCGACTTCGACGCGCCCTCGATCGAAGTGGCGCGCGCCCTGATCGGTGCGAGCCTGTTCGTCTCGGGCGTCGGCGGTCGCATCGTCGAGACCGAGGCCTACGACGAAAGCGAGCCGGCCTCGCACAGCTTCGGCGGCCAGACGCCGCGCAACGCCGTCATGTTCGGGCCCTCGGGCCGCGCCTACGTCTACCGCTCGTACGGGTTGCACTGGTGTCTCAACGTCACGTGCATGCGAGCCGGCCATGGCGCCGGAGTACTGATCCGCGCCATCGAGCCGACACGCGGTATCGCCGCGATGCGCGAGCGGCGCGGGCTGCACGAATTGCGGCTGCTTTGCGCCGGTCCGGGCCGACTCTGCCAGGCGCTCGGCGTGACGCACGCGATGAACGGCCTGCGCTTCGACCGATCGCCCTTTCGCCTCGCACCACGCGGCGAAGACGACGTCTTTCCAGTCGCCGCCGGCATGCGCATCGGCATCAGCAAGTCGCGCGATCTGCCGTGGCGCTTCGTGCTCGCGGGCTCGGCGTTCCTGAGCAAGCCGATGCATGAAATCCCGGGCGCCGTCGCCCCGCAGGGTCAAACAGAGGTACTGTAAAAAGATCCAGCAATCGGTTGTGAATTGCGTATCATCGTCAGCCATGCTGACCAACGCCGCCGACGACTTCAACACCTTCGTCGCGGGTCGACGGTTCAAGACCATCCTCGCCGATCCGCCCTGGCAATTTCAGAACAAGACCGGCAAGGTCGCACCTGAGCACAAGCGCTTGGCGCGGTACTCGACCCTCAAGCTCGACGACATCAAGGCGCTACCCGTCGAAGAGGCGTCTGCCGACAGCGCTCACCTCTATCTTTGGGTTCCCAACGCCCTTCTCCCCGAGGGCCTTGCGGTCATGCAGGCTTGGGGCTTTCGCTACAAGGCCAACATCGTCTGGCAAAAGATTCGCAAGGACGGCGGACCGGACGGTCGCGGAGTGGGATTCTATTTCCGCAACGTCACTGAGTTGCTGCTGTTTGGCGTTCGTGGGAAAAACGTTCGAACGTTGGCGCCGGGCCGGACTCAAGTCAACACGATCGCAACGCGAAAGCGTGAGCACAGTCGCAAGCCCGACGAACAGTTTCCGCTCATCACGAGTTGCAGTCCGGGGCCCTATCTGGAAATGTTTGCTCGTGGCGAGCGTCCCGGTTGGGCGATATGGGGCGACCAGGCGGGCGGGAACTACATTCCCGATTGGCCGACATATGCCAATCATTCCCAGCGAGATCCACAAACGGCGACGCTCGAGTTTTAAGGCGCCTCGCCGCTCTTCAAATCTTCTTCGGAAAGTTGCTCGATCGGCGCGGCATCGAAGCTGATGATCGAGGCAGGAAGGCCGATCAACAACAGAGGACAGGGGTTGCCGACTCCCCGGTCCACCCTGTGCATCAGCTTGGCCCAATGTGTTGTCGCCTGTCCGAACTTGTTCGACACAAAGTTGTCTGTCCACGCGTCAGCAAATGCCCTAGGATCTTTGTCGCGCTGCACGCGTTTGAGGACATTGTCTCTTTGCTTGGGGGTCGGCGAATATCCGTTCGCCATTAGGTCTTCGAAACTGGCAATATCCCGCACTTGGGCGAACCGACGCACTGCTTTCCACAGTGCATCTTGCAGCGAGGCGCCACGCGTGATGAGCACGCCCACGCTGACGGCGCCTTCGGCGTGTAGACGTTTGAAGTTCTCGAGGTCGCGATCGAAGAACGGATCCTTGTTGTTCCACTCGATTTCCAGGGCGACGACGCCGGCGTCATATTGCTTGACGTGGTCGACCTCGTGAGACGTCGATTCGCGCGGAACACCGTCGATCGTCTTTGCGATTTCAAATATGTGCTTGCGCCAACCTTTCGCTGCGAGCGAGCGGCGCAAGCGCTGTGTGAATTTCGTCTCTCCGCCGCCGCTGCCAATAATCTCGCTGATCGGCAAATCCAGATCGCTTAGTGCGCTGCCGATGTCGATGAGCGCTTCGGCAAACTCGCCACGAATGATCGACTTCGCGTGTCCCAAGAAGCGAATTTCAAACCCCTTTGCTTCGAGCGCATCGAATGGAGGAACTTTCAAGGGCTTTTTGAGCATGGCGCACGATGATATCGGTGAGCCGGGTGCGCCGATGAGCTTCGAACGCTAAGGAGCATGTCCATGACGATCGAGATTTCCAAAGATGCGCGCAAGGAGGCGGTCGCCTCGATCGAGCGCTACTTCAAGGAGAACATGGAAGAACGCATCGGCAACATCGCCGCGGCGGCGCTGCTCGGCTTCTTTCTCGAGGAGGTCGGTCCGCTGGTCTACAACAAGGCGGTCGCCGACTTGCAGGAGCGCCTGCAGACCCGCGTCATGGAGCTCGACATCGAGTTCCACGAGGACGAGTTCGGCTACTGGCGCAAGTTCGACAAGCAGCGCAAGGGTGGCTGAAGAGCCTGCTACGCTGACAACGGAATTCCCGGAACCGCCATGCATCGCTTCATCGCTCTTCTCGCCGCCGGCGCGTTCGCCGCTTCGGTCGCCTGCGCCGAGCCGGTGCAGTTGAGCGCAGCCGATGGCGTCAAGGTGCATGGCGAGTTGTGGCGCGCGCCGGGCCCGAGGCCGCCGGTCATCGTTGCCTTTCACCAGGCCGGTTCGAGCAGCGCGGAATACGCGCCGATCGCGCCGCGCCTCGTGCAGGCCGGCTTCACGGTGCTGGCGATCGACCAGCGCTCGGGCGGCGGCGCCTTCGGCGGCAGCAACAAGACGGCGGCCGCGATCGGCCGCGAGGCGAGCTACGAACAGGCACTGCCCGACCTCGAAGCCGCTCTGGCCTGGGCGAAGGCAAACGGCAACGGCGCGCCGGTCGTCGTCTGGGGATCGAGCTATTCGGCAGCCCTCGTCTTCCTGCTCGCGGCGGCGCATCCGGGCGATGTCAGCGGCCTGATCGCCTACTCGCCCGGCGAATATCTCGGCAGGAAGAGCGCGGTCCGCGACGCGGCGCGCAAGGTCGACGTGCCCGTCTACATCGACCAGGCGTCGGGCGCCGACGAAGTGGCGCAATCGGCGGCGATCCTGCAGGCGACGAAGAGCGCCGACAAGCAGCAGCTCGTCTCCGGGTCGCGATCGACGCACGGCTCGTCGACGCTGCGCAGCGACGCCAACCCGACGGGCGCCGAAGCGCACTGGAAGGCGGTGCTCGAGTTCCTCGAGCGCTTCACCCACTCGTAGCCGCCATGCTCCAGCTCCGACCGACCTGCGAACACTGCAACAAGGCGCTGCCGCCCGCTTCGGCCGAGGCGCGCATCTGCAGCTTCGAATGCACCTTCTGCGCTGGCTGCGTGGCGTCGGTGCTGCAAGGCGTCTGCCCGAACTGCGGCGGCGACTTCGTGGCGCGGCCGATCCGGCCGGCGCACAACCTCAAGGGCGACAACTTCCTCGGCCAGTATCCGGCGAGCACGACCGTCAAGCACCGGCCGGTCGATGTCGCCGCGCGCGCGGCCTTCGTGGCGACGCTGCGCGACGTCCCGCCGCAAGAGCGCTGAAAGAGGGAGCACGACGCGGCGACCATGGCGAGCGAATCGAACACGACCCGAGCGCAGTGCTGCATTGTCGGCGGCGGACCCGCCGGAATGATGCTCGGCTACCTGCTCGCGCGTGCCGGTGTGAAGACCGTCGTGCTCGAGAAGCACGGCGACTTCCTGCGCGACTTTCGCGGCGACACGGTGCATCCGTCGACGCTGCGCATCATGGACGAGCTGGGCCTGCTCGACGACTTTCTGCAGCGACCGCACCAGCGCCTGAGCACCCTGAGCGGCATGTTCGGCGCCGAGCGCGTGCAGCTCGCCGACTTCAGCGGCCTGCCCGAGCGCTATGCCTTCGTCGCCATGATGCCGCAGTGGGAGTTCCTCGATTTCCTGTCGGCGAAGGCGCGCTCGTTGCTTGCGTTCACGGTCAGGATGCAGGCCAACGTCACCGGCTTGGTCACAGAGGACGACGGCCGCGTCGCCGGCGTTCTTGGCAGCTCGCCCGAAGGCGAATTCGAGCTCCGCGCCGATTGCACGATCGGCTGCGACGGCCGCCACTCGACGGTTCGCGCCGCCGCCGGGCTGGCCGTCGAGGACATCGGTGCGCCGATCGACGTGCTCTGGTTCCGCGTCGGCCGCGATCCGTCGGGCGACGATTCGTCGCTGGCGCGCGTCGTGCCCGGCCACTTCGTCGTCACCATCGACCGCGGCGACTACTGGCAGTGCGCCTTCGTCATCCCCAAGGGCGGCGCCGAGGCTTTGCAGCGACAGGACATCGACGTCTTTCGCGGCCAGGTCGTGGCGACCGCGCCGCTGCTCGCGCCGCACATCGGCGACGTCGGTTCGTGGGACGACGTGAAGCTGCTCACCGTCAGCGTCGACCGCCTGCTGCACTGGTCCAAGCCCGGGCTGCTCTGCATCGGCGATGCGGCGCACGCGATGTCGCCGGTGGGCGGCGTCGGCATCAATCTGGCCATCCAGGACGCAGTGGCGGCGGCCAACCTGCTGGCGGCGAAGCTGCGCGCCGGCCCGGTCAGCGAGGCCGACCTCGACGCGGTGCGCAAGCGTCGTCTCTGGCCGACCAAGGCGACGCAGGCCATGCAGGTGGCGATGCAGAACAACGTGCTCGTGCGAGTCATGGGCAGCCGCAGCGAGAGCGAGCTGCGGGTGCCCCTGCCGATGCGCGTGCTCACAGCGATGCCCGCCCTGCAACGGCTCTTCGCGCGCCTGATCGGCATGGGCATCCGGCCCGAGCACGTGCGCTCGCCCGCGGCATGAAGTGGTTCCAGGGGCGCGCTGGCACTCTTCCTGCTCCTGCCGATCCGGCGTTGCCCTGCTGGACGGGCGCCCGCGAAGCAGGCATAACCGGGGCTCTGCCAAATCGGTGGCTAGGAGTGCGTCATGCCTGAAGTGAGAATCAACGGCGATCGCCTGTGGGCGAGCCTGATGGAAATGGCGCGGATCGGCGCAACGCCCAAGGGCGGCGTCTGCCGGCTGGCCCTGACCGACCTCGACAAGCAGGGCCGCGACCTGTTCGTGCAGTGGTGCAAGGACGCCGGCTGCGGCATCAAGGTCGACCGCATGGGCAACATCTTCGCGCGACGGCCTGGTCGCAACCCGCAGCTCGCGCCGGTGGGCACCGGCAGCCACCTCGACAGCCAGCCGACCGGCGGCCGCTTCGACGGCGTCTACGGCGTGCTCGCCGGGCTCGAGGTGATCCGCACCCTCAACGACCACGGCATCGAGACCGAGCGCCCGGTCGAAGCCTCGGTCTGGACCAACGAGGAAGGCTCGCGCTTCGCGCCGGCGATGGTCGCCTCGGGCGTCTACGCCGGCGTCTTCACGCTCGAATACGGCCTCTCGCGCGCCGACGCCGACGGCAAGACGATGGGCGAGGAGCTGCAACGCATCGGCTACGCGGGCAGCGAGCCGATGGGCGGCCGGCCAGTGCATGCCTTCTTCGAGACGCATATCGAGCAGGGCCCGATCCTCGAGCACGAAGGGCAGACGATCGGCGTCGTCACCGATGCGCAGGGCCAGCGCTGGTACGAGCTGACGCTGACCGGCCAGGAATCGCACGCCGGGCCGACGCCGATGGCGGTGCGGCGCGACGCGCTGCTCGGCGCCGCGAAAGTGATCCAGCTCGTCAACGAGATCGGCCTGCGCCATGCGCCGAACGCCGTCTCGACCGTCGGCATGATCAACAGCTACCCGAACTCGCGCAACGTCATTCCGGGCCGTGTCTTCCTGACCGTCGACTTCCGTTGCCCGATCAACGACGAGCTGACGGTGATGGACGCCGAGCTGAAGGCCGGCGTGGCGAAGATCGCCGCGGCGGGCCGGCTCGAGCACGACCTGAAGCAGATCTTCCAGTACGACTGCGTGCACTTCGACGAAAGCTGCGTCGCCATGGTTCGCGCCGGCGCCGAGCGGCTCGGCTACTCGACGCGCAACATCGTCTCGGGCGCCGGCCACGATGCGTGCTACATGTCGAAGGTGACGCCGACGGCGATGATCTTCGTGCCCTGCGTCGGCGGCATCAGCCACAACGAGATCGAAGACGCCAAGCCCGAGTGGATCGAGGCCGGCGGCAACGTGCTGTTCCAGGCGATGCTGGCCAAGGCCAACGAGCTGCCCGTGGTCGGCAAGAGCGCCGAGACGATCGCCGTCGCCTGAATCGGGTTTCACCAAGATCACGAAGAGAGAACCATCATGAAGAGCGTTTTGATCCGCGGCGGCACCGTCGTCAATGCCGAAGGCAGCGTGCCGGCCGACGTGCTGTGCGAAGGTGGCCTGATCCGCGCCGTCGGGCCGAATCTGCAGGCTCCCGCCGACGCGACCGTCGTCGATGCCGGCGGCGCGCTCGTCATGCCGGGCGGCATCGATCCGCACACGCACATGGAGCTGCCGTTCATGGGCGCCGTGACGAAGGACGACTTCTACACCGGCACCTCGGCCGGCGTCTCCGGCGGCACGACGATGATCATCGACTTCGTCATCCCCGACCCGCAGCAGCCGCTCATGGACGCGTGGAAGAACTGGCGCGGCTGGGCCGAGAAGTCGGCCGCCGACTACAGCTTTCACGTCGCCGTGACCTGGTGGGACGACAGCGTGCACAAGGACATGGGCACGCTGGTGCACGAGCACGGCGTGAACAGCTTCAAGCACTTCATGGCCTACAAGGGCGCCATCATGGCGAACGACGAGGTCATGGTGAACAGCTTCACGCGCGCCCTCGAGCTCGGGGCCTTGCCGACCGTGCACGCCGAGAACGGCGAGCTGGTGTTCCAGATGCAGAAGCGCCTGGTCGCGGCCGGCATCACCGGGCCCGAAGGACATCCGCTGTCACGCCCGCCGGCCGTCGAGGCCGAGGCGGCCGAGCGCGCCATCCGCATCGCCGAGGTGCTGGGCACGCCGCTTTACATCGTGCACGTCTCGAACTCCGAATCGGCGGCGGCGATCATCCGTGCGCGGACGCGCGGCCAGCGCGTCTACGGCGAGGTGCTGGCCGGCCACCTGACGATCGACGACTCGGTCTATCGAAACCCCGACTGGAACATCGCCGCCGCGCACGTCATGAGCCCGCCGTTCCGCGAGAAGCACCACCAGGAGGCGCTCTGGGGCGCGCTCGCCGCCGGCCATCTGCAAACGACGGCGACCGACCACTGCGCCTTCTGCAGCGAGCAGAAGGGCGTCGGCAAGGACGATTTCAGCAAGATCCCGAACGGCTGCGCCGGCGTCGAGGACCGCATGTCGGTGCTGTGGGACGCGGGCGTCAACACCGGCCGGCTCACGCCGAACGAGTTCGTTCGCGTCACCTCGACGAATGCGGCGCAGATCTTCAACCTCTACCCGAGAAAGGGCGCGATTGCCGCGGGCAGCGATGCCGACCTCGTCGTCTGGGACCCGCGTGCGACGAAGACGATCACGACGGCCGGCAGCATTTCGCGTGTCGGCTACAACGTGTTCGAGGGGCGCACCGTCACGGGCCTCGCCAAGGTCACGCTTTCGCAGGGCAACATCGTCTGGATGGACGGCGAATTGCGCACGCAGCGTGGGGCCGGGCGCTACGTCAAGCGGCCGGCCTTCGCGCCGATGTTCGACGCCTTGAAGCGCCAGGCCGAACGGCATTTGCCGCGCGCTGTCGCGCGAGTGGCCTGACGTGAGCGACGGTATCCGCTGATGGCCGGCCCCGACGTCAAGGCCGGCCGACTCACCGCCGAGCAGTACGACAAGAACTTCGGCGATGCGCATCCGCCGCTCACGCCGGTGCAGGCGTTGATCGAGGCCGAGCGCTGCTACTACTGCTACGACGCGCCCTGCGTCACCGCCTGCCCGACCGGCATCGACATCCCGTCGTTCGTGCGCCGCATCGGCGAGAAGAACCTGCGCGGCGCGGCGCGCGCCATCCTCGAAGCGAACGTGTTCGGCGGCATGTGTGCGCGGGTCTGCCCGACCGAGGTGCTGTGCGAGCAGGCCTGCGTGCGCAACACCAACGAGGACAAGCCGGTCGAGATCGGACGCTTGCAGCGGCATGCGACCGATGCGTACTTCGCCGCGCCGGGCGCACCGATGTTCACGCGCGTGGCTGCGACCGGACGGCGCATCGCCGTCATCGGCGCCGGTCCAGCAGGACTGGCGTGCGCGCATCGCGCGGCGATGCTTGGCCACGAGGTGACGGTGTTCGAGTCGCGTCCCTTGCCAGGCGGCCTGAACGAGTACGGACTCGCCACCTACAAGACGACCGACGGCTTCGCGCAGAAGGAGATCGACTGGTTGCTCTCGATCGGCGGCATCGAGATGCGCTACGGGCAGGCGCTCGGCGAGCAGGTGATGCTGGCCGACCTGGAGACGCAGTACGACGCGGTCTTCGTCGGCATCGGCCTCGGCGGCGTCAACGCGCTCGGGCTCGCTGCCGAGCACACGGTCGGCGTGGGAGATGCGGTCGGCTTCATCGCCGGCTTGCGCCAGGCGAGCGACTATGCGTCGCTGCCGGTGGGCCGGCGGGTCGTTGTCATCGGTGGCGGCATGACCGCCGTCGACGCTGCGGTGCAGTCGAGAAAGCTCGGCGCCGAGGAAGTGACCATCGTCTATCGCCGCGACCAGGCGCGCATGCCGGCCTCGACCTACGAGCGCGAGTGGGCGCAACTGAACGGCGTGACGATCCGCACCTGGAGCGTGTTGAAGAGCCTCGATGCATCGGCAGGCTACGTCGAGGGCGCGACCTTCGTCGGCGTGCAGGACTTGGGCGGCAAGCTCGAATCGACGGGTCGACACTGGAACGTCGCCGCCGATACGGTGCTGAAGGCGATCGGCCAGACGCTGGTGCTCGTCGATCCGACGCTGGCGACCGTCGTCGTGCGCGGTGGCCGGATCGCGGTCGACGAAGAAGGCCGCACCTCGCTCGCCAAGGTCTGGGCCGGTGGCGACTGCACCTATGGCGGCCAGGACCTGACGGTCGAGGCCGTCGAGCACGGCAAGATCGCCGCCCACTCGATCGATCGCGCGCTCGGTGCCGAGCGCAGCGGCAAGCCGTTCACACGCGTTCGCCGCGCTGCGGACTGAGCGCGCAGCGCCCGATCGGAACAAGGAACATTTCGCCATGGCCGACCTGAGCTGCACCTTCGCCGGCATCAAGAGCCCAAACCCGTTCTGGCTCGCCTCGGCACCGCCGACCGACAAGGAATACAACGTCGTGCGCGCCTTCGAGGCCGGCTGGGGCGGTGTCGTCTGGAAGACGCTGGGCGAAGCCGGCCCGCCTATCGTCAACGTCAACGGGCCGCGCTATGCGGCGCTCTATGCGCAGGACCGGCGCCTGATCGGCTTCAACAACATCGAGCTCATCACCGACCGGCCGCTCGAGACCAACCTCGCCGAAATCGCACGCGTCAAGCGGGCCTGGCCCGATCGGGCGCTCGTCGTCTCGATCATGGTGCCGTGCGAAGAGAACGCCTGGAAGGCGATCCTGCCGATGGTCGAGGACACCGGCTGCGACGGCGTCGAGCTCAACTTCGGCTGTCCGCACGGCATGAGCGAGCGCGGCATGGGCTCGGCGGTGGGCCAGGTGCCCGAGTACATCGAGATGGTGACGCGCTGGTGCAAGCACTACACGCGGCTGCCGGTGATCGTCAAGCTCACGCCGAACGTCGCCGACATCAAGCCGCCGGCGCTCGCTGCGCATCGTGGCGGCGCTGATGCGGTGTCGCTCATCAACACCGTCAACTCGGTGATGGGCGTCGACCTCGAATCGTTGCGCATCCATCCGCACACCGGCGCGACCGGCTCGCACGGCGGCTATTGCGGGCCGGCGGTCAAGCCGATCGCGCTCGCGATGGTGGCGGAGATAGCGCGCGCGCAGGCCACCGCGGGCCTGCCGATCTCGGGCATCGGCGGCATCGAGACGTGGAGGGACGCGGCCGAGTACATCGCCCTCGGCGCCGGCAACGTGCAGGTCTGCACTGCGGCAATGACCTGGGGCTTCAAGATCGTCGAGGACCTGTGCAGCGGCCTTTCCGAATACATGGACGGCAAGGGCTTCGCGCGCATCGACGACTTTCGTGGCAGCGCCGTGTCCTCGATCGTCGACTGGAACGCGCTCGACCTCAACCACGTCGAGAAGGCGCGCATAGCCCAGGACCTGTGCATCCAGTGCGGGCGCTGCCACGTCGTCTGCGAGGACACCTCGCATCAGGCCATTGCGGCGACCAAGGACGGCAAGCGCCACTTCGAGGTGATCGATGCAGAGTGTGTCGGCTGCAATCTCTGCGTCTCGGTCTGCCCGGTCCCCGACTGCATCACGATGTTCGCGCTGACGCCGGGCGAGACCGACGCGCGCACCGGTCGCGTCGTGTCGGGGAGCTACGCCAACTGGACGACGCATCCCAACAATCCGGCGCGCGTGAACGCTTGACCCGAGCCTCGCCTTTGTCGACTTCCGTTTCCACTTCTCCCGCCACCGTCGAAGTCCAGGGCGTCTCGGTCGTCTACCCCGCGAAGGAGCACACCGTGACCGCGCTGGCGGACATCAGCCTGACGATCGACGAAGGCGAGTTCATCTCGCTGATCGGTCCTTCGGGTTGCGGCAAGACGACGCTGCTGCGCGTCATCGCCGACCTCGAACAGGTGTCATCAGGCAGCGTCCGCGTCAATGGCCTCTCGGCACGCGAGGCGCGATTGGCGCGCGCCTACGGCTACGTGTTCCAGGCACCCGCGCTCTTCCCCTGGCGCACCGTGCTCGCCAATGTCTGCCTGCCGCTCGAGATCCACGGGCTCGACAAGGCTCGGGCGAAGAGTGTCGCCCTCGAACATCTCGAGCGCGTGGGCCTCACCGGGTTCGAAGGCAAGTACCCGTGGCAGCTTTCGGGCGGCATGCAGCAGCGCGTCTCGATCGCGCGCGCGCTCGGCTTCGAGCCCAGGCTGCTGATGATGGACGAGCCCTTCGGCGCGCTCGACGAGATCACGCGCGACCGGCTCAACGAGCAGTTGCTGCGCTTGTGGCGCTCTGACCAAGGAAGCGAGAAGCGAACCGTCGTCTTCGTCACGCACTCGATTCCGGAGGCGGTGTTTCTCTCGTCGCGCATCGTCGTCATGTCGCCGCGGCCAGGGCGCATCGTCGATGTCATCGAGTCCGGCTTGCCGAGCGACCGCACGCTCGAGATCCGCGACACGCCCGAGTTCACGGCGATCGCGCATCGTGTGCGCGTTGCCCTGCAGGAAGGGCATGGCGCTCACTGAGCCGGCGCGCGGCCGGCTCGGCGAGGCGTGGTTTCGCGCCGGGCCGGTGCTCGTCGTGCTCGCCGTCGTGATGATCCTCTGGTACGCCCTGGCGGTCGCGCTGAACGCCGACCAGGTCATCGAACGCACGCTCTCGTCGCAACCTGGCTGGGGCGCGCTCGACCTGATCCGCCTCACGCTCTCGATGGATCGGCCGGTGCTGCCCGCGCCGCACCAGATCGCGATCGATTTCTTCGACTCCATTTTCGGCTGGCCGCTCGACTCGCCGCGCAACCTGCTCTTTCACGCCGCCGTGACGAGCTCGGCGACGCTGCTCGGCTTTGCCATGGGTACCGCACTCGGTGCCGTGCTCGCCGTGCTCATCGTCCATTCGCGCACGCTCGAACGCAGCCTCTTTCCCTGGGTGATCGCGTCGCAGACGGTGCCGGTCCTGGCGATCGCGCCCATCGTCATCGTCATCCTCGGCAGCATGGGCATGACCGGCGTGTTCCCGAAGGCCGTGATCTCGATGTACCTGTGCTTCTTTCCGGTCGCGGTGGCGCTCGTGAAAGGCTTGCGCTCGCCGGGCGTGATGGAGCTCGAGCTGCTGCACACCTACGCGGCGCCGGGCCGCGACACCTTCTGGAAGCTGCGTGTGCCGGCATCGCTGCCCTTTCTCTTTCCTTCGCTGCGCGTCGGCATCGCCGCCGGTCTCGTCGGCGCCATCGTCGGCGAGCTGCCGACCGGCGCGCAGGCGGGCCTCGGCGCGCGGCTGCTCACCGGTTCGTACTACGGCAACACGGTGCAGATCTGGTCGGCGCTGGTCATGTCGGCGCTGCTCGGACTCGTGCTCACCGGCGCGGTCGCGCTCGCCGAGCGACTGCTCACGCCGGGCGGCAAGCGATGAACGACGCATTGCTTTTTGGCGGGCTCGCGCTCCTGCTCGTCGTTGCCGTCTTCAGCGTGCGCGCGTTGGCGATGCGCGACGAGCGGAGTGCCCTTGGCCGCTTCGGCACGCCCTTGCTGTTCGGTGCGTGGGTACTCGTGTTCTGGCAAGTGCTGGTGCAAGTCTTCGATGTGCCGCAGGTGCTTTTGCCCGCCCCTACCCTGGTCGGTCATTCGTTCGTCGCGAGCTTCGGCGTGCTCGTGTCGGACTTCGAGCAGACGGTGCTGCATTCGGTGCTGATCGGCCTCGCCGTCGGCTGTGCGCTCGGCTTCGTCGTCGGCGTGCTGATCGACCGCAGCCCTTTCCTGCAGCGCGGCCTGCTGCCGGTGGCTGCCCTGGCGAGCACGGTGCCGCTGGTCGGCATCGCACCGATCATGGTGATGTGGTTCGGCTTCGACTGGCACTCGAAAGCGGCGGTCGTCGTCGTCATGACCTTCTTTCCGATGCTCGTCAACACCCTCGCCGGGCTCGCCGAATCGGGGCACATGGAGCGCGACCTGATGCGCTCGTACGGGGCCGGCTACTGGCGTACCTTGGTCTCGCTGCGCATCCCGGTGGCGCTGCCCTTCGTCTTCAACGCGCTCAAGATCAACTCGACGCTGGCCATGATCGGCGCCATCGTCGCCGAGTTCTTCGGCTCTCCGACCTCGGGTCTGGGCTTTCGCATTTCGACCGAGGCGGCGCGGCTCAACATGGGCCTGGTCTGGGCGGCGATCCTCGTCGCCGCGCTGGCCGGTTCCTTGCTGTACGGCCTGCTCGGCTGGATCGAGCGCCGAGCGACGTTCTGGCACCCCTCGTTTCGAAGCGCGGGATGAGGTCAAATCCATTCCCTGCACCCGTTCACAATCCACCACGCCGCCACGGCACAACCTCCGGAGCTTCTCGATGCGCAAGACAACCCTTCTTCTCTCGCTGCTGCTGGCCGGCGCCGCCGGTGCAGCAGCCGCCGCCGACAAGGTCACGGTGCAGCTCAAATGGCTGCCGCAGGCCCAGTTCGCGGGCTACTACGTGGCCCAGGCGAAAGGCTTCTACAAGGACGCCGGCCTCGACGTGACGATCAAGCCGGGCGGCCCCGACATCGCGCCGGCGCAGGTGCTCGCAGCCAAGGGCGCCGACCTCACGGTCGACTGGATGCCGAGCGCGCTCGCCGCGCGCGAAGCCGGCGTGCCGATGGTCAACGTGGCGCAGATCTTCAATCGCTCGGGAATGATGCTGACCTGCAAGAAGGCCAGCGGCGTGAACACGCCTAAGGACTTCAAGGGCAAGACCCTCGGCGTCTGGTTCGGCGGCAACGAATATCCCTTCCTGAGCTGGATGGGCACGCTCGGCCTGAAGACGACCGGCGCCACCCCCGACGTGAAGGTGCTGAAGCAGGGCTTCAACGTCGACCCGCTGCTGCAGAACCAGGCCGCCTGCATCTCGACCATGATCTACAACGAGTACTGGCAGGTGATCGACGCCGGCGTCAAGCCTGCCGACCTCGTCACCTTTCCGTACGAGGACCAAGGCGTCGCGACGCTCGAAGACGGCCTCTACGCGCGCGAGCCCGATCTCAAGGACGCCGCCTACGTCGCCAAGCTCGCGAAGTTCGTCAAGGCGTCGATCCAGGGTTGGGAGTACGCGCTCAAGAACCAGGACGAGGCGGTGAAGATCGTGCTCGCCGCCGACAGCTCGGGCGGCTCGACCGCGGCGGTGCAGAAGCGCCAGCTCGAGAACGTCGCCAAGCTGATCACCAACACCAACAAGATGGGCCAGCTCGATCCGGCCGCGTATCAGCGCACGGTGAAGGTGCTGCTCGCCGGCGGCAGCGACCCGGTCATCAAGAAGGATCCGGGCACCGCGGCGTGGACGCATGCGGTGTGGGACAAGGCGATGGCCAAGTAGCGGTCTTCGCCAACCGCGGGGCGGCGCTCCGAGCCGCCCCGTCGCGGTTACCTCTTCGGCTGCCCGGGCGGTCGTCCGAATCCCTTTCGATCGGCTATGCTTGTGCAGGACAACACGTCTTGTTACAAACACGAGATTCGGGTTGTCGATGGCTCGCCAAGCGCAATCGAAAGGGATCCTCATGACCGACGCATCGCAGGTACGCGACTACCAGGAATCGAAGATCGAAGACGAGCCTATCCTCGGCACCGTTCTGGCCCTGCCGGACGGTCGCATTCAGCGGCTCACGTGGATGGAAAGAGTGCTCGTCGCGCTCGGCCTCACGAACGCCAAGCTGCTCGAGGCACGCTACTTCAAGCCTGCCAATTCCTGAGTTTGCACGCGACGGTGCACCCGCCGTCGCTGGAATGTTCGGCTCGCCGACGTTCGCTTGCGGATCGGCGATTTTCTGGGGCGACGACCGCCTCGAAGATGCCATCGAATGGTGTAAGGCTGCCGAGCCTGGTCCCGGGGATCGGAAAGGGAGCGCGGCCGGCGAATGAGGTCCTTCGAAGGATTGACGCTGCGCACCGAGCGGCTGCTGCTGCGGCCGTCGCGCGAGAACGATGCGGCGGCGCTGTTCGGCACCTTCTCCGACGCTCGCGTCGCCCGCTACCTGAGCCGGCCGCCCTGGCCCGACATCGGGGTAGCGCGCGAGCGCATCGCCCGCGACATCAAGGCCTTGCCCGAGGGCGACTACCTCTGCCTCATGCTCGAGCGCGCGGTCGACGGGCGCCTCATCGGCGAATGCTCGCTGTTCGGCTTCTCCGAGCAGTGCCGGCGGGCCGAGCTCGGCTACGCCCTTGCCGCCGAGGCCTGGGGCCACGGCTACATGCACGAGGCCCTGAGCACCTTTCTCGGCTTCGGCTTTGCCGAGCTTGGGCTGAACCGCGTCGAGGCCGACATCGATCCGCGCAACGAGGCCTCGGCGCGCGCGCTGGAGCGGCTCGGCTTCGTCAAGGAAGGGCACCTGCGCGAGCGCTGGATCGTCGCCGGCGAAGTGTCGGACTCCGGCCTCTACGGCCTGCTGCGCGCCGACTGGCCGGCCGACCTCAACCCGCCAGCCACGCCCCCAGGTCCGCCTTCAGCTTGACCAGGTCGGCTTCGCGCGTGTACATCATGTGGCCGGCGTCGTAGTAGTGGTGCTCGACGCGCTTCAGCACTTCGGCCGGCGCGTCGAGCTGGGCCAGCGACCAGTTGCTTGCCGAATAAGGCGTGCCCAGGTCGTAGTGGCCGCTCGCGACGAGCACGCGCAGATGCGGGTTGCGACGTAGTGCCCGCGCCAGGTCGCCGCTGGTGCTCGCATAACCATTGCCCTTGGCGTCGCCGCGGTTCCAGTTCCACTGCTTGTTCACCTCCATCGACAGGATCTCGTAGCGCTGCGTCGTCACCATGCCGAGCTCGCGGCCCATGTAGCCGAGTGCGGCCATCGTGTAGGGCGCTTCGATGGCCTCGATGCCGGGATCGAACTCCCAGTCGCGCGTGCGGCTCGCCGCCATCGGCCCGGTGACGCGCGCGTCGAGCCGGCCGACGATGCGCCCCTCGTCGCGCAGCAACTCGAAGAAGAAGTCCTGGTCGCGCACGCGCAGGTTTTTCTCGGCGACGAAGGCAGCACTCAGTCCCGTGAGCTCTCCGATGCGTTTGGCGATGCGGTCGCGCGCCTTGCCTTCGAGCTGGCCGCCGCGGTGCAGGGCGCGCAGATAGTCCTCCTCGACAAAGGCCTCGGCCGCCTCGCGCGCCGCGGCTGGAGAAGCGGCGGGCGCACCCTTCAGCCTGCCGTGGTACTGGGCGACGCAGGCGAATGCCGGCAGGAAGAGGGCGAAGGGCAGGTCGTTGCGCGGCGCGAAGACGATGCTCTGCAGGTCCATCGCGCACGACACGAGAATCAATCCCGAGAGCGCCACGCCGAGGCTTTGCAGCCGGTCGGCGAGCGCTGCGCCGCGCGTCGTGCCGTAGCTCTCGCCGGCCATGTAGACGCGCGAGCCCCAGCGCTTGTGCCGGCCGAGCCAGGCGCGCACGACCTCGGCCAGCGCCTCGACGTCGCCGTCGACTCCGAGCATTTTCGTGCGCGCTTCTTCGCTCGCCGCCAGCGAATAGCCGGTGTGCGGCGGATCGATGAAGACGAGATCGAAGTGCTCGAACCACGAGTGAGGGTTATCGCCCACGGCATAGGGCGGCGCCGGCATCGAGCCGTCGTCGTTCACGACCACGCGCTTGGGGCCGAGCGCGCCCAGGTGCAGCCACACCGATGCCGAGCCCGGGCCGCCGTTGAAGGCGAAGCAGATCGGCCGCTGGCTCGGCTCGGCATCCTTCAGGACGTATGCGGTCGTGTAGATCGCAGCCTCGGGCTCGCCGCCGCTGTCGGCAAAGGCCGGGCCGATGACGGGCAGGAAGTCCAGCGTCACCGTGTACGGCATGAGCTTGCCGGCAAGGGTCACCTGGCCTTCGCTCGTCACCGCCGGACGCGCGAGCAGTTGGTCGACCCGCTCGCGGCGGCGCTTCTTGACGTCGTCGGTGGCCGGGGAAGGGGGTGGGGTCGGGGTCTTCGTGTCGGTCATCCGGCTATTTTGCCGAAGGGCGTACGAGCCGAAGACGAGTCCTATTGCCGCGCAGCAGGGGAAACGTGGCAAGGCTCGCGGCGCAGCGCAAGCACAATGAGCTGATGAGCACGACCAGCAATGAGTTCAAGAGCACACCGGGCTTGCGCCGAATCGTCAATGCCTTCGGCTACTCGTGCGCGGGCCTGCGCCATGCGCTGCGCCACGAGGTGGCGATCCGCCAGGAGCTGATCGCCTTGGCCGTGCTTGTGCCGGCGGGCGTGCTGTTGCCGGTCGGTACGCTGGAACGCTTGCTTCTCGTGCTCTCGATGTTGCTCGTGCTGCTGACGGAGTTTCTCAACTCCGCGATCGAGGCGGCGATCGACCGCATCTCATTGGAGCGCCATCCCTTGTCGGGACAGGCCAAGGACCTGGGCAGCGCCGCCGTCGGCGTGGCCTTGTTGATGTCGGCCACGTGCTGGGTCGTTATCGCCGGTCCGGTGGTCGCGCGCTGGCTGGGCTTCTAGGCTAGTCCGACGCGAGTCTGCTGACTATCGTGAAAACTGCAAGACGCCGTCGTTCACCGCGCCGAAGCGCATCGCGAACAGGTCGCTCAGGTAGTTCTGGTTGAGTTTCCACGGCTTGGTCGTGCCCTGCTTGGGCAACTGGCCGGCGGCACGCTGGAAGTAGCCGGACGAGAAGTCGACCCACGGCAGCAAGGGCTGATCGGCACCGGCCGCCGGAGCGAGGCACTGGCGCGCGCCGGTCTTCTTCATGTGGTTGAGGAGGCGGCAGACGTAGGTCGCCGTCAGGTCGGCCTTGAGGGTCCACGAGGCGTTGGTGTAGCCGAAGGTGTTGGCCATGTTCGGCACGCCGCTGTACATCAGGCCCTTGTAGTTGACGGTGCGCGAGGGCTCGACGCGCACGCCGTCGACATGGAGCACGGCGTGGCCGAGCACGGCAAGCTGCAGGCCAGTCGCGCTGACGATGATGTCGGCATCGAGGGCAGCGCCGGACTTCAGCTTCAGACCCGTCTCGGTGAACGACTCGATGTGGTCGGTGACGACCGACGCGCGTCCACTGTTGAGGGCCTGGAAGAAGTCGCCGTCGGGCAACAGGCAGAGGCGCTGCTCCCAGGGGTTGTAGCGCGGCGTGAAATGGGTGGCGATGTCGGCCCCGGGCCCGAGCGCCTGCCGCACGCCGCCGAGCAGCAGCTCGCGCATGCGCGCCGGTCGGCGCTTGCAAAGGCGGAACACGTACATGCCGAGCAGGACGTTCTTCCAGCGCGTGAGCCGCAACGCCATGCGCAGTGGCAGGCGCCGCCGCAGGCGCATGCCGATCGGGTCGATCGCCGGCCGCGCCACCATCCAGGTCGGCGAGCGCTGCAGCATGGTCACGTGTGCCGCCTTCTCGGCCATCGCCGGCACCAGCGTCACGGCGGTGGCGCCGCTGCCGATCACCACGACCTTCTTGCCTGCGTAGTCCAGGTCCTTCGGCCATCGCTGCGGATGAACGATTTGCCCACCGAAGCGATCCTGGCCGGCAAACTCGGGTTGGTAGCCCTTGGCATAGTCGTAGTAGCCGCTGCACATGAACAGGAACGAACAGCGCATGCGCGTGACGCTGCCGTCTTCTTCGCGTCGCACCTCGACCTTCCACTGGGCATCCTGCGAAGACCAGTCCGCGCGCACGACCCGCTGGCCGAAGCGGATCTTGCGGTCGATGCCGTATTCGCGCGCCGTGTCGCGCAGGTAGCCGAGGATCGTCGGCCCCGCGGCGATGGCCTTCGGGTCGGTCCACGGCCGGAACGAATAGCCGAGCGTGTGCATGTCGGAGTCGGAGCGCACTCCCGGGTAGCGGAACAGGTCCCAGGTCCCGCCCAGGTCCTGGCGTGCCTCGACGATGGCGTAGCTGCGGTCGGGGCAGAGCTTTTGCAGGTGATACGCCGCACCGATACCCGAGATCCCCGCGCCCACCACCAGAACATCGACAAATTCACCGGTCATCTTCACATTCCTGTTGCTGTTGGCATTCTGGACCAGGCTCAAGACGGAGCGCCGGCTGCCGATACGAAGGAGGTCGAATCTCGACGAACGAGCAAGGCACGCTGCATGACCGCAAAACTGCCGACACGCCCGACCTCGCGCGCCCACCCTGCAGAGGATCGTGGCGCCGCGCCGGTCACCCGGGACAAGCGCGGATCCCTGCGCTGGGTGAGAGACGTCCTCGGCCGATCGATCCGGCTCGAGCAGCGGCGCGACCCGCTGGCGACCGCTGCCGCCGATGGGAAGCGCGGCGGCACCGCGGACGCGCCGCTCTCGCTCCTGATGAAGCAGCGCGCCGAGCTCGGCGCGCGCCTGCTCGTCCACGATCCGGCAACGCAGCCGGTGCGCAACCTCTTCGTGGTTCACGACGAGCTCGGCAGGCGCGGCTGGTCCGGGGTCGAGGCCTTGTCGCCCCAGATCATCGACCGCGCGCTGACCGAGGCGGAAATCATGGCGAGCGACGAGCCCTCGACCCTGCTGGGCTCGATCATCGACGGCCTGCAGTCGCTCAAGCATGGGTTTCGTGCGCGGGCCGCGCACGAAGCCCATGCGGCGAGCGAGCGCGAGTGGGAAACGCTGAAGGTCCCGGAGGTATCGGAGACGAACTACGACGAATACGAGCTGATGGAGCGGAGCTGGGTCGGCACCGTGCCCGCGGGGCTCTAGCTTTCCGATCGCGCGCTCGAAGCCGAAGCTCGCATGCGCCACCACGGCCCGAGGCCGTCACGACTCGCAGTCGTGACGGGCCCGCTCAGGCGGGCTCGAGCACGTGAATGGCGCGGTTCGCGGTCAGGTCCTTGACCTGGCTCGCGTAGGCCTTCATGTGTGGCGCCACGGCGTGCGCGCGGAGCGCCTCCATCGATGCCCATTTCTCGACGACGACGAAGCTGTCTTCGCCGAACTGCGCGAAGCCCGGAGCGCCGTCGCGCACGTCGACGACAGCTTCGTAGGCGATGCAGCCGTCCTCGGCGCGCACGTTGGCGACATTGGCGCGATACGCCTCGAGGATGCGGTCGCGCATGCCGGGCTTGGCGGTGATGATGGCGAGGACGTGGATCATCGAATCGGTCTCCGTGGTGGCGGCGTCGCCGCCTAGGCTTTCGCCGTCTTCGGCGCCTTCGGTGCTTTCGGCGGGTCGCCCAACAGCACGCGCCGGTAGTCGACGAACATGCCTCCGGACACGTCGGCGCGCAACGGCGCCCAGGTATCGGGCGCGGCCGCGATATCGTTCAGGACCTGCCGCGGCACGCTGTATTCGTCGTCGATTTCCTCGCTGCGCGTGAGCAGCCAGCCGACGATGAGCTCGTCGTCGGTCGCGCCGACGAGGCGGAACTCCTTGGCCTTGCCGAGCTTCATCTCGCCCATCGCCTGCAGCGTGGCGAGCTTGGCCATCTCGAGATCGACGTCGTCGATGCCGTGCTCGAGGGCGATCAGCTTCTCGTTCAGGCCGAGCCAGCCGAACACGCAGCGCGCCTGCTGGCCGACGGCGAACTCGGCGCCGTCGCTGCCGGGACCGAAGGCGCTGTCGTAAGACTCCTGCGAGCGGGCCTCGACCTCCTTCCAGTTGCCGACGTCGGTGGACGGCCACACGGCGAGAAACTGCTTCCTGGTGGTGTCCAGGTAGGTGAAGGTCGGCTCGACGCGAAAGGTCGTGCCGCAGGTCGGGCAGGTCTTGCTCTGGAAGCTGCGGTCGAGGATGGCGGCGCGCAGGTCGGGCCGGCGCACCGCGTTGACGCTCTGCACGAGATCGAACTTGACGCCGGTGGCGCAGCCCGGGCAGGGCATCTCGACGGTGTTGAAGACGGACATGGTTGGCTGCCTTTCAGGCCTTGGCCCCGGGCTTCACGTTGAGCTTCTTCAGCCAGTCCACGGCCGGATGGCTCGGCTTGAGCTTGCCTACCTTCCAGGCGGCATACAGCTCCGAGAACCACTCGCCGGGCGCACGGAACTGGTAGCTGGTGATGCCGCGCTTGCGCGCATTGGCGAGGTAGCTGAACCAGGTGCTCGGGTAGCCCTCGTGATAGACGCGTGTGCCGAGCGTCGCCTGGTCGGTGAGCGCCTGGCTGTCCCACACGTTGTCGGTCTGCGCCGCGGCGACGAACCGGTCGAAGCGCGCCTTGTCGCCGGCGAACGCCGCGAGCGGCGCGACCGGGTTGCGCAGGATGCTGTCCTGCACGTACTGGCGCTCCTCGGGCGTCTTGCCGAAGCCGGTTTCCTTGATCACGGCGTCGACGATCGGCTCGACCTTGCCGCCGATCTGGATCCAGCCGCCGTATTCGGGCTCCTTGCCCTTCATGCCCATGTAGTTGCGCGCGTCGTCGATGGCATGGGCCAGCTCGTGCAGCATGTTGAAGTCGAACAGGTCTTCGCGGCCGTCCTTGCCGGGCTTGGGCGGCGCGGGCTTGCAGTTTTCCTCGCGCGCGGGCAGGCGGCCGGCCGCGCCCGGCTCGAAATCGGGCTTCTTGTATTGCCCCGGTCGCGAGTTCATCACGACCTCGTTCTTGTTCGGCTGGTAGAACGGGAACTGCTGGGTATTCGTGCCGTCCTTGTTGACGCCGCCGTCTTCGCGCGTGACGCGGCGCTTGATCTTCTTCAGGCTCGGGTTGTCGACCACGTCCTTCGGGATGTCCTTCATCAGCGCACACATGCGCTGGATCGATTCCTGCGCATTGCCGTCGTCCTCGGGGGCCTCGATCGCCATCTTGAAACGTGCGCGCGCGAGGTCGATGAAGACCTGCTTGGCGACCGTCTTCGGCAGCTTGGCGATGAGGGCGTCGAGCTCGGCGGTGGCGCCCGCGTCGACCAGCTTCTTCGCCTGCGCGGCGAGCTTGGGATCCGGCGGCGTCTTCGTCGCCATCCCTTCGGCCTCGAGCGCGTCCATGGCGTTGCCGATCGACTTGACGATCTTGTTCGCCTCGTCGAAGTTCAGCACCGTGGCGAGGGCGCGCGCCTTCGTGATCTCCTTGCTCTGCGCGACCTTGATGCTCGCGTTGACCGGCTTGTCGAGCTCGAGTTGCGCGGCGTCGGCGGCCTTGTCGAATGCCGCGCGCTGGGTCGCTGCCGCATCGACGGCGCCGGCGGCGGCCTCGGCCTTGTTCAGCTCGGCCATGGCGACGGCGTGATCGCCCGAGGTCTCGGCGGTGTCGGCGGTCGTCAGCGCCTGCGTCAGCTCGTCGAGCTTGATCTGCACCTTGGCGGCCAGCGCCTTGTCGGCGTTGTACTGGCCGACGCGCGACTCGAGCACGGCCTGACGCGCCAGGAAGTCGCCGTGCTCGACCTGGATGCGGCGGCCGGCGGCGAGCTGGTCGGTTGCCGCGGCGATCGCCTTGGTCGCGGCAGCGGTGTTCTTCGCATCGATCTGCTTCTTCGTCTCGTCGATGCCGCTCTGCACCAGGCCGAAAGGCACCTTGGCGAGCGCCGCATGCGGCGCCTTCTGCGCCGTCGCGAGCTCGGCGATCAGCGCATCGAGACCCTTGCGCAGCGACGCCGTGTCGGGCTTGTTGCCGACCAGCTCGCCGACCGCGGCGGCGCCGCCCAGGCCTTCGGCGAGGCCCTTCGCGGTGGCGAGATTGGCGCGCGCCTGGGCCACGAGGACGATCGCGGCCGCGAAGTCGTGCGCGGCGAGGTCGGGTCCGAGCAGCACCGCCGTGCCGGGCGCGCCCTTGTCGCCGGCGGTCAGCGCCGCCTGGTCGAGCACGCCGCGGATCACGTCGAGCTCGGCCTTGATCTTGGCGGCGGCAGGATGCTCGCGCAGCTTGGAGAGGTCGCCGGCGGCGGCGCCTCGCGCGGCCGTGTAGGGCACCGCCTGTCCGATGGCGATGCCGACGTTCGTGCAAGTCGTGCCGATGTCGGGGAGAAGGGCCTTCGCTTCCTCGATCTGCATCTCCGCATGCGAGGCCATCGTGTCGGCCTCCTTGATGCGCAGCTGAATCGCCGCCAGCGGCGCCGCCGCTGCCTTGCCGAGCCCCTGCACGTAGGCGAGGCTGCCGTCGAGTTTCTTGCGCTCCAGGTCGTACTCGTTGCGCCGCGTCGCCATCTTCTCGGCCGTGGCGATGCGCCCGCCGCCGTTCGGCAGCAGGCCGCCGATGAGGCCCGCGTTCAGCCCCATCTGCCGCCACTGCCTGGCGGTGTAGAGCGTTTCCTGCTGCGACACGAGCTTGTCGATCTCGGCGAGCTCGGCGGCGATGAAGGGGGCGCCGGGCAGCCCCTTGAGAGTCGCGACCTGTGGCTTGACGTTGTCGATGTAGAAGGTCTTGAAGGACGGCGAGATCACCGCAGCGAGCGAGTCGACGTCGGCCTTCGCGCCGGCGTAGTTGCGCGCCGGCGGTGCAGCCTTCAGGTCGGCGTTCGGGATGATCGTGAAGTTCACGGCCGGGAAGGTCCAGCCGCTGTTCGTGGCGGACACGAGCAGTACGTTGGCGGCGGCGCGGTGCACGAGGTAGTCGGCGAAGCCGTCGGCGAAGCGCTTGCCGTCCTCGCAGGCGGTGCGCGCGCTCGCCAGCTCGGCCATCGCCTTCGGCCAGTCGGGCGTCGATGCATGCGTCGCGGCCGCCGCCAGCGCGGCATCGGCGATCACCGTCTTGTCGGCGACGTGGACAACCTGCTTGTGCTTGCCGAGATCGGTGCGCAGCCGCGTGATGGCGAGCCGCTCCTTGGCGTAAGCGACCATCTCCGGCGACGAACCAGGCTTGGCGCCCGTGGGCCCGGACGCGCCGCCGCCCGAAGGCGGCTTGCCGACCGCGGCGCTCGCCGCCGCGCCTTCGCCCGACTTGGCCGGCGTCTTCGGCCCGCCGTCGTCGCCGTCGCCGCCCGGGCGCACCAGGGTCGGCGAGCCGACTTGCCCCACGCCCGGACCGCCGCCGCGCGCGCTGGCCAGAGAAAGATCAGGGGCTTGTGCTCCGAAGCCGGCGGGCGGCTTCAGTCCGAGTTTTTCAAGAAGGTTGGGCATGGCACACGCTGGATGAAGAAGTGCTCACGTCGGGGCAGGGCGCTTTGCCGTGCCTGCCGGCCGCGCGGCCAGCTATCAAAGCGTACCTCATCTTCATCAGGTGGCGGGGCAGCAATGCCGGGCGCTTGGCTTGATTTGCCGCGCCAAGGGCTCATCTGACAGCAATGACAAGCGCCGGGCCGGGTTCCGCATTGACGATGCTCGTGCTGGTGACGCTGGCGCTGCTCGGCGTGATCGCTCTCGTCGCCCAGCCCTGGTGGGCCGAACGGCGACGTGCCCGACTCTGGTCGCGGCCCTTTCCCGCGCAATGGCGGCGCATCCTGCGCCGCCGCGTGCCCATCGTCGCGCGCCTTCCGCTCGAGTTGCAGCTCCGCTTGAAGCGCCTCATCCAGGTCTTCATCGCCGAAAAGCCTTTCCTCGGTTGCCAGGGCCAGAAGATCACCGACGAGGTGCGCGTGACCATCGCCGCCCAGGCCTGCCTGCTGCTCCTCGGACAGGCGCGCGCCGACTGCTATCCGCGACTGCGTCAGGTGCTCGTCTACCCGGGCTCCTTCATCGCCGATCGTGAGCGGCCGCTCGGCGCCGGCGTCGTGCAGGCGCAGCGGCAGACGATGTCAGGCGAATCGTGGACCAACGGCCAGGTCGTTCTCTCGTGGCAAGACGTCGTCGCCGGCGCCGCCGATCCCGACGATGGCAGGAACGTCACGCTGCACGAATTCGCGCACCAGATCGACCAGGACTCGGGCGCGGCCGACGGCCGGCCGTGGCGTGCCGATCGTGCGACGCGGCGGCGTTGGGCAATGGTGATGGAACAGGCTCTGGATCGGCTGCGCAGCGAGCCCTCGATGCTCATCGACAGCTATGGCGCCAGCGATCCTGCGGAGTTCTTCGCCGTCGTGACCGAGGTGTTCTTCGAGCGGCCGGTCGAGCTCGCCGCGGAAGCGCCCGAGGTCTACGCCGAGCTGGCCGCTCTCTACCGCGTGAACCCGATGCAGTGGTGAGGTCGCGGCGAAGAGCGCGGCCTGCCGACCCGGTTCAGGGCGGCGCAGCTTCCATGCGCAACTGAACCGCGGCAACCGTGGCAACCGAAGGTTTGCCGAGGCGTATCGCCGGCACGCCGCGCGAGCGCAGATGCTCCTGGATGCGTGCCGCGCGTTGCAGCGCCAGCGGCGACGTGCCCGCGGCGTCGTCGGGTGCGGCCAGCAAGGGCAGGCCGGCCTGCGGCACGCGGCGCGCGCTCTCGGCCAGCTTGTCCAGCACGGCCGCGAGCGCCGGCTTCAGCGTGCTCTGGCCGCGCTCGAAGCAGAACTCGCGTGGCACGACGAGAGTCACCGCGCCATCGTTGCGCTGGCCGATGACCACCGGTGTTCCGCGGAACCACGAGTCCAGCCAGTGGCGCTCGACCGTCAGCGCCGAAGCGACGGCGGTCTTCTCGTCGGCGGTCACCGGCCCGGCGGGAACGGGCGGCGGCACGCTGGCGCAACCGCAGAGCGCGAGTGCGCAAAGGAGCGTCGGGGCGAGAAAGCGCATGGCTGTGATTGTCGCGGCTGCTCGTGAACGGATCGCTTGTTACTTGCAACATGCAAGTAACGTGATCGGCATCGGCCGAAGCGCTTCGCTTTCATAACGCTTCAGGTCGGTTTCAGGTCGGCAAAGGACTGAAGGCGCGGCGGGCAGACACAGTACGTCCATCGACAACGTCTTGACACCGACCTTCCAAGGAGCCCACCATGAAGACCACCTCGCTGACCCTCCGCCTCTCCGCCGCCGCCGCCTCGATGGCCATCACCTTCTCGCTGCTCTCCGGCGTCTTCGCGATGGCCGAGCCGCCGGTCGCCAACTCGCTGCTGGCGCAAGCCGACACCGCGATCGTCGTCCGTTGATCGCGACACGCGGCATGCCGCCGTCGCGCCCGGGACCGCGCGCTTGCCGAATAATCCGGCCCCAATGGCTGGAGCACCCGAGGCGCGATCGATGAGCAGCGGCAGATGACTGTGCGCCGGCGTTCCCCTGGCTCGGCGGAATCGAAGCGCGAAGCCGCGATCGGCGAGCGCCTCGTCGCCGACGTCGTCGAGGCGTGCCGCGCCCGGCGCGTGCTGCTCGTGCTGGATGGCGCGGAGGGTGCGCGCGTCGCCGCCGCGCACCTGCCCGCGCGCGACAAGGCGCCGACGCTGCTGCACGCCATCGGCCCCTGGCTCGACGAAGCGCGACAGAGCGGCAAGGCGAGCCTGCGTCATGGGCCACCCGACGCCCATCGGCGCGAGCAGCGAAGCTGCATCGTCGCGCCGCTTCGCTCGGGCGGCGAGCGGCTGGGCCTGCTCTATGCCGACATCGAAGGACGCGAAGGGCGCTTCACCGCCGCCGACCGCGACCGCCTGGCGCGTCTCGCCACCGATGCCGCCGCAGCACTCATCGACGCCCGGACCGCCGCGGCCATGGTGCGCGCGGTTGCGCAGCGCGACGCGGAGCTCGGTGTCATCAACAGCATCCAGCAGGCGGTCGGCGCCGCGCTCGACTTCCAGGCCATCGTCGACGTCGTCGGCGACAAGCTGCGCGAGGTGTTCGCCACCGCGGACATGAGCATTCGCTGGTGGGATACGGCGTCGGGCGACGTGCACATCTTGTACTGCTACGAGCATGGCAAGCGCCTGCCCTTCATGATCTCCGAATTGGCGCCGGGAACGCTGCTTCATCGCTTCTACTTTGAGAACCACTCGCCGATCGTGGCCGGCTCGGTCGACGAGCAGCTGGCGCTCGGGGTACCGGTGTATCCCGACACCGACCGCGCACGCAGTGTTCTTCTCGTTGCCATGCTCGCGGGGGACCGGATGCTCGGATCGGTGCACCTGGAAAGCTTCCAGCGCGACAACGCGTTCGGGCCGGCCGACACGCGCCTGCTCGAGACGATCGCCTCGAGCATGGGCGTCGCGCTTCTCAACGCGAAGAGCTACGAATCCGAGCGCCAGCGCGCCGCCGAACTGGCCATCATCAGTGCTGTCCAACAGGCGCTGGCCGGCGAGCTGAGCATGCAAGGGGTCTACGAGGCCGTTGGCGAGAAGCTGCGCGAGGTATTTCCACGAGCCGGTATCACCATTCGCATACACGATGCGGAGGCCGGGCTCGAACACCTGCCGTACACCTACTACGACGGCCGGCGCCGCTCGCCGCGAACACTGCCGACCAGCACCGAGGGCTTCGGCAAACACGTTTTGCGCACCGGCGAGACCCTGGTCATCAACTCGGGCTACCTGGAGCAGGCGCGCTTGTTCGGCTCCCGGCTCGACCTGCCGCCGACCTTGCTGCCCAAGTCGGCTCTGCTGGTGCCGCTGAAGGCGGGCGACGCGGTGCGCGGCATCGTGCAGCTGGGCGACATGCAACGCGAACATGCCTTCGGCGAAAGCGAGGTGCGGCTGCTCGAGACTCTGGCCGCCAGCATGGGCACCGCCCTTGAGAACGCGCGCCTGTTCGACGAGACGCAGCGACTGCTCAAGGAGACCGAGCAGCGCAACGCCGAGCTGGCGGTGATCAACAGCATTCAGCAGGGCGTCGGCGCCGAGCTGAACTTTCAGGCGATCGTCGATCTCGTCGGCGACAAGCTGCGCGAGGTGTTCCACACCGGCAACATCGGCATCCGCTGGATCAACCCGCAGACCGGCTGGATCGACTACCTCTACGAATACGAACACGGCATCCGCATCCATCCCGAGTCGCACCTGCGGCGGCCCGACAGCCCGGTGGTGCAGGCCTTCGCGAAGCGCGAGACGCTGGTCGTCAACACGCGGGCCGAGTCGGACGCGCTCGGCATCGGCGTCATCCCGGGGACCGACGCGAGCCTGTCGAGCGTGTTCGTGCCGATCGTCGGTGGCGATCGCCTGCTCGGCGGCATCGTCATGGAGGACTACGAGCACGAGCATGCCTTCGACGCTGCAGATGCACGTCTGCTCTCGACGGTCGCCGCGAGCATGGGCGTGGCGCTCGAGAACGCGCGCCTGTTCGATGAGACGCAGCGGCTGCTCAAAGAGACCGAGCAGCGCAACGCAGAGCTCGCGGTGATCAACAGCATTCAGCAAGGCGTCGGCGCCGAACTCGACTTCCAGTCCATCGTCGACCTGGTCGGCGACAAGCTGCGCGAGGTGTTCGTCTCGGGCGAGGTGTCGATTACCTGGCGCGACGAGGCGGCCGGCCTGCGCCACTCGTTATATACCTACGAACACGGCGAGCGGCTCGATCTTCCGCCCATGCCCGACCCGCTGGATCGGCCGATCGACAAGCTTCTGCTCGAGCGGCGCACGGTTGTGCTGCGAGACCGCGCACACGCCCAGGAGCTCGGCGTCCATCAGATCGAAGGCACCGCCGTGAGCAAGTCGGCGGCGTTCGTGCCGATGTTCGCGGGCGATCGGTTCCTGGGAGCGATCATCCTCGAGAATTACGAGCGCGAAGGCGCTTTCGGCGACGCCGACGTCCGTCTCCTGTCGACGGTCGCCGCGAGCATGGGCGTGGCATTGGAGAACGCGCGCCTCTTCGACGAGACGCAGCGCCTGCTCAAGGAGACGGAGCAGCGTGCCGCCGAGCTGGCGGTGATCAACAGCATCCAGCAGGGACTGGCGCGACAGCTCGACCTGCAGGCGGTGATCGACCTCGTGGGCGAGAAGATGCGCGAGGTGTTCAGCGCCGACGTCGTCGGCATCGCCCTGCTCGACGCAGAACGCAACCGGATCTCCTATCCCTTCGTGCTCGACCATGGCGAGCGCTTTCAACCGGAGTCGCAGGCCGACGCCCTGAATGTCGGAATCGGCGGCTACGCGATGCGAACGCGCCAGGCGGTCGTCCTTCACACGGAGGCCGAGCTGGCGGCGTTGCAAGAACAGATTGGCGTCGCGGGCAAGATTCTCGGCGGTTCGACGCCGGACAAATCCTTCGTCTACACGCCGCTCCTGCTCGACGACGAGCCGATGGGGCTGGTGTGCATCGGCAAGCAGGCGGAGCACGCTTTCAGCGACTCCGACGTCAAGCTCATCCTCATGGTCGCCGCCAGCCTGAGCCTGGCACTGCAGAACGCGCAGAGCTTCGCCGCGGAGCGGCAGCGCAGTGCCGAGCTGGCGGTGATCAACCGCATCCAGCAGGGCATGTCTGCCGAGCTCAATCTGCGCAGCATCGTCGATCTGGTGGGCGACAAGCTGCGCGAGGTGTTCGACACCGGCGACATCGGCATCTGGTGGTGGGACGCGCAGGCCCGGATGGCGCATCCGTACTACGTCTTCGAGCACGGCGTGCGACACGATCACGGGCCGGTCCGCATCGAGCCCGGGCTGGTCTACGACCGGTTTCTCGTCGACCGCGAAGTGCTGGTGACGAACACCCGGGCGGAGATGGACGCGCTCGGCCTCAAGCCGATCGAGGGCACCGACGAGAGCTTGTCGGCCGTCTTCGTGCCGATCGTCGGCGGTGACCGGGTGCTCGGTAACGTCGTCCTCGAGAACTACGCGCGCGAGCATGCCTTCGGCGAGGCCGACGTTCGCCTGTTGACGACGGTGACGGCGGCGATGGGAACGGCGCTGGAGAATGCGCGCCTCTTCGACGAGACGCAGCGACTGCTCAAGGAGACCGAGCAGCGCAACGCAGAGCTCGCGGTGATCAACAGCATCCAGTCCGGCCTCGCCGCCAACCTCGAGCTGCAGGCGGTGATCGACCTCGTCGGCAACAAGCTGATCGAGGTGTTTGCGGCGGACGTCGTGCGCATCGATCTGCTCGACCGCGAGCGCGACGTCGTGACCTACCCCTTCCTCATCGACCACGGCGAGCGCTTCCAGCCGCCACCGCGCCTGCGCGGCCTGCAGTCCGGCATCAGCGGCTACGCGATGCGCTCGCGCGAGATGCTGGTGTTCGACACGCAGGCCGAGCTGCTCACGTTCTTCGATCGCGCCGGCATTGCCAACACCTCGCTCGGCGGCGACGTGGTCGACGAGTCCTTCGTCTATGCGCCGCTGCTCATCGACGATCGCCCGATCGGCCTGATCGTCATCGGCAAGCAGCCCCAGCGCGCCTTCGACGCCGCTGGCGTCAAGCTCGTCACCACCGTCGCGGCGAGCCTCAGCCTGGCGCTGCAAAACGCGCAGAGCTTTGCCGCCGAGCGGCAGCGGGCGGCCGAACTGGCGATCATCAACGCGGTGCAGCAGGCGCTGGCCGGCGAGTTGTCGATGCAGGGCGTGTACGACGTCATCGGCGACAAGCTGCGCGAAGTCTTCCACCAGGCCGACGTCGGCATCCGCCTGTTCGATGTCGACCAGGGCCTGGTGCGGTTTCCCTACATTTACGAGTACGGGAAGCGGTTGACTGTGGCGCCCATCCCGCTGGATGTCGGGATCTCGGGGCACGTCTTTCGCACGGGCAAGACGGTGCTCGTCAACGACTTCAGCGAATGGCCGGCGCCCGTCCACACGGTTCCCGGCACACGACCCGAAAAGTCGGGCGTGTTCGCACCCATGCTTTCCGGCGAGCGGGCTGTCGGGCTCATCCACCTTCTTGACATGGAGCGCACGCACGGCTTCGGCGACGCCGACGTCAGGCTCCTGGAAACCCTGGCTGCCAGCATGAGCGTCGCGCTCGAGAACGCGCGCCTGTTCGACGAGACGCAGCGACTGCTCAAGGAGACCGAGCAGCGCAACGCCGAGTTGGCCGTCATCAACAGCATCCAGCAGGGCGTCGGCGCCGAGCTGAACTTTCAGGCGATCGTCGATCTCGTCGGCGACAAGCTGCGCGAGGTCTTCGCGACCGGCGACATGATGATCTCGTGGCGCGACGAGGCGGCGGCCATGCGCCGCATCCTCTACGCCTACGAGCACGGCGTGCGGATGAACCTTCCGTCGATGCCCGACGACCTCGAGCGGCCGATCGACAAGGCGATGCTCGAACGCAAACCCGTGGTCATCGACAGCCCCGCGGCCAGCGAGGCGATGGGTCTGCACCACTTCGAAGGCACCGACTTCAGCCTGTCGTCGGTGTTCGTGCCGATGTTTTCGGGCGACCGCTTCCTGGGCACCATCATCCTCGAGAACTACGAGCGCGAAGTCGCCTATGGCGAGGCCGACGTGCGGCTGCTCTCGACGGTGGCCGCGAGCATGGGCGTAGCCCTCGAGAACGCGAGGCTGTTCGACGAGACACAGCGCCTGCTGAAGGAGACCGAGCAGCGCAACGCCGAGCTGGCGGTCATCACCAGCATCCAGCAGGCCGTTAGCGCGGAGCTCGATTTCCAGGGCATCGTCGACGTCGTCGGCGACAAGCTGCGCGAAGTCTTCGCCACCGGGGATCTGTCGATCTGGTGGCAGGACGAGCCTGGCGGCGCGGCGCGGTCGCTCTACGCCTACGAGCACGGCGGGAGGGAGAGCTCCGTGTCGTTCACGCCCAAGTCGGGCGGCGTGACCGATCGCCTGCTGCGCGAACGCAAGACCCTGCTCATGCGCTCGCAGGACGAGCAGCTCGCCATTGGCTTTCCGGTCGTTGAAGGCACCGACCGGGCGCGCAGCATCGTCGCGGTGCCGATGACCGCCGGCGAGCGGACCTGGGGCGCCGTGTTCCTCGAGAACCACGAGCGCGACGACGCCTTCGACGCGGACCAGGTTCGGCTGATCGAGACCATCACCGCGAGCATGACGGTGGCCTTGCTCAACGCCAGGAGCTTCGAGGCCGAGCGCCAGCGCGCGTCCGAGCTTGCGGTGATCAACAGCATCCAGCAGGGGATGTCGGGTTCGCTCGACTTCCAGGGCATCGTCGAGCTGGTCGGCGAGAGACTGCGCGACGTTCTCGCGGTTCAGGACATGGGCGTCTGGTGGTTTGATCACGAATCGAAAATGATCCATCGTCCGTACGATGTCGAGCACGGTCAGCGACTGCCGGCCCCCGCGCCCGGGCCGATCAAGCCCGGGGGCGTCGTCGATCAGCTGATCGCGACACGACAGGCGCGCATCACGCACACGGTCGCCGAGGAGCGTGCGACCTACGGGACCATCGCTGGTACCGACGCCGCGCTGTGCAGCGCGTTGATTCCGATCATCGGCAACGACCGGGTACAGGGCGCGCTCATGCTCGATAATTTTGAGCGCGAGCACGCATTTGGCGAAGCCGAGGTGCGTCTTCTGCAGACCGTCGCATCGGGCATGGGCGTGGCGCTCGAGAACGCCCGCCTGTTCGATGAGACGCAACGCCTGTTGAAGGAGACCGAGCAGCGCAGTTCCGAGCTGGCTCTCATCAACAGCGTGCAGCGTGGCATGGCCGGCTCGCTCGACTACCGGGCCATCGTCAGCCTGGTGGGCGACAAGATCCGCGAGATCTTCGACGCGCAGTCGGTGGTCGTCGGAACCTTCGACCATGCGTTGGAGGTCGAGCACATTCTCTACAGCTTCGAGAAGGGCGCGGTCGAGGCGCCGCTCACACGGCCGCTGCCGAAGACGCGTCGCGTCCTCATCGAGACGCGCGAGCCGATCTTCGAGAACCACGTCGACGAGGCGGTGCTGCTTCGCTATGGCAACTCGACCATCCCCGGCACGGAGACGCCGAAGTCGGTGATCTTCGCGCCGATGATCGTCGGCGACACGGTGAGCGGCTACCTCAGCATCCAGAATATTGACCGCTACGACGCCTTCACCGAGGCCGACCTGCGCCTCTTGCAGACCTTGGCCTCGAGCACCGGCGTGGCGCTGGAGAGCGCGCGCCTGTTCGCGCAGACGCAGCGCCGTGCCGCCGAGCTCGACACCGTCAACACGGTGTCGCAGCAGGTCGCCGGCAAGCTGGAGCTCGGCGCGCTGATCGAGCTCGTTGGCGACCAGGTGCGCGCCGTCTTCAGGGCCGATCTCGCCTACGTGGCGCTGCTCGATCGCGCCACCGGCACCATCACCTTTCCGTACCAGCACGGTGAGTCGCATGACACGCTCAAGTACGGCGAGGGCCTGACGAGCAGGATCATCGACAGCGGCCAGGCGCTGATCCTCAACACCGACGTCAGCCAGCGCAGCCAGGATCTCGGCGCGCGCCTGATCGGCAAGGAGGCGCTCTCCTATCTCGGCGTGCCGATCTTCGTCGTCGGCCGCTGCGAGGGCGTGCTGAGCGTGCAGAGCACCGAGCGCGAGGGCGCCTTCGACGCCGACGACCAGCGCCTGCTCGAGACGATCGCCGCCAACGTCGGCGTGGCGCTGCGCAACGCCTTCCTGTTCAACGAGACCCAGGAGGCGCTCGAGCAGCAGACGGCGTCGGCGCAGGTCCTGCAGGTGATCAGCAAGTCGATCGCCGACCCGAAGCCGGTGTTCGACAAGATCCTCGACAGCTGCCAGCGCCTCTTCGCGACCGACCAGCTCGGCGTGTTCATCATCGAAGACGACGGCACGGTGCGCACGCGCGCATGGCGTGGCTCGTTGATCGAAGAAGTGGCGGGCATGGCGCTGCCGCTCGAGCAGACCTTCACCGGGCGCTTGGTCAAGGAGCGCGCTGCCGTGCACCTGCCGAGCATCGCCGACGCGCCCGGCGACCATCCGGGCCTCCGGCGCGCCCGGGCGCTGCTGGGCGACATGTCGATCGTGTACTCGCCGCTGCTCTGGGAGGATCGCGTCATCGGCTCGATCTGCGTCGTGCGCCATCCGCCGCAGCCCTTCAGCGACAAGGAGCTGGCGCTGCTGGCGACCTTCTGCGACCAGGCGGCCATCGCCATCCAGAACGCGCGGCTGTTCAACGAGACGCAGCAGGCGCTCAGCCAGCAAACGGCCAGTGCCGACATCCTGCGCGTCATCAGCAAGTCGCCGACCGACACCCAGCCGGTGTTCGACGCCATCGTCGACACGGCGGTGAAGCTGCTGGCCTGCGACCGCGCCGCGTTCTCGCGTGTCGAGGGCGCCTGTTACGTGCCGCGCTCGGTAGCGACGCCGCTCGGCTTCGAGAACGACCGCTGGACCGACCCCGTGCTCATCGACGCCGCCGCGAACTTCCCTTCGCAGGCGATCGTCTCGAAGCAGGTGGTCCACATCCCCGACTGGGACGCGATCGAGTTGCCTGAGCGGCAGAAGATGATCCGCGCCATGACCGGCACGCGGGCCTCGCTTGCCGTGCCGCTGCTGCACGATGGCGCCTGCATCGGCGTGCTGATGCTGTTTCGCAACCAGCCTGGCGGCTTCAGCGACAAGGAAGTGACGCTGGCCGAGTCGTTCCGCGACCAGGCCGTGATCGCGATCCAGAACGCCGACCTGTTCCGGCAGGCGCAGGAAGCGCGTGCTCAAGCCGAAGGCGCGCGTCTCCAGGCCGAGACCGCCAACGAGGCGAAGAGCGCCTTCCTGGCGACGATGAGCCACGAGATCCGCACGCCCATGAACGCGGTGATCGGCATGAGCGGCCTGCTGCTGGACACGGCGCTCGACGACGAGCAGCGCGAGTTCGCCTCGACGATCCGCGACAGCGGCGACGCGCTGCTCACGATCATCAACGACATCCTCGACTTCTCGAAGATCGAGGCGGGGCGCATGGACATCGAGGCGCAGCCCTTCGACCTGCGCGAGTGCGTCGAATCGGCGCTCGACCTGGTCAGCGCTCGCGCCGCCGAGAAGCACCTCGACACCGCCTATCTGTTCGAGGGCGAGGTGCCGCCGGCGCTCGACGGCGACGTGACGCGGCTGCGCCAGGTCCTGCTCAACCTGCTCGCCAACGCCGTCAAGTTCACGGAGCGCGGCGAGGTCGTGCTGAGCGTCAGCGCGCGCGCCGCCGAGGGCGGCGCCGAGATCACCTTCGCCGTGCGCGACACCGGCATCGGCCTCAGCGAAGAAGGCAAGAGCCGCCTCTTCCAGTCGTTCTCGCAGGCCGACTCGTCGACGACGCGCCGCTACGGCGGCACCGGCCTGGGCCTGGCGATCAGCAAGAAACTGACCGAGCTGATGGGCGGCACGATGTGGGTCGAGAGCGTCGGGCCCGGGCTGGGCGCGACCTTCTTCTTTACCATCGTCGCGCCGCTCGCCGACTCGCTGCAGCCCGGCCGTCGCGAGCTGCTCGGCATGCAACCGGCGCTCGCCGGCAAGCGCGTGCTGATCGTCGACGACAACGCCACCAATCGCAAGGTGCTCGCGCTGCAGACCGGCAAGTGGGGCATGCTGCCGCGCGAGACCGAGGCGCCGGCCGAGGCGCTCCGCTGGGTGCGCGACGGCGAGGCTTTCGACCTCGCCGTGCTCGACATGCACATGCCCGGCATGGACGGCCTGGCGCTGGCAGGCGAGCTGCATCGCCTGCGCCCGGCCCTGCCGCTGGTGCTGTTCAGCTCGCTCGGCCGGCGCGAGGCCGGCGACACCGAGGGCGTCTTCAACGCGTACCTGAGCAAGCCCTTGCGCCAGTCGCAGCTCTTCGACACGCTGATCGGCCTGCTCGCCAACGAGCCCGCCGCGCTGCCGTCGCCGGCGGCGGGGCGCGCGTCGCTCGACCCGGGGATGGCGGCGCGCCATCCGCTGCGCATCCTGCTCGCCGAGGACAACGTCGTGAACCAGAAGCTGGCGATGCGGCTGCTGCAGCAGATGGGCTACCGCGCCGACCTGGCGAGCAACGGCATCGAGGCGATCGAGAGCGTCGAG
>JBBRLS010000026.1:0-59685 GCA_038231215.1 Burkholderiales bacterium | reverse complement strand
GGCCTCCAGGCGCAGCCGCGAGAGGGGAGTGCGCAGATCGTGCGAGATGCCGGCGAGCATGACGGCGCGGTCCTGCTCGACCTTGGCCAGCTCGCGCGCCATCCGGTTGAAGCCCATGTTGACCTGGCGGATCTCGCTCGTCAGCGTCGTCTCGTCGAGGCGCGAGTCGTACTCGCCTTCGCGGATGCGGCTGGCCGCGAACGACAGGTCCTTGAGCGGCCGGTTGATGAGCCGGGCGATGCCGGCCGAGCCGAGCACGGTGGCGAGCAGGGCGATCGAGACCCACAGCGCGATCGTGCTCGACGACATCGGCCCGACCCGGGTCGGGTCGGCCTTCAGCCAGTAGGAATCGCGGGCGATCGAGAAGCCGACCCAGAGCCCGGGCGCGCCGTTCATCGAGCTGGCGACGATGGTGTCGGGGCCGAGCTGATCGCGCAGTTCGCGCTCGATGACGCGCTGGAATCGGTCGATCTCGAACGGCTCCCACTTGTCGCTCGGCTCGCGCGGCGTGAGCTTGACGGATTCGAGCGTCGAGACGCTCTTGATGATGGCGACGCGGTTGATGCCGTCGGTGGCGAGCAGCGCCGATCGCGTCAGGTTGACGAGGCTGGCGATCTGCTGCGCCGCCTGAACGGCGCGCGGCTCGAACTCGAGCGCGCGAAAGGTCTGCACCCAGGCGAACACGCCGCCTGCGAGCAGCACCGCGAGCAGGAAGAAGGTGCGCCAGAACAGGCTCAGCGCGACGAACTTCTTGCCGATGCGCGGCTTCGGCGGATTCAGTCGTTCCGAAAGCGGGGTTCGTGAACCGGGTCGTTTGGAGCGGGTCGCCACGACTCAGGCGAATGCGAGGTTCATGCAGAGCCGTCCGGGACGAACACGTAGCCGACGCCCCAGACCGTCTGGATGTAGCGCGGCTGCGCCGGGTCGGGCTCGATCATCTTGCGCAGGCGCGAGATCTGCACGTCGAGGCTGCGGTCGAATGGCTCGAACTCGCGTCCGCGCGCGAGCTGCGCCAGCTTGTCGCGCGACAGCGGCTGGCGCGGATGGCGCACCAGCGCCTTCAGCATCGAGAACTCGCCGGTCGTGAGCGCGATCTGCTCGCCGTCCTTGGCGAGGCGGCGCAAGGCGAGGTCGAATACGAAAGGGCCGAAGGTGACGGTCTGCGCGTCGAGTGCCGGCGCGCCGGGCGCTTCCAGCATCGGCCGGCGCCGCAGCACGGCATGGATGCGCGCCAGCAGCTCGCGCGGGTTGAAGGGCTTGGGCAGGTAGTCGTCGGCGCCAACCTCGAGGCCGACGATGCGGTCTACGTCTTCGACCTTGGCGGTGAGCATGATGATCGGCGTCAGGTCCTTGGCGGCGCGCAGGCGCCGGCAGATCGAGAGGCCGTCTTCGCCGGGCAGCATGAGGTCGAGGACGATCAGGTGCACGGTCTCGCGCGTCAGCAGGCGGTTGAGCGCCTTCGAGTCTTCGGCGAGCAGCACCTCGAAGCCTTCTTGCGTCAGGTAGCGGCGCAGCAGGTCGCGAATGCGGGCATCATCATCGACGACGACGATCCGGTCCGGGCGGGCGTTGGTGCTCGTGTTCATCGCTTCCTTATTTGTAACAATCGCGATTCTGCGCGGCTTTGCAGGCGGTTCGAGGCGGCGCTGACGAGCTGTTACAACCCCGAACCGAGCCACATTTCACGAGCTTTGCATGGCCATAAACTTTTCCTCTCCGATCGTGGCCGCGTTGGCGCTCCTGACCGCGTTGGCGGCCATGCCGACACGCGCCGACACGCCCGCGCCGCAAGGCGTGCTGAGCCTGACGGCGAGCGCGAGCGTCGAGGTGACCAAGGACCTGCTCGGCGTCACCTTCTCGACCAGCAAGGAGGGCACCGACGCCAACGCAGTCCAGGCCCAGTTGAAGCAGGCGCTCGATGCAGCACTTGCCGAAGCGAAGAAGGCAGCCAGGCCCGGCCAGGTCGAGGTGCAGACCGGCACCTTCTCGCTCTATCCGCGCTATGCGCCCAAGGGCGGCATCAGCGGCTGGCAAGGCACGGCCCAGGTCATCGTCGAAGGGCGCGACATGGCGGCGATCGGCCAGCTCAGCGGTCGCATCGCATCGATGACGATCGCCAGCGTCGACTTTCGCCTGTCGCGCGAGGCGAATCAAAAGGTCGAGGGCGAGGTCACGGCCGAGGCCATCGCCCGCTACCGTGCGAAGGCGACCGACTACGCCAGGCAGTTCGGCTACGTCGGCTACGCGATCCGCGAAGTCACCGTCTCGACCAGCGATCCGCAGGAGCGACCCTTTCCCGCTGCGATGCGAAGCAAGGCCCTGTCGGCGTCGAGTTCGGGCGAAGCGCTTTCCGTCGAGCCCGGCAAGGCACTCGTCACGGCGACCGTGAACGGCTCGGTGCAGATGAAATGACGCCCGCCCCGACCGCGTCGGTCGAGCCGCGGCCGCGCCGGGTCCAGTGCCTGGACGCGCGCGGCCTGCATCGCATGGCGTATTGGGAATGGGGCGATCCTGCCTCGAGGCGCGTGCTCGTGTGCGCCCACGGCATGGCGCGACAGGGCCGGGACTTCGACACGCTGGCGCGCGCGATGCAGGGCGAGTTTCGCGTCGTCTGTCCCGACATCGTGGGCCGAGGCGAGTCGGACCGGCTCGCCGATCCTTCGGCGTACCAGGTGCCGACCTACGTCGGCGACATGGTCACGCTGCTGGCGCGCCTGGACGCGGAGTCGCTCGCGTGGGTCGGCACGTCTCTGGGTGGCCTGATCGGCATGGTGCTCGCGTCGCTGCCGGGCTCGCCGGTCGGGCGCCTGGTGCTCAACGACGTCGGGCCGGCGATCGACGCTGCCGGTGTGGCGCGCATCGCCGGCTATGTCGGCGCGCCGCTCACCTGGTCGAGCGAAGACGAGGCCGCCGACTATTTGCTGACGATCTCGCAAGGCTTCGGCCCGCACAGCCGGGAGCAATGGATGGCGCTGACACGGCCGATGCTTCGGCGCGACGGCGAGCGCTATCGCCTGCACTACGACCCGGCGATCGCCTTGCCGCTGCGCGCCGTCACGCCGGAGATCGCGGCGGCAGGCCAGGCCGCACTGTGGGCCGCATACGACGCGATCGGTTGCCCGACCTTGCTGCTTCGCGGCAGCGGGTCCGACATCCTGTCGCGCGAGACGGCGAAGGCCATGACCGAGCGCGGCCCGAAAGCACGACTGCACGAGTTCCCGGGCGTCGGCCACGCACCGACTTTGGTCGCGCCCGACCAGGTCGACGTCGTACGGGAGTTCCTGCTCACGCCATGAAGACCCAGGCGGCAAGCCTTGCCGAGGCTGCCGCACCGATCGTCCGACTCCTCGATGCGCCGGACGAGGACGGTGCAGCAACCGGCAGCCGAGGCGAGACGACGAGCCCGCGCGAGGTCGACGCCGACCCGATCGCGCGCGCACGCGGCTTCGCGTCGCCGCTGCTCGCCGGCCACACGCTGCCGACCGGCGAAGACGTGCTCGCGCATGCCGACGGCGCCGCCGCGATCCTCGGCGAGATCGGTGCTGCGCCCGAGCTGCGCGCCGCCGTCTACCTGGTGCACGCCGCCGACCAGCTCGGCAAGCCCGACGAGGTGCTGACGCCGCTCTTCGGCGCGTCGCAGGCGACGCTGGTCGCGCACGCCCGAAAGCTCGGCGACCTGCAACGCGCGGCGCAGGGCGCACGAGTCGATGCGGCGAACAAGGCGCAGCAGCTCGAGCGCGTGCGCAAGATGCTGCTTGCCTTTTCGCGCGACCTGCGTGTCGTGCTGCTGCGCCTGGCCTCGCGCCTGCAGACGCTGCGCATGTTCGCGGCGAGCAAGCGACCGGGAGCGCAAGAGCTCGCGGCCGAGGCGATGCAGGTGTTCGCGCCGCTCGCCAACCGGCTCGGCATCTGGCAGATCAAGTGGGAGCTCGAGGATCTGGCCTTCCGCTTTCTCGACCCCGAGAGCTATCACGCGATCGCCCGCTTGCTCGACGAGCGCCGCGCAGATCGCGAGTTGCGCGTCGCGCGACTGCGCGAAGAGCTTGGCGCCGACCTTGCCGCGCACGGCCTGGCGGCGCAGGTGCAGGGCCGACCGAAGCACCTCTACAGCATCTGGCGCAAGATGAAGAAGAAGGGCGTCGGCTTCGCCGGCGTGATGGACGTGCTCGCCTTGCGCGTCATCGTTCCCGACGTGACCGGCTGCTACGCGGTGCTCGGCCGCGTCCACGAGCGCTACCAGGCGATCGCCGGCGAGCTCGACGACTACATCGCGCGGCCCAAGCCGAACGGCTATCGCTCGCTGCACACCGTCGTGCAGGGCGACGACGGGCGCGCCGTCGAGATCCAGATCCGCACGCCCGAGATGCACGAGCACGCCGAGTACGGCGTGTCCGCGCACTGGGCCTACAAGGAGGCCGGCTCGGCGCCGAAGTCGCGCAGCGGCAGCGGCGGACGCTTCGAGGCCGACGTCGCCGAGGCGCGCCTGGTCGTGCTGCGTCAGCTCCTGGCCTGGCAGCGTGACCTCGCGAGCGACGACGACGACGACGCGGCGAACGGCGCCGCGGCGCAATCGGGCAAGGCGGTCTTCGACGACCGCATCTACGTCTTCACGCCGCAGGCCGCGGTCGTCGAGCTCACCGCCGGCGCGACACCGATCGACTTTGCCTACGCCGTGCACACCGACCTCGGTCATCGTTGCCGCGGCGCCAGGGTCGACGGCGCCATGGTGCCGCTGAACACGCCCTTGCAGAGCGGACAGACGGTCGAGATCACCGTCGCGAAGACGGGCGGCCCGTCGCTCGACTGGCTGAATTCGGAGCTCGGCTTCATCCAGAGTGCGCGATCGAAGGCCAAGGTGCGCGCCTGGTTCAACGAACTGGCCACCGACGCGACCGTCGCGCGCGGTCGCGAGGCCGTCGAGAAGGTTCTGCAGCGCGAGGGCAAGACCGCGCTCAAGCTCGAAGACCTCGCCGCGCAGCTCGGCTTTCGCAGCGCCGAGGCGCTGTTCGAAGTCGTCGGCAAGGACGAGCTGTCGCTGCGCAGCATCGAGGCATTGCTCAGGCCCGCGCCCGAGCCGAAGTCCGGCGACGACGAGGTTGCGCTCAGGCGCCCCAAGGCGAGCCCGACGCAGGGGGGCGTGCTCGTCGTCGGCGTCGAGTCCTTGCTGACCAGCCTGGCGCGCTGCTGCCGGCCGGCCCCTCCCGACGCCATCGCCGGCTACGTCACGCGCGGCAAGGGCGTGGCCGTGCATCGCGCTTCGTGCAGCAACCTGCGCGAGCTCGCGACGCGGTCGCCCGGGCGCGTCATTCCGGTCGCCTGGGGCGTGGCCGACGCGTCGCGTCCTGCCCTTTATCCGGTCGACGTGCAGGTCGAGGCCAGCGATCGGCAAGGGCTGCTGCGCGACGTCTCCGAAGTCTTCGCCAAGGAGAAGACCAACGTCATCGGCGTCAAGTCGAACTCGGTGCGCGACGCCGGCGGCGGCAGCGCTTTCATGACCTTCACGGTCGAAGTGACCGACGCGGCGCGGCTCGCGGCGACGCTGGCGCAGGTGCGCCGTGTCTCCGGCGTGCGCGCGGCGCGGCGCAAGTAGGAGGCCGAGAGGCCGCCGAGCCGCTACTTGACGGGGATAGGCGTCGCCCGGTCGACCGGGACCGCGGTGACGCTGTTCTTCGGCGAGCCGTCGATGAGCCGGTCGGAGTAGGTGAGGTAGACCAGCGTGTTGCGCTTCTTGTCGACGAGGCGAACGACGCGCAGCTTCTTGAAGATCAGCGAGATGCGTTCGCTGAACATCTCTTCGCGTTGGTCGAGCGGCCTGGCGCCGAACGAGATCGGCCCGACCTGGCGGCAGGCGATCGAGGCCTCGGCCTTGTCCTCGGCAACGCCGAGCGCGCCCGCGATGCCGCCGGTCTTGGCCCGCGACACGTAGCAGGTGACGCCGGCGACCTTCGGGTCGTCGTAGGCATCGACGACGATCTTGTGGTCGGGGCCGATCAGCTTGAAGGCGGTGTCGACCTCGCCGATGGGCTCGGCACGGGCCACGCCGGCAGCGCAAAGGGTGGCGACCAGGGCGATGCCCCGAAGCAGGTTTTTCATGGGCGGAGGGCAGGGCGTCGCGGGCTGCGGCGGGACAAGCCTAGCCGAACCGGAAGAGCGCGTCGACGCTGCTATCATGCCGCCCTTCCCAGGCGCGTAGCTCAGCTGGTTAGAGCACCACCTTGACATGGTGGGGGTCGTTGGTTCGAGTCCAATCGCGCCTACCAACTTCGGTAGGAACAACAAGCACTTAGCGGGCCAAGTGCTTTTTGGTGTCGGTACCGAAAAAGTACAAAGCAGCGGGTCGACCATTGGGCCGAGTTGCGCGCAGATTCGAGCCACGCCTCGTCAAGTCCACTCGGCTTGATCAGCTGCACGACGGCGTATTTGCGACTGCGGTCGATGAGACCGCGGACGAGCCCAACGCCGTCGCGCCGGTCACGGCAACTGGCGTACAACCTAAGACGGGTCATAAACATCCCCGGCTCTGCGCGGACAAAGAACGCGATGCGATTGCCGAGTGCGGTCAGCCCGATCTTCAACGAGATCGACGAGTACGGGGATCGCTGTTGCAACTAGGGCGCTATCCGAACTTCAAGACCCAATCGAGTCCCTGGTTGTACGCGGAGTCGATGGCGGTGTGTGCGCTCGGAAAGTTGCCGGGCAACAGCGCAATCTGCCGCGGACGCGATGGCCAGTTCAGGCTGGAAACGCACAGCGTGGCCGCGAACCGCCCGCGGTCGACTTCCCTGGCGCCGCACAGCAGGTCGTACTTCTTGTGCTGGAAGCTCTTGCTCGTGTCCATGGCCCAGCCGGTTCAGGACGCTCGTACTAGAGCGCCGGACGAACCGGACTCCCTTTCTCGGTGAACATTTCACCCGCCCTCTGGCGCGCGTACCGATACGCGTGAAACTCGGCGCGGGGCTCGCCATAGATCATCGGCACGTCCCGTCCGGCGGTCATGTACCTGGCCATGAGGTCGTTCTCGTCCTTCGCGTCCAGGAAATGTTCCAGAAGGGCTTCGTTGACAAGCTCCTGCGCGCAGGCGATCGCCTGGTCAGCATCGTTGTATTCACCGCGATTGACAGAACGCCCTCCGGTGCCAACGGACGCGTTGTCGATTGACGTGATCGTGTAGATGGGCACCACTTCCTCCGGTGTCCGATCATGCGCGCTGTTTCCACGAAGCGACTGAAGCCGCATCGAAACTTAAAACTCGTCCCTAAATAACGTTGACGGTCAATTTGACCTTGCGGAACGCGATGATCGCAGCGGCGATGTGGTTGAGCGCAACGAAGCTGCGCTCCAGCTTTTTGTATCGGACAAGCAACTTGCGGAAGCGGTTGAACCAACTGTTAGGGATGTTCGACACCTGTCCGGATCAGAAGCGATGTCGCGCACGGCACCGGCCTGAGGGCAGGTGTTGGACAAACCTCGGGATTTTTCGACGCCTCCCAGAAGATCGCAATCGCCGCCGACCAAGAGAGACATCGCCTCGGGGGATTTCGTCCCGTTTCACGATCTGACCAGGACGCTGGAGCATGGGCTGCTACGGGCGCAGCCGGTTGAGCGAGCGGGTGTTCGGCGGAACGACTCATTCCGTTCTTGCGACGACGGACGTCGCCGCGTCCGCAGACGGGTCGGACCGGTGCACGCGCTGCGCTAGAGGTCCTCCGGAATCATGTCGATCGCGCCGCAGGGACATTCAGCGACGCACACGCCGCAGCCCTTGCAGTAGTCGAGGTTGAACTTGAAGCGAAGGCCCGGGCCGAGCTTGATGACCGCGTTGTCCGGGCAGACGCCGTAGCAGTTGTCGCATTCGAAGCAGTTGCCGCAGCTGAGGCAACGGCGTGCCTCGAAGAGCGCGTTGTCTTCGGTCAGGCCGCCCTGGACCTCGTCGAAGCTGCCGCTGCGGCGGGCGATGTCTAGCTGCGGCTGGATCGTCTTCGGCGCGTCGGTGTAGTACCAGGAATTGAGCCGCTCGAACGTGGCGATCGCGTGCTTCGGCACCGGCGCCAGGCGCACGCCGCGCAGCCAGGCATCGATGTGGCGCGCCGCCTTCTTGCCATGGCCGATCGCGACCGTGACGTTGCGTTCGGCCGGCACCATGTCGCCGCCGGCGAACAGACCCGGGTGGCCGGTCATCATGGTCGACGCGTCGACCTCGACGACGCCGTCCTTTAACGTCAGGCCGGCGACGCCTTCGAGCAACGCCAGGTCGACATCCTGGCCGAGGGCGAGAACGAGCGAGTCGGCGGCGAGCGTCTCGAGCTCGCCGGTCGGCTGCGCGTTGCCCTTCTCGTCGAGCCGCATTTTCTCGATCGTCAACGCGCCGTCGCCGGCCTGCGTGATCGTCGACAGCCATTTCACCAGCACGCCTTCCTGCAGCGCTTCCTCGACCTCGAGGTCGTGCGCCGGCATCTTCTCGCGCGTGCGCCGGTAGACGATGACCGCTTCGGTGGCGCCGAGGCGCCTTGCCGTTCGCGCCATGTCTATGGCGGTGTTGCCGCCGCCATAGACGACGACACGGCGGCCGAGCAGCGGCGGGTCGTCGCCTTCCATCGAGCGCAGCACCGAGACGGCGTCGAGGATCCGCGCCGAGTCCTTGGCCGGAATGAAGGCGCGCTTGGCGATGTGCGCACCGACGGCGAGGAAGGCGGCGTCGAAGCGGCCTTCGCGCATGGCGGCGTCGATGCGGCCGACCTTGGTGCCGAGCTCGACCGTCACGCCCATCGCGACGATGCGCTCCATCTCGGCATCGAGGACGTCGCGCGGCAAGCGGTACTTGGGGATGCCGAAGCGCATCATGCCGCCGACGAGCGGCCCGGCTTCCTTGACCGTGACCGCGTGGCCGAGCCGGCGCAGGTGGTACGCCGCCGACATTCCCGAAGGCCCGGCGCCGACCACGAGCACGCGCTTGCCCGATTCGCAGGTCGGTGCAGGGAAGCGCCAGCCGAGCCGGATGGCTTCGTCGCCCAGGAAACGCTCGACCGAATTGATGCCGACGGCGGTATCGATCTTGCCGCGGTTGCATGCGCCCTCGCACGAGTGGTAGCAGACGCGCCCCATGATGGCGGGGAACGGGTTGTCGCGCGTCAGGTGGCGCCAGGCCGCTTCGTAGGCGCCGCTCTCGGCGTGGTACAGCCAGCCCTGGATGTCTTCGCCGGCCGGACACTGGGCGTTGCACGGCGGCAGCCGATCGACGTAGATCGGCCGCTCGGTGCGCCAGGAGCCGGTCTTGTTGGCGAGCGACGAGCCCGGGTCGAGCGTGATCGCGAACGGCTTCTGCATGGTCACGCCAAAGCCTCCTCGTCAAGCAGACCGTAACGGCGGACGTTCTTGTCCGCGGCGGCCTGGATGTGCGCGAGCATTTCCGGCTGGCCGGGGGTGCCGAACAGATGGGCGAAGCGCTTCTGCGGCTTCAAGTACTCCTCGACCGGAACGCGATGGCGAATCCGGGTCACGGCCGTGACTTCGCCGCGCTCGGCCTCGAAGACCGGGAAGATCCCGGTCTCGCGCGCCAGCCGGGCCAGCCGGATCGTGTCGTGGCTCGCCGAGCCCCAGCCGAGCGGGCAGGGCACAAGCACATGCAGGTAGCGTGCCCCGTGCAGGCTCATCGCCTTCTCGACCTTGGCCTCGAGGTCGCGCAGGTCGGCGACGGTCGCAGTTGCGACGTACGGGATCTCGTGCGCCATCGCGATGCGCGGCAGGTTCTTGCCCTGGCCGAAAGGGGCGCCGGGCGAAGGTCCGACGGCCATCGTCGTCGCCGTGCGCGCGCCCGGCGGCGTCGCCGAGCTGCGCTGGACCCCGGTGTTCATGTAGGCCTCGTTGTCGTAGCAGATGTAAAGCACGTCGTCATTGCGCTCGAACATTCCCGACAGGCAGCCGAAGCCGATGTCGGTCGTGCCGCCGTCGCCGCCCTGGGCGATGACGCGAACGTCGTGCCTTCCCTTCACCTTCAGGGCCGCAGCGATGCCAGTGCCGACGGCGGCCGCATTGCCGAACAGCGAGTGGATCCATGGCAGCTGCCAGGACGTCTCCGGATACGGCGTCGAGAACACCTCGAGGCAGCCGGTGGCGTTGGCGGCGATGAGCCGGTTGCGCGTCGCGCGCATCGCCGCGTCGACCGCGTAGCGCGCGCCGAGCGCCTCGCCGCAGCCCTGGCACGCCCGATGCCCCGAGTTGAGCGAGTTGTTGCGCTCGATCGACGACTGCACGCTGCGCTGCTCGGGTGCGAGCAGGCGGTTTCCGACGGTGAACGTGCCGGTCTGATAGAACTTCAGCGGCTGCGTCATGTCAGCTGACTTTCGAGGCGACAGTGCCGACGTCGCGCAGCAGGTTCTCGGCGATCGGACCGCTGCGACGCAGCGCGGCCTCGCGCGCGAGCTGCAGGTTGACGATGCGCCAATCGAGATCCATGAAGGTCAGCGCCTCCAGCCTGTCGGCGATGGCCTCCGTGAACGTTCGGACCAGCGAGGCTTTCGTGATCGCGCGCCCGCCCAGGCCGGCGACGACCGTGTAGCCGTGCAACTGCAGGCCCGACAAGGCCAGGCGAACGTCGGTCGACACGACGCCGCCGAGGCCGACCGAAAAGCTCTTCTCGAGCACGACGACTCGCTTCGCCTCCTGCAGCGCGGCGCGCACCGCGGCGAGGGGGAAGGGCCGAAACGAGCGGATGCCGAGCACGCCGATCTTCACGCCGCCGGCGCGCATCTCGTCGACCGTGTCCTTGAGCGTGCCGACCACAGAGCCGAGCGCGACGACGAGCGTCTCGGCGTCCTCGCAGCGATAGCCGCGCACCAGCCCGCCGGAAGCACGGCCGAAGCGCTCGGCGAACTCGGCGGCGATCCGCGGGATCAGCTCGAGCGCCATCGTCTGCTTGGCATGCGCCAGGTAGCGCACCTCCATGAACGCCTCGGGGCCGACCATCGCGCCGATCGATACCGGATCGTCCGGGTCGAGCACCTGGCGCGGCTCGTAGGGCGGCAGGAACGCGTCGACGTCGGCCTGGGTCGGCATCTCGACGCGCTCGTAGGCGTGGGTAAGGATGAAGCCGTCCATGCAGACCATCACCGGCATCGACAGCTCCTCGCCGATCCTGAACGCCTGAATGTGCATGTCGAGCGCTTCCTGGTTGCTCTCGGCGAAGAGCTGGAGCCAGCCGCAGTCGCGCTGGCTCATCGAGTCGCTGTGATCGTTCCAGATGTTGATCGGTGCGCCGATGGCGCGGTTCGCCACCGTCATCACGATCGGCAGGCCGAGCCCGGAGGCGTTGTAGATCGCCTCGACCATGAAGAGCAGGCCCTGGCTCGCCGTTGCCGTATAGGTGCGGGCTCCGGTCGCCGACGAGCCGATCGCCACGCTCATGGCGGCAAACTCGCTCTCGACGTTGATGAATTCGCATGGGCTGAGCGCACCCTTCTTCACCAGCTTGCCCAAGCCCTCGACGATGTGCGTCTGCGGCGAGATCGGGTAGGCGCAGATCACCTCGGGCCGACACAAGGCAATGGCCTCGGCCACGGCCTGCGAACCTTCAATCTGCTTCAGCATGGGCCGGCTCCGCCAATCCGTCCCGGACGTACGCGAACGCCTCGGTCGCCGCCGCGACGTTGCCGTCGGCGACCTTGCCGTTGAACTTGTCGCGAATCGCGTGCGCCACGGCGTCGAGCGCGATCAGTCCCGACAGCGCGCCGAAGCCGGCAAGCAGCACGGCGTTCGGCAGCGGGCGGCCGAGGTGCTTCATCGCGATCTCTGTCGCTGGCACCGTCCTCAGCCGCTCGGGCCGGAACCGTTGCGCGATCTCGGTCAGGCCGAGCGCTTCGAAGGTGCGCTTGCTGTTGATCAGGACGTAGCCATCGGGCACGAGCCCCTGGAACACCTCAACCTGTCGCAACAGCGTCGAATCCTGGATGATGAGCACGTCGGGCGCCAGGATCGGCTCGCGCAGCCGGATCTCGTGGTCGTCGATGCGACAGAAGGCAACCACCGGCGCGCCGGTGCGCTCCGAGCCGAAGCTCGGGAACGCCTGCGCATGGCTGCCTTGCCAGAACGCGGCGATCGACAGCATCTCGGCTGCAGTGACGACGCCCTGGCCGCCGCGCCCGTGGATCCGGATTTGCAGCATGGTCGTTCAGGCGTAGGTTGGATAGCTCGGGTCGTACATGCATGAGCGCACGTGCGCGAGCAGGTCGGCGGGGCGCTCAATGCCGGCGTGGCCCTGGCTGAACGCGACTTCGGCGACCGCCATCGCGAGCTGCGTCGACACGTCGCGCACCTGCGCCAGCGGCGGATAGATGCTGCCCTGCGCGAGATCCTGCTCCGTCACCTGGTCGGCGAGCGAGTGCGCGGCGGCGAGGAACATCTCGTCGGTGACCCGGCGCGCGCGCACGGCGATCACGCCCAGCCCGACGCCGGGAAAGATGTACGAGTTGTTGCCCTGGCGTGGCACCCAGGTCCGCGCGCCGATCGTGACCGGGTCGAATGGACTGCCACACGCGAAGATCGCCTGGCCGTCGCTCCATGCGTAGGCCTGCTCGGCGGTGCACTCCGCCTTCGAAGTCGGGTTCGACAAGGCGAAGACGACGGGGCGTGGGTTCAGGCGCGTCATCGCCTCGACGACCGGCTGCGTGAATGCGCCGGCGGACGCCGACACGCCGATGAGCGCGGTCGGCTCGAGCGCGAGGATGGCGGCGACGAGATCGCCCTGCGGCGCGTGCTCGTGGGCGTAGGGGAGCTTGTGCTCGGCGAGCTCGTCGCGGCGGCCGGCGACGACGAGGCCCTTGGAATCGAACAGCCAGCAGTTGCGTCGCGCCTGCGCCGGGTCAGCGCCGGCCGCGATCATCGCCGCGACGACGAGGTCCGCGATACCGGTCGCCGCCTCGCCCGCGCCGAGGAACAGCAGACGCTGGCGCTCGAGCGCGCCGCCGGTCACGCGCAGCGCCGAGTAGAGACCCGACAGCGCGACCGCGGCCGTGCCTTGGATGTCGTCGTTGAAGGTGCAGATGCGATCGCGGTATTTCTTCAGCAGGCGAAAGGCGTTGTGATTCGCAAAATCCTCGAACTGGATGACGACGCCGGGGAAGACCTCGCATGCCGCGGTGATGAACTCGTCGACCAGGGTGTCGTAGTCCGCGCCGGTAAGGCGCGGCTGCGCCAGACCGAGATAGAGCGGGTCATCGCGCAACGCCTGATTGTTCGTGCCGACGTCGAGCATCACCGGCATGCATTGCGCCGGCTGGATGCCGGCGCAGGCGACGTAGAGCGAGAGCTTGCCGACCGGGATACCCATCCCGTTCGAGCCGAGGTCGCCGAGGCCGAGGATGCGCTCGCCGTCGGTGACGACGATCATCGCGACGTCACGATGCGGCCAGTTTCGCAGCAGGCTCTTCACCTGGCCCCGATCGTTGGCGGTGACGAAGACGCCGCGTGGACGCTGGAAGATGTGGCCGAACTTCTGGCAGCCGAGCCCGACTGTCGGCGTGTAGATGATCGGCATCATCTCGTCCGGGTTCTCCATCACGATGCGAAAGAAGAGCGCCTCGTTGCGATCGTGCAGCGCGGCCATGAAGACGTATTTCTCGAGCACGTTCTCGAGCCGGCGGAAGTTGCCGAGCACGCGCTCCACTTGCTCCGACTGCCTGCATACGTGCGGCGGCAGCAGGCCCGTCAGGCCCAGCGCGTCGCGCTCCGCCTCGGTGAACGCGGTGCCCTTATTGAGCTCGGGGTCGTGCAGCAGCGTGACGCCGCGCGGAAACCAGGGCGACAGCGACGTGCGGCTCGGGGTGGCGTGTTCGCTGGTCATGGCCGATCTCCAGGGTGACGCCTCGTGGCGAGGAATCGACGGTAGCGGCCGGGGCGGGGGCTGCACTTGTCCCAGGACAAACACCGGCCTCTTTCGTGCATGCGCCGGGCCGCCCGGCTCCGGCACGAACGCTGTGGGTTCGGCCGCGACTGACGCCGCTACGTCAGGTTGCGAATTCACGGTGGGTGGCCTGGAAACGGGCGGGTGGGCAGGGCACACCGATTCTGTCGGCGCCGGGGTCGCGTCGGCTTGCGCCACATCAACTCCGATGGTCGAGCCCTCACCCGTCGAGGGTTTCCACGATCGGTAAAGTTCGCTCGGTATTGACGTGGCACAAAGGCTGCGACGCGCGCTGTCGCACAGTAACCGTTGTATCCCCGCAGGGCACGTCGCGAGCGTAGGTCCGGAGTCGAAGCAGGTATGCCTCGCATGAAAGTGACCTTGTGCGTGTCGTGCTGGGTCGATGCCTTCTTCCCGGAGGTCGGCATCGCCACGCTCGAGTTGCTCGAGCGCCTCGGCTGCGGGGTTCGACTTTCCGCTCGACCAGACGTGCTGCGGCCAGCCGATGGCCAGCAGCGTCTGCCAGAGCGACACGCGTGGCGCGGAACAGAACCGAGGGATCGGACTGACGTCTACGCGAAGTGAGACGCGGATCTTTGCTTCGTGCGGCGATCGGGCGCGCGGGTGGCTCCGCGCGGTGCCTTTGAGTACCTGCCAGCGCAGGGCCAGCACAGGGCTTCGCTCTAATGGCCAGACGGGCCAGAGGCGTGGCGTTGCAAACGTCGACGGACTGCCATGAAACTCGGAGCGGTTCACCGCATGGTCCTCCACACTTGTCGAGCGCCGATACTGCTGAGAGAACTCGAAGGTTCCCGGCGCGCGTGCATTTGCAGGACCAGTCCTGTGCATAGTCCGTCTCAAAAGGCGAGTCGGGCGAGCGCCGTGGCGCTAACCTCGCCGCGCAGATGTCCGTAGTGGCGCTCGATCATGACCAAGCTGGTGCCTGAAATCTGGGCCACGGTCAGGAGGTCACACCCCTCGTGCACGAGATCGCTGATGACGCTGTGCTGCAGTGAGCAGGGGAACACTGTCGCCTGCATCGGAAGACCCCAGTTGCGTGGGTGCAGCCTTTTCGTATGATGATTTTGTCGGCGGCATCGGGCTCTGGTGTCGGCCGTCGACGCCGACATTGCCGCCAAGCCGCCGCGGAGCGGAAGCGACCCGTTGAACAAATCAGGAGACGAAATGCGCACACGAACCTTCATTGCCGCCACCATCGGTCTGATGGCTGCCCAACTGGCGCTGGCAGCGCCGCCCAAGGTCGTCAGCGGCCCGGGTGAAAACCCGGCCTGCTTCGCGCCCTGGGACGCGACCACCCAGTACTTCCAGTGGCCCGCCAAGAAGGGGCCGTACCGCATCGCGCTTGCCAACGGCTTCGTCGGCAACACCTGGCGCATCCAGATGATCAAGATGGCCAAGGCCTACGCGGCGACGCCCGAGATGAAAGACCAGTTGAAGGAGTTCAAGATCGTCTCGACCGGTACCGATGTGGCGGCACAGATCGCGGCGATCGACAACTTCATCAATTCGGGCTACGACGCGATCATCACCATTGCCGTGAACCCGACCGCGTTTGCGCCTGTCATCAAGCGTGCCAATGCGGCAGGCGTCGTGCTCGTACCGTTCGACAACGTGCTCGACAGCAAGGAAGTGATGATGGTCAACGAGGACCAGCTTGCGATGGGCACGCAGTCCGGCGATTGGCTGATCAAGAACATCCCGAGCAAGAGCGGCAAGATCATCGAGGTGCGCGGCCTGCCGGGCAACTCGGTGGACCGTGACCGGCACCTGGGCTTCCGCAAGGTGATGGAGGCACCGGGCAACAAGTTCGAGATCGTCGAAGTCGTCGGCAACTGGGACGACGGCACGGCGCAGAAGGTCGTGGCCGACGCCGTGGCCGTGCACAAGAAGTTCGATGGCATGTTCGTGCAGGGCGGCTCCACCGGCGCCGTGCGTGCGCTGATCGACGCCAAGCACAAGATGATCCCCGTCGCCGGCGAGGCCGAGAACGGATTCCGCAAGCTGTGCGCGGCGAATGCCAAGGACGGGTTGCTGTGCACCTCGCTCGGCCAGTCGCCGGGGCTGGTGGCGATCTCGATGAAGGCCGCCGTCTCCGCGCTGCAGGGCAAGGTGATGCCGCAGATGATCTCGGTGCCGATCCCGCAGGCCAGCCACCCCAACTTCAAGGCAGGCGAAAACTTCTATCCGGCCCTGACGGACAACTTCTTCACGACCAACTCGTTCCCGGCGTGCGGTGTGAACCTGAAGGACACCGACATCATGAGCAAGGACGAGAAGAACAACTGATCGTGTCTTGAAGAACCGCTGATCGGGCGGCCGCGGTACTTCCACCGCGGCCGCACTTGTCTTCAGGGTTCGACGCGTGCAGCCGATCCTCGAACTGATCGACGTCTCGAAGCGCTACGGCGGTGTGCGTGCCCTGGAGGGCGCGCGCTTCGCCTGCGCGCCGGGGCGAATCCACGCGCTGCTCGGCGAGAACGGCGCCGGCAAGTCGACGCTCATCAAGATCATGGCCGGTGTCGTGCAGCCCGACGAAGGCCGCATCGTGCTGCAGGGGCAGGAGCGGCGCTTCGAACATCCGCAGGAGGCGGTGTCGGCGGGTATCGCGTGCATCTTCCAGGAGCTTTCGCTGATGCCCGACCTGAGCGTCGCCGACAACATCTGCATCACGAACCCGCCGTGCAAGTTGGGGCTGATCGATCGCCGCGCCCAACGCCGCATCGCCGAGGCGGCACTCGCACGCGCGGGGGCCGAAGACATCCACCCGCTCGCGCCCGTCGACAGCCTCTCGCTGTCGCGCCGACAGATGGTCGAGATCGCCAAGGCGCTGGCGCGCGAGCCCAAGGTGCTGATCCTCGACGAGGCCACTTCTGCACTCGCCGCGGCCGACGTGCAGCGCGTCTTCACCCTGCTCAAGCGCCTGCGCGACGAGGGCCTCGCGGTGGTCTACATCTCGCACCGCATGAAGGAGATTGCCGAACTCGCCGACGACTGCTCGGTCTTCCGCAACGGCCGGCACGTCGCCACCTTCGCCGCCGGCACGCACAGCGACGCGCAGATCATCGAGATGATGATCGGGCGCGACCTCGACCACGCCTACCCGCCCAAGCCGCCGCCGCGGACGGTGAACGAGACGCCCGCACTCGAAACGCGCGACCTGGCGTGGAACGGCCGCCTGCACGACGTCAGCCTTGCCGTGCGGCCGGGCGAGATCGTCGGCCTCGGCGGGCTCGACGGCCAGGGCCAGCGCGACTTCCTGCTCGCGCTGTTCGGCGTGCTGAGCGGCGTCAGCGGCGAGCTGCTGCTGAGCGGCAATGCCACGCAAGTGCGCAGCCCGCGGCAGGCCAAGCATGCCGGCCTCGCGCTCGTGCCCGAGGACCGCAAGACCGACGGTTTGATGCTGCCGATGTCGGTGCGCGACAACCTGAGTTTTGCCTCTCTCGATCGCTTCAGCCGCGCCGGCGTCGTGCGCGTGGCGAAAGAGGCGAAGGCGACCGACGACATCGCGCTCATGCTGTCGATCAAGGCGCCCGAGCCGGGCGACCCCGTGGGCACGCTCTCCGGCGGCAACCAGCAGAAGGTCGTGATCGGCAAGTGGCTGCTCAACGCGCCGCGAGTGCTGCTGCTGAGCGACCCGACGCGCGGCATCGACGTCGGCACCAAGCAGGAGATCTACGCGCTGCTGCGCCGCCTGGCGGCGGCCGGCGCTGCGGTCCTGCTGTATTCGACCGACTACGCCGAGCTGATCGGCTGCTGCGACCGCGTCGCCGTGTTCTACGACGGCCGCATCGTGCGTTGGCTGGCCGGACCCGAGCTGACCGAGCACGCGCTGGTATCGAGCGCTCTCAACGTGGCGGCGGAGGCCGTTGCATGACGCGGACCGACTGGTACTACCGCCTGCGCGAGCATCGCGCCACGCTGGCCGCGGCGCTGTTGTTCGCTGCCATCTTCGCGCTCTACATCACGAACCACCAGATGGGCTGGACGGTGCCGGTGCTGACAACGGCCACCAACAAGGGCGTGCTGCTCGCCATCGTCGCGATGGCGCAGACGCTGCCGGTACTGGCCGCCGGCATCGACCTGTCGGTCGGCATGGTCTTCGTGCTCGCCAACTGCCTGGCCTCGCACCTCGTCGTCGGTTCTGCCCTGCAGGCCACGCTGGGCGCGGGCGCGGTGCTCGTCGTCGGCGCGCTGTGCGGGCTCTTGAACGGCGCCATCATCGTCTACGGCCGGCTGCAGCCCATCATCACCACGCTGGCCACAGGCACGATCTATTACGGCCTGTCGCTCGGGCTGCGGCCTGTGCCCGGCGGCGAGATCCACGCCGGCCTGGCCGACGCTCTGACGGGTGCGCTGCCGGGCGGCGTGCCGGCCATGCTCGTCGTGCTGCTTGTCGTCGTTCTGCTGGTCTGGGTGCCGTATCGAAGGTCGGAGGTCGGCCGCGCGACGCTCGCCATCGGCTCGTCGCTGCCCGCTGCGTACATGTCGGGCGTGAACATCAGTCGCACCATCCTCGTCACCTATACGCTCGCCGGGCTGCTGGCGGCTATCGGCGGGCTGCTGCTGACCTGCGTCACTTATTCGGGCGAGGCCTCGGCCGCGATCGGCGGTGTGTACACGCTGAATTCGATCGCCGCCGTCGTCATAGGCGGCACCTCGCTCGCGGGCGGTGCGGGCAGCGCGATCGGCTCGATCTTCGGCGCCTTTGCGCTGCGTACGATCGGCGACCTGCTGTTCGTGTTCGACCTCGAGCCGCTGTGGCAGCCGCTGTTCCAGGGCGTCATCCTGCTCACCGCCGTCAGCCTCGGGGCGCTGCGCCTGCTCAAGGTCAGCAACCGGCTCGACCTCTTCAAGTAAATCCACGATGAGTGCCCTCGCATTGCGTTTGAAGCGTTCGGGCCATCTGCCCGTCGTTGCGGCCGCCGCGTGCACCCTCGCGCTGCTGATGCTGGGCAGCCTCTACTCCAGGAACTTCCTGTCGGCCGACTACCTGCTGCTGCAACTGCAGATCGCATCGTTCCTCGGCGTCGTCGCGACCGGTTCGATGCTCGTCATCCTGCTCGGTGGCATCGACCTGTCGGTGCCGTGGCTCGTCACCGTCGGCGGCGTCATGTCGGCCGCCGCGGCGGGCTGGTGGGGCGAGACGGGCGCGGTAATCGCGATCCCCTTCGGCATCCTGTGCGGCGCGGCGTTCGGGCTCGTCAACGGCATCGGTGTCGCCTACCTGCGCGTGCCGTCGATGATCTTCACGCTCGGCATCAATGCCGTCGCGCAGGGGCTGATCGTCGTGCAGACGGGCGGCTTCGCGCCGCAGGACCGCTCGACGCCTGCCATGCACCTGATCGCCACCGGCCGCTCGCTGCTGGGCATTCCGAACGCGCTGCTGGTGTGGGCCGTGATCGGCGGGCTGACGCTCTTCCTTCTGCACCGCACGACGCTCGGCCGCGCGATCTACGCCGTCGGCAACCGCGAGCGCGCGGCCTACCTGTCGGGCGTCGATACGCGGCGCGTCACGTTGCTCTGCTTCGTCATCGCCGGCGCCTGCTCGGCCGCGGCCGGCGTGCTGCTGACCGGCTATTCGACCAAGGCCTACCAGGCGATGGGCGACGCCTATCTGCTGCCCGCCATCGCGGCGGTGGTGCTCGGCGGCACCAACATCCTCGGCGGCCGAGGCTCGTACCTCGGCACCGTGGTCGGCGTGGTCCTCATCACGCTGCTGCAATCGATCCTGTCCGTGATGCAGATTCCCGAGATGGGGCGGCAGGTGATCTATGGCGTCGTCATCATCGCCATGCTGCTGGTCTATGGGCGTGGGCGGCGGCATTCGGATTGAATGGCGCGGCTTGATCCGGATCTGGACGAAACCCGGGAGCAACTGGAGAACCCGATGGCCCTCTCACTCACCGACAGCTTCGAAGTCATCGATCCGCGCTTCGGCAAACTCGCGTTCGGCAACGTGCATGTGGAAAAACTCTGGACCGGCTGCCGCTGGGCCGAGGGGCCGGCGTGGTTCGCGGCCGGGCGCTACCTGGTGTGGTCCGACATCCCGAACGACCGAATGATGCGCTGGGACGAGACCGACGGCTCGGTCTCGGTCTTCCGCCAGCCCGCCATGAACGCCAACGGCCACTTCGTCGACCTGCAGGGCCGGCTGGTGAGCTGCGAGCACCGCGGTCGCTGCGTCTCGCGCACCGAACATGACGGCAGGCGCACGGTGCTGGCTGCCACCATCGACGGCAAGCGCTTCAACTCGCCGAACGACCTGGTCGTCAAGAGCGACGGCAGCATCTGGTTCACCGACCCGAGCTACGGCATCGACAGCGACTACGAGGGTGACGCCTCGCCGAACGAGATCGGCGCGCAGCGCGTCTACCGCATCGATGCGGCGAGCGGCGCGGTGTCGGTCGTGGCCGATGACTTCGTGCAGCCCAACGGCCTTGCCTTTTCGCCCGACGAGTCGCTTCTCTACATCGTCGATACCGGCGCCACGCACCAGGCAGACGGCCCGCACCATGTGCGGCGCTTCAAGGTCGCGGCCGACGGGCGCACGCTCTCCGGCGGCGAGGTGTTCGCGACCTGTCCGGTGGGCCTGTACGACGGCTTTCGCGTCGATGCGCATGGCAACCTGTGGCTGTCGGCGGGCGACGGCGTGCACTGCCACGCCAGCGACGGCACGCTGCTCGGCAAGATCCTCATCCCCGAGGTCGTCGCCAACGTTTGCTTCGGCGGCGCCAAGCTGAACCGGCTGTTCATCTGCGGCACGACCTCGCTGTATTCGGTGTACCTGAACACGGCCGCCGCACCCATGCCGAGGTCGGCATGAAGACCCTGATCGTCAACGCCAGCATCTGGGACGGCAGCGGCGACGCGGCCTACAGCGGCGAGCTGCTGATCGCAGAAGACGGCCGCATCGAAGCCGTCTCGCGCGGCAGCGGGCAGCTCGCGGCCGAGGGCGCGCAAGGCATCATCGACGCGCGCGGCATGACGCTGATGCCCGGCCTCGTCGAGGGCCACGCGCACCTGTCGTTCTGCGGCGCGACGCGCAACACCGACCTCGGCGACATCCCGCCCGAAGAGCATGTGCTCGAGACGATGCACAACGCGCGCACGCTGCTGGAGGCGGGATTCACCAGCGCGTTCAGCGCGGCCAGCGCCAAGCTGCGGCTCGACGTCGTGGTGCGCAACCAGATCGACGCCGGCCGCATCCCCGGGCCACGCCTGCGCGCCGCCGGGCCCGAGATCACCGTCACCGGAGGCCTCGGCGACGACAACCGGCTGCACATGGAGCGCGGCAGCTTCGGCCTCATCGCCGACGGACCCGAGGCGATCGCGCGCGCCGTGCGGCTGTGCATCCGCGAGGGCGTGGACACGATCAAGATCAACATCTCGGGCGACGATTTCGTCAACGCCAAGGGCGGCATGACGGTGATGCGCGAAGCCGAGGTTCGCATGGCCTGCGAAGTGGCGCACGACTTCAACAGGAGGGTCGCCTGTCACGCGCGCGCCTCCAACTCGGTGCTGCGCGCACTCGACTGCGGCGTCGACGTGATCTACCACTGCGAGCTGGCCGACAGCGAGGCGCTCGACCGGCTGGAGGCGGCACGCGACCGCGTTTTCGTCGGGCCGGCGATCGGCCTCATCCACAACACGCTGTACGAGGCCGATGCATGGGGCATCGACCGCGCCGCGGCGCGCGCGCTCGGCATGGAGCGCTGCCTCGAAAGTGCGCAGCGCACCTACGAGCAGATGCGAAAGCGCGGCATCCGTGTCGTCGTCGGCGGCGACTATGGCTTCGCGTGGACGCCGCAGGGAACGAATGCGCGCGACATCGAGCACTTCGTCACCCTCTTCGGCTACTCGGCCAGCGAGGCGCTGCAATGCGCGACGCGCGTCGGTGGCGAGCTGATGGGCTTGCCCGTGGGACAGCTCAAGGCTGCCTATCTGGCCGATCTGCTGGTCGTCGACGGCGACCCGCTGCGCGACGTGAGCGTGCTGCAGGACAAGTCGCGTTTGAAGCTCATCATGAAGGGCGGCGCGGTGGTCAAGAATCTGCTCGCACCGCTGGCGTGATGCGGAACGCAGGCCATGCTGGCCTGGGCGAACATCACTCGAGCGCTTGCGTCGTCAGCCCAGCGGGAAGATCGAGCGCTGGCTCGAGCAATCGTGCGCCACGTGAGAGAGATGCCGCACTTCGTCGAACTTCAACGAACGCGGCATCGAGGGCAGGCGGACAGCGCGAGCTGCCCGGCATGTCGCCGGTTCATGTCTTCTCGAGGGCCTGGGCAAGATCAGGCCCGGGCTGATCGAACGGCGTCGAGGATTCGCTTCGCTGGGCTGCGCCAACCCCTGACCCGGGCCGATCCTCCAAAACGAAATTCATCAAACTCTTCTGCGTCGGGACGGAGGCCTGAACCACTCGCCGTCACCAACGATTCAGCCGCCGAGATGCGTAGCACTAGCAATGCGGCAGTCGAAGGAATACGATCTCTCCCGACAAACTTGGAGGAGACTCGTCATGGGAATTCCTATCCGGCGCCTCGTCGTGATCACCGGGCTTTGGGCGGCTGTCGCCGCCGCCACGACTCTCAGCGGTTGCGCCCAGACTGGATCGACCAAGGAAGTCGTCTTCACGAGCGGTGCCCCTGCGGCGATCGGGCCGTATTCGCAAGGGATCCGACACGGCAACATGCTGTTCCTTGCGGGCCAGGGGGCGATCGATCCAAAGACAAATCAGCCAATGACCTCTGCGTCCATCGAGGACCAGACGAAGCAAGCCCTTGAGAATCTGCGCGCCGTGCTCGAGGCCAACGGCATGACGCTCGGCAACATCGTCTCCACAACGGTGTACATGAAAGACTTGAACGACTTTACGCGCATGAACACGGTCTACGGCACGTATTTCACCGACAAGCCGCCGGCGCGCGCGACCTTGGAGGCGGCCCGGTTACCTCGCGATTTGAAGGTCGAGATTTCAGCGATCGCCGTGAAGTGATGCATGCGGCGGGTCATGAACCTATGGCACGAGACCGTCCGGTGGATGCGAACTGCGCGCCAGTTCCGAGGCGGCGATCTGAACAGTCGCTGTAGATGAATCACTGCGCGCCATGAACTTCAATCGCGACGAATTGTCGCAACAGTAAAGGAGGCGACCATGCATGCAACGATCTCGCGACGCGGTCTGTTGGCCTGCGCGACGTGCGCTGGAACGCAGTGGGGCCTTGCGGGCTCCTCATGGGCACAGTCAGCGCCGATCGCGGTGCCTGTCATCGACAAGCTGACCGTCAAGGTGCTCACCGACAGCAGCTACGACACACCCCGCTCGAGTGCGTCGAAGTGGGTCAAGGTCAAGCGGGCTGGCATTGCCGCGCCCGGCGACTACCGCAAGACGCTGCACAACGAATGGGGCCTCGCGCTGGCGCTTGAATCTCAGCGCGGCAGCGAGACCCGCCAGTTCCTGCTCGACTTCGGCTACACGGTCGAAGCCTTGATGAACAACATGGAGATCATGGGGGTCGACCCTTCCAAGACACAGGCCCTGATCCTCAGCCACGGACATTTCGATCACTACGGCGGACTGGTCGGCTTGCTCGATCGGCAGCGCGGCCGGATGGCCGACGACCTGACGCTGTACGCGGGCGGCGAGGACAACTTCTGCCGCCGCGTCGTTGGCGGCGGCACGCCGGGGCAGTACGCCGAATCGGGCGTGCTGGACCGGCGGGAGCTGGCGGCAAAGCGCGTGCGCGTGGTGCTATGTCCCGAGCCGACCGTGATTGCAGGCCACGCGTTCACCACCGGCGTGATCGAGCGCCGCTCGTTCGAGCGCGTGCTGCCAAACACGCTGGTCGAATTCGCGATGAAGGACGGCCTGGGCTGCCAGATTCCAGCCGCCGCGGAGAAGGCACAGGGCAAGCCTGTACCCGACGAGCACCTGAACGAACACGCCACCTGTTTCAACCTGCGCGACCGAGGGCTGGTCGTGATCTCCTCGTGTGGGCACACCGGCATCGTCAACTCGACGCGGCAGGCAATGAAGGTTTCCGGCGTCACCAAGGTCCACGCAATACTCGGCGGCTTCCACCTCTTCCCCGCGGACGAGGCCTACCTGAAGCAGACCGTCGCCGAACTGAACGCGCTGGACCCCGACGTACTGATCCCGATGCACTGCTCCGGGCCGGGACTGGCCACCGCATTGCGCGCAGCGATGCCTGATCGCTTCGTCCCGTCAACGAACGGCACCGAATACACGTTCGGCGCGTAAGCTTGTGGCGCACCAATAGCGCTGCGGCAGCGCTCGCGCTGGCCATGGCGTTCGCTGCCACAAGCACCGTCCATGCTCAGCAAGAGAAGGTGCCGCGGCGCGACGCCGCGCGGCTGATGAACGAACTGATGAGTGGGCGCGGGCCCATCGGCGGCGCGTTCGAGTTGTCGGACGCAGATGGCCGCCGTGTCGGTACCGCTGACTGGCGCGGAAAGCTCGTGCTGCTGTACTTCGGCTACACCTTCTGTCCTGACGCATGTCCGACCGAGTTGAGCTCGATTGCAGAAGCAATCAAATTGCTGGGCCCCGCGGGCGAAAGAATCCAGCCCGTGTTCATCACGATCGACCCCGCGCGCGACCGGCCAAAAATGATCGAGCGCTATGCACAGAGTTTCAATCCGCGCTTCGTTGCATTGCATGGCAGCGAGTCCGAGACACGCCGGGTTGCCAACGCATACAAGGTCTTTTACGAGAAGATTCGTCGGCCTGGAAGCGATGTCTACCTGATCGACCACAGCTCTTTCGTCTACATGCTCGACGCTGGCGGACAGTTCGTGGGCTACTTCCCGACGGGCACGAGCGGCAAGCGCATTGCCGAGCAGGTCTCTCCACTGCTGGGGTCGCGCTAGTTCCGCCATGCGGAGCGCGCAGGCCACGAATTGGGCATGGCGGCCACGTCAGCCTCGCGGTCGCATTCCAGCCACGGGCCGGCGCGACCCGTTCGATCTGTGGGTTTCGTGGCGGTCGGCTGACGTTCAGGGCAGGCTGCGGCACAGCCGGCATTCGGCCGAATCGGTCCCGGCGATGACCGAAGTTGGGGTCCGTCGCGTGCCTGCAAGGGCGCCTGCGCCGAGTTCGTCAGACATGCGAGCACGCTCGCATCGAAGCCGGCCCGGCTGACGTCCGAACAGGCCGCCGCGCTGCCGTTTCGGCGATGTCAAGGATGCTCATCACGCGCTTGAGGTTGCAAGCGAACACGTGCAGGCTCATTCCGGTGCTCACACGCGCGAGCGTGCGGGTCAGGACCCGTCCTTACATGAAGGGCGTCTCGAACGCCAATCTCACGGTGCGATGTCCGGGAGGCTCGCCGCCGGGTAGAGAGCGCGGATCGCCATGTAGATGGCGTCCGCCGTTGCGTCGTTGACCGTCGATGTCATCACCCCAACGTCGGCTACCTCGGTGTTGGGAGGTGCGAACGAAGGGATGTACACGGAACCGTTGGCGTCTTGGGTGTGAGACAGGTTGTATGTGGACGCGGACGCCCACGTCCCTCCGTTGACGCGGATTTCTTTTGTAGTCGTGCTGTTGTTGTACCTGGCCATGATGACCATCCACGAGTCGAGCGCGATTGGCGTGGTCACGGGAGACAAGTCGGCATCCGCCGACGTTCCGTTGATGTAGGAAGCGAGGTGGAACCGGGCCAGCATGTTTCCGTTCTCGTTTCCGATTTCGATTTTTTGCTGGTTTCCGCCCCCTCCGAGGACCTGCCAGTTCCCTCCCGTCCTCGTCTCCAGCGGGATGGACGTCGGAGTCTTGACGAGCACCCAGCCGAAGCCCTGAGTAGCGCCCCACACCAATCCGGAGTCGTTGCCTGGCGGAATCGTGAAGTCGAGTCGATCCGATCGCAGCAAAGTATCCCCGGTCAATCTCTTGACCGTGCTCAACCCGCCGAGAGAGCCCAGGTGCATAGGCTGCACTCCTAAAACGCTCGGATCCAGCTGGAACTGCGCAAAGTAGCCGGCGCCGACCATCGCCACCCGAATCGGCTCGTTCATGCGAGCCGCTCCATGACTGCGTGCGCGATCGCGTCGGTGCCGCTCGTGGCACTGCAATACATGGGCATGGCGGTCGGCTGCACGGCGATGCTCGTCTTCGTCGCGTTCGACTTCTGGCAGATCGCGCGCGGCGTGCCGCGCGAGCAGCGCTACGGCAACGCCGACTGAGCGATGGTCGCGCTCGTTCTCTTCGGCTCGTTCTTCCTGCTTGCGCTCGGCGGCGTGCCGATGCTGATCGCGCTGCTCGCCGCGACCACCGGCGTGATCTTCGTGCTCGGCCTGCAGCACCCGCTCGAGGTCGTCTACCTGTCCTTCATCTCCGTCGTCGAGGCCTTCATCCTGCTCGCCGTGCCGCTCTTCATCTTCGCCGGCGAGTTGCTCGCACAAGGCGGTGTCGGCAAGCGCATCGTTGCGCTGGCGCGGGTCTTGTTCGGCTGGCTGCCGGGAGGGCTCGGCGTCGTCACCGTCGTGAGCTGCATGGCCTTCGGTGGCGTCTCGGGCTCGGCCATCGCCGACACTGGACCTGCGCTGGCACCACGTGCCGCGTCTGATGCTGAATGCCTTCATCACCAGCGCGACGGTGCTGCTCGTGATCGGCGCGACCGGGGCGATGGCCTGGCTCATCACCGCCGAGCAGGTCGCTTCGGCCCTCTCGGAATGGGTGCGGTCAGTGGCGACGCAGCCCTGGACCTTCTTGCTGCTATTCAACATCTGCTTGCTGCTGCTCGGCATCTTCATCGAGCCGCTGCCGGCGATGCTGCTCTCGGCGCCGCTGTTCCTGCCGCTCGCCAAGTCGTTCGGCATCGACATGGTTCACTTCGGCGTGATCATGACGGCCAACCTGGCCATCGCGCTTGCGCATCCGCCCGTCGGTGCGACGCTGTTCGTCTCGGCGCGGCTCGCCAAGGCGAGCATGGGCGAGATCATGCAGCACCTCTGGGCGCCCCTTGGTGCAGCGATCGCCACGGTGCTGCTCATCACCTACGTGCCGTCCCTGACGAGCTGGCTGCCGCGCTTCATCCAGTCGCTCTGAGACAAACGAGGCACGTGCCTCGCGGGAGCTCGGCGCAGGGCTGAAGCGTCGCTTCTAGCGGGTGTGTGTCGGCGCGCTCCCCGGCGCCGGCCCGACGCTGCCCTTCAGCACGGTGTCCGGGTGAAAGCCGATGACGGCCAGCATCACGAAGAATCCGACCACGTAGGCCACCGCCACGTGCCAGCCGTGGCGCAGCCAGAGCCCCACCGACCGCGCCTCGGGGTACATGCCGGACAAGGCGACGCCGGCCGACGAGCCGAACCACAGCATCGAGCCGCCGAAGCCGACGGCGTAGGCGAGAAAGCCCCAGTCGTAGCCGCCTTGCTTCAAGGCCAGCGCGGTGAGCGGAATGTTGTCGAAGACGGCCGACAGGAAGCCCAGGCCGAGGGCGGTCGGCCACGACGCCGCGGGCAACCGCTCGACCGGCATCATCGAGGCGCAGAGCACCAGCGAGAGCAGGAAGATCGCGCCCTTGAGCGCGCCGGGGAGGACCGGCCACGAGGGCTTGCGCAGCGGCGTGGCGACGAGGATCGCCAGCCAGACCGCGGCGCCGAGAAACGGGAACAGGTCGCTGATCTCCTTGTAGCCCGTGTTGATCGTCACGTTGACGACGATCGCGGCAACAAGAATGAAGGCGACGATGCCGACCCGCGCCCAGTCGATGCGCGCGGCCGCGTCGGCATCCCGGGTGATCGGCGAATGGCGCTGCTGCTGCAGCGACGCGGGAATGCCGAACAGGACCAGCGCCACGCCCGAGCCGACGAAGCCCTCGAGCACCTCGAGCGGATGCACGCCGGCGATCCACATCATGGTCGTCGTCGTGTCGCCGACGACGCTGCCGGCACCGCCGCCGTTCGACGCGGCGACGATCGCCGCCAGGTAGCCGATGTGCACCTTGCCGCGGAACACGGTGTGCGCGACCGCGCCGCCGATCATCGCCGCGGCGATGTTGTCGAGAAAGCTCGACAGCACGAACACCGACACGAGCAGGAAGAAGGCGCCCTTCCAGTCGTCGGGCAGGAACTTCGGCAGGGCGGCAGGCACCGCGCTCTTCTCGAACATGTCGGCGAGCAGGGCGAAGCCGAGCAGGAGCATCAGCAGATTGGCGAGGATCACCCACTCGTGCTGCAGGTGCAGGGCGAAGCCCGTGGCGCCGGCGCCGGTGTTGAAGGGCGAGAAGAGGATCTTGTAGAGGGCGATGGCAATCGCCCCGCCCACCGCGATGGCCATCGTGTGGCGATGGAACAGCGCGACGCCTGCCAGGACGGCGCCGAAGAGGATGAATTCGATGGGCATGGCCGGCGATTCTGGGACATCGCCGCTCGTCGGACGTAGGCGTTCTCCTACCCGCGAACACGGGGGCACGCAGTTGCTGTAGGCAGGCACCGTGCCTACGATGGCCTCGGGCTTTCCCCAAGCGCCCATCAGTCACCCGAACCGCGAGGAATATCCGTGCCGCATGCCCTGCTGGTCGACGACGATGCCGATGCCGCCGAAACCATGGCCATGCTCATCGCGAGCGAAGGCTTCACCGTCGCGACGGCCGGAACCCTGCGCGATGCACGCCGCCAACTCGCGCTGCAGGAGCCGGACATCGTCCTGCTCGACCTGATGCTGCCAGACGGCAGCGGCATGGAGCTTTTCAACGACGCCAAGTCGTTGCCCAACGCCGAGCTGGTCCTGATCACCGGCCACGCGAGCCTCGACACCTCGATCCAGGCGCTGCGCCTGGGCGCCGCCGACTATCTCGTCAAGCCGATGAGCCTGAAGCAGCTTCAAGGCGTGCTGTCTCGGGTGACCAAGCCATCGACGCTCAAGGCCGCGAGCCATGACCTCGAAGCGCAGCTCGAGAGCGAAGGCCACTTCGGCGCCCTTTGGGGCCGGGCCGCGCCGATGCGGCGCGTATACCAGCAGATCTCGCGCGTCGCCGGAACCTCGGTGTCGGTCTTCATTACCGGCGAAAGCGGCAGCGGCAAGGAGATCGTCGCCCGCGCAGTCCACGACCTGAGCCGGCGCCGCGCCAAGCCTTTCTTCGCGGTCAACTGCGGCGCCATCTCGCCGCACTTGATCGAAAGCGAGATCTTCGGCCACGAGAAGGGCAGCTTCACGGGCGCCGATCGCCAGCATCTCGGATTCTTCGAGCGCACGAATGGCGGCACGCTGTTTCTCGACGAGGTGACAGAGATGCCGCTCGACCTGCAGGTCAAGCTGCTGCGCGTACTCGAGACCGGCACCTACATGCGCGTCGGCGGGACGCAAGTGCAGGAGACCGACGTGCGCCTCATCGCCGCCACCAATCGCCCACCGATGCAGGCGGTGGCGAGCGGCAAGCTGCGCGAAGACCTGCTCTATCGCCTGAACGTGTTTCCCATCCATCTGCCGGCGCTGCGGGATCGCGCCGAGGACGTGCCCCTCATCGCCAGCCACTTCCTCGAACAGATCGGCCAGCGCGAAGGCGCGCGCAAGCGCTTCGCGCCTGAAGTGCTGGCGCGCCTGGCCGACTACCGCTGGCCCGGCAACGTGCGCGAGTTGCGCAACGTCGTCTACCGCGCCTACGTGATGGCGGCCGGCGCGACGATCGTCGACGACTGCCTCCCCGAGCTGCCCGGCACCGCGCTTTCGGCCGGCGGCGCGCCGGTGCTGACGATCCGCGTCGGCACGCCGCTCGCCGAGGTCGAGCGCCAGCTCACGCTGGCCACGCTCGAGCACTACGGTCGGCACAAGGAAAAGACCGCGGCGACGCTCGGCATCAGCCTGAAGACGCTCTACAACCGCCTGAAGGAGTACGCCAGCGACGACGGCGATCCGGTCAGCGAGCCGGGCGCCCTCGACGAAGCGCGCTGAGACGCAAGCTTTCGACTAGATCGGGGTCTGTCGGGCCGCGGCGCGCAGCAGGCGGCCCAGGCTTTCCGATTGCAGCGGCTTGACGAGAAAAGAATCGAAGCCGGCGGCGAGCGCGCGCTCCTGATCGTCGCCGCTCGCATAGCCGGTCACCGCGGCGAAGACGACCGGCATGCCGGCCAGGGCCTTGCGCAAGGCGCCGACGAGGCGATAGCCGTCCATGCCGGGCAGGCCGATGTCGCAAAGCACGATCTGGGGCCGCGACGCCACCGCGACGACGAGCGCTTCCTCGGCACTGCGCGCGGTGCTGACCTCGTTGCCCCACAGCTCCATCTGCAGCCGCAAGCTCTCGAGCGCGTCGGCATTGTCTTCGACGATCAGGACACGGCAGCCCTCGCTCAGAGGCGGCGCATGGGACGACGCATCGGCGGCTGGCGCAGCGTCGCCGAGCAGGGGCAGCCAGAGGACGAACTCCGAGCCCTTGCCGAGGCCTTCGCTGAAGGCCTCGACGTCGCCGCCGTGCAATTGGGCGATGCGCCGCGCCAGCGTCAGGCCGACGCCGAGCCCGCCCAGCGTGCGCGCCAGCGTCTGGTCCTGCTGCGTGAACAGCTCGAAGGCATGCGGCAGAAAATCGGGGGACATGCCCTGGCCGGCGTCCTTCACCGACAGGTGCACGGTCTTTCCTGCACGGCGCACGGCGATGGAGACGACTCCGGGGTCGAAGGTGAACTTGGCGGCGTTGCCGATCAGGTTGGCCAGGGCCTGGGCCAGCCGGCCCGCATCGCCGCGCACGAACAGCCGCTCGTCGGGCACATCGACCTCGAGACGGTGGCGGGCCGCGTTGATCTTGTCGTGGCTGTTCGCCACCGCGGCGTGAACGATGCTGTCGATCGAGACACGCTCGCGCACCATCGAGATCTGCCCCTGGGCGGCGCGCGTCACGTCGATAAGCTCGTCGACCAGGCGTCCGAGGCGGCCGACCTGGCGCTCGAGGATCTCGCGCAGGCGCACGAGGATCGGGTTGCTGTGCTCGAGCGTTCGCAACACGCTCGCCACGTTGGCGATCGGCGCCAGAGGGTTGCGCAGTTCGTGGGAGAGCATGGCGAGGAACTGGCCCTGGCGGCGTTCGGCCAGGCGCAGCGCCTGGGTGCGCTCGGCCAGGCTTTCTTCGAGGGCCTTTCGATCGTGGATGTCGAGGGCGCTGCCAACGAAGCCGAGCGCGGCGCCGTCGGCCGAGCGATGCGGCACGCCGTTGTCCACGAACCAGCGGTATTCGCCGTCGTGGCGCCGCAAGCGCAGGTCCATCGTGAAGGCGCTGTTCGCCTCGAAGCTGGTGGCGCGGATGCCGAGGCAACGCTCGAGGTCTTCGGGATGGACCGATTGCGTCCATCCTTCGCCCTGCATTTCGCAGAGCGGTCTCCCGGTGAACGTTGACCACGAGGGGCTAAGCCACTCGTTGCGCGGCGCCAGCGCCGCGCCCCAGCTCAGCGCCGGCATCGCGGCGGCCCGGTCCGTGAGCAGGGCACCGGAAGAGGCGTCCGGCGAGGCCGTCGCTGGCGTACTCCGGTGTTGCGATGCTCCTGCCACGTTCAGATCGTTCTCCCCCGCGGCCAGGAAGCGCGCGGATGAAGATGCACTGGGCAATTCGCGTGCCGGATTCAGCGTGGGCTCGCCCACTTCAGCAGGTCGACGGAAATGGCGCGACGACGCGCCGGCGCCGTTCGACCGACGGGAGCTTGAGCAGCTGGCGGTATTTGGTGACGGTGCGCCGGGCGACCTGCAGTCCCTGGCGCACGAGCAGGCGGGCGATTTGCGCGTCGGAGAGCGGCGAGGTCACGCTCTCGGCTTCGATCATTCCCTTGATGACGCCGCGGATCGCCGTCGCCGAGCAGGCGCCGCCGCTCGCCGTCGCCATCTCGCGCGAGAAGAAATACTTGAGCTCGAACACGCCTACCGGTGTCGCCATGAACTTGTTGTTGGTGACGCGCGAAACGGTCGATTCGTGCAGTCCGAGCTCCTCGGCGATCTCGCGCAGGCCGAGTGGCTTCATCGCCATCGGCCCGAATTCGAGGAAGTGCTGCTGGCGCTTGAGGATCGCCTCGGCGACCATGAGGATGGTCGAGAAGCGCTGCTGCACGTTCTTCACCGTCCAGCGCGCTTCCTGCAGGTGTTGCGCCAGCTCGGGATTGCGGCCGTTGCGGTGCTCCTGAAACAGCGTCGCGTAGCTCTGGTTCAGGCGCACGCGCGGCACGATGCCGCGATTGAGCGTCGCCGTCCAGCGGCCGCGGATCTTGCGCACCAGCACGTCGGGCGTGATGTATTGCGTCGTCGCCGGCTCGACGCTCCATCCGGGTCGCGGGTTGAGATGGCGGATGCGCTCGCAGACGGTCTCGATGGTCGCCGGCGTTCGCTTCAGCAGCCGGGCGAGGCCGTTCACGTCGTGCTGCGCCAGGCGATCGAGATAGTCGGTGACGATGCGGCGCGCCATCTCGCGCTCGTCGCCGTCTTCGATGGTGACGACCTGCAGCTGCAGGCACTCGGAGACATTGCGCGCGCCTACGCCGCAGGGGTCGAGCGACTGCACGCGCTTCAGCGCGATCAGCATCTCCGATTCATCGACCTCGGGCAGCATGCCGCTGGTCGCGGCCAGCTCGTCGAGCGGCGTGCGCAGGTAGCCGTCGTCGTCGAGCGATTCGACGATCGCGCAGGCCAGCGCGTGGTCGCGCGGGGATAGCGGCAAGACGTTGATCTGCATATGCAGGTGGGCGCGCAGCCCGACCTCCGCGGCGATCAGTTCGAGCGCGCCGATATCGCTTTCGGCGCCGTGCGTGCGCACGCTCGTCGAGGATTGCTGCCAGCTGTCGCGCTCGTAGGGTGAGTCGCCGACGGGCGAATCGGCGTCGCCGGTGTGCAGGTCTACGGCACCCGCCGGGCCGGATTCGTCGCCCGAGCCGGAGTCGTGTGACGACTCCTCGATTTCGAGGAAGGGATTGCGCCCCATCGCCTCGTGCACTTCCTGCGCGAAATCGAGCGACGAAAGCTGCAGCAAGCGGACCGCGTGCTGCAGCCGTGGCGTCACGGCGTGCTGTTGGCGTTGTGCAGTTCGCAGCGCGGGAAATGTCATGCAATGAGCCCTCGGCAGGACGGTTTCGGCCCGACGGACCGGGCGCTCGTGTGGCGTTCAGGGGCTCACTACGCAACCGTCGTGCCACTGCTTTCCGCGTCCAGCCTCGGCCGTATCCCGCCCTCGTGGAAGAGCGTCGGCGAAGGCTACGCGCTGCGGCTTCGAGACGGGCTTTCCGGGCATCCCTTGCGGCAACTTTTGCCGGGACGAATGGCGCGTGCGCACCGTGGATATCATTCACCTACCGATCGGTCGAATATGATTGCACTGGCCAACGACGAAGTCGGCAGCATTATTGCGAGAGCGAGGAGACAGTCACCGTGGAAGAAGCGCTCGTCCAGGTCACGCACGACGCCGGCGTTCGCACGCTGACGCTGAACCGCCCGAAGGCGCTGAACAGCTTCACGGCGGCGATGCATGCCGAGCTCGCTTCCGCGCTCGCCGCCGCGGCAGGCGATCCCGAGGTGCGTTGCGTCGTTCTCACCGGCAGCGGTCGCGGCTTTTGCGCCGGCCAGGATCTGGCCGATCCGGCCGTCGCTCCCAACCTCGAGCCGGGCGGCACGCCGACCGACGTCGGCGCGACCGTCGAACGCTTCTACAAGCCGCTCGCCCTGCGCGTGCGTTCGATGCCGGTGCCGGTGATCGCCGCAGTCAACGGTGTCGCCGCGGGCGCCGGTGCCAACCTGGCGCTGTGCTGCGACCTCGTGATTGCCAAGCGCTCGGCCAGCTTCATCCAGGCCTTCGCGAAGATCGGCCTCGTGCCCGACTGCGGCGGCACCTGGCTGTTGCCGCGGCTGGTCGGCCGGGCGCAGGCGATCGGCCTGGCGATGCTCGGCGACAAGCTCTCGGCCGAAGACGCCGAACGGCTCGGCCTGATCTGGAAGTGCGTCGACGACCTGGTGTTCGAGGCCGAGATCCGCGGCGTCGCGCAGCGCCTCGTCGGCATGCCGACGCGCGCGCTGGTCGCGGCACGAGCCGCCATCGACGCGGCCCAGCAGCTCGATTTTGCGGCGGCGCTCAGCCACGAGGCGAGCTTGCAAAGCGACCTCGGCGCATCGCACGACTACCTCGAAGGCGTCGCCGCCTTCATGGCCAAGCGCGCGCCCGTGTTCTCGGATCGCTGACCCGTGGAAGCCGCCTCGTCCGTCGATCCGGCCGCCGTCGCGGCGCACATGTTCGCCGCCGACCGCGCCTCGCGCGGGCTCGGCATGGCGATCGTCGGCATCGGCGCCGGGACCGCGACGCTGACGATGAAAGTGCGCGACGACATGCTGAACGGCTTCGAGATCTGCCATGGCGGCTTCATCACGACGCTCGCGGATTCGGCCTTCGCCTTTGCCTGCAACTCTCGCAATGTGATCACGGTTGCGGCAGGGCTGACCGTCGATTTTCTCGCTCCCGCGCATCGCGGCGATGTCCTCACCGCCCAGGCCGTCGAGGTTTCGAAGTCCGGGCGCACCGGCATCTACGACGCGGTCGTCACCAACCAGCATGGCGTTCGCGTCGCCCTCGTGCGCGGTCGCTCGCACAGCTTGCCGGGCAAGTCCGTCATGCCCGCCAAGGAGTCTTCATGACGGCGAGGCGACCGCTGCCGGGCGAGCTCGAACCGATCGAGCGGGCGAGCCAGGACGAGTTGCGCGCACTGCAATTGCAGCGTCTGCAATGGAGCTTGAAGCACGCCCACGACAACGTTGCCCATTACCGCCAGGCGTTCGAGGCCAAAGGCGTCCACCCTTCGGACCTGAAGTCGCTCGCCGACCTCGCGAACTTTCCCTTCACCGTCAAGAGCGACCTGCGCGACCACTACCCCTTCGGCCTGTTCGCGGTGCCGCGGGAACGTGTCGCGCGCATCCACGCGTCGTCGGGAACGACCGGCAAGCCGACGGTCGTCGGCTACACGTTGAAGGACATCGACACCTGGGCCGACCTGGTGGCGCGATCGATTCGCGCCGCCGGCGGCCGGCCCGGCGACATGGTGCACGTCGCCTACGGCTATGGCCTTTTCACCGGCGGTCTCGGCGCGCACTACGGCGCGGAGCGCGCTGGTTGCACGGTGATCCCGATGTCGGGCGGGCAGACCGAGAAGCAGGTGCAGCTCATCACGGACCTGAAGCCGAACATCATCATGGTCACGCCTTCGTACATGCAGGTGCTGGTCGAGGAGTTGCGGCGCCAGGGCATCGACCCGCGCTCGACCAGCCTCCAGATCGGCATCTTCGGCGCCGAGCCCTGGACCGAGGCGATGCGCGAGGAGATCGAGACCAGCGCCGGCATCGACGCCGTCGACATCTACGGCCTCTCGGAAGTGATGGGTCCCGGCGTGGCCAGCGAGTGCATCGAGACCAAGGACGGCCCGGTCGTCTGGGAAGACCACTTCTATCCGGAGATCATCGACCCCGAGACCGGCGAGGTGCTGGCCGACGGCGAGGAGGGCGAGCTCGTCTTCACGACGTTGACCAAGGAAGCCTTGCCGGTGATCCGCTACAGGACACGCGACCTGACGCGCCTCCTGCCGCCCACAGCCAGGGCGATGCGCCGCATGGGCAAGATCGTCGGCCGCAGCGACGACATGCTGATCATCCGCGGCGTCAATCTCTTTCCGACGCAGATCGAGGAGTTGGTGCTCAGGCACGGGCAACTGTCCGGTCAGTACCAGCTCGTCGTCACGCGCGAAGGCAACCTCGACGCCGTCGAGGTGCGTTGCGAGTTGCTGCCGGCGCACACCGAGGCCGATCGCGACGCCGTCGCGTCCGCGCTGCGCCATCGCATCAAGACGCTGATCGGCATCACGACGACGGTGACGGTGGGACTGCCCGACACGCTCGAGCGCACCCTTGTGGGCAAGGCGCGCCGGGTGATCGATCGGCGCAAGACCATGTCTTCCTGAGCGATGGATGCGTCATCCTGAGCGCAGCGAAGGATCTGTTCGGACACGAGAAGGATTGCCATGTACACGCAAGCGATGGACACGATGGGCAAGGAGCGCGAAGACGCGCCGAAGGCCGTGCGCTCGGCCGAAGAGGCTGCGTTGCAGGACCGCTTCGACGCGCGCATCGACGCCGGCGACTTCATCGAGGCCAAGGACTGGATGCCCGAGAACTACCGGCGCACGCTGGTGCGGCAGATCAGCCAGCACGCCCATTCCGAGATCGTCGGCATGCTGCCCGAAGGTAACTGGATCTCGCGGGCGCCGACGCTCAAGCGCAAGGCGATCCTGCTCGCCAAGGTGCAGGACGAAGCCGGCCACGGCCTCTACCTCTACGCCGCCGCCGAGACGCTCGGCACCTCGCGCGACCAGCTCTACGACGCGCTGCACTCGGGCAAGGCCAAGTACAGCTCGATCTTCAACTACCCGACGCTGACCTGGGCCGACATGGGCGTCATCGGCTGGCTCGTCGACGGCGCGGCGATCATGAACCAGGTGCCGCTTTGCCGCTGTTCCTACGCGCCGTATGCGCGGGCCATGGTGCGCATCTGCCGCGAGGAATCGTTCCACCAGCGCCAGGGCTTCGAGGCGCTGCTGACGATGATGACGCACGGCAGCGACGCGCAAAAGGCGATGGTGCAGGACGCCGTCGACCGCTGGTGGTGGCCGAGCCTGATGATGTTCGGACCGCCCGATGCCGAGTCGCCGAACTCCCAGCAGTCGATGCGCTGGGGCATCAAGCGCATCAGCAACGACGACTTGCGCCAGAAGTTCGTCGATGCGACGGTCGAGCAGTCCAAGCTGCTCGGCGTGACCATGCCGGACCCGGATCTTCGCTGGAACGAGGAACTGCAGCGCTACGACTTCGGCGCGATCGACTGGAATGAGTTCTGGCAGGTCGTCGGCGGCGACGGGCCATGCAACCGCGAGCGCCTGGCCGCGCGGGTGAAAGCCTGGGACGACGGCGCCTGGGTCCGCGAAGCGGCGATGGCGCATGCCGCGAAGCAGGTCGAGCTGAAGGAGGCGGCATGAGCCGTCCCTACTCCCTCACCCGCCTGCAGGAGCGGGCAGGGGTGAGGGTCTCCGCGACTCGCACACCCTCACCCCAACCCTCTCCCGCTCGCGGGTGAGGGAGGAGATTTCCATGAGCGATTCCGTCAAGGCCGAATGGCCGCTCTTCGAGGTGTTCGTGCGCAGCAAGGCCGGCCTCGATCACAAGCACTCCGGCAGCCTGCATGCCGCCGATGCGCAGATGGCGATCCAGCTCGCCCGCGACGTCTACACGCGGCGCCAGGAAGGCACCAGCGTGTGGGTCGTTCGCTCCGACCAGATAACCGCCAGCGACCCGGCCGACAAGGCCGCGTACTTCGACCCGATGGCCGACAAGGTCTATCGCCACCCGACCTTCTACGAGCTGCCCAAGTCGCTCGATCACATGTGATCGGCGCCTGATGCAAGCCTCGATCAGCGTCTCCCGCGCGCCCTCGGTGCAGTACCTGCTGCGCATCGGCGACACCTGCCTCATCCTCGCGCAGCGCCTCGCCGAATGGTGCGGCCACGCGCCCATCGTCGAAGAAGACATCGCGCTCTCGAACATGGCACTCGACCTGGTCGGACAGGCGAGGGCGGTGCTGACGCGCGCCGGCCGGCTCGAGGCCGAGCTCGGCGGCGCGATGCACGACGAGGACCAGCTCGCCTTCCTGCGCGACGAGCGCGACTTTCGCAACCTGACGCTGGTCGAGCTGCCGCGCGGCGACTTCGCGGCGACCATGCTGCGCAACTTCGCGCTCGCCACCTTCCTCAAGCTGCTCTGGCTGCGCCTCGAGCGCTCGAGCGACGCCGAGCTGGCCGGCATCGCCGGCAAGGCGGTGAAGGAGGCGCGCTATCACCAGGAACACGCGGCCGACTGGGTGGTTCGCCTCGGCGACGGCACGGTCGAGTCGGCTTCGCGCATGAAGGCGGCGCTCGAACTGCTCTGGCCCTACGTCGCCGAGATCTTCGAGAGCGACGAGGTCGACGAGCAAGCAGCTGCCTCGGGCCTCGGCCCGCGCTGGTCGGAGCTGTGCGACGACTGGCGCGCCGAGTTCCTCGATGTCGTCGCGGCCGCGCACCTCTCGTTGCCCGCCGACCGGACCTTTCGCAGCACCGGCAAGCTCGGCCGGCACAGCGAGCACCTCGGCTACATCCTGGCCGAAATGCAGCACCTGCAGCGCACCTTTCCCGGTGGCGTCTGGTGAGCATCGACGTCGCACTGTCTTCGCGCGTCGAGCGAGCCTGGGCCGTGCTCGAGGGCGTGCTCGACCCCGAGGTGCCGGTCGTCTCGGTGCGCGACCTCGGCATCGTCCGCGACGTGATCGAGGCGGGCGACGGCCTCGTCGTCGTCGTCACGCCGACCTATTCCGGCTGCCCGGCCACCGAGGTCATCGAGAAGAGCATCGTCGACGCGCTCGTCGCCGACGGGCTCGGCCCGGTGCAGGTCGAGATGCGTCGCGCGCCGGCCTGGACCACCGACTGGATGAGCGAAGCCGGGCGCAACAAGCTGCGCGAGTACGGCATCGCACCGCCGGGTCCGGTGTCCGCTGCGCTCGGCACGCCGATGCGCTTCGTGCCGCGTGTGCGTCCCGTCGCACTCGCATGTCCGCGTTGCGCCAGCACGAACACCGAGCGCATCTCCGCGTTCGGCGCCACCGCCTGCAAGGCGCTCTGGCGCTGCAAGGCGTGCGGCGAGCCCTTCGAGCACTTCAAACCCATCTGAAGGACGCATGGCACTGCATTTCCATCCGCTGAAGATCCGCAGCGTTCGGCCCGACACCGACGACGCGGTCATCGTCTCGTTCGACGTTCCCGAAGACCTGAGCGACGCCTTCCGCTTCACGCAGGGCCAGCATCTGACCTTGCGCAACACCGTTGAAGGCAGCGACGAGCGTCGCTCCTATTCGATCTGCGCCGGCACCTTCGACGGCGAGCTGCGCGTCGGCGTGCGCAAGGTGCCGGGCGGGCGCTTCTCGACCTGGATCCACGAGTCGCTGAAGCCCGGCGACACGATCCAGGTGATGGCGCCGGAGGGCCGCTTCTTCGTGCCGCTCGATGCGAGCGCGTCGCGCCACTACCTCGGCATCGCCGGTGGCAGCGGCATCACGCCGATCCTTTCGATCATGAAGACCGTGCTCGCCGCCGAGCCCGGTTCGACCTTCACGCTGATCTACGGCAACCGCAAGCTCCGTTCGACGATGTTCCTCGAAGAGCTCGAGGATCTGAAGAACCGCTACCTGTCGCGGCTCACTCTGCACCTCGTGTTCTCGCAGGAGTCGACCGACCTGCCGCTCTACAGCGGCCGCATCGGTCGCGAGAAGATCGGCGAATTCCTCGCCACGCTGGTCGACCCGGCGCAGATCGATCACGCCTTCGTCTGCGGCCCGCACGGTGTCAACGACGAGGCCGAGGCGGCACTGCTCGTGGCCGGCGTCGCGCCGGAGAAGATCCACATCGAGCGCTTCGGCATCCCCGACGCCGGCAGCGAGGCGCGCCGCGCGCTGCACGAGGTGAAGGAGGGCGACGCCGCCGACGCCGAGGTGACGATCATCCGCGACGGCGTCAGCAAGACGATCGACTTTCATGCCTATCAAGGGAACATCCTCGATGCCGCCGCGGCGGCGGGCCTCGAGGTGCCGTTCTCCTGCAAGTCGGGGGTGTGCTGCACCTGCCGCGCCAAGCTGCTCGAAGGCGAGGTCCGCATGGCGCGCAACTTCGCGCTCGAGAAGCACGAGGTCGCGGCCGGCTTCGTGCTCACCTGCCAGTCGCATCCGCTCACGGATCGCGTCGTCCTCTCCTTCGACGAGCGCTGATATGGACGGCCCCCACGCTCGCTCTGCTCACTGCCCCCCGAGGGCGCGCTCATCGCCCTTGGGGCGGCCCGGCGGGCGCTGATGCCCCGCGGACGCGCCCGAGGCTACGACGACCAGCGCGGGCAGATCCTCGCCCGCGCGGCCAGGCTGTTCGCGCGGCGCGGCTACACGGCGACCTCGATGAACGAGGTGGCCGAGGCCTGCGGCGTCTCCAAGCCCTCGCTCTATCACTACGTGCAGGACAAGCATCAGTTGCTCGTCGAGATCGCCGCAGCGCACATCGCCCGGCTCGAGGCGCTGGTCGACCAGGTCGCTGCCGAGACGCACACGCCGGAGCAGCGCGTTCGCCGCCTCATCTCGGCGTTCCTGGCGGTGTATGCCAACTCGCAGGCCGAGCATCGCGTGCTCACCGAGGACGTCAAGTTCCTGCAGCCGGCCGACCGGCGCCGCGTGCTCGACGGCGAACGCAAGGTGGTCGCCGCCTTTGCCGATGCCATCGCCGAGGCGCGGCCTGCCCTGCGCGATCACAATCTCGACAAGCCGCTCACCATGCTGCTGTTCGGCATGATGAACTGGATGTTCACGTGGCTGAAGCCGCGCGGCGAGTTCAGCCATGCCGACATGGCGCCCGTCGTCGCCGAACTGTTCTTCGGTGGCCTTGGGGCGGTTCGCGCGCCAGGTGCGCCACCACTCGATTCACCTCTTCCCATCAACGGAGACACTGCATGCCTCACCCCGCCAAGCTCGCGGTCGCGATCGGCCTCGCCGTCGCGGCCACGTTCGTGAACGCCGATATCAACGTCGGCGTCACTGTCTCGGCCACCGGGCCTGCCGCCTCGCTCGGCATCCCGGAAAAGAACACGATCGCCCTGATGCCGCAGAACATCTCCGGACAGAAGGTCAACTACATCGTCCTCGACGACGCCTCCGACACGACGACGGCGGTTGCCAACGCGAGAAAGCTCGTCACCGAAAGCAAGGTCGACGTGCTGCTCGGCTCGACGACGACGCCGAACTCCCTGGCCATGATCGACGTCGCCGCCGAGTCGCAGACGCCGATGATCTCGATGGCCGCCTCGGCGCGCATCGTCGAGCCGATGGACGCCAAGCGCCGCTGGGTCTTCAAGACGCCGCAGAACGACATCATGATGTCGCTGGCGATCGCCAGCCACATGGCTGCCGCCGGTGTGAAAACGGTCGGCTTCATCGGCTTTGCCGACGCCTATGGCGAAGGCTGGTACGGCGAATTCGCGAAGATCGCGCCGGTCAAGGGCCTGACGATCGTCGCCAGCGAGCGCTATGCACGCACCGATACATCGGTGACCGGCCAGATCCTCAAGCTGATCGCTGCCAAGCCCGACGCGATCCTGATCGCCGCCTCCGGAACGCCGGCCGTGCTGCCGCAGCGCACGCTCAAGGAGCGCGGCTATGCGGGCAGGTATTACCAGACGCACGGCGTCGCCAACAACGACTTCCTGCGCGTCGGCGGCAAGGACGTCGAGGGCACCTACCTGCCTTCCGGTCCGGTCCTGGTCGCCGCGCAATTGCCGCCCAACTATCCCGTCAAGCCGAGCGCCATGGACTACGTCGCCAAGTACGAGGCGGCCTACGGCAAGGGCTCGGTTTCGACCTTCGGTGCGCACGCCTGGGATGCGGGGCGGCTGATGAGCTTCGCCGCCGCCAAGGCGCTGAAGAAGGCGCAGCCCGGCACGCCCGAGTTCCGCGCTGCGTTGCGCGACGCGCTCGAGGCGACCAGCGACGTCGAGGGCGCGCACGGCATCTTCAACATGTCGCCCACCGACCACCTCGGCCTCGACCAGCGGGCCCGCGTCATGGTGAAGATCGAAAACGGCGCCTGGAAGTACCAACCCTGATCACATCATCATGTCCGACGCACCGATCCTGCAAAGCCTGATCGCCGACCGCTGGCTCGGCTCGCGGCCCGGCGCCGCGCTTCTGAGCGCGATCGACGGCTCGACCATCCATCACACGCACGCCGACGAGATCGACTTCGGCGAAGCGCTGAATTACGCGCGCAAGGCCGGCGTGCCGGCGCTGATGGCGATGGACTTCCAGCAGCGCGCCGCGCGGCTCAAAGCACTCGCAGCCTACCTCAACGAAAGGAAGGAAGGGCTCTACACGATCTCGCGCCACACCGGCGCGACGCGCAACGACAGCTGGGTCGACATCGAAGGCGGCACCGGCACGCTCTACGCCTACGCCTCGATGGGCGGAAACGAATTGCCTTCGGGCAACGTCGTGCACGAAGGGCCGGCGGTGACGATCGGCAAGAAAGGCCACTTCGTCGGCACGCACATCCTCGTGCCTCGCGGCGGCGTCGCGGTGCACATCAATGCCTTCAACTTCCCGATCTGGGGGCTGCTCGAAAAGTTCGCGCCGACCTTTCTCGCCGGCATGCCGTGTATCGCCAAGCCGGCGACAGCGACGAGCTACCTGACCGAGGCGATGGTGCGCCTGATGGTCGAGTCGGGCCTGCTGCCGCCGGGTAGCCTGCAGCTCGTCATCGGCAGCAGCGGCGACCTGCTCGACCGGCTCGACAGCCAGGACGTCGTTACCTTCACCGGCTCGGCCGACACCGCATTGAAGCTGCGCGGCAACGCCAACCTGCTGTCGAAGTCGATCCCCTTCAACGCCGAGGCCGATTCGCTCAACGCGGCGATCCTCGGCCCCGACGTGCAACCCGGGGACGAGGAGTTCGACCTGTTCGTCAAGGAGGTCGTGCGCGAGATGACGGCCAAGGCCGGCCAGAAATGCACGGCGATTCGCCGCGCCATCGTGCCGCGCCAGCATATCGACGAGATCGCGAAGAGGCTGCGCGACCGGCTCGACCGCGTGGTGTCGGGCGACCCCGCGGTCGAGGGCGTGAAGATGGGCGCGCTGGCCTCGAAGGCGCAGCAGAAGGACGTCGGCGAGCGCGTCGCGGCGCTGGCACGCGGCAACGAAATCGTGATCGGCCGGGGCGAAGCATTCGCGCCGCTGGGCGAGGGCGTGGCGAACGGCGCGTTCTTCCCGCCGACGCTCCTGCTCTGTCGCGACGCGACGGCGAACGACGCCGTGCACGACATCGAGGCCTTCGGCCCGGTCAGCACGCTCATGCCCTACGGCGACTTCGACGAGGCGATGGCGCTCGCCGCTCGCGGCCGCGGCAGCCTGGTAGCGACGCTGGTGACGCGCGATCCGAAGATCGCCGCGAAGGCGATTCCGCAGATGGCGGCGTGGCATGGTCGGCTGCTCGTGCTCGACCGCGAAGCGGCCGCCGAGTCGACCGGCCACGGCTCGCCCCTGCCGATGCTCAAGCACGGCGGCCCGGGTCGCGCGGGCGGAGGCGAGGAGCTGGGCGGCATTCGCGCCGTCAAGCACTACTTGCAGCGCGCCGCGGTGCAAGGGTCGCCGACTATGCTCATGGCGGTGACCGGCGAATACGTGCGCGGCGCCGCGCTCAACGAAGGCGAGCTGCATCCGTTCCGCAAGCACTTCGAGGAGCTCGTCGTCGGCGACTCGCTGCTAACGCACCGGCGCACCGTGAGCGAGGCCGACATCGTCGCCTTCGGCGGCGTCTCGGGCGACTTCTTCTACATGCACTTCGACGAGATTGCGGCCAGGGAGTCGGCGTTCGGCCAGCGCATCGCGCACGGCTACTTCGTGCTCTCGGCGGCAGCGGGGCTCTTCGTCTCGCCGGCGCCCGGGCCGGTGCTCGCCAACTACGGCCTCGACACGCTGCGCTTCGTCAAGCCGGTGGCAATCGGCGACACGATCCGCGCGCGCCTCACCTGCAAGCGCAAGATCGACCGCAACAGGAAAGACGCGCAAGGCAAGGGACAAGGCGTCGTCGCGTGGGACGTCGAGGTCACCAACCAGGCCGACGATCTGGTCGCCAGCTACGACATCCTGACGCTGGTCGCCAAGCGCGCGTCGTGACTGCGCCGGGGAAAACCCTCCGGGACCGCAAAGGGCTCGCTCCTAGAATCGCGTCGCTACCGCTTCAGGACACATCGATGACCCCCACCCGGCGCGCCGGCGCGCCGAAGAAGCCAGCCGCCTCGAACGGCGGGTTGCGCATCCTCAAGAAGTACCCGAACCGACGCCTCTACGACACCGAGGTGTCGAGCTACATCACGCTCGCCGAGGTCAAGGACATGGTGCTGAAGGGCCTCGACTTCGAGGTTCGCGACGCCAAGACCGGCGACGACCTGACACGCAGCATCCTGCTGCAGATCATCCTCGAGGAAGAGACCGGCGGCATGCCGATCTTCTCGACCTCCACGCTCTCGCAGATCATCCGCTTCTACGGCCACGCGATGCAGGGGATGATGGGCACCTATCTCGAGTCGAACCTGCAGACCTTCACCGACATCCAGGGGCGGCTCGCCGAGCAGTCCAAGGGCCTCGTCGATCCGAAGCTGCCGAATCCGGAGTTGTGGTCGCAATTTCTCAACGGCCAGGCGCCAATGGTGCAGGGCCTGATGGGCAACTACATGGAGCAGTCGCGCAAGGTGTTCCTGCAGATGCAGGAGCAGATGGCCAAGCAGGCGACCACGTTGTTCCCTGGCTTGCCCGTCGTCAAGCCGCTGGCCAAGGGCTGAATTCCGCGCGCCCGCGGCGTCGCTGCCGATCGGCGAAAATCCGCCGATGACAGAGGACACGCTGGTTCGCTCACCTGCCGCATCGACGGCCTCCGCGGCGCCGAAGATCGGCTTCGTCTCGCTCGGCTGCCCGAAGGCGTTGACCGATTCCGAGCTGATCCTGACGCGCCTCTCGGCCGAGGGCTACGCGACCTCGAAGACCTTTGCCGGCGCCGACCTGGTCATCGTCAACACCTGCGGCTTCATCGACGACGCGGTGCGCGAAAGCCTGGCGACGATCGGCGAGGCGCTGGCCGAGAACGGCAAGGTCGTCGTCACCGGATGCCTTGGCGCGAAGGCAGGCGAGGGCGGCGGCAATCTCGTGCGGCAGATGCATCCGAGCGTGCTCGCGGTGACCGGCCCGCACGCCACCGAAGAGGTGATGGATGCGGTGCACCTGCATGTGCCGAAGCCGCACGATCCCTTCGTCGACCTGGTGCCGGCATCGCGTCCCTCGATCGGCATCAAGCTCACGCCCAGGCACTACGCCTATCTCAAGATCAGCGAGGGCTGCAACCACCGCTGCACCTTCTGCATCATCCCGAGCCTGCGCGGCGATCTCGTCTCGCGTCCGGTCGGCGACGTGCTCGCCGAAGCGGCGGCGCTTTTCGAGTCGGGCGTGAAGGAGCTGCTCGTCATCAGCCAGGACACGAGCGCCTATGGCGTCGACGTGAAGTACCGCACCGGCTTCTGGAACGGCCGGCCGGTGAAGACGCAATTGCTCGAGCTGTGCGAGCGGCTGGCCGAGATTGCCGAGCCGCACGGCGCCTGGGTGCGGCTGCACTACGTCTACCCGTATCCCCACGTCGACGCCATCCTGCCGCTGATGGCGACGGGCCGCATCCTGCCTTACCTCGACGTGCCCTTCCAGCATTCGCACCCCGGCGTGCTGCGCCGCATGAAGCGACCGGCCAGCGGCGAGAAGAACCTCGAGCGGCTCGCGCGCTGGCGCGAGATCTGCCCCGAACTGGTCGTGCGCAGCACCTTCATCGCCGGCTTTCCGGGCGAGACGGAAGCCGAGTTCGAGGACCTGCTCACCTTCCTGCGCGAGGCGAAGATCGATCGCGCCGGCTGCTTCGCGTATTCGGCGGTCGATGGCGCGACGGCCAACGGGCTGCCCGGCATGCTGCCGATCGAAGTGCGCGAAGAGCGTCGTGCCCGTGTCATGGCGGTGGCCGAGGCGGTGTCGATAGCGAAGCTCGCGAAGCGCGTCGGCGCGACGATGCAAGTGCTCGTCGATTCGGCGCCCGGCCTGGGCCGCAAGGGCGGCGTCGGCCGAAGCTATGCCGATGCGCCGGAGATCGACGGCCGGGTTCGCTTGCTGCCGCCGGAGAAGGCGTCGAAGACGCTGAAAGCGGGCGAGTTCACGCGCGCGCGGATCGTCTCCGTCGATGGTCACGATCTGGTGGCTGCGCCCATCTGACGAGATGAAGAAGCCACCGCCCAGCAGCACCTCGCTGATCGCCCACGACTACCGCCCGCCCGCAGGCTTCGGCTCGGTGCAGCCGGCCGTGCACAAGGCCTCGACGGTGCTGTTCGCGAACACCGCGGCGCTGCGTGCGCGCACCTGGAAGTCGAAGGCCGGCTACACCTACGGCCTGCACGGCACACCCACCACCTTCACGCTCGAGGAGCGTATCGCCACGCTCGAAGGCGGCGTGCAGACCCTGCTCGTGCCGAGCGGCCTGGCGGCGATCACGCTCGTCGACGCAGCCTTGCTGAAGCGCGGCGACGAGCTGCTCATTCCCGACAACGCCTATGGCCCGGGCAAGGAGCTGGCGAAGAACGAGCTCGCCGCCTGGGGCATTACGCATCGCTTCTACGACGCGATGGACCCGGCTTCGCTGGCCGCAGCGATGACGCCAGCGACCAGGCTCGTCTGGCTCGAAGCACCGGGCTCCGTGACCATGGAGTTTCCCGACCTGCCGGCGCTCGTCGAGGTCGCGCGGCGTCATCCTGGCGTGCTCGTCGTCATCGACAACACCTGGGGCTGCGGCCTCGCGTTCGACGCCTTCGCCGTCGGCGTCGACATCTCGATCCAGGCCTTGACCAAGTACCCCTCGGGCGGTGCCGACGTGCTGATGGGCGCGGTGACGACGCGCGACGAGGCCCTGCACCAGCGGCTCAAGGCGACGCACATGCGCATGGGCTGGGGCGTCGGTGGCAACGACGCCGAGGCAGTGCTGCGCGCGCTGCCGTCGATCGCACTGCGCTACGAAGCGCAGGACCGCGCCGGCCGCGAACTCGCGGCGTGGTGGTCGAAGCAGCCGGAAGTCGTCGCGGTGCTCCATCCTGCCCTGCCGGGGTCGCCCGGCCACGCGCATTGGGCCGAACTCTGCTCGCAGGCAGCGGGACTCTTTTCCGTCGTCTTCGACCCGCGCTTCAGCAGCGCCGAGGTCGATGCCTTCATCGACGCCTTGAAGCTCTTTGGCATCGGCTACTCGTGGGCCGGTCCGGTCAGCCTGGCCGTCCCCTACGACCTGGCCGCCTTCCGCTCGCGCCCGCCCTGGCCCGGCACGCTGGTGCGCTTTTCGATGGGGCTCGAAGCGGTGGGCGACCTGATCGCCGACTGCGAGCAGGCGCTGGCCGCCTTGCGCTAGGCAGCAGCCGCGCCGGCGCGCGGGCGCAAGCGCATCAGGAGCCCGCCCGGCTCCATCGTGAACGACATGCGTTCCTCGGGCGCGCCGCCATCGGCAGTGCCTACGCTTTCGATATCGAAGCGGCCGAGCAAGGTCGCCAGCGCCATCTTCATCTCGAGCATCGCCAGGTGCCGCCCGGGACAGACGCGCGGGCCGGCACCGAAGGGCATGCCGATGCGGTTCGCCGAGCTGGCGCTGAGGCCGGTGTCGAGCCAGCGCCCGGGGTCGAACTGGGCGGCGTTGGCGAAGTACTCTTCGCGCAGCGAGTCGCTGCGCATCGCGCCGAAGACCAGCGTTCCACCCGGCACGCGGATGTCGGCCACCGTCGTGTCGCGCAGGGCCTGCACGACGAGCAGGGGCGCCACCGGCTTGAGCCGCATGGTCTCGTTGGCGCAGGCTTCGAGCCAGGTCAGGCCGGCGAAGCGCTCCGGCGTCCACTCGTGCGGCGCGCCGAGCACGGCATCGACCTCGACGCGCGCTCGCGCCAGGCTCTCGGGGTGCGAAGCCAGCAGCCAGATCGCCCAGGCCAGGGTGTTGGCGGTCGTGTCCTCGCCGGCGAGGAGCATCGTCAAGACGTTGCCCGAGACCTCCTTGTCGGTGATCCCCGAGCCCGGGTCGTCGGCGGCGACGATCATTGCTTCGAGCAGGTTGGCGGGCGCGGCGCGGCGCCCAGGATCGGCCTCGAGTCGCTGCCGCGCCGCGGCGACGAAGCCGTCGATGGCGGCGTTGACCTCGACGATGCTGGCATCGAGCGCACGGTCGGCGCGCGTCTTCCACAGGCGCCAGGTCGGCAGCGGCGCCAGCATGCGGCGGAACAGCGCAGGAAAGATCTTGTCGAGATGCTGCTGGATGATCTGGTCGTCGGACTCGAGCGTGTTGACCTCGCTGCCGAAAGCCAGCCCCGAGATGGCGTCGACGGTGAAGCGCATCAGGTCGGCTTGCAGGTCGATGGCCTGGCCCGCGATCGCGGCGCGCCGCCAGCGGCCTTCGAGCCGGTCGCAGACCTTGACCAGCGAAGGGAAGTAGGCGCGAAGGTGGCGCGAATCGAAGCCGGCCATGACCATCCTGCGCTGTCGCTTCCAGGCCTCGCCCTCGGCACCGAACACGCCGGCGCCGAGTCCGATCTCGGCCGAGATGCGGGCCAGGCGCGGCGTGCGCCGAAAGCCTTCAGGCCGGTCGCGAAGCACTGCGCCGATCGCCTGATGGTCGGCGACGACGAGGAGGCGCTGCGGGCCGAGCCGGAAGGTGAAGAAGTTGCCGTAGCGGCGCACCCAGGTCTCGATCTGCGCATGGATCTGCGGCTTGTCGATCTGCAGCATGTTGCCGAGCACGGGCAGGCCCGGTGGACTGGGCAGATCGTCGATTTCGCGCAGCGCGCCGGGTGGGGCGCCGCGCAGGGCTTCGCTCGGTGTCGACATCGTCAGACCTTCAGTGCTTGGCCGGCGAGGCGACCTTGTGTCGCATCAGCCGGGCGTGCTCGCGCTCCCAGTCGCGCTTCTTCTCGGTGTTGCGCTTGTCGTGCTCGGCCTTGCCCTTGGCCAGGGCGATCTCGGCCTTGACGCGGCCGCCCTTGTAGTGGAGGTCGAGCGGCACCAGCGTGAAGCCCTTCTGCTCGACCTTGCCGATCAGGCGGCGGATCTCGGCCTTGTGCATGAGCAGCTTCTTGGTCCGGTCGGCCTCGGGCTGCACATGCGTCGAGGCGCTGCGCAAGGCGTTGATGCGGCAGCCGATCAGGTACAGCTCGCCGTCGCGGATGACGACGTAGCCGTCGGTGAGCTGCACCTGGCCGGCGCGCACGGCCTTGATCTCCCAGCCCTCGAGCACCATGCCGGCCTCATAGCGCTCTTCGATGTGGTAGTCGAAGCGGGCACGGCGATTCTCGGCAATGGACAAGAGGGCGACTCCTAAAATGGGCTGATTCTATGAAGCACGTCAAGAAGTCGGTGCTGCTCTGGTACTCGGCGCATGAGATCTACGAGCTGGTGGTCGATGTCGAGGCCTATCCGAAGTTCCTGCCCTGGTGCGAACGCGCAGAAGTCGTCCGCCGCGAAGGCGACGGCCTGACGGCGCAGCTCTTCCTCGCCTACTCCGGCATCCGCCACGCGTTCACGACGCGAAACGTGCAGGTCGAAGACGAGTCGGTTCACATCGGCCTCGTCGACGGCCCGTTCTCCTTGCTCGACGGCTTCTGGCGCTTCGTGCCGCTGGCCGCACCGGCAGGGCCTGGAGCCGCGACTGCGGCGAGCGCCTGCAAGATCGAATTCGAGCTGCGCTATGCGTTTTCCAACGGCGTGCTCGAGGCCGCGATCAGCCCGGTCTTCGACCGCATTGCCAACACCTTCGTCGATTCCTTCGTGCGTCGCGCCGAGCAGGTCTATGGACCGCGCTAACGGCGCGGCGACGATCCGCGTCGCGGTCGCCTGGTCGGCGAAGGAAGGCAAAGCCTTCGAGGTCGCGCTCGAGCTGGCGCGCGGCGCGAGCGCGCTCGACGCGATCCGCGCCAGCGGCGTGCTCGAACGCGGCGGCGAGGTCGACATCTCGACACAGTCGGTCGGCATCTGGGGCAGGGTGGCGCCGCTCGACAGCCTGCTCGCCGACGGGGATCGCGTCGAGATCTACCGGTCCCTGAGGCTCAATCCGAAAGAGGCGCGACGGCGTCGCGCGCAGGGGCGCAAGTAGGGCGTTGGGGATGGCTACTTGCAGTCAGCGGTGATCGCGTCCTTGGCGTGCTTCGTCTCGTCGGCGCGCTGCTTGTCGTCGAGGAACTCGCGCTCGCCCTTGTCGTTGGTGCGGGTGACGCGAATGCCGCTGTCGAGCGTGCGCAACTGCGAGCGGGCGCGCGCGCAGTTGTCGGCCTTGAGGGCGGCGACGCGGTCGTCCTCGACCTTGTTCTTGGCCGCCTGCTCGCTCTCGGCCTTCTTGCGCTTGGCGTCGAGCTCGGGCTCGACGGTGCGTGGCGCGAGCGGGTTCGAGGCCGCGCTCGCCGGCGGGGCCGAGGCCGCCGAGGCGGACTGGGAGGGCGACGCCGCGTTGCGCTTCTGCGCCGTCGGCCTGGCGAGGATGTCCTGTTCGGGCGTGCCGTTCGGCGGCGGCAGATCGCTGTACTGGATGTGCCCGCTCTTGTCCTTCCACTTCCACTGCGCCTCGGCCGGAAGAGCGACGAGCACGAGCAGGGCGGCGGCGCCGGTCAGGACCGTGCGAAGGGCGAAGGGTCGGACCATGGGCTGCGCGATGCCTTGTTGCGGGGTTCGCCGAGTGTAGCGGCGGCCCCTCGGTAGAGCGGCTCGCACAGGTAGCAAAGCGGTACTTTGTGCATGCATCCGTATAATTCACTTTTGCGTCTGGAGACTTTCTCATGCGCCTTCTGGGCAAAGCGCTGACCTTCGACGATGTGCTGCTCGTCCCCGCGTTCTCGACCGTCCTGCCGCGCGACACCAGCCTCGCCACTTCCCTCTCCCGGAACATCCGCCTGAACCTGCCGCTCGTCTCGGCAGCGATGGATACCGTGACCGAGGCGCGCCTGGCGATCGCCCTGGCGCAGGAGGGTGGCATCGGCATCGTGCACAAGAACCTGACGCCGAAGCAGCAGGCGGCCGAGGTTTCCAAGGTCAAGCGCTACGAGTCGGGCGTGTTGCGCGACCCGTTCACGGTCTCGCCCGAGATGACGGTACGCGAGGTGATCGAGCTCTCGAAGGCGCGCGGCGTCTCCGGCTTTCCGGTCGTGCAGGGCAAGACGGTGGTCGGCATCGTCACCAACCGCGACCTGCGTTTCGAGACGCGGCTCGACGCGCCGGTCAAGGAGATCATGACGCAGCGCGACCGCCTGGTGACGGTGCGCGAAGGTTCCACGCTCGCCGAAGGCAAGGCGCTGATGCACAAGGAAAAGCTCGAGCGCGTCGTCGTCGTCAACGATGCTTTCGAACTGCGCGGTCTGATGACGGTCAAGGACATCACCAAGCAGACGAGCTTTCCCGCCGCCGCGCGCGACGCCTTCGGCAAGCTGCGCGTCGGCGCCGCGATCGGCGTAGGCGTTGGCACCGAGGAGCGTGCCGAACTGCTCGTCGCGGCCGGCGTCGATGTCATCTGCGTCGATACCTCGCATGGTCACAGCGGAGGCGTGATCGACCGCGTGCGTTGGGTCAAGCGCAACTTTCCGAACGTCGACGTGATCGGCGGCAACATCGCCACCGGCGCTGGCGCGCTGGCGCTGGTCGAGGCCGGCGCCGACGCGGTGAAGATCGGCATCGGCCCCGGCTCGATCTGCACCACGCGCATCGTCACCGGCGTCGGCGTGCCGCAGGTCATGGCCATCGATGCGGTCGCCAAGGCCCTGGCCGGCAGCGGCGTGCCGCTCATCGCCGATGGCGGCGTGCGCTTCTCGGGCGATCTCGCCAAGGCGATCGCCGCCGGCGCCGACTCGGTGATGATGGGCGGCGCCTTTGCCGGCACCGAAGAGGCGCCCGGCGAGGTCATCCTCTACCAGGGGCGCACCTACAAGAGCTATCGCGGCATGGGCTCGATCGGCGCGATGCAACAAGGCTCGGCCGACCGCTACTTCCAGGAAGGCGAGGCGAGCACGGCGGGCTCGGTAGGCGGCGCCAAGCTCGTGCCCGAAGGCATCGAAGGGCAGGTGCCGTACAAGGGTTCGGTCGTCGGCATCATCTTCCAGATGGGCGGCGGCCTGCGTGCCTCGATGCACTACTGCGGCTGCGCCAGCATCGCCGAGATGCACGAGAAGGCTGAGTTCGTCGAGATCACGTCTTCGGGCATGCGGGAAAGCCACGTCCACGACGTGCAGATCACGAAGGAAGCGCCGAACTACCGCGCCGAATGACGACGCCCGCCCCAATCGCCGTGGCGCGCGAACGCGCCGCGGCGATGCCGTTCATCATGATCACGGTGCTGATCGACATGATGTCGATCGGCCTGATCGTGCCGGTGCTTCCCGGCCTCGTCGGCAGCTTCACGTCGTCGCAGTCCGAGCAGGTGTGGTGGTACGGCGCGGTGACCTTCGCGTTCAGCTTCGCGAACTTCTTTTCTTCGCCGTTGCTCGGCGCGCTCTCCGACAAGTACGGTCGCCGCCCGGTCCTGCTCGTCGGCTTCTGCGCGCTGTCGATAAGCTTCTTCGTCACGGGTCTCGCGACGGCGCTGTGGATGCTGATCGTCGTGCGCCTGTTCAGCGGCGCGATGCAGTCGAACGCGTCGGTCGCCAACGCCTACGTCGCCGATATCACCGAGCCCGAGCAGCGCGCCAAGCGCTTTGGCCTGCTCGGCGCGATGTTCGGCCTCGGCTTCATCCTCGGCCCGGTGATGGGCGGCCTGCTCGGCGCCATCGACCTGCACCTGCCTTTCTTCGCCGCGGGCAGCCTGGCGCTGATCAATCTCCTGTATGGCTGGTTCGTGCTGCCCGAGTCCCTGCCGATCGAAAAGCGCCGGCCAATCGACTGGAAGACGGCGCTCAATCCGGTGGCGGCGCTTGCCGAGCTGCGCCACCTGCATGGCGTCGGCGCGCTGGTCGCGGTGGTCGCGTGCGCCGGGCTCTCGCAGTTCATCCTCTATACGAGCTGGGTGCTCTTCACGACCTTCAAGTTCGGCTGGGGACCGAAGGACAACGGCTGGTGGCTGTTCACCGTTGGCGTCATGTCGGTGCTGGTGCAAGGCTTCCTGCTCGGCCGCCTGCTCAAGCGCTTCTCGCCGCAGCGCCTCACCGTTGTCGGCCTGTTCTCTTCGATGCTCGCCTACCTGGCGTACGGATTGGCGACCGAAGGCTGGATGATGTATGTCATCGTCGTCTGCAACATCCTCGCCTTCGTCGTCGCGGCCTCGATCCAGAGCATCGTTTCCGGCGCCGCCGACGCCAGCACCCAAGGCCGGACGATGGGCGCGATCAGCGGCCTGCAAAGCCTGATGGCGGTGATCGCGCCGGTGTTGAGCGCGCCGCTGCTCGGCGTCGTCTCGCACCTGCCGCGCGGCGACTGGCGGATCGGCGCGCCGTTCTACTTCTGCGCCTTGCTGCAGCTCGCCGCGCTCGGCCTCGCTTGGTCGCATTTCAGCAAGGCACGACAGGCGCGGCTCGCCGTTGCGCCGCACATCCCATGACCGCCGCACCTCCGCCCATGCACGACCGCATCCTCATCCTCGACTTCGGCTCGCAGGTGACGCAACTCATCGCCCGGCGCGTCCGCGAGGCGCATGTCTTCTGCGAGATCCATCCGAGCGACGTCAGCGACGCTTTTGTCCGCGAGTTCGCGCCCAAGGCAATCATCCTCTCGGGCAGCCACGCCTCGACCTACGAGGAGCACGAGTTGCGTGCGCCGCAGGCGGTGTTCGAGCTCGGCGTGCCCGTGCTCGGCATCTGCTACGGCATGTTCACGATGGCGGTGCAGCTCGGCGGCCGGGTCGAGGCGAGCACGCATCGCGAGTTCGGCTACGCCGAGGTAAGGGCACGCGGCCACACCCGATTGTTCGACGGCCTCGAGGATTTTGCGACCGATGCAGGCCACGGCATGCTCGAGGTCTGGATGAGCCACGGCGACAAGGTCACCGAGCTGCCGCCCGGCTTTGCGCTGATGGCCTCGACGCCGAGCTGCCCGATCGCCGGCATGGCCGACGAGAGCCGCGGCTACTACGCGGTGCAGTTCCATCCGGAGGTCACGCACACCGTGAAGGGACGCGAGATCCTCGAACGCTTCGTCCTCGACATCGCCGGCGCCAGGCCCGACTGGGTGATGGGCAACTATATCGACGAGGCAGTGGCCCGGATCCGCGAGCAGGTGGGCAGCGACGAGGTGATCCTCGGTCTTTCCGGCGGCGTCGATTCGAGCGTCGCTGCGGCGCTGATCCACAAGGCGATCGGCGACCGGCTCACCTGCGTCTTCGTCGATCACGGGCTGCTCCGCCTCGACGAAGGCCGGCTCGTCATGGAGATGTTCGCGAACCGGCTGCACGTCAAGGTGATCGCCGTCGACGCGAGCGAGCAGTTTCTCGGCCAGCTCGCCGGCGTGTCCGACCCCGAGGCCAAGCGCAAGATCATCGGCCGCGAGTTCGTCGAGGTCTTCACGCGCGAGGCAGGCAAGCTCAAGCAGGCCAAGTGGCTGGCGCAGGGCACGATCTATCCGGACGTGGTCGAGTCGGGTGGCGCCAAGTCGAAGAAGTCGACCTCGATCAAGAGTCATCACAACGTCGGCGGCCTGCCCGAGACGCTGGGCCTGAAGCTGCTCGAGCCCTTGCGCGAGTTGTTCAAGGACGAAGTGCGCGAGCTCGGTGTAGCACTCGGCCTGCCACACGACATGGTCTACCGCCATCCGTTCCCCGGACCCGGCCTCGGCGTTCGCATCCTCGGCGAGGTCAAGCGCGAGTACGCCGACCTGCTGCGCCGCGCCGACGCGATCTTCATCGAGGAGCTTCGCAACTTGGTCGACCCGGCGAGCGGCAAGACCTGGTACGAGTTGACCTCGCAGGCCTTCGCCGTGTTCCTGCCGATCAAGAGCGTCGGCGTGATGGGCGACGGCCGCACCTACGAGCACGTCGTCGCCCTGCGCGCGGTGCAGACCAGCGACTTCATGACCGCCGACTGGGCCGAGCTGCCGTACGCGCTGCTGAAGAAGGTGTCGAGCCGCATCATCAACGAGGTGCGCGGCATCAATCGCGTGACCTACGACGTCTCGTCGAAGCCGCCGGCGACGATCGAGTGGGAGTAAGTTTCGAGATCTATCGAGATCTATCGTTGGGATGCACCTCAATCTGACGGTAAGTCAGACGGGAAAAAGTCGCGTTGAGTGCCTGGCAGAAATTTTCCGTCAGGTCGATTCTCCGGTTGACGGTAAATTCCGGGCGCAATCGTTCCGCTTGACGGAATCCGTATGGAAGATCACAATCCTTCGTGATTTGCTCGTTTGCCTGCGCCGATACCGAGGCCTTGTTTCACAGTCGCGCGGTATCGCGCTTCCGCAATATCGAGCGCGTCGCGAGGCGCAAGTTGCTCCAGATCCACGCCGCCACCGAACTCGCCAGCCTGCGCATCCCGCCCGGCAACCAGCTGGAAGCACTGAAAGCCGACCGCAAGGGTCAGCAAAGCATTCGCATCAATGACCAGTGGCGAGTCTGCTTTGTCTGGAAGTCGGATGGAGCGCACCGGGTCGAGATCGTGGACTACCACTAGGAGTGCGGAACATGGCCAAGTTGCTTGAAGAGATTCATCCGGGCGAGATCCTGCTGGAGGATTTCATGAAGCCCATGGGCATCAGCGCTCGCCAGCTCGCGTCGGACATCGATGTCTCGCCGAGCAGGATCAGCGAGTTGGTGAATGGACAGCGCCCGATCACCGCGGACACTGCGCTTCGGCTCGGCTTGTTCTTTGGCATGGAGCCCAGGTTTTGGCTCAACCTGCAGTCCGAGTACGACATTCGGGTTGCCGATCGGGAATTCCGAGCCAAGCTTTCGCCGAGGATCCGCGTCTTTCAGCCGGCCGCGGGTTGATGGTCTGCGTTCGTGGCCTTGGCAAGGCGCAACAGGCGGATCGCGAGCGCTTCCAGACAGGTCGACGCTAAAAATGACGTTAAGAAAATGCCGCTTGGAAGAAGCCTCTATTGGCGACAACGGCTAAGCGGCGCCGGCGACGATCGAGTGGGAATAGCGATGACGACCACGCCACAAGACGAAGCCGGCATGCGGCTGGCCCTCGACCAGGCGCACAACGCCTGGCTCGTCGGCGAGGTACCGGTAGGCGCGGTGATCGTGCGCGCCATGCCGGGCGGCCGACAGGTGCTGGCGACCGGCTACAACCGGCCGATCACCGACCACGATCCGACCGCGCACGCCGAGATCGTGGCCCTGCGCCATGCTGCGCAATTGCTCGGCAACTACCGGTTGCCCGAATGCGAGGTCTACGTGACGCTCGAGCCCTGCGCGATGTGCGCGATGGCGTTGCTGCACGCGCGCGTGAAGCGGGTCGTCTACGGTGCGCTCGACCCGAAGGCGGGCGCGGCCGGATCGGTGATCGATGTCTTCGGCACGCCGGTGCTCAACCACCACACCGAAGTCGTCGGCGGCGTGCTCGCCGAGGCTTCGGCGGACATGCTGCGATCGTTCTTCGTCGAGCGGCGCGAACAGTATCGACAGCGCCGTGCCGCGCCGCCAGCTCCGCCCGCCATCGGCGAAGCGCCGGCTGCAATTCCGGCCGGCGAGACGCAAGAGATCGATCACGAGCCCGAGCGATGAGCGCGGGCGGCTCGCTGTGCCTCTTTTCGCCGGCAGGCGTGCTGCGCTCGGTCCTGCCCTTGCGTCGTGCGGCAGCGCGGCTCGGTCGGCTCGGCTTCGACGTGTCCATCGACGACGCGGCGGCACTCAAGGCGCAGCGCTTTGCCGGCGATGACGATGTCCGGCTCGCTGCCTTGCACCGCGTCGCGGCGGCGCGTCCGGGCATCGCGCTGGCGACGCGCGGCGGCTACGGCCTGACGCGGCTGCTCGATCGCATCGACTGGAAGCGGGTCGCGAAGAGCGTCGAAGCGGGCACGCGCTGGGTCGGCATGAGCGACATGAGCTCGCTGCAGCTCGGCCTCCTGGCCCACGCCGGCGGTGGCGTCACCTGGGCCGGGCCGCTTGCCTGCGAGGACTTCGGCCGCGCCGACAGCGAAGGCGGCGTCGATGACGTGACCGAGGCCTGCTTCGTCGAGGCGATGTCTGGCGCGCTCGAGGCGGTCGGCTTTCGCACCGACGCCGGCTTCGACGGGCTGGAGGCGCGCGGCACGCTCTGGGGCGGCAACCTCTGCGTCGTCAATTCGCTGCTCGCGACGCCGCACTTTCCGCGCATCAAGGGCGGCATCCTGTTTCTCGAGGACGTCAACGAGCATCCCTACCGCGTCGAGCGCAATCTCTTGCAACTGCAGCAGGCTGGCGTGCTCGACGCGCAGCGCGCCATCGTCCTGGGCGCGTTCACGGCCTGGAAGAAGTCGCCCAACGACCGCGGCTACTCGCTCGCGTCGGCGATCGCCCGCGTGCGTGCCGCGACGAAGACGCCGGTGCTGACGGGCCTGCCTTTCGGCCACATCTCGACCAAGGTGACGATGCCGGTGGGCGCGCGCGTGAACCTCCTCGTCGACGGAAAGAACGCGTTCATCGGCTGGTAGCATGAGGCCTCGATGAATCCGCGCCTCCAAGCCTGCATTGCCCGGGGCCTTGTCCTGCTGGCCGCCACGCTCGGTCTGGCGGCGTGCAACAACAGCCCGTATTCCGACGGTGCCGCGTCGACCAACACGCTCTTCTATTCCTTCGACGAGCGCTCGCCGCGCTACCTCGACCCGACCGCCTCGTACACCAACCCCGAAGCCGCCTACACCTATCAGATCTACGAGCCGCTCTACGGCTACCACTACCTCAAGCGGCCCTACACCCTGATCCCGAAGGCGGCGGCCGAGGTCGCCAAGCCGTACTACCTCGACAAGGCCGGGCAGCGGCTTCCCGACGACGCGAGCGCCGAGCAGATCGCGCAGAGCGTGTACGACATCCCGATCAAGCACGGCATCACGTACGCGCCGCATCCGGCGTTTGCGAAGAACGCACAGGGCGATTACCTCTATCACCACCTGACGCGCGCCGAGCTCGGCGACAAGCGCTCGCCCTGGGACTTCGAGGCGCAGGCGACGCGCGAGCTGGTCGCCGACGACTTCGTCTATGCGCTGAAGCGCCACGCGACGACGCGCATCGAGGCCCCGGTCTACTCCGTCTTCGCCGAATACGTGATCGGCCTCAAGGCCTATGGCGAGACGGTCAAGGCCGAGGACGCCAAGCTGCTCAAGGGCCTGCCCGACGACATCCACGACAAGCCCTTTCTCGACTTCCGCAAGTGGCCGCTCGAAGGCGCCGAGGCGGTCGATCCGCACTTGCTGCGCATCCGCCTGAAGGGCAAGTACCCACAGTGGAGCTACTGGATGGCGATGCCCTTCGTCGCGCCGATTCCATGGGAGGCCGACGCTTTCTACGCGCAGAACGGCATGAGCGACAACGGCCTGTCGCTGAATCAGTGGCCCATGGGCACAGGGCCGTACATGATGACCGAGTTCATTCGCGACCGGCGCCACGTGATGAAGCGCAATCCGAACTTTCGCGGTGAACCCTATCCCTGCGAGGGCGAACCCGACGATGCGAAGAACGGCCTGCTCGCCGACTGCGGCAAGCGCATGCCTTTCATCGACACTCTCTACGTCACGATCGAGAAGGAGAAGGTGCCGCGCAAGGAGAAGTTCAAGCAAGGCTACTTCGACGTTCCCGAGATCGAGCGACCGGACTGGGGTGTCGATTTCCGCAACGACGCCAACAACTCCGACGAGGTCAGCAAGAGGTTCGAGGAACGCGGCTACAGGTTCCCCGTCACCACCGACATCACGAGCTGGTACGTCGGCTTCAACATGCTGGACCCGGTTCTCGGCAAGGGCAAGACGCCAGCCGAGGAAGAAAGTCACCGCAAGATCCGCCAGGCGATCTCGATCGCCGTCGACTGGGAAGAGGGCTACGGAAAGATTTTTCTCAACAAGGGCGGCGTCACGGCGCAGAGCCCGCTACCGCCCGGCCTCTTCGGCTCGCGCGAAGGCAAGGGCGACTTTCACGACCCGGTGACGCACAAGGTCGAAAACGGCAAGGTCGTGCGCCGCTCCATCGAAGAGGCGAAGAAGCTGCTCGCCGAAGCCGGCTTTCCCGACGGACGCAACGCGCAGACCGGCCAGCCGCTGGTCCTCAACTACGACTTCAACCGCTCGGTCACGCCCGATATCAAGACCGAGAACGACTGGATGGTGCGCCAGTTCGCCAAGCTCGGCATCCAGCTCGAGATCCGCGCCACCGACTTCAACCAGTTCCAGGACAAGACGCTGAAGGGCAAGCACCAGATCTACTGGTACGGCTGGCTCGCCGACTATCCCGATGCCGAGAACTTCCTGTTCCTGATGTACGGGCCGAACGCCAAGTCCAAGTCGAATGGCGAGAACGTCTCGAACTACGAAAACGCCGACTACGACCGGCTCTACGAGCAGTTGAAGACCCTCGACGACGGCGCGAGGAAGCAGGAGGTGATCGACCAGATGGTCGCCATCCTGCAGCGCGATGCTGTCTGGTCGTTCGGCTACTTTCCCTGGGGCGGCCAGGCCTTTCAGCAGTGGGTCCACAACGGCAAGCCGAGCATCCTGACGCAGGACCGGGCCAAGTACTACCGCATCGACCCGGCGCTGCGCGTCGCCAAACAGGCGGAATGGAACAAGCCGACCTGGTGGCCGATCGGCGTGATCCTCGCCCTTGCGCTGCTGCTCGTCTGGATCGCGCGGCGCGGCTACCAGGTGCGACAGCGCGCCACTGCCACGCCGGTGGCGCCGCGCCCGGTGCCCGCGCCCGAAGCCACCTAGCTCTCCTCGCTTCGTGCTGAACTACTTCATTCGCCGCGTCGCCTACGGCGTGCTGATCCTGATCGGCGTCAACCTGTTCACCTTCTTCCTTTTCTTCAACGTCAACACGCCCGACGACATGGCGCGTCTGAACATCGGCGGCAAGCGCGTGACGCAGGAGCAGATCGACAAGTGGAAGGCAGAGCGCGGATACGACCGGCCGCTCTACTGGAACGCCAAGGAAGAAGGCACGGCCAAAGCGACGCGCACCGTGCTGTGGGAACGCTCGATCTCGCTCTTCGCGCTCGACTTCGG
>JBBRLS010000025.1:0-60591 GCA_038231215.1 Burkholderiales bacterium | reverse complement strand
TTATGAGTCCTCTGCTCTAACCGACTGAGCTAACGGCCCACGGGGGGAATCTTCGCATGAGCGCGTTTTAGCGCGTCGGTGCGCCTGCGAAGCGCCGTGCTAGGCGACCGGCTGTATCGACGTCGGAGCGTAGAAGAAGCGCTCGGTGCGCCCGTTCGCGGCTCGGCATCTGCTTCTCCTGCTTCAGCTCTTGGCGCTGAGCGCGTTGCTGACCAGACGCGACGTGATGTCTACGATCTGCACCATGCGGCTGTAGGCCATGCGCGTCGGCCCGATGACGCCGAGCGTGCCGACCACCTTGCCGTCGACTTCATAGGGCGACGAGACGACCGAGAGCTCCTCGAAGGGAACGACCAGGCTCTCGCCGCCGATGTAGATGCGCACCCCCGCGGCGCGGCTCGAGACCTCGAGCAACCGCATGAGCTGCGTCTTCTGCTCGAACAGGTCGAAGAGCTTGCGCAGGCTGCCCATGTCGCTCGAGAAGTCCTGCACCGCGAGCAGGTTGCGCTCGCCGGCGATGACGACCTGCTCGTGGCTCTCGGCAATGGCATCGGTGCCGGCCTGCACCGCCGCCTGCATCAGCACCGTGATCTCGCTGCGGATCGCGTCGACCTCGCTCTTCAGCCGCTCGCGCACTTCTGCGAGCGTCAGGCCGGCGTAGAGCGCGGTCAGGTAGTTGCTCGCTTCCTGGAGCTGCGAGCCGGTGTAGTCCTGCGCGGTGAAGATGACGCGGTTCTGCACGTCGCCGTCGGGCGCGACGATGATGACCAGCACGCGCCGTTCCGAGAGGCGCATGAACTCGATGTGATGGAACACGCTCGGTTTCCTGGGCGCGGTGATGACGCCGACGAAGTTCGAGAGGCTGGACAGCAGTTGCGCCGCGTTGGCGATGACGCGCTGCGGCTGGTCGGCATGCAAATGCGCCTCGAAGGCGGCGTCGCGCGACTCGGGCATCTGCCTGGGCTGCGCCGTCAGCATGGTGTCGACAAAGAGGCGATAGCCGCGCGCCGTCGGGATGCGGCCGGCGCTGGTGTGCGGGCTCGCGATCAGGCCCAGCTCCTCGAGATCGGCCATGACGTTCCTGATCGTCGCCGGCGAAAGCTCGAGGCCGCTGGCGCGCGAAAGCGTGCGCGAGCCGACGGGTTGGCCGTCGGCGATATAGCGTTCGACCAGGGCTTTCAGAAGGGTCTTGGCGCGCTCGTCCAGCATGGTTCGCGAAGGGTAGCAGGACCCCCGGCCTACTTGCCGAGCATCTTGTCGAGGTCCTGGTTGAATCGCTTCATGTACTCGCGCTCGGCATCGGGTGTTCTTGGCGGTGCGGCCTTGGGGGCTGGCGTACGTTTGGCGGCCGGTGGTGGCGGAGCGGCGTCCCTGGCGATGTTCGCGATGCTGACCGCGTAGTGGTCCTGGCAGCTCTCGCCTGATGAGCATTGCGGCGTGCCGAACAGGGCCGACAAGCCGTTCGCCGCCAGCTTGCTCTCGAGCGCAGGGCGCTCGGCGACGAGAAGATCACCGTCGCGACCGAACGCCGCGGTCGAGAAGTCGCGCGGCCTTTCCGACAGCATCGAGACGACGCGCCAGTTGCCTGGCGGCTCCTTGGCCGCGCGACTCGCGACTTCCCTGTGCGTGAAGGCCATGCTGCCGTTGGCCTTGATCGCGTTGCCGCCGTCTTTCTCGTCAGACGTCAGGCGATAGATCTTGTCCGCCGCCTGATCCCAGGCGAACAGATACAGCAGACCGTCCGACTTGCTGTGTACCGTCAGCTTCAGATCGCTGCCGACCGTGATGCTGGCCGGCGCCTCCAGCGTGACGGACAGACGCGGATCCACAGCGGCAAGCGCCGCATCGATGGCTGCGGCCAGGCTGGCAATGCGCTGTGCGGGAGGCGGCACCGGAGCCGGCGCGGACGGGACGGCGGCAGGGGCACTGGGTGTCTTGGCCGCAGGTGCCGCAGCGACAGTGGTGGCCGTCGGCGCAGGGGCCGACGCTGGACGGTTGGCGAAATACGCGAAGCCGGCAACGAGTGCCGAAAGCGCCACCGCAGCGCCGACGATCAGCGGCACCTTGCTCTTGCCGGCCGGTTGCGGAGCGGCGACGACGACGTCCGAAAAAATGTCGACGCTTTCCGGGGCCGAAGGGGCGACGATGTCGAGCGAGATGTCGGCGTCCGCGTCGGCTTCGGACGCAGGCCTGGGCGCGAGTGCCTCGGTCTTCTCGGCAGCCTCGGCCGGCGGCGCTTCGATCACGGCCGGGGTCGGCAATGTGTCGATGGCTTCGCGCATCGCCGCCATGCTCTGCGGACGATCTGCGGCCTTGATGCTGAGGCACCTGTCGATGCCTTGCAGCAACTGCGGGCTGTAGCGACCGGCCGCATCGCTCCGCGTCAGCGGCTCGTAGCTGTCCTGCATCATGCGACTCACCGCGGCCGGCGGCTTGCGCTTGCGGATCATGAAGTACACCACCGCCGCCAGCGCATACACGTCGGTCCACGGGCCCTGCTTCATGCCCGGCATGTCGGCGTATTGCTCGATGGGCGCATAACCGGGCTTGAGAATCACCGTCAATGCGTGCGTCATGTCGGTGATGACACGCCGCGCGGCGCCGAAGTCGAGCAGCACGGGGCGCTCGTCGGCGAGCAGCATGATGTTGTCGGGCGCGATGTCGCGGTGGTAGACATGATCCGCGTGGATGATCGCCAGGGCGTCCATGAGCGGCGACAGGATCTTGCGTATCCAGGCTTCGTCCGGCGGGTCGTCGCGCAGCTTGAGCACGTCCTGCAGCGTCTGGCCGCTGAAGTAAGGCATGACCATGTAGGCCGTGCCGTTGGCCTCCCAGAAGCGGTACACCTTGACCAGCGAGGCGTGATCGAACTGGGCGAGCATGCGCGCTTCGTTGACGAAGCTGCGCAAGCCGATCTCGAAGGTCGGCCGATCGCGCTCCGAGCGCACCGACACCGAAGCGTCGTGCCCGCGCGAAGCCAGCAGGGCCGGCATGTACTCCTTCAGGGCCACCTTGCGATGCAGCGAGTGGTCCTGGGCCAGATAGACGATGCCGAAACCACCTTCACCGACCAGATCGATGATCTCGAACTCGCCAAGCATGGTGCCGACCGGAAGCGAGTTCTGGTGCAGTCGCGACGGCGGCGGCTGGGACGCCGGCGCGCCGATCACCTCGGTGCGGGCGTTGGCGCGGTCGTCATCCACGATGCGATTCCATTGCGGAAGTCAACGTGGCCGGCTGATCGGAGGCATCAGCGTTCGCATGCGTCCTTGAACCAGCTCCGGATGTCGGTCGCCGGAATGATCTTGCCCGCGTACTTTTCGATGCTCGGGTCGAACTTGCAGGTCTGGCCGCCCGTGCAGCTGTAGACCAACTGGATTTCCAGCGTTTGTGCACGGCAGGCGTACTTGACGCCGATGTTGCGAGCCCGGTTGCCGTCGCCGGAGCGGAGCCAGGAAAAGACGTCTCCGCCTTCCAGGACCGAATTGGCGTCGACTTCGAACACCGGCCCTTTGTCCTTGGCGCCTTTCTCGGTCGCCATGGTTTGCCATTTGTGCGTCTGCAAGGTGTCGCTCAGCACGTCGTCGACCACGCGCGTTGCGCAGTCGCTGCCACGCTTGCGCATGCAATCGCGCAGCTCCTTGGCCACCATCGGAATGGCGAGCAGCTTGGCGCGGTCGAGCGGCCTCTCGTCGGTCTTGGCGGTTTGTGGATTGCGCGCGTTGGCGTCGGCAGCGCCCGCCAGGGCATCCGCTTGCCTGACGAGGTTCGTGGCCTCGGGGGCGGAAGCGACCAGCGTCGGCGTGAAGTACAGGCGCCCGAGTTCCGTTTTCTTGTCCTCGGCAAACTCGCCTTCCCAGTAGTCGCCGTTGGCCCAACTGTAGCGACCCTTGCCGACCTTCTTGCCCTTCTGCCAGCCACCGGCGTAGACGTCGCCGGTCTTCCAGCGATAGACGCCTTCGCCCTGCGCCTCGCCCTGTGCGAAATTGCCCTCATAGCGGTCCTGCGACGCGGTAATCCGCACGCCCGTGCCCTGAGGCAGGCCGTTGCTGACATGCCCCTCGTAGCGGTCGCCGTTGGAGAAGACGATGCTTCCCTTGCCCTCGGCCTTGTCGGCGACCCAGTCCCCTTCATAGCGCTGGCCGTTGGCCCAGACGTACGTGCCGCGGCCGCTCTTGACCCCGGCCTTCCATTGGCCCGTGTAGCGGCTGCCGTCCTTCTCCGTATAGACACCCTCCACATCGGCGATGCCTTTGTCGAATTGACCCTCGAAGGTGTCGCCGTTCGAGAATTGCATCTTGCCGCGGCCGTCGGGCACGCCGTCCTTCACCTGTCCCTGGTAGCGATCGCCATTGACAAAGACGGCGACGCCTTCGCCCACTGCCACGTCGTCACGCCAGTCGCCGTCATAGGACTGCCCGTTCGCCCAGACGAAGCGTCCCTTGCCGTTGCGCTTGCCTTCGACCACCTGGCCATCGAAGACGTCGCCGTTGTCCAGCTTGTAATGCACCTGCCCCGTCGTCTTGCCGGCCAGAGCCGCGCGAGGGGCAGGTGCTGCGCGGGACGTTTCGGGCGCGGAGGCGGGCGCGGCAGTTACCGCGCTGACCGCCGTCAGGGAGCCTTCGTGCCGGCTGTCCTTGCAGATTTCAGCATAGCGCTTGAAGTCGCCCGAGACTTGAACGATGCACGCCGGCAGGCAGCGTCCCGCGCGAAGCTCGGTTCGGAACTCGAAGCCGGTCGCCGTCTCGCCGATGTAGAGCAGGTCGCCTTCGCAGGCGAGCGTCTCGTAGCGGAAGCTGCCGCAGAGCTTGTCCTTGAGGAGACAGTCCACCGTGATGCGCGCCTTCCAGCCGTCGGCCTCGACGAAACGGCCGCCCACCAACGCCGCCGCAAGGGCGGTCTGGATGCCAGCGAATACCAGAAGAGCGACAAGGAACGAACGCAATGCAATTCACCCCATCTTCGCGAGATCAGCGACGGCCGCCCGATCGCGATTGGTAGGCCTGGTGGGGATCGAACCAACAGCTGTCGGATTATGAGTCCTCTGCTCGGCCCCACCGGGCCCGCGTCGGGCATCTTCGCACGCTCCCGAGCGGCCCGTTTCGCCGTCGCTCCGCCGAGGTAAAACAGGGTCGCTGTGGTGTAATCCCGCACATGTCGACCCGCTTCCGGCACGCTGCGCTCGTCGGCAAATTCAACTCCGGCGGCATCCGCGAAGAGCTGGTCTCGATTGCGACGTTTCTGGTCGACCGCGGTCTTCATGTCTCGATCGAGGAAGAGACCGCGCGCAATACCGGCATCGATACCTGGCCCGCCCTCGACGCCGAGGCGCTGGGCACGACCTGCGACGTCGCCATCGTCGTCGGCGGCGACGGCACCATGCTCGGCATCGCCCGCCAGCTCGCACGCCACGGCATGCCGCTGGTCGGCATCAACCAGGGCCGGCTCGGCTTCATCACCGACATCGGCTTCGACGATTTCGCAGCGGCGCTGCCGCCCATCCTCGAAGGCGACTACGACGAGGAGCGCCGCGCCATGCTCGAAGGCGGCGTGCGCCGCGACGGCGCGACGATCTTCGAGAACTACGCCCTCAACGACGTGATCGTGAGCCGCGGCGCCACCGCCGGCATGGTCGAGCTGAAGATCGAGATCGACGGCGAGTTCGTCGCCAACCTGCGCGCCGACGGATTGATCGTCGGCTCGCCGACCGGATCGACCGCCTACGCGCTTTCCGCCGGTGGGCCGATCCTCCATCCCGGCATCGCCGGCTGGGTGCTGGTGCCGATCGCGCCACACGATCTGTCGAACCGGCCGATCGTCGTTCCCGATTCGGGCGAGGTCGCGATCGAGTTCGTCGCCGGCCGCGACGCAAGCGTGAACTTCGACATGCAGTCGCTGACCAGCCTGGCCCATGGCGACCGCATCTGGGTTCGCCGCTCCGCCCACCACGCGCGCTTTCTCCATCCGCGCGGCTGGAGCTACTTCGCGACGCTCCGCAGCAAGCTGCACTGGGCATCTGGAGCGGTCTGACATGTTGCACCGACTCGCCATCCGCGACTTCGTGATCGTCGAAACGATCGAGATCGAGCTCGGCTCGGGCCTCACGGTGCTCAGCGGCGAGACGGGCGCGGGCAAGTCGATCCTCGTCGACGCGCTGCAGCTCGCGCTCGGCGGGCGCGGCGACCCCGGCGTGGTCCGCGAAGGCGCGGCGCGCGCCGAGATCAGCGCCGAATTCGACACGCCGCCGTCGCTCGCAGCGTGGCTGGCCGAGGCCGGCTTCGAGGCCGATCCGGGCAACGCCGGCCGCCTGCTGTTGCGTCGCACGATCGACGCGCAGGGAAAGAGCCGCGCCTGGGTCAACGGTAGCGCCGCCACGGCGGCACAACTGCGCGAGGCCGGCGAGGCGCTGGTCGATATCCACGGCCAGCACGCCTGGCAAAGCCTGACGCGCGCGCCCTCGGTGCGCGCCGCGCTCGACGCCTATGCGCGCGTCGACAGCCAGCCGCTCGCGGCACGCTGGGCCGAGTGGCGCGACGCTCGCGACGCGCTCGCCGCGGCGAGCGAGAAGCAGGGCGACCTCGATCGCGAGCGCGAGCGACTGGCCTGGCAACTCGGCGAGATCGACAAGCTCGCCCCTGGCGACGACGAATGGCCCGAGCTCGACGCAGAGCACGCACGCCTGGCCAACGCGCAGTCCTTGATCGACGCGGCGAGCGGCGCGCTCGAAGCGGCGTCGGGAAGCGACGGCGAAGCGGCGGCGAGTGCAGAGTCGTCGGTCGCGCGCGCCATCGACCTGCTCGTGGGCGTCGCCGCCTATGACGCCCGGCTGGTGGAAACGATCGAGGCGCTGCGCGGCGCCGAGGCGCAGTTGCACGACGCCGCGCACACGCTGGCAAGCTATCTCGACCGGACCGAGCTCGATCCGGAGCGGCTGCGCGCCGTCGACGAGCGCATGTCGGCATGGGTCGGTCTGGCGCGCCGCTATCGACGACCGCCCGCTGAGCTGCCGGCGCTGCGCGCGCAATGGCAAAGCGAATTGCGCGCGCTCGACGCGGCCGCCGACCTCGACGCCTTGCGTCGCAGCGGCGACGCCGCACGCGCCGCCTACGACGTCGCGGCGAAGCAGGTCTCAGCCGCGCGGCGTGCTTCAGCACCCAAGCTCGGCGCCGCGGTGACGCGCGCCATGCAGCAGCTCGGCATGGCCGGCGGCCGCTTCGAGGTCGTGCTCGAAGCGACCGATGCGCCGCAATCGTTCGGCCTCGAATCGGCCGAGTTTCTGGTCGCCGGGCACGCCGGCTCGACACCGCGGCCGCTCGGCAAGGTCGCCTCGGGCGGCGAGCTGTCGCGCATCGCGCTCTCGGTCGCGGTCGTCACCAGCGAGCTCGACGCCGGCGCCGACGCGCCCGGCACGCTGATCTTCGACGAGGTCGATGCCGGCATCGGCGGCGCAGTCGCCGAGACGGTCGGCCGCTTGATGAAGCAGCTCGGTCGCGATCGGCAGGTGCTCGCCGTGACGCATCTGCCGCAGGTCGCGGCCTGCGCCGATCGCCACTTCGTCGTCTCCAAGCAAACCGAAAAGGGCAAGACCCGAAGCGCCGTCGATGCCGTCGCCGGCGAGTCGCGCGTCGCCGAGATCGCGCGCATGCTCGGCGGCGAGAAGCTCTCGTCGACGAGCCTGGCGCATGCGCAGGAGATGCTGTCGTCGAGCGCCGCGCCGGCTCGAAAGTCCAGGCCATGAGCGAGCCCGAAATTCCGCGCCCGAACGAGGCCGCGCCCCCTCGCGAAATCGTCCTCGTGACGGGCATCTCCGGCTCCGGCAAATCGGTCGCGCTGCACGCGCTCGAAGACGCCGGCTTCTTCTGCGTCGATAACCTGCCGCCCGAGCTGCTGCTCGACTTTCTTCGCCTCGAGCAAGGCCGGCGCGACCGGCGCATCGCCATCGCCGTCGACGTGCGCAGCGCCGGGTCGCTACCGTATCTGCTGCCGCTGCTCGCGCAGTTGAAGAGCGAAGGCGTCGTCGTGCACGCCATCTTTCTCGACGCCACGACCGCCGCGCTGGTGCGGCGCTTTTCGGAGACGCGGCGCGCCCATCCGCTCGCCGACCGCGGCGCCCTGGTCGAAGCGATCGAGCTCGAGCGCGAGCTGCTTGCCGACCTGCGCGATCATTCGACCGTGCTCGACACCAGCCAGCTTCGCCCCGCGCAATTGCGCACCTGGATGCGCGAGCTGGTGCGCGCGCCCGAAAGCCGGCTCACGCTGGTCTTCGAGAGCTTCGCCTATCGACATGGCGTGCCGCTCGACGCCGACTACGTGTTCGACGTGCGCGTGCTGCCCAACCCGCACTACGTGCCCGAGCTGCGACCGCTGACCGGTCGCGACGCGGCGGTCGCCGACTACCTGGCGGCGCAGCCCGACGCCGTCGAGATGCTCGAGCGCATCGCCGCCTTCCTGCGCCGCTGGCTGCCCGCCTTCAAGGCCGACCAGCGTGCCTACCTCACCGTCGCCATCGGCTGCACCGGCGGGCAGCATCGCTCGGTCTGGTTCGCCGAACGGCTGGCCGAACGCTTCGGCAAGGAAGCGGCGCCGCTGATCCGCCACCGCGAGCTCGACCCGGGATGACCGCGTCCTCCCTGCCCGACCCGGCGCTGCCGCTCTTCCCACTGCGCACGGTGCTCTTTCCCGACGGCCTGCTCGAGCTGAAGATCTTCGAGACGCGCTACCTCGACCTGATGTCGCGCTGCATGCGCGAGCAGCGCCCGTTCGGCGTCGTCGCCCTGAAGAGCGGCACCGAAGCGCGCGTCTCGACCGACGCGGTGGCGCTGTACGAAGTCGGCACGCTCGCCGAGCTGATCGACGTCGACAGCGCCGAAGCCAACATCCTGCTCGTGCGCTGCCGCGGCACGCAGCGCTTCGTGCTCGGCGCGACGCGCCAGCAGGCCGATGGCCTTTGGCTCGGCGAAGCTACCGCCGTGGTCGACGATCCCGTTGTCGCGCCGGGGCCGACCCACGCCAACGCCGTCAAGAGCCTGGCCGACGCGACGCGCGCGCTCGAGGCGCAGGGTGCGCAGCCGTTCCTCTTGCCGCATCGCTTCGAGAGCGCCGGCTGGGTCGCCAACCGATGGTGCGAGATCCTGCCCCTGCCGGTCGAAGCGAAACAGCGCCTCATGACGCTGGCCGATCCACTCGGCCGGCTCGAGATCGTCGATTCGCTGATGCGCACCAGGCAGCCTTCGCATTAGGCCGCACCTTTTGTCATCCTGAACGCAGTGAAGGATCCCGTCATCGCGAGATCCTTCGCTGCGCTCAGGATGACAGCGGCAGGGACGACGGCGGCTTCTCAGTCGGAGGCGAGGCGCTTCCTGAGCGGCGCGGGCAGGCCGCGTCGTAGCGCGTCCGCCACGTCGAACCAGCGTCCGCAAGGCCAACGCGCCTCGATCGCCGTGAGCACGCGTGCAGGTGTCCGCGCCGGGAACGTCCATCGCACCGGGCGCAAGGTCCAGTCGAGATGGGTCAGCACATGCGTGAACGGCTCGAGCTCGACCGCCTCACCCGGCCAATCGGAGCCGGCCTCGCGCAAGGCCGCGATCGATTCGAACTCGGGCAGGCTCCACAAGCCCGCCCAGATGCCTTTGGCCTCGCGCTGCACGAGCCAGACGCGCCCTTGCCGGCGCAACTCGAGCCAGACGTGCTCGCGCCGGCTGCGTGCGACGCGCCGCGATTTGACGGGATAACGGTCCTGCGTTCCCGTGCTTGCCGCGCGGCACGACTCGCGCACCGGGCAGAGCAGGCACAGCGGCGCGCGGGCCAGGCAGATCGTCGCGCCGAGATCCATCAGTCCTTGCGTGTAGCCCTCGATGCCGCGCTCGGGCAGCAGGCCCGTGGCGGCGCTCCACAGCACTCGCTCGTGGCGAGCCTCGGCGAGATCGCCATCGAAGGCGAGCACGCGTGCCAGCACGCGCTTGACGTTGCCGTCGAGGATGGCGACGCGCTCGCCGAACGAGAACGCGGCGATCGCCGCAGCCGTCGAGCGGCCGACGCCGGGCAGCGTCGCGAGCACTGTGCTGCTTTGCGGAAACTCGCCGCCGTGCTCGCCGACGATCGCCTGCGCGGCGCGATGCAGGTTGCGCGCGCGGCTGTAGTAGCCGAGGCCGCTCCAGAGCGCGAGCACGTCGTCTACGCTCGCCGCGGCAAGCGCCCGCACCTCGGGAAAGCGAGTCACGAAGCGATCGAAGAACGGGCGAACGGTCGCCACCTGCGTCTGCTGCAGCATCACTTCGGAGAGCCAGACGCGGTACGGATCGCGCCCCTGCCAGGGCAGATCGTGGCGCCCGTGCACGCGCTGCCAGGCAATGACCTGCGCGGCGAACTTCGCCGGCAACTCGCGCGAACGGCTCAGGGACCTGGCCTCAAGCCTGGCGCTGCATCTCTTCTTCGCCGCCGACCGGAACGGCGTCGTCGAAGAGCGGAAGGTCGAGCTTGACGAACTCGTCGTCGGTCGCGAACGGGGCGGCGAACGCATATTCGCGCAGGCTCTCCGCGAGCTCGCTCGCCCGCACCTGGAACTGCACGAAGCGCCGGTCCTGCGCCTCGATCTCGTCGAGGCGCAGCTCGAGCTCGCCGGCCGCCGCCTGGATCTTCTCGAGCGTCTCGCGACGCCGCTTGAACGCCTTGCGGCGCTCGCGCAACTGCGAATCGACCTGCGCCGAGACCGCCTTGTTCCACAGCTCGAGCTCGCTGCTCGCATTCTCGAAGACGACGCGCAGCTTGGAGATGAGCATGCGCCGGAACTGCTCCATGAACTTGGGCTGCGCCAGGCGCAAGGCGAGCGTCAGGCCGAGGTACTGGACGTAGTTGCCCTCGATGAGCTGAAGCTCGCTCGTGAAGCGGTCGAAGTCGAGCGGCTTGCCGAGCGCGAGGCTGAAGCCGAACTCGGCGTTGAGGCGGCCGAACGAGGCGCCGAGCATCTCGCGAATCTCGCCGTTCCTGCGCTGCGCCGCCGAGAGCAGCGCGCGCAGCCGTTCGCAGAGGGCGAGAAAGGCCTTCTTGGCGCCGAGATTGAGGATCGAGGCACCCATCGACGCCTGCATCTCGGCGACCTCGTCGCGCACGCGATCGGACGAGAGGTCGACGAGCATGTCCTTCAGCATGCGGCCGTGCACGGCGCGCATCGCCTGCAGCATCGTCGTGCATTCCTCGAACTCGGTCGTCTCGGCGTCGACGCGCTTCAGCATCAGGCGCACCTTGGCGCTGTTCTTGCCGCGCAGGCCGCGCAGCTCGAGCATCTGCTCGGCGAGCTGGCGACGCGAGTCGCCGATGCTGCGCGTGACCTGACTCTCGATCTGCTGGGCGCTTTCCTGGACGACTTGCTCGAGCACCTGGCGGCGCTGCGGCAGCAGTTGCGCGCCGAGCGCCGCCTCGAGAATCGGCAGCCGGCTCTCGTTGAGCGCCATCTCGTCGCCGGCGACGCGCGCGGCGAGCGCCTGTCGCGCCGACAATGGGAAAACGCGCTGCATGGAGATGCCGAGCGTGCGCGCGGTCTCGCGCTGCTGCTGCACGATCTGCGCCTCGACCTGGGCCACGGTGGCGAGCGGGTCCTCGAGCGTGTCGATCTTGTTCAGCACGACGAAGCGGGTCGGCGCGTGGGCGCCGAGGTGGTCGCGCCAGATCGCCAGGTCGGACTTGGTGACGCCGGTGTCGGCGCCGAGGATGAAGACGGTGGCGTGCGCCGAAGGCAGCAGCGACAAGGTCAGCTCGGGCTCGGCACCGATCGCGTTCAGGCCCGGCGTGTCGAGAACGACCAGGCCCTGTCGCAGCAAGGGATGCGGATAGTTGATGAGCGCATGACGCCAGGCCGGCACCTCGACCTTGCCGTCGTCGTCGCGCGGCGGGTTGTCGTCGGGGTTGTCGTCGTCCCAGAAACCGAGCGCGCGCGCCTGCGCTTCGGTGACCCACTCGGTGCGCGTCACTTCCTGCAGCGAGCGGGCGAGCTGCTCGGGGTTGTCGACGTCGAGCTCGAGCCGGCGCCAGGCACGCGGCTGGGCGCGCAACTCGCCGAGCGACAGGCCTTCGAGCCGGGTCTCGATCGGCAGCAGCATCAGCGAGGCCGGCTCGTCGCCGTGCCAGCCGAGCTCGACCGGGCACATCGTCGTGCGTCCCGGTGTGGCGGGCAGGATGCGGCGGCCGGTGTCGGCGAAAAAGATGGCGTTGATCAGCTCGGACTTGCCGCGCGAGAACTCGGCGACGAAGGCGACCACCAGCTTCTCGTTGCCGAGCCGCTCGCGCAGCGAATCGATCTGCTCCGCCGCCGCGCCTTGCACCAGGTCGTGCTCGGAGAGGAATCTTGCGAGCGTGTCGACGCGTTCGCCCAAGGCGGCACGCCATCCGCCGAGGGCGTCGAGGCTGGTCGCAAAGGAATGGGTCATCGAGGCATCACGCGAAAGGCGCGAAGTATCGTATCCCAGCGGCCGCCTGCGAAGCAGCCTCGAAACACTTGCTCACGAGGCCCGGCCGGGACGTTTCGCACGGCCGGGCGAGGTCCGAGCAGCCTGGCCGCGCCACGACCGCTCACAGACGGCTCAACGGCGCTGGCAGCCCGGGCAGAAATAGGTAGCCCGGCCACCCTGGACGATGCGCCGCACGACGCCGTCGCAACGCAGGCATTTCTCGCCGGCTCGGCCGTAGACGCCGGCCTCGAGCTGGAACGCGCCGGCCATGCCGTGCGCGTCGCGAAAGTTGCGCAGCGTCGAGCCGCCGAGGTCGACGGCGCGGGCCAGCACGGCGCGGATCGCCGCGGCCAGGCGATCGGCGCGCGGCCGGCTGATGCGGTCGCTGCGCGTGCGCGGATCGATGCCCGCCTGGTGGAGCGCCTCGCACGCATAGATGTTGCCGGCGCCAACGACGATCTCGCCGCCGAGCAGCGCCTGCTTCACCGAGACCTTGCGCCGACGCAGCGCGGCATGCAGATGGGCGCCGTCGAAGGCCGGATCGAAGGGCTCGATGCCGAGGCGACCGAGCAGCTTCACGGCGACTCCGGTCTCCTTCGAAGACGACCAGACGACGGCACCGAAGCGGCGCGGGTCGGTCAGGCGCAGGGTGCCGCTGGCGGTGACGAGGTCGAAGTGATCGTGCGGACCCGGCGGCGCCGCGTCGCCGAAGGCGAGCGAGCCCGACATGCCCAGATGCATCAACAGGCCACCGCGATCGAGCGGCAACCACAGGTACTTGCCGCGCCGCGCGACCGCGCCGACGGTCTGCGCGACCAGCGATTCGGGCTTGCAGCCGAGCGGCCAGCGCAATGGCTTGCCAACGCGCACCCCGGTCACGCGCGCACCCTCGATGCGCGTCGAGAAACTGAGACGGGTGACTTCGACTTCGGGAAGCTCAGGCATGTAAACGCGGCGTGGCGGGGAATTATCACGAGGGGCGCGAGTCGGACGGCTCGAACGGGCCTTTGCGCCCGTCGCACGGGCCGCGACGGCGGCCCGTCAACACTAGAATCGTTTTCCGACCCAGGAGTTTTCGATGCCGGCGTTTCGCATTCATTCGGGCCCTCTGCGCCTGCCGGCTCTCTTGCTGGCACTGGTCGCGGCAGGCGCCACTTCGCCGGCGGCACTCGCGCAATCGATACCCGTCGCAGCGGTCGACAACTCGGCGCTCGACGCGCCGCTCTTCTACCAGCTCCTGCTTGGCGAGATCCAGTTCCGCAACGGCGACACGGCCACCGGATACCAACTGCTGCTCGACGCCGCCCGCCGCTCCAAGGACGAAGCGCTGTTCCGTCGCGTCACCGACATCGCCTTGCAGGCCCGCGCCGGCGATCAGGCGCTTGCTGCGGTGCTCGCCTGGCGCACAGCGGTGCCGCAGTCTCAGGAGGCGCTCCGCTATCACGTGCAGATGCTGGTCGCGCTCAATCGCGTGGTCGAGGCAGAAGAGCCGCTGGGCACCCTGCTTCGCCAGGCGCCGCGCACCGCCTTGCCGTCGATGATCGACGCCGTGCCGCGATTCCTCGGCCGCAGCAGCGACCGCGGGGCGGCTGCATCGCTCATCGAGAGGGCGCTCAAGCCCTATGTCGATGCGCCCGACACCGGCAGTGCCGCGCTGGTGGCGATGGGCCGCGGCTGGCTCGCGGCCGGCGCGCCGAACAAGGCACTGGCCTATGCGCAGCGTGCCGCGGCAGCGAACTCCGGCGCCGACGGCCCGGCGCTCCTCGCGCTCGACCTGCTGCCGGCGACTGCCGAGGCCGAGGCCATCGTCAAGGCCAGGATGACGGCCACGCCCCCCGTCCCGGCGGCGCTGCGCCTTTTGTACGTGCGCACCCTGGCCACGTCGCAACGCCTTGCCGACGCGGTGGTGCAGGTGAGCGTCCTGACGCAGTCCGAGCCGAACCTCGCGCCGCCCTGGCTCACGCTCGGCGCGCTCGAGCTCGAGCTGCGTCATCCGGCCGAGGCCGCAGCCGCCTTGCAGACCTATGTGCGACTCGTCGAAGGCGGCGCCCCGGTCACGCTCGGCCCTGCGCCTGCGGTGCCGGTCGTCGCCGCGCCTGTCGACGATGACGACGACACGCCCACCACCGCCGGCAGCGCGCTCACGCAGGCGTGGCTGCTGCTCGCGCAGGCAGCCGAGCAGCAGCGCGACTTCGCCGGCGCCGAGCGCTGGCTGGCGCGCATCGACAACCCGCAGCGAGCGCTCGAGGTGCAGTCGCGCCGCGCTTCGCTGCTCACCAAGCAGGGCAAGCTGAACGAAGCCCGGCAACTCATCCGCCGCGTGCCGGAGCAGACTGCTGCCGATGCCCGTGCCAAGTTCATCGCCGAGGCCGGGCTGCTGCGCGAAGCCAAGCAGTGGGGCGAGACCGAAAAGGTCCTGGCGCAGGCGAACAAGGCCTACCCCGACGACACCGACCTGCTCTACGAGCAGGCAATGGCCGAGGAAAAGCTCAATCGTCTCGACGAGATGGAGCGGCTCTTGCGCCGCGTCATGGTGCTCAAGCCAGATCACCACCACGCCTACAACGCGCTCGGCTACTCGCTCGCCGAACGCAAGATCCGCCTGCCCGAGGCGCGCACGCTGATCCAGAAGGCGCTCGAGCTGAGCCCGGGCGAACCCTTCATCACCGACAGCCTCGGCTGGGTCGAATACCGGCTCGGCAACCGCGAGGAGGCGATCCGCATCCTGCGCACTGCCTACGGGGCGCGTCCCGATCCGGAAATCGCCGCCCACCTCGGCGAGGTGCTGTGGAGCGCGGGCCAGACCGACGAAGCGCGCAAGGTCTGGCGCGAAGGCCGCTCGCGCGACTCGGCGAACGACGTCTTGCGCGAGACGCTGGCGCGGCTGCGCGTCGACCTGTGAGCTGCCGCGGCCGCGCGCCGCGGCACCGCCACGAGCGATGAGGCGCCTTGCCGCCTTCATTGCGGCGACGTTTCTTGCGGGCTGCGCCAACCTCGCGCCGCTCGGCCCCGCAGGGGGTGGCGATTCGTTTTCCGGGCGCCTGGCTTTGCGCGTCGAGGCGTTGGGCGCAGCCCCGGCGCGAGCGGTCTCGGCGGCCTTCGACTTGCGTGGCAGTGCGCGGGCCGGCGCGCTCGGCTTGTCGACGCCGCTCGGCAGCATGCTGGCGCAGGCGCGCTGGCAGCCGGGCGAGGTCGTGCTGGCGACGCCGCAAGGCACCCGTCGCTTCGACGACCTCGACGGCCTGACACGCGAAGTGCTCGGCGAGAGCGTGCCCATCGAGGCCTGGTTCGACTGGCTGCACGGCCGTCCGTGGAGCGGTGCGCCGAGCACGCCGAGCGGCGCGACCGGTTTTGCGCAGCTCGGCTGGACCGTCGACCTCGTTCGCTTCGGCGAAGGCGCGGTCTCGGCTCGGCGCACCGAGCCGCTGCCGGTCGTCACGGTGCGCATCCAGCTCGACCCGCCCTGAGCCGCGCCATGGCCTTGCGAGCGATCTACGAGGTTCCGGCGCCAGCCAAGCTGAACCTGTTCCTGCACATCGTGGGTCGCCGCGCCGACGGCTACCACCTCGTCGATTCCCTCATGGTCCTGGTCGACTGGTGCGACACCTTGCACTTCGAGCTGCGCACCGATGCCGCCCTGGCACGACACGATCTCGGCGCCGCCCTGCCCGCCGACGACCTCTGCCTGCGCGCCGCGCGCGCCCTGCAACAGGTCGCCGGCACGCCGCTCGGCGCCGACATCTCGATCGACAAGCACGTGCCTTGGGGCGCCGGCCTGGGCAGCGGCAGCTCGGACGCCGCTTCGACCCTGCTCGCGCTCAACCGCCTTTGGGGCCTCGACTGGCCGTTGGAGCGCCTCTTGCCGATCGGCCTGGCGCTCGGCGCCGACGTGCCGTTCTTCCTGGGCGGAACCGCTGCGCGCGCCCGGGGCATCGGCGAGCTGCTCAGCCCGGTGACGATCCCGCCGGGCTGGTTTGCCGTCGTCAAGCCGGCGGCTGGCCTGGAGACGCGGGCGGTATTCGCGTCGCCGCAGGTCGCCGCCGCCGTCGAGGCTGCTAGAATTGCGGGCTTTTCCGAGGCCGAGCGCCGCCCGTTCGACGGGCCCGCGAAGGTCGAGGAAACCGGGCCGGAACTCGCCGAAGGCTTCGGGCGTAACGACCTCCAGGCAGCGGCCGAAAGTCTTTGTCCCGATGTCTCGCGCGCGGCGGCCGGGCTTCACGCCGCGTTCGGCAACAGCCGGATGACTGGATCGGGAAGCGCGGTCTTCGCCAGGGCGGGCCATGGTTCGCAAGCCTCGGCAGCGATGCCGAGCGATTGGCCCAGCGGCTGGTCGAGCCGGATGTGCCGCTCGCTGGAGCGTCATCCGCTCGCAGGCTGGGTCAGGCGCGGGGGTTGAGGTCGCGGCGCGAGCCGGGACGATGGTTGCAGGTGCGCGGCGCGAGCCGCGAACCGGTGTAGGGGAGTCGCCAAGCTGGTTAAGGCATCGGATTTTGATTCCGACATGCGAAGGTTCGAATCCTTCTTCCCCTGCCAAAGTTTTCCGCGCTGATCGTCGAAGCGCCGAGTCGTCCGGGTCAACGAAAGTCGCCGTGCTGTTCAACACCGTTCTGTTCACGGGCAATGCGAACCCTGCGCTGGCGCAGGAGATCGCCAATCACCTGAGCATCGGCCTCGGCAAGGCCAAGGTCGGGCGCTTCTCCGACGGCGAGGTCGACGTCGAGATCGAGCAGAACGTGCGCGCGCGCGACATCTTCGTCGTCCAGCCGACGTGTTCGCCGACCAATGAGAACCTGATGGAGCTCTGCATCATGGTCGACGCGCTCAAGCGCGCCTCGGCACGCAGGGTGACCGCGGTGATTCCGTACTTCGGCTATGCCCGCCAGGACCGCCGGCCGCGCTCGACGCGCGTGCCGATCAGCGCCAAGGTCGTCGCCAACCTGCTCGAGGCGGTCGGCGTCGAGCGGTTGCTGACCATGGACCTGCACGCCGACCAGATCCAGGGCTTCTTCAACATCCCGGTCGACAACATCTACGCCTCGCCGGTGCTGCTCTCCGACCTGCAGAGCAAGCGCTACGACGACCTCGTCGTCGTCTCGCCCGACGTCGGCGGCGTCGTGCGGGCGCGCGCGCTGGCCAAGCAGGCCGGCTGCGACCTCGCCATCATCGACAAGCGGCGGCCCAAGGCCAACGTCTCCGAAGTGATGCACGTCATCGGCGACATCGAAGGGCGCAACTGCGTGATCATGGACGACATGATCGACACCGCCGGCACGCTGGTGAAGGCGGCCGACGTGCTGAAGGAGCGCGGCGCCAAGAAGGTCTATTCGTATTGCACGCACGCCGTGTTCTCGGGACCGGCGATCGAGCGCATTCGCGCCTCCAAGCTCGACGAGGTCGTCGTCACCGACACGATCCCGCTCGGCGCCGAAGGCAAGGCCTGCAGCAAGGTGCGCCAACTGTCGGTGGCCTTCCTGTTCGCCGAGACGATTCGCCGCATTTCCGACGGCGAATCGGTCACTTCCCTGTTTGCTGAACAGAATTCGAATTTTTAAACCGAGGAGCCTGGTCGCGGGCCCTCATCTTTTGGAGTCAACATGAAATTCACAGCTTTCGAGCGCACGTTGCAGGGGACCGGAGCGAGCCGCCGCCTGCGCAATGCGCAAAAGGTACCCGGGATCGTCTACGGTGGCGGCACGGCGTCCATGATCGAGCTCGATCACAACGCTCTCTTCTTCGCCTTGAAGAAGGAGGCATTCCACTCGTCGCTGCTCGACATGGAACTCGCCGGCAAGACCGAACAGGTGCTGCTGCGCGACTACCAGATGCACCCGTTCCGGCCGATCGTGCTGCACATCGACTTCCAGCGCGTCGACGCCACGACCAAGGTCACGAAGAAGGTGCCGCTGCACTACGTCAACGAAGAGAACTCGGTCGCCGTAAAAACCGACGCCTGCGTCGTCAACCACGTCGTCAACGAGCTGAACATCCAGTGCCTGGCCTCGCAGCTTCCCGAGTTCATCACCGTCGATCTCGGCAATCTCGTCAAGGGCCAGTCGCTGCGCGTCAGTGACATCGAGCTGCCCGCCGGCATCAAGGTCGTGACGCACGGCAAGCCCAACCCGGTGATCGTCTCGGCCAATGTCCAGGCGGCCGAGGTGGAAGAAGCGCCGGTCGTCGCGCCGGTGGTCGCCGCTCCCGCGGAGAAGGTCAAGCCGAAGAAGACCGAGAAGCAGAACAAGAAGTAAGCCGGCGTCCGCGCCGACGATTCGATGGCCGGCGGGTCGCACCGCCGGCCATTTTTTCTGAAAAGCCATGAACGACAGCCTTCAGAAAAGCGAGGCACTCCTACCCGATTTCCAGTACGTTGATTCGGACCATGGCCGGATCGCTTTGACTGTCGGTTTCACTGCGTCGTTCTATTTTGGAGCAGGCCACACGGCGGCAAAGCGCAATGCCGTCGTGGAATGTATCGAAGCCTTTGAAGCAGCCTATGGCGAACATCTGGTGTGGGCCTTCGACGAAGACACTGGCCGTCGCGTCAAGCTGGCCGATAAGAAGCTCCCACCGCTTCGTCAGTACGCCAAATTTGTGGTGCATAGCAAAACATGAATCGAGGGTTCGAATCCCTCCGGCCCGCCAGTTTCTCCTATGAGAAGTGACCCGTTTTCAAGCGCGGCGCACGATCCAGCCCGTCAATTCCGAAGCGTCGTCATCGTGGGACGGCATGATGCGGTCGGAATTGCCTGCGCCGCCGGGTCACCTTCGACACGCTGACGCTGACGTTGGTGTCGGCTCGGATGTTCTTCCGTGATGCCCGTGCATTCGTGCATTCGTCCCAGTGCAAAAACGGATCGGCGTTTGGAACCGGCTTCAGCCCGCGGCCCACACCCTCGTCGTGTGGGCCGCGGGTCGTCCGCGGCGCGGACGGGTCAGTTCTCGGGCAAGGCATCGTTCTCCACATGAACGGCGTGTGCTGGACCGCAGCGTTGCGCCGTGTCGCACAATGACGGGTCGTTCTTTCGAGCGCGTGAACCAGGTCTCCGCCGCATGCTGCTAGCCCGCCGATCGGCCGGGTTCACCGGTTCGAGCTACGCTGTCACCGATGAAGCGGGCTTGGCGGTCGGCGCAGTGGTCTGGCCCAGGGTCGCGCAGGCGAGCAATGGGCGCCTGAAGTTCCACGAATCCGACTCGACGGCCGGCCAAGTGACGATCGACTGCTTCGGACGCCGCTACGGTGTCGCCTTCGAGTACCTCCGGCGCGGCTTCAACAACGATGCGCGGTTCACGCTCTCCGCCCGCGACGGCTCGCTGTCCGTGCCGCCACTGGCAATCGCCGACTTTCTTGTCCCGCCGGGTCTCGGACGTGGTGCGATGCACTTGGTCGCGCCATTCACCGGCCGGCTGCTGCGGACTTCCCGCTGGCCGCGCCAGCGTATCAGCGTCGAAAGCGACGGTCTTGCACTCGGGATGATCGAGGAGCCGTCGTGGCTGTCGCTCGTGCGTTCGATGCGCATCGACCTGCCCTCGACTGTGCCCGCGCCGGTGCAGCTCTTCCTGTTCTTTCTTGCCGAACATCTGGTGCAGACGCAGGCCTGATGTGCTGGCCGGAGGCGCAGATCTGACTGACGGACTACTGCCGTTCAGGTGCATGCCATCGCCTCGTTGGCTCGTCGGTCCATCGCGGACTGCTGCGCCCTGCGGAAGATATCGCGCATGTTGACGCCGAACTTTTTGGCGGTCTCATTGGCAGCGGCGGCGCGCTTGGTGGTGTCTTTGACACCTTGCATACCCTTGTCGGTGAAATTCATCAGCCCGAGGACGCTCTCAGCCCTTCGCGTGCCGGCGGGCCGCCCAATAGGTAGCGCCGGACGGGCCGTAGCGCTCGGCGTGCGGCGCCGCCGCGGCCAGTTCAAAGTCGTCGCCCGGCTGCAAGTGGCGCGTTGCATCGCCCTCAGTCAGCCACATCTCGCCAGCGACAACAAGCGCCTTCACCGCGAAGGGATGTTCGTGAAGGGCGGCAACCGCGTCGGCCGGCCAGTTGCGCTCGACGACCTCGTCGTAGCCTTCTTGGCGCGCGGCCGCTTCGAATTGTCTGAGGTTCGGCTCCATCCATCACGAATCCCTCAACGAGAGACGAAATTGCCACATCGGCCCGATTGCCTGGTCGAAAATCGAAGGGTTCCCGACGCCTCGTCCTCGAGACAGCTCATCGACTGATCGACGAACGGCGCCCCAAGTAGCCGCTTGCGCACATCAAAGGCCCGGCGTCCAAAACGAGCACTTGTGCGCGGCAGATACCTGCGTTGTCGTGGCAATTGCGCTCGGAACCAAAGTCAGATAGGGGTCGCTCGCCGCCGAGTACGCCGGCCAAACCGCCGCGCTGCCCGCTGCACCCTCTGAAAGGTGAAGCCGAACTCCGCCGCACGCCGATGCAACTGCTTGACGACCCGCTCCCGGTACCGGCTCTCATAGTGCTCCGCGCCAGGGTCCTAGCCCAGCCCTACTAGGCCTGCAGCTCGGCCACGCTGACCGCGGGCCCGTCATCGATCTCTTCGCGGCGCATCCGGGCCTTCCACTTGCGCCCGGTCAAGTCGAGCAGGCCGCGCTCGACCTTGGCGCGCATGCCGAGTGCGACGGTCGGGCCGACGAAGATGTAGTAGCCCTTCTCGAAGATGCAGCGGCCCCGGTGGTACTTGAGGCCGGTGTCATCGCCCATCAGGCTGCGCAGCAGGTTCTTGTGGCTCGCGCCGACGTTGGGGGCGAGATAGGTCAGGCAACTCTTGTTGCCGATGCAGAGCATGAAGTAGGTGGGGCGCTTCGGCTTCATCCGCGCGGCGTTGAGCCCTTCGATCGCTTTCGTGCGCACGCGCTTGCGGATCACCGGGTTGCCCGGCGGCGGTGCTTGCGCCGCCGATCCGGCCGGACCGGCGGCATTCCCCGGCTTCGCCTGTCCAGTTGCCAACATGCCCTCCGTTCGAAACGAGCTTCGCCGGTTATAGCGCGGGCTGCCATGGTCGCACGACTCTCCCTCCAAGGGACGTCCGGAGGTGGCTCGCGAGCGGGTCTTTCCGCCGCGAGGCGCCGCTCGATAATCGTGACCATGATTCGCCTCATCGCCGGACTCGGCAACCCCGGACCCGAATACGCCGCCACGCGACACAACGCGGGCTTCTGGTTCGTCGACGAAGTGGCGTCGCGGCTGCGCGCGCCGCTCGTGCCCGAGCGCGGCTATTCCGGGCTCGCCGCGCGCGCCAACGTCGCCGACCAAGCCGTCTGGTTGCTGAAGCCCATGACCTACATGAATCTCTCGGGCAAGTCGGTGGCCGCCCTGGCCCGCTTCTTCAAGATCGAGCCGGACGAGATCCTGGTCGCTCATGACGAGTTGGACCTTCTGCCCGGCCAGGTCAAGTTGAAGCAAGGCGGCTCGCATGCCGGTCACAACGGCCTGAAGGACATTCACGCCCAGCTCGGCAGCGCCGACTACTGGCGGCTGCGCATCGGCATCGGCCATCCGGGCGTGAAGGCCGAGGTGATCGACTATGTGCTGCGCAAACCGCCTGCGGAACAGCGCACCGAGATCGACAAGAGCATCGAGCAGGCGCTTTCCGGACTCGATCTGCTGCTCGCCGGCGACATCGAGCGCGCGACCATGAAGATCAATGCGCGGCCGCCGCGCCCCAAGCCGCCGGCGAGCCCGGCACCCGTGGAAGGATCATCGTCATGAGCCTGCGTCTCTTCATCGGCACCCTGCTGCTCGCCGGGGCCGGCAGCGCCTCGTCCCAGCCGACGGTCTATCGCTGCGGCAACGAGTACACCCGCGTGCCGTGCAATCAGGGCCGCGTTGTCGAAACGCAGAACTCGGCAACGACCGAAGCGCGGCGTGCCGAAGCCGCGCGCGTCGTCGCCAGCGAACGCCGCCTGGCCGAAGACATGGCGCGCGACCGCCGCCGCGCCGAAGCGGCGATCAAGCCGGCGTCCGCAGGCAGCCTGAGCCCGCAACGGGCCGCGCCGCCTGACGCGAAGGCGTCGGCGAACAAGAAGGCGAAGAAGAAAGTGCACGGCAAGGGCGTGCTCGAAGACCGTGAGGATTTCGTCGCCAGCGTGCCGAAGGCGAAGAAATAGGCGATGCGTCGCTCAGGCCGCTTCGGCCTGCAGTCGGCGGTACTTGGCCCAGAGCGTCTCGCTCGACTCGGCGTAGTCGGGATCCTTGGGAATGCACGCCACCGGGCAGACCTGCACGCACTGCGGCTCGTCGAAATGGCCGACGCATTCGGTGCAGCGCCTGGGGTCGATCACGTAGATCGTCGCGCCCATCGAGATCGCCTGGTTCGGGCACTCGGGCTCGCAGACATCGCAGTTGATGCACTCGTCGGTGATGAGAAGCGCCACGTCGTCCTTCTCGCCTCGTCGTCAGGCGGGATCGCCCCGCTTGACCTGTTCCTTCAGGCGTTCCAGCACGGAGGGTGACACGAATTTGGAAACATCACCGGACAGGCTGGCAATCTCGCGCACGAACGTGCCGGAGACGAACTGGTACTGGTCGCTCGGCGTGAGAAACACCGTCTCGACGTCGGGCATGAGCTGACGGTTCATGCCCGCCATCTGGAACTCGTACTCGAAGTCGCTCACCGCGCGAAGGCCGCGCACGACGACCTTGCCGCCATGCTCGACGACGAAGTCGCGCAGCAGGCCGCGAAACGCCATGACCTCGACGTTCGGATATTTCGCCGAGAGCTCGACGGCGATCTGCAGCCGCTCGGCGATCGAAAACATGGTCCGCTTGTGACGGCCGGCGGCAACGGCGACGATGAGACGCTCGAACAGCCGGCTGGCCCGCCGCATCAGGTCCTCGTGGCCGAGCGTCATCGGATCGAACGTGCCGGGGTACACGGCGGTGAGACGAGTCACTGAAGTCACATCGGTCTCCCCATCGGATGGCCGCCATTCCCGGCCCGCGCGCAGTGTAGCCGCTGGTCGGCTGGGCGCTGTTGTCGGCCGCGGAGCCTGCGCATAGACTGCGTGCGACAAGCAGGCCGGAGCGTCATACCGTCCACCGGCACTCACGACAACGGGAGCGGACATGGCGACGAAGAGCGCAGCGAAGGTGGGCCCCGTCGTGCCGAAGCCTCCGGCGATTCCCCGCAAGTTCGATGCGCGACCCGATCGTCACGATTTCCGCGATCTCCCCTACCGGCCGCCGCTGCGGTCGCTGCCGCCGAAGTACCCGCTGGAGCCCGACGTCGAGAGCCTGATCGGCGCCTACGTCGGCGCCGGCCTGATCCTCGACCAGGGCCAGCAGGGCGCCTGCACCGGCTTCGGCCTGGCCGGCGTCGCCAACTACCTGCTCTGGACGCGCCACATCGAGGACAAGGTCAAGGTGCCCTTCTTGCCGGTGAGCCCGCGCATGCTGTTCGAGCTCGCCAAGCGCTACGACGAGTGGCCCGGCATCGACTACGACTATTCGAGCTGCCGCGGCGCGCTGAAGGGCTGGCACAAGCACGGCGTCTGCAGCCGCGACGCGTGGCCCTACGAGCTGGACGAGAAAGGCAAGCCTGTCTTCGTCCGGCCGTCCGACGGATGGGACCGGAACGCCGCACTCCGGCCGCTCGGCGTGTATTACCGCGTCGCCCGCGACTCGGTCGTCGACATCCAGGCCGCCATCTACAACATCGGCGCCGTCTACGTTTCTGCCGACGCGCACGACGGCTGGGATGCGCTGCTGCGCGACAAGGCACCGGCGGCACCGCCCAGGCATCATGGCGACCTCCCGTCGATCGGCCCTATCAGCGACAAGAAGAGCAGCGGTGGCCATGCCTTTGCGCTGGTCGGATTCAACGACCGCGGCTTCGTCGTGCAGAACTCGTGGGGCACGGTGTGGGGCGCTTCGGGCTTCGCCGTGCTTCCCTACGAGGACTGGGTCGCCAACGCGACCGACGTCTGGGCCTGCGCGCTCGGCGTGCCGCTGGCCATGCGCGCCGCGCGCAGCGAGGAGACGGTGGCGCTGGTGTCGTCACGCTCTCGGGTGGGCAGCGGCCGCTCGCTCACCAAGCTCGATCGCAACGCCCGCGAGCCCGACAACCCGGCCAACGATCCGTGGCCGATCGATCATCACTTCCTGTTCAAGGCGTACCAACCCTGGAGCACCGACCTTGCCTATGCGCACACGCTGGTGACGGGCAACGATGGCGAGCTGGCGGCGGTCGACTTCACGCGCGCCGCGTCGGACAAGGCCGGGCTCGCCGAGGAGGTCGTTCGCGCCCGTCCGAAAGCCTGGCTGGCGAAGCAGGGCGGCAAGGTGCTCAAGCTCGCCGTCTATGCGCACGGCGGGCTGAACAACGAGGACGAGTCGATCAAGCGCATCCGCGTGCTCGGGCCGTGCTTCGAGGCGAACGGCATCTACCCGCTCTTCCTCACCTGGAAAACCGGTCCCGGCGAGACGATCGCCGACATGGCGCAGGACTGGGTCCGCAAGATCGTCGGCGAAGAGGTGGCGCGTTCGTCGGCGCTCCTCGATGCGCTGGGCGACGCCAAGGATCGCGCCGTCGAGGCGGCGGCGCACGTGTTCGGCAAGGGCGTGTGGTCGGAGATGCGCGAGAACGCCGGGCGCGCCACTGCCCCCGGACACGGACTCAACCTGCTGCTCGCCAATCTGGCCGGCCTGCAGGCAGACCTTCAAGCCGCGGGCCAACGACTGGAGCTGCACCTGGTGGGCCACTCGGCCGGTTCGATCCTGCTCGGCCACTTCGTGCACCAGCTCACGGCGCCGCAACCGGCGCTCGGCCAGGCGACGCTGCCGATCGCGACGACCAGCTTGTACGCGGCGGCCTGCTCGTCGGCGTTCGCCAACCAGACCTACGCCGCGGCGGCCAAGGCGGGTGTCTTCGACCTGGCCAAGCTCTGGCTCTACGTGCTGTCCGACGGGAACGAGAAGGACGATGGCTTGCCGATGCCGAAATTCGCGGCCTACGGCAAGTCGCTGCTCTATCTCGTGTCGCGGGCGCTCGACGACGTGCGCAAGATGCCGCTGCTCGGCATGGAGCGCGCGCAACTCGGCAAGTACGCGCGCGATTCCGATCAGTGGGACGAGGACCAGCTGGCCGAAGTGCGCCGCTGGCAGGCGGTCTGGCCGTCCGGCAAACCCTTGCTCAAGACGATCGTCACGCCGGAGATCATCAACACGCGGGAGAACGACCACGTCCAGGCGACGCACGGCTCGTTCGACAACAACATCGCCGTTCTCACCGAGACGATCGCGCGGATCAAGGGCGCGGCCTTGAGCTCGCCGTTGGAGTGGCTCGACTATTGAGCCGCGTCCCGTCGGCGCCAGAGCGCGAAGTGCACGGCGCCGGCGCGTGATGCGCGGTGCGGGGCGATGCCCAGCCGCTCGGCCAACGACGGGTCCAGCGGCTTTGGCGACTCGACGTAGACGATGCCGCCCGCGCTGACGATACGCAGCGCGGCCTCGACGGCCGGCACAAGCAACGGCGAATCGAAGGGCGGGTCGAGCAGCACGAGATCGAACGCAGCCGGCGACGAGCGCGCCATCCACTGCACCGCGTCGGCGCGTTCGATGCGCACGACATCGGCCTGCAGGCGCGCCTTGCTGGCGACGAGCTGGGCGACCAGCGCCGGGTCGCGCTCGAGCAGCACGACCTCGGCCGCGCCGCGCGAAGCCGCCTCGAAGCCGAGCGCGCCGGTGCCGGCAAAGGCGTCGAGGCAGCGCCAGCCGGCGAGATCCTGGCCGAGCCAGTTGAAGAGCGTCTCGCGCACCCGATCCGGCGTGGGCCTGAGGCCGGGCCGATCGACGACCGGCAATTTGCTGCGCTTCCAGAGGCCGCCGATGATGCGCACCTCGCGCGGCGGCCCGGCGTGGTTCGGCGCCTTTCTCACCATCGGACCGGAATGCCGTCGCGCGCGAGTTGCGCCTTGGCGTCCTGCACCGAGAACTCGCCATAGTGGAAGATGCTGGCGGCCAGCACCGCGTCGGCGCCGCCGATGCGAATGCCGTCGGACAGGTGCTGCAGCGAGCCGACGCCGCCCGAGGCGATCACCGGCACGTCGACCGCATCGGCGACGGCGCGCGTCAGCTCGAGGTCGAAGCCGATCTTCGTGCCGTCGCGGTCCATGCTCGTGAGCAGGATCTCGCCGGCGCCGGTGGCGGCCATGCGGCGCGCCCAATCCACGGCGTCGAGCCCCGTGTTGCGTCGGCCGCCATGCGTGTAGACGTCCCAGCCGGGCGTTCCGTCGCCGCGTCGCTTGGCGTCGATGGCGACGACGATGCACTGCGCGCCATACCTGGCCGACGCGTCGGCAATCACCTGCGGATCGGCGACCGCGGCCGAGTTGAAGCTGACCTTGTCGGCGCCGGCGTTGAGCAGGCGCCGCACGTCGGCCACCGTGCGCACGCCGCCGCCGACGGTGAGCGGAATGAAGACCTGCGACGCGACCGCTTCGACGATGTGCAGCATCAGGTCGCGGCCGTCGCTTGTGGCGGTGATGTCGAGAAAGGTCAACTCGTCGGCGCCCTGCTCGTTGTAGCGCGCCGCGATCTCGACCGGATCGCCGGCGTCGCGCAGCTCGACGAAGTTGACGCCCTTGACGACGCGGCCGGCGGTCACGTCGAGGCAGGGAATGATTCGCTTGGCGAGCATGGCAGGGAGTGTGCGGCCTTGTCATCCTGAGCGGAGTGAAGATCTCGACCGGCGATGAGATCCTTCGCTGCGCTCAGGATGACAGAGTGGAAGCTCAGGACAACGCCGCCCTCAGCTCGTCGGCGCGCGCCTGCGCGACCGCAAAATCGAGGTCGCCGCTGTAGATGGCGCGGCCGCAGATCACGCCCTCGATGCCCATCTCCTCAACGGCGCAGAGCCGCTCGATGTCCTGGATCGACGACAGGCCGCCCGAGGCGAACACCGGCATGGTGAGCTGCTGCGCGAGCTTGACGGTGGCATCGATGTTGACGCCCGTGAGCATGCCGTCGCGCCCGATGTCGGTGTAGATGATGCCTTCGACGCCGTAGTCTTCGAACTTCTTCGCCAGGTCGGCGACCTCGTGGCCGGTGAGCTTGCTCCAGCCGTCGGTGGCAACCTTGCCGTCCCTGGCGTCGAGGCCGACGATGATGTGGCCGCCGAAGGCGCTGCAGGCGTCGCGCATGAAGCCTGGGTTCTTCACCGCGGCGGTGCCGATGATGATGAAGCTCAGGCCGTCGTCGAGGTAGCGCTCGATCGTGTCGAGGTCGCGGATGCCGCCACCGAGCTGCACCGGGATCTCGTCGCCGACCTCGGCGAGGATCGCCTTCACCGCGCTCTCGTTGACCGGCTTGCCGGCGAAGGCGCCGTTCAGGTCGACGAGGTGCAGGCGGCGTGCGCCGGCGTCGATCCAGCGCCTCGCCATCGCCGCTGGGTTTTCGCTGAAGACGGTCGACTCGTTCATGTCGCCCTGCTTCAGGCGAACGCAACGTCCGTCTTTCAGGTCGATCGCAGGAATCAGCAGCATGGCCGCATCGAACGGGGGGCAACGAGACGGATGAGGAGCGCGGCGGCGAGGTGCGCGGCGCGGTCCGGATGCGGCGTCAAGGATTCCAGTGCAGGAAGTTGCGGTACAGGGCCAAACCGAGTGCGGCGCTCTTTTCCGGGTGGAACTGCGTCGCGAAAATATTATCGCGCGCCAGCGCCGAGGTAAAGCGGCCGCCGTAGTCCGTTTCTCCGACACTGTGGCGCGGGTCGGACGGACGCACCTTGAAACTGTGCACGAAGTAGAAGTGGCTGGCGTCGGGAACGCCCTGCCAGAGCGGGTGCGGCCGGGCCTGGATGACCTCGTTCCAGCCCATCTGCGGCACCTTGAAGCGGCTGCCGTCGGGCTGGCTCTGGCCGTCGAGTCGAAAGCGCACGACCTCGCCGCCGATCAGGCCGAGGCCCGGCGTACCGCTTTCGGCTGCGCCTTCCTCGCTGCGATCGAGCAGCATCTGCATGCCGATGCACACGCCCATCAGCGGCTTGTTGGCGGCGGCGTCGCGCACCGCTTCTTCGAGGCCTGAGTCGCGCAGTTCGCGCATGCAGTCGGGCAGCGCGCCCTGGCCCGGCAGGACGACGCGCTCGGCAGCGAACACCTCCTCGGGATTGGCGGTGACGATGACCCGGATGTCGCCGGCTTCTTTCGCGACGTGCGCGACCGCCTGCGACACCGAGCGCAGATTGCCCATGCCGTAGTCGACGACGGCGACGGTTCGCATCGCGCTTCGACCCGCTAGAGGCTGCCCTTGGTCGACGGCACGACGCCGGCGCTGCGAGGGTCGATCGCCACCGCCGCGCGCAGCGCCCGGGCGAACGCCTTGAACACCGTCTCGCACTGGTGATGCGCGTTCTCGCCGCGCAGGTTGTCGATGTGCAGCGTGACCAGCGCATGGTTGGCAAAGCCCTGGAAGAACTCGTGCGCGAGCTGCGCGTCGAAGCCGCCGATCATTCCCGACTTGAACGGCACGTTCATCGTCAGCCCGGGACGGCCTGAGAAGTCGATCACCACTCGCGACAGCGCCTCGTCGAGCGGCACATACGCATGCCCGTAGCGGACCAGGCCACGCTTGTCGCCGACCGCCTGGCCAACCGCCTGGCCGAGCGTGATGCCGACGTCCTCGACGGTGTGGTGGCCGTCGATGTGCAGGTCGCCGAGCGCCTCGATCTCGAGGTCGATCAGGCCGTGCCGCGCGATCTGCTCGAGCATGTGGTCGAAGAAGCCGATGCCGGTCGAGAGCCTGGCGCTGCCCGAGCCGTCGAGATCGACGCTGACGCGGATCTTCGTTTCCTTGGTGTCGCGCTGAACCGTGGCGCGGCGCGCCGCGGTCGTCGTGGGCAAGGGGGCGTTCATCGCAGACTGGCGCGCAAGGCATCGATCATGAGCGCATTTTCCTCTTTCGTTCCGACCGTCAGGCGCAGGCAGTTGGCGAGCAGCGCATGCATGGGCGCGACGTTCTTCACCAGCACCCCGCGCTGCTTCATGCCCAAGAAGACGGCGGCACTGTCGGCGACGCGCACCAGGATCATGTTCGCCTCGCTCGGAAACGGCTCGACGCCGGGCATCTGCCGGAGCGCCGATTGCAGTCGCTCGCGCTCGCCGCGCAGCTCGGCAGCCTGGCGCGCGAACTCGTCGGCGTGGGCGAGCGCGAACAGCGTCGCCTCGGCATTGAGGGCGCTGACGTTGTAGGGCGGGCGCACCTTGTCGACCTCGTCGATGAGCTGCGCCGGGCCGACCATGTAGCCGAGCCGCACGCCGGCCAGGCCGAACTTGCTGAGGGTGCGCATGACGAGCACGTGCGGCAGGCTGCCGGCACGATCCATCCAGCTACGCGACGAGAACGGCTGGTAGGCCTCGTCGAGAACGACCAGCCCGCTCTGTTCACCGACAGCCGCGACGATGCGCTCGACCGCGCCTTCGTCGAACAGGTTGGCGGTCGGGTTGTTCGGATAGGCGATGTAGGTGATCGCCGGCCGATGCGCCTCGATCGCGGCGAGCATCGCCGTCTCGTCGAGCTCGAAGCGCGGCGTGAGCGGCACGCCGACGAAGCGCAGTCCCTGCAGCTTGGCCGACATCTCGTACATGACGAAGCCCGGCACCGGCGCCAGGATGGCTGCACCCGGCAGGTCGCAGGCCATGGCGAGCAGAGAGATCAGCTCGTCGGAGCCGTTGCCGAGCATCAGCTTGCAGCCCGCCGGAAGTTCGACGTACTTCGAGAGCGCGGCGATCACGTCGGCGACGCAGCCGACCGGATAGCGGTTGATGGCGACGCGGCCGAGCCGATCGCCCAGCTCGCGCTGCAAGGCCTCGGGCAGGCGAAACGGGTTCTCCATCGCGTCGAGCTTGACCAGGCCGGCGCTGTCCTGGATCGCGTAGGCGTGCATGGACTTCACGTCCTGGCGGATCACGGCGGCAATGCGTTCCACGGTCGTCTTCATGACGATGCCTCGATCGACTCCGGCGTCGCCCTGAAGGGATTGACGATGCGCAGGCCGTCGATCTGCTGGCCGTGCTGGAGATCTTCGGTGAGGAGGTAAGAGCACGCCAGTTGCTGTGCGGCCGCGACCATCAACGCATCCCAATAGTTGATGGCGATGCGGTCTTCGAGTTGCCACGCAAGATCGACCGTGCCGTCGTCGACGACCCACGGCGACCAGGCGCGATAGCGTTGCACGAGCTTGCGCGCTTCCTTGGGCGACAACTTCGGCGCGACCCGGCGCAGATTTGCGTACAGCTCGTTGAGAACCTGCGTGCTGATGCGGCCGTTCTCTTCACGCCAGCAGTGTGCGATCCACTGGCCCGCCGCGTCGCGCTTGGCAGGATCGCGCGGATCGATCGAGTAAAGCAGGACGTTGGTGTCAACGAAAACGGTCGAGACGCTCGCCATAGATTTCGTCGCGCTTGAGATAAGGGCCCTCGAACGGGACGGAGGTGAACTTCAAGGCCTCTCGCATGGCGCGTTCATAGCTCTTGTCACGCCGCATCTTCTCCGCAAGCATTTCGCCGACGAGGCGCGAGACGCTCGTGTTCCGGCGTGCGGCTTCCATGCGCGCCCAGTCAGCGACGCCTTGTTCCATGGTGACGGTGACATTCTTCATTCAAGGAATGATACCACCAGCTTCGTGTTACACGAACTTCGTGTCACTGCTTTCGAGCCGCATTGCCGCCGCTGCGGCGTGGGCCGACAGTCCCTCGCCTTGTGCCAGTTCGACGGCGATCGGCCCGAGCGCCGCGGCGCCGCGCTCGCTGACCTCGATGACGCTGCTCCGCTTCTGGAAGTCGTAGACGCCGAGCGGCGACGAGAAGCGCGCCGTGCCCGAGGTCGGCAGCACGTGGTTCGGGCCGGCGCAGTAGTCGCCAAGACTCTCGCTCGTGAAGGCGCCGAGAAAGATCGCACCGGCGTGGCGCAGCGAAGGCTCCCAGCGATGCGGATCGCGCGCGCTGACCTCGAGGTGCTCGGGCGCGATCCGGTTGCTGATCTCGCAAGCTTCTTCCATCGAGCGCGTCAGGACGAGCGCACCGCGGCCTTCGAGCGAGGCGCGGATCACGGTTTTGCGCGGCATGATCGGCAGCAGGCGCGTCATCGACTCGAGCACGCGATCGAGATACGCGGCGTCGGGGCACAGCAGGATGCTTTGTGCGAGCTCGTCGTGCTCGGCCTGGCTGAACAGGTCCATCGCCACCCAGTCGGGCGGCGTCGTGCCGTCGGCCAGCACGAGGATCTCGCTCGGGCCGGCGATCATGTCGATACCGACCGTGCCGAACACGCGCCGCTTGGCGCTCGCCACGTAGGCGTTACCTGGCCCGGTGATCTTGTGCACCGCCGGAATCGTCGCCGTGCCGTAGGCGAGCGCGCCGATGGCCTGCGCGCCGCCGATGGCGAAGAGGCGGTCGACCCCCGATACGGCGGCCGCGGCCAACACGAGGGCGTTGCGAATGCCGCCCGGCATCGGCGCGACCATGAAGATCTCGCCGACACCCGCCACCTTGGCCGGCACCGCGTTCATGAGCACGCTCGACGGATACGCGGCCTTGCCGCCCGGCACGTAGATGCCGACGCGATCGATGGGCGTCACCTTCTGGCCGAGCAGGCTGCCGTCGGCGTCGCGATAGCTCCAGCTTCTGCCCGCGACCTCGAGCTGGCGTTCGTGAAACGAGCGGATGCGCGCCGCGGCGCTTTCGAGCGCGGCGCGCTGCGCGGAAGGCAGGCTTTGCAACGCGGCCCGCACGTCGGCCGACGAAATCTCGAGCTCGGCCAGCGACGCCGCGTCGACGCCGTCCCAGCGGCGCGTGTAGTCGAGCACGGCCGCATCGCCGCGCTTTCGCACGTCGGCCAGCACGGCAGCGACGCTGGTCTCCACCTCGGCATCGACCGTGGCGTCGTAAGCGAGCAGGCGCGCGAGATCGTCGTCGAAGCCCGCCTCGGCCGTGCTCAAGCGCCGCACCGAAATGCTCATGTGCTCGCCTTGCCCGCGACCGCCTTAGCCAAGGCATCGACGATGCCGCGGATCGGCTCGCGCTTCAGCTTCAATGCCGCGCGGTTGACGACCAGTCGCGCCGAGATCTGCATGATCTCCTCGACCTCGGCCAGCGCGTTGGCCTTGAGCGTGCGGCCCGAAGCGACGAGGTCGACGATCGCGTCGGCCAGCCCGGTGAGCGGCGCCAGCTCCATCGAGCCATAAAGCTTGATGAGGTCGACGTGCACGCCCTTGTCGGCGAAGTGGTCGCGCGCGATGCGTGTGAACTTGGTGGCGACGCGGATGCGCGAGCCCTGCCTCACCGCGGCGGCGTAGTCGAAGTCGAGCGGCGCGGCAACGCTCATCCGGCAGCGCGCGACGCCGAGGTCGAGCGGCCGGTACAGGCCCTCGCCGCCGCGCTCGATCAAGGTGTCGAGGCCCACCACGCCGAGGTCGGCACCGCCATGCTGCACGTAGGTCGGCACGTCGCTGGCGCGCACGAGGACGATGCGCAGGTCGGCGCGCGAAGTGGCGACGATGAGCTTGCGGCTGGCCTCGGGGTCCTCGGCCAGCGCGATGCCCGCGGCCGCGAGCAGCGGCAGCGTCTCGTCGAGGATGCGCCCCTTCGACAGCGCCAATGTGATCACGACGCAGCCCCCGACGCCACGCTGTCATCCTGAGCGAAGCGAAGGATCTCGCCCGCGGCCAAACGAGACTCTTCCCTGCGCTCAGAGTGACAAGCGCTCACGACGACTTCACCCGCTCGATGTCGGCACCCAGGCCGTGCAGCTTGGCTTCCATGCGGTCGTAGCCTCGGTCGAGGTGATAGATGCGGTCGACCACGGTCTCGCCCTCGGCGACCAGACCGGCGATGACCAGCCCGGCCGAGGCGCGCAGGTCGGTCGCCATCACCGCCGCCCCCGAGAGCTTCTCGACGCCTTGCACCACTGCGACGCGGCCATCGACCTCGATCCGGGCGCCGAGCCGGATCAGCTCGGGGATGTGCATGAAGCGGTTCTCGAAGATCGTCTCGGCGATGCTCGCCGTGCCTTCGGCGATGCAGTCGAGGGCCATGAACTGCGCCTGCATGTCGGTCGGAAACGCCGGGTACTCGCTGGTGCGAAAGCCGACCGCGCGCAAGCGGCCGGTGGCGCGAACACGAATCCAGTCGTTGCCCGATTCGATCGTCGCGCCGGCCTCGCGCAACTTGTCGATCACTGCGTCCAGATGGTCGGCGCGCGCGCCGCGCAACACCACGTCGCCGCCCACCGCCGCGACGGCGCAGAGAAAGGTGCCCGCCTCGATGCGATCGGGAACGATGCGATGCGACACGCCGTGCAGCTCGCGCACACCCTCGATGCGGACGCGGCTCGTGCCGTGGCCCTCGATGCGCGCGCCCATCGCGACCAGCATCTCGGCGAGGTCGCGCACCTCGGGCTCCTGCGCCGCGTTCTCGAGCACCGTCTCGCCCTCGGCCAGCGTCGCCGCCATGAGCAGGTTCTCGGTGCCGGTGACGGTCACCATGTCGGTCGTGATGCGCGCACCCTCGAGCCGCGCCGCGCGGGCGACGATGTAGCCATGCTCGACCGTGATCTCGGCGCCGAGCGCCTGCAGGCCCTTGATGTGCTGGTCGACCGGCCGCGTGCCGATGGCGCAGCCGCCCGGCAGCGAGACGCGCGCCTCGCCGAAGCGCGCGACCAGCGGCCCGAGCACGAGGATGGAGGCGCGCATCGTCTTGACGAGGTCGTAGGGCGCCTCGCGGCTCGTCACGCGGCTGGCGTCGAGGGCGACCGTCGCTTCGGCGTCTGCCGACTCGGTCGCCGCGACGCCCATCGTGCGCAGCAGGCTGAGCATCGTCGTCACGTCGTGCAGGCGCGGCACGTTCGAGAGCAGCACCGGCTCGCCCGTCAGCAGCGCGGCGCAGAGCTCGGGCAGGGCGGCGTTCTTGGCGCCGGAGATGGCGACTTCGCCGGCGAGGCGGCGGCCGCCGCGGATGCGGAGTTTGTCCATGTCGAGAGAGGCGACGCGCGGGCGTCAGGCCGTCGTTTGAGTGCGGTATTCGGAAGGAGTGAGGGTCTTCATCGACAGCGCATGGATCTGCTCGCGCATGCGGTCGCCGAGCGCCCGATAGACGCGCTGGTGTCGGGCGACGCGGTTCGTTCCCTCGAACTCGGCGGAGACGATGGTCGCGAAGAAGTGCCGGCCGTCGCCCTCGACCTCGACGTGCTCGCAGGCGAGGCCGTCGGCGATGAAACGCTGGATGTCTTCGGGGGTGGGCTCGGCCATGGCCGATGTTATCGCGGCGTCGATCGCCTTATGGTTCGGCGGCGCAGCGGGCCAGGGCTTGCGCCAGGTTCGCCGCGGCTTCCGCGCTCAGCGGCTGCATCGGCAGGCAGACCCGCGCCCACGCAGCGTCGACATATTGCGCGGCGAGCGCCGCCTTGACGCCGGCGATGAGCGGGTGCCGCGCGACGAGGCCGCGCATCTCGGCCGCCTTCTTGACCGCGGCGGCGCCCTCGGGCGTTCCCTGCGCCGACCAGGCCGCCTGCGCGAAGGGCGCGGTGAGGTTGGCGGTCGCCGAGATGCAGCCGGCGAAGCCCTCGGCCGTGGCGTTGCCCAGCGCTGCTTCAGAGCTGGGGAAGACATCGAAGTCGGGAACCGCTTTGACCACTGCCCGCGCGTACGCCAGGTCGCCGGCACTGTCCTTCAGGCCGACCAGCGTCGCGCCGTGCCGCCCGCGCAGGCGCACGACGACCTCGACGGGCCAGGGCAGCTTGGTGTTCTGCGGGATGTGATACAGGTAGATCGCGAGCTTCGGATGATCGACGCGGCAGATCAGTTCGTCTACATACGCGACAAGGCCGTCGGCCGGCACGTCGGAATAGTAAAAAGGCGGCAGCACGAGCACGCCGGCGAAGCCCAGCTCGCAAGCGGCCCGCGTCAAGCGCACGGTGTCTTCGAGCGCGCAGACGCCGGTGCCGACCATGAAGCGGTCGAGCGGCAAGCCGGCTTCGGCCACCCCGCGCATGACCGCGACGCGTTGCTCGACGCTGAAAGCGGTGGCCTCGCCCGTCGTGCCGAGCAGGTTGATGGCGTCGCAGCCGCCTTCGAGCAAGGCACGGCAATGGCGCAGCAGTCTCGGCAGGTCGGGGACGAACGCATCATCGACTGGCGTGGCAGTCGCAGCGATGACACCGCGCGGTCGTGCGCTCATGGCGTCCTCGTGCCGCGGCCGGGGACGAGAAAGTCGAAGTCGCAACCTTCGTCGGCCTGCAGCACCGTGCGATGGAACAGCAAGGCGTAGCCACGGTCAGGCACCGGCGCAGCGCCGCTCGCGCCGTGCTCGCGGAACGCCGCCTGCCGACGCGCCAGCTCGGCGTCGTCGACGAGCAAGTCGATGCGACGCGCGACCACGTCGAGGCGGATCGAATCGCCCGTCCGCACCATCGCCAGCGGCCCGCCGAGCGCCGCCTCGGGCGTCATGTGCAGCACGATGGTGCCGAAGGCGGTGCCGCTCATGCGCGCGTCGGAGAGGCGAACCATGTCCTTGACGCCCTGCGCGGCGAGCTTCTTCGGGATCGGCAGATAGCCTGCTTCGGGCATGCCGGGCGCACCGATCGGGCCGGCGTTTCGCAGCACCAGCACGTCGTCGGCGCCGACCTCTAGCTCGGGCGAGTCGACGCGTGCCGCCATGTCGTCGAGCGAATCGAAGACGACGGCGCGGCCGGTGTGCTGCATGAGGCGTGGCGAGGCCGCCGACTGCTTCAGGATGGCGCCACGCGGCGCCAGGTTGCCGCGCAGCACGACCATGCTGCCTTGGACGCTGATCGGCTCGCCGCGTGGACGGATCACGTCCTGCGCGTCGCGAAGGTCGACGCCATCGAGCACGTCGCGCAGGCGCTTGCCTTCGACGGTGCGCGCCTCGAGATCGAGCACGCCGGCCAGCTCGTGCATCAGGCGCGGCACGCCGCCGGCCCAATGGAAGTGCTCCATGTAGTGGCTTCCCGAAGGCTTGAGGTCGACCAGCACGGGCACCTCGCGGCCGAGCGCATCGACCTCGGCGAGATCGATCTTCACACCGAGCCGGCCCGCCGCAGCGGTGAGATGGATGAGCGCGTTGGTCGAGCCGCCGATCGCCTGCATGACGACGAGCGCGTTGCGGAACGCCGCCTCGTTCATGATCTCGCTCGGCTTGGGGCCGCCGCTCTTCGCCATCGCCACGGCGACGGTGCCGCTCGCCTCGGCCGAGCGCAGGCGATCGGCGTGCGTCGCCGGAATCGTCGCCGAATGCGGCAAGGCCAGACCCATGATCTCGACGATGCAGGCCATCGTGCTCGCCGTGCCCATGACCATGCAGGTGCCGGGCGTCGGCGCCAGCCGCTCGTTGATCGCCTCGATCTCGTCGGCGGAGATGCGGCCGCCGCGAAACTCGCTCCAGAGGCGCCGGCAATCGGTGCAGGCGCCCAGCGTCTCGCCGCGATGGTGGCCGACCAGCATCGGCCCGACCGGCACGAACACCGCCGGCACGTCGGCCGAGGCGGCCGCCATCATCTGCGCCGGAATCGTCTTGTCGCAGCCGCCGATCAGCACCACCGAGTCCATCGGCTGCGCGCGCAGCATCTCTTCGGTGTCCATCGCCATGAGGTTGCGCAGGAACATGCTCGTCGGGTATGCGAACGACTCGTGGATCGAGATCGTCGGAAACTCCATCGGCAGGCCGCCGGCGAGCATGACGCCGCGCTTGATCGCCTCGACCAGCTTCGGCACGTTGCCGTGGCAGGCGTTGTAGTCGCTGAAGGTGTTGGCGATGCCGACGATGGGCCGCGCCAGCGCGTCGTCCGAGAGGCCCATCGCCTTGATGAAGGCCTTGCGCAGGAACAGCGAGAACTCGGCGTCGCCGTACGACGTGAGTCCTTTCTTCATGCCTGTTGCCATGTCAATGGCGAATCTTGTAGCCGATGCGCAGCAGGTTCAGGCAGAGCCCGCAGACGACGACCAGGCTGACGCCGACCACCGCCAGGCTGGTCCACGGCGAGACGTCGCCGGTGCCGAAGAAGCCGTGCCGGAAGCCGTCGATCATGTAGAAGAACGGGTTCAGGTGGCTCACCGCCTTCCAGAGCGGCGGCAGCGAATGCACCGAGTAGAAGACGCCCGAGAGAAACGTCATCGGCATGATGAGGAAGTTCTGGAAGGCGGCGATCTGGTCGAACTTCTCGGCCCAGAGTCCCGCGATCAGGCCGAGCGCGCCCATCATCACCGCGCCGGCGAGCGTGAAGACGACGATCCAGAGCGGGTTGGCCACCTGCAGGGGCGCGAACCAGATCGTCACCAGCAGCACGCCGGTGCCGACCGCCACGCCGCGCACCACCGACGCGCCGACATAGGCCAGAAACCAGGCCCAGTGCGAAAGCGGCGCGACGAGCAGGAAGACAAGGTTGCCGGTGATCTTGCTCTGGATCAGCGACGAGCTCGAGTTGGCGAAGGCGTTCTGCAGCACGCTCATCATCACCAGCCCGGGGATCAGGAAGCTCGTGTAGCCGACCGAGCCGGACACCGCGATGCGGCCCTCGAGCACGTGGCCGAAGATAAGCAGATACAGGATCGCCGTGAGCACCGGCGCGGCGACGGTCTGGAAGGCGACCTTCCAGAAGCGAAGCACTTCCTTGTAGAGCAGGGTGCGGGTACCGGCCAAGATGCCAGTCTCGGTCGATGCGCGCACCGGCATCGGCACGGCGCTCACGCGGCCACCCGTTGCGCCGTCTCGCCGTGCATGATCTCGATGAACACGTCTTCGAGGTCGGCGCGGCCGATCTCCAGGTCTTCGGGCTCGCAGCCGGCGGCATGCAACACCGAGAGAATCGACTCGACCTCGCGCGCGTCGTGCGCCTTGAGTTGCACGATGCGGCCGGTGACTCGGGCGTTGGCCGCGAGCGAGGGCGGCAGCGGCCTGTCGAGCTTGAATTGCAGCATGGTCGAGGCCGTGCCGGCGAGCAGCGCCGTCGTGCGGTCGAGGGCGACGACGCGGCCTTGCTTCAACATCGCGATGCGGCCGCACAGCGCCTCGGCTTCTTCGAGGTAGTGCGTCGTCAGCAGAACCGTGTGGCCTTCACGGTTGAGACGTGCCACGAACTGCCAGAGCGTCTGACGCAGCTCGACGTCGACGCCCGCCGTCGGCTCGTCGAGCACGATCACCGGCGGTCGATGCACGAGCGCCTGCGCCACGAGCACGCGCCGCTTCATGCCGCCCGAAAGCTGGCGCATGTTGGCATCGGCCTTGTCGGCCAGGCCGAGGTTCGCGAGCAGCTCGTCGATCCAGGCGTCGTTGCCGTGCACACCGAAGTAGCCGCTCTGGATCCGCAGCGCCTCGCGGACCGTGAAGAACGGGTCGAACACCAGCTCCTGCGGGACGATGCCGAGCATGCGACGCGCCACTGCGTAGTCGGCAACGACGTCGTGGCCGAGCACGGCGACCGAGCCCGAGCTGGCGCGCGCCAGGCCGGCCAGGATGCTGATCAGCGTCGTCTTGCCGGCGCCGTTGGGTCCGAGCAGGCCGAAGAACTCGCCCTGCTGGATCTCGAAGCTGACGTCGTCGAGAGCTCGCACGTCGCCGCGTGGCGAGGGGTAGACCTTGGTGACGTTCTGGAACGCGATGGCCGGCATGAAGGCAACGATTGTAGGGAGCCACCCGCCCTTCGACCGCTGTGGCTACTACCACTGCGGCGTGCTTTTCATAGGGGCGCGAACCGATTGGAGAGCCCGTTGGGCGGTGCTAGATTGACCCGGCGCCTCACAGACACTCGCCCATGGCCTCGCAGATCAAGAAACCGCGGCGTACCGCAGAGCGCATCCTCGACACGACGCTCGAGCTCTTCAACCGTTTCGGCGAGCCCAACGTCTCGACCACGCTGATCTCGGCCGAGCTCGGCATCAGCCCGGGCAATCTCTACTACCACTACCCGGCCAAGGACGAGCTGATCACCCGGCTGTTCGACCGCTACGACGCGGCCCTCACGGAGCTGCTGCGCGCCGCCGACGACGTGCAGAACATCGAGGACGCCTGGCTCTTCTTTCATCTGCTGTTCGAGCTGATCTGGGCCTACCGCTTCCTCTATCGCGACCTCAACGACCTGCTCTCGAACAACCGCCGGCTCGAGACCCACTTCCAGTTCGTGCTGCAGAGAAAGACGCGCGCCGTGCAGGCCGTGCTCGGCGGCATCGGCCGCGCCAGCGGCCTGCGCATCGAGCCCCGCGACGCCGAGCCGGTGGCCACGGCGATGGTCGTCGTGCTCACCTACTGGCTGAGCTTCGAGTACGTGAGGAACCCGCGCAAGGCGCTCGAGCCAGAGAGCGCCGGCCCGGCCCTGCTGCGCGGCGCCTTCCACGTGCTTTGCCTGCTCTTGCCCTATCTCGACGAGGACGGCCGCGAACACCTGCACGCCCTCGCTTCCCGCTACCTGACATCACCCTGAGGAGGAGAAACCGCCATGGCCAAATGGACCGCCTTTCCGCACGCCGCCGGCGCCTACACCTACGACAACGCCACGCTGAAGAAGAAGTGGGCGCGACTGCATGTCGGCGATGCCGAGCCGCTGCCCAAGGACGAGACCGTGCTCTCGGCCTGGGCGCTCTACCACGCCGGCCAGTTCCAGAAGGCGACCGAGGCCGGGCTGAAGGCGCACGCCGCCGGCCACGGCGCGGGAATGACGGTCGCCAACAAGTCGCAAGCGATCTATGCGACCTATCTCGAGAACAGCGAGAAGACCAAGCTCGCCCTGCTCCACGAGGTGGCCGCGCGCGCCGAAGCGCGCACCAAGGAAGACCCGAAGGACGCCAACGCCTGGTACTGCATGGCCTACGCGCTCGGCCGCTACAGCCAGGGCATCTCGATCGCCAAGGCGCTTTCGCAAGGCCTCGGCGCGAAGGTCAAGAACGCGCTCGAGACGACGATCAAGCTCTCGCCCAAGCACGCCGACGCACACACCGCGCTCGGCGCCTTTCACGCAGAGATCATCGACAAGGTCGGCTCGCTGCTCGGCCGCACGCAGGGCGCCAGCAAGGACGCGGGCCTTGCCAACTACAAGACCGCGCTGAAGCTCAATCCCGGCTCGGCGATCGCGATGATCGAATATGCCAACGGTTTGGTCATGCTCGAAGGCGACAAGCGCATGAAGGAGGCGACCAAGCTCTATGAAGAGGCGGCGGCGTGCGAGCCGCTGGATGCGATGGAACGGCTCGACGTCGAGATGGCGAAGGCCGAGCTGGAGGACTAGGCAATCCGAGCGTCAGGCGGCAGCCTCCCCCCAAGGCAGCATCATGGTCAGCAGCAACAGCCTCTCGAACTCCGGCTCGAAGCGATCGATGATGGCCTGCGGGTCGGGGCAAAGCGCCTCGTCGGTGATGAGGCCGAACTGCACGCCGCCGCCGTACGAGAGGATGCTGACGCCGACGCCGATGTCGCCCGAGGCAGGCACCCAGAACATCGTCTGGCGCAGCGTCGAGCCGCAGAACTTCAGCGGTACGGTCGGGCCGGGCACGTTGGTCATCACCGCCGTCGCCTTCTTCGCGAACAGGCCGAGGATCATGTCCTGCACCGGCTTCGCGAGCTGGCCGGCGACCGCCAGCACGGCGAAGGCGAGCAGCGGCTGGTAGCTGGCCTTCAGCGCGTTCATGCGCGCGTGCACCGCGTAAACGCGGGCGACCGGGTTGTCGATGCCGATCGGCAGCACGAGCGGCGCCAGGCCGAAGCGGTTGCCGAGCTTCCACGCCTCGTCGAGCGGGCGCAGGTTCACCGGCACCATGGCGCGGATCTCCTTGCCGGCCGGGTCGTCGCCCTGCTCGCGCAACCAGTCGCCGATCGCGGCCGAGACGCTGGCCAGCAACACGTCGTTGATCGAGCAGCCGAGCGCCTTGCCGATCCACTTGACCTGGTCGAGCGGAATCGGCTCGCCCCAGGCGACGCGCTTGGTGCCGCTCGGCTTGCCCTTGAGCAGCGTCGGCGAATCGTCGGCCATCAGCGCCAGCGCCGCGACGTCGCCCATCACCTTGGCCGCCGTGCGCGCGCCGTCGATCGAGCTGGCGAGGCCTTGCTGCGGATCGGCCAGCGCATCGAGCGCGCGGGCGATGCTCGCCTCGGCGATCTCCGCGGCCTTGGCCGAGAGGCCGCCGAGCGGCTTCAGTACGGCGTCGGTAAGCCAGTCGGCGCCGTCGCCCTGAGCGCTCGCGGCGCGGCGCTTGCGCTCCGGCGGGTCGCTGCCGCCGTCGGTGATCGACATCGTCACCGAGATCAGGGCGATGCCGTCGCCGATGCAGTGGTGCAGGCGCGCAATCAGCGCGCTGCCGCCTTCGTGGTCCTCGATCAGATGAAATTGCCAGAGCGGGCGCGCTGGATCGAGCGGCGTCGTCGCGAGCTCGCCGACGCGCGCCTGCAGCGCCTCGCGCGCGCCCTGCCCCTTGGCGCGAACGAGCTTCTCGCGCACGACGTGGCGATGGATGTCGAAGTCCTCCTCGGTGACCCAGCTCGCCGCGCCGGTGGCGTCGCGAACGACGGCCTGCCGAAAGCGCTCGTACTTGAGGAGCTTGTCCTCGATGCGACGGCACACCGCCGCGTACGACACCTTGGGCTCGAGCAGCCAGATGCCGATGATCATCATCAGGTTGACGTCGTTGTCCATGCGCAGCCATGCGGTGTCCACGCGCGACATGCGCTCTCGGCGGGGGGCAGCGGGCATCGTCGGGGTCGCGCCGTCGAGCGGCACGAAAGGTTCAGGAGGCGAGCAAGATGCTGGGTAACATGGGCGCCGTCAATCGCGACTTTCACCCAACACGACATACCGGAGACCTGTGATGGCAGACCTCAAGGCGCAGTTTGAACAGGCCGTGGCGGACTCGAAGGGCCTGCCCGAGAAGCCCGACAACATGACGCTGCTCAAGCTCTACGCGCTCTACAAGCAGGCCTCGAGCGGCGACGCCGACGGCAAGCGCCCGGGCTTTTCCGACATGGTCGGCCGCGCCAAGTGGGACGCGTGGAACGGCCTCGCGGGCACCTCGGCCGACGAGGCGATGCAGCAGTACGTCGACCTGATCGAATCGCTGAAGTGACCTTTGCCCGCGCCTCGCGCGGGCAAAGGCGCTGTTGCTGCGTCGATCACGGCTTCGGTTTCTTCTTCGTCACCACCTTCGCGCTCTTGGCGAGCAGCGCATCGAGGTTTTCCTCGATCTCGCGCTCGATGCGATGCCGGAAGGCGCCGACCAGCAGGCCGAGCCGGGCGTCGAGCTCGTAGGACCGGGCGGTGACGACGAGGCGGCCATCGACGCCGGCGCGCTTGAACTCGACGACGTCGCTGTCGTCGCCTTCGATCACCGTGCACTCCATGCCGAACTTGTCTTCGGCCGTCTCGGCCCATTTCCAGGCGATCTTCCTCGCCTTGGCGAGACCGAGCGTGTGCGAGCGGTGGATGTGGATGTCGGCCATGGTGGAGCGATCCTCTTGTCGGTAGCCTCGATTCTCAGCCGGCCAGCGCGGCGCGCCGCTCGGCGAGCGGCAGCGCGGCCAGGCGCTTGACCTCGGCATAGAAGCGCGCGAAGTCGCGTCCTCCGCGCTCGAACAGCCGCTCGAACGCCGGCACCAGCGCGGTGTAGCTGGCGAGCACGCCGAACGAGGCGTTGTTGGTCCGCGCGAACCAGCCGTCGTAGCCCGCATAGCCGCCCCACTTCGCCGCCTTCATCGCCGCGTAGTCGGTCTGCAGGCGCGCGCGCAAGGCGGCCTTGCCTTCGCGCTTGGCGGCGTCGCTTGCGCTGCTCTTGTAGAGCGCCACGAACTCGTCGCGGTAGCGAGACGTGAGCTCGCGGAAGTCGACGCGCCGGGCCTCGCCGCGCTCGTACTCGGCGCGCGCCTCGGCGCTCGCGTGCCGACTCAGCCAGCGCTCGGCGCCAATCTTCTCGACGGCGCTGGCAAACGATTCGTTGAACAGCGTGTCGCCGGGCGCGAAGGCGACCTGGTGCGCCAGCTCATGGAAGACGAGCCGGGCCAGCTCGCCTTCGGGATAGTCGATGAAGGTGTTGAGCAGCGGATCGGCGAGCCAGCCCCCGGTCGGCAGCTTGCCGAGCGTCGAATAGGCGGGAACCGGGTAGACCGAGACTTCGAGGCTCTGATCCGCGAGGCCGGCAGCGAAATCTTCTGCGCCCTTGCGCTCGTAGTAGCCGCGATAGCCGACGCAGCCGACCACCGCGAAGCACCAGGTCTTGAGCTCGAGCGAGAGTTCGGGCGCGGCGACGACGTTCCACACCGCGGCGCTGCGCTTCAGGTCGGCGTAGCGGCGATAGCTCGCGTTGTCGGGCTCGCCGAGATCGCTGACGGCGAAGTCGCGAATGCGCTGCGAGAGCTCGAGCCGCGCCTTCAGCGCGGGCGGCGTGTCGGGATCGGCCAGCCATTGCGAAACCGGCCGCGCCGCCTCGACGAGGTTGAGATGGCCGGTCGCCGATTGCGCGTAGTAGACGATCGTCGAGCACCCCGAGCTCAGGCACACCGTCGCGCCGGCGAGCAGCGCGGTGACGAGCAGCCCGCCGAGGCCGAGGCTAGCCATCCACCAGCCGCGCTTCACCTCGGCGGCGCAGGCGCGATCTGCGCCGGCACCGCCGACGCGGGCGCCACCTCGACCAGGCAGTCGTAGAAGCTCGGCCCGCGGCCGATGTCGGTCAAGCGCTGGTGCGTCAGCTCGTTGGCGTTGCGGCCGTCCTCGGCGAGCTTCTTCCACCACACGCCGAGACCGTTGACGACGCCAGGCCGCGCCCGCGCGCCGACGACGGCCTTGCACTCGATGGCGCCGCGGTCGTTGAAGACGCGCACGCGTTGGCCGGAGGCGATGCCGCGCCGGGCGGCGTCGCCGGCGTCGATCTCGAGCACCGGCTCGCCCTCGATGCCGCGCAGGCTGACGACGTTGACGAAGCTGGAGTTGAGGAAGTTGCGCTCCGGTGGCGAGATCATGGCGAGCGGAAAGCGCCGGGCGAGCTCGGGCGAGCTCGCTGCCGATTCGTAGTTGGGCAGGTAGTCGGGAACGCCGTAGCCGGGCGCGTCGATGAGACATTTGCCGCTTGCGGTCGCGAAGCCGCCTTCGGCGAACGGCGCCTCGGCGATGTCGAGCTTGACCCAGCCGTGCTCGCGCAACGCGGCGTAGTCGATGCCGCCTTCGTCCGGCGCGCGAAAGGCGATGCGTGCGAGCGCTTCGTCGCTGTCGGCGAAGCACGCGTCGTCGAAGCCCATGCGCGCGGCCAGGCGGCGAAAGATCTCGGTGTTCGGCAGCGCCTCGCCGAGTGGCGCAATCGCCGGCTCGTTGACGAGCGCGTAGGTGTGGCCGTAGCTGGTGTGCACGTCGAGGTGTTCGAGCTGCGTCGTCGCCGGCAGCACGTAGTCGGCGAGGTCGGCGGTGTCGGTCATGAAATGCTCGAGCACGACCGTGAAGAGGTCCTCGCGGGCGAAGCCTTGAGCCACGCGCTTCGACTGCGGCGCCACCGCCACCGGGTTGCTGTTGTAGACGACGAGCGCCTCGATCTTCGGCCCGAAGCGCGCGCCCTCGGGCAAGGCCTCCCCGCTTTCGCGCAGCAGGTCGTCGCCGATCGTGCTCATGTTGATGGTGCGCGGCCGGCGCGCGCCGAGCAGGTCGGGGCGCTGCAGCGCCGCGTCGTTGCGGGCGCGGCGAAACCAGCCCGAGGCTGAAAGCAGCAGGCCGCCGGCGCGATGTCGCCAGGCGCCCGTCAGGCAGGGCAGGATCGCCACCAGGCGCACCGCGTTGCCGCCGCCGCGTGCGCGCTGCATGCCGTAGTTGAGGCGGATCGCGGCCGGCTTGGTTGTGCCGTAGTCGCGCGCCAGCGAGCGCACCGCATCTGCCGCGATGCCGCACACCTCGGCGACGCGTTCGGGCGGCCAGGCCAGCGCCCGTTCTCGAAGCAAAGGCCAGCCTTCGGTGTGGCGCTCGATGTAGTCGTGATCGAGCCAGTCGTTGGCGATCAGCTCGTGCATCACGCCGAGCGCCAGTGCGCCGTCGGTGCCGGGCAGGAGCGCGATGTGCTGGTGGCATTTCTCGGCCGTCTCGGTGCGGCGTGGGTCGATGCAGATCAGCTTGGCGCCGTCGCGCTTGGCCTGCTGCGCATGGGTCCAGAAATGCAGGTTCGAGGTGATCGAATTGCTGCCCCAGATGACGATGAGGCGGCTCTCGGCGTAATGCTCGACGTGCATGCCGACCTTCGCGCCGTAGGTCGCGGCGAGCGCCTCGGCGCCGGCCGAAGAGCAGATCGTGCGGTCGAGCAGCGACGCGCCTAGCCGGTGGAAGAAGCGCCCCGCCATGCTCTCGCCTTGCAGCATGCCCATCGTTCCGGCGTAGCTGTAGGGAACGATGGCTTCGGCATTCGCGCCGCCGGGTCCGGCGATCGCGGCAAGACGCGCCGCGATGTCGGCCAGCGCATCGCTCCAGCTCACGCGCTCGAAGCGGCCGCTGCCCTTGGGCCCGACGCGCTTCATCGGATGCAACACGCGTCCCTCGTGATACGTGCGCTCGGTGTAGCGCGAGACCTTGGTGCAAAGCGACCCGTGCGTGGGCGCATGCAGCGGATTGCCGTGCACCTTGATCGCCTTGCCGTCCTCGACCGTGACGAGCATGGCGCAGGTGTCGGGGCAATCGTGCGGACAGGCAGCACGGACGAGCGTCGTGGTCACGGCGAAACTATGGCACAGGCGAGGCAGGCCTCATGGTGCGCGGGTAAACTGGCTCGATACGGAGTCCGCCATGCAAGTCATCGAGTCCATCCTGGCCGACGCGGCCCAGATCGCCGCGGTCCGGCGCGACATCCATGCCCATCCCGAGCTCTGCTTCGAGGAAAAGCGCACCTCGGACCTGATCGCCGAGCAGCTCACCGCGTGGGGCATCCCCATGCACCGCGGCATGGGCAAGACCGGCATCGTCGCCATCCTCAAGAACGGCACGAGCGATCGCGCCGTGGGGCTCCGCGCCGACATGGATGCGCTGCCGATGACCGAGCACAACCAGTTCGCGCACAAGAGCACGCACGCCGGCAAGATGCATGCGTGCGGCCACGACGGGCATACGGCGATGCTGCTCGCGGCGGCCAAGCACCTCTCCAGGCACCGCAGCTACGACGGCACGGTCTACCTGATCTTCCAGCCCGCCGAAGAAGGCGGGGGCGGCGCGCGCGAGATGATCAAGGACGGCCTCTTCGACAAGTTCCCGATGGAGGCGGTGTTCGGCGCGCACAACTGGCCCGGCATGAAGGCCGGCCAGTTCGCGCTGAAGAGCGGGCCGGCGTTCGCGTCGAGCAACGAGTTCCGCATCGTCATCCACGGCAAGGGCTCGCACGCGGCGATGCCGCACAACGGCGTCGACCCGGTGCCGGTCGCGTGCCAGATGGTGCAGGCCTTCCAGACCATCGTCAGCCGCAACAAGCGGCCGATCGACCCGGGCGTCATCTCGGTGACCATGATCCACACCGGCGAGGCCACCAACGTCGTGCCCGACAGCTGCGAGATCCAGGGCACGGTGCGCACCTTCACACACGAGTTGCTCGACCTCATCGAGCGGCGCATGAAGACGGTGGCCGAGTCGACCTGCGCCGCCTTCGAGGCGACCTGCGAGTTCGAGTTCAAGCGCAACTATCCGCCGACCATCAACCACGTGGCCGAAACGAAATTCGCGCGCAAGGTGATGACGGAGATGGTCGGTGCCGAGAACGTGCACGAGTTCGAGCCGACCATGGGTTCGGAGGACTTCAGTTACTTCCTGCTCGAAAAGCCCGGCTGCTACTTCCTGATCGGCAACGGCGACGGCTCGCACCGCGAAGGCGGCCACGGCATGGGCCCGTGCATGCTGCACAACCCGAGCTACGACTTCAACGACGACCTGATCCCGCTCGGCGGCTCGTTGTGGGTCCGGATGGCCGAAGCCTGGCTGGGGTCTCCGCGCACATGAGCGACGCGGAATCGGCCGGGCGCCGGGCCGCCCCAAGCCGGGCCGCGCCCCCTCGGGGGGCAGCGACCGGAGGGAGTGTGGGGGCCTGTTTCTCGCAGACCTACGCCGAAGCGCGCGACAAGTTCTTCGCCGCGACGCGGATGCGCGGCCTCGGCGTCGAGACTCACGTCCATCCGCTGACCGGGCGCGACGGCGAAATGCTGGCGATGGACGTTGCCCGCGACGGGCCGCGCAACGCCAGATCGCTGCTCGTCATCACGAGCGCCTGCCACGGTGTCGAGGGCTTCTGCGGCTCGGGCGTGCAGGTCGCCTTGCTCGAAGACGCGGCCTGGCACCAGGCGGCGCACGATGCCGGTGTCGCCGTGCTCTACGTGCACGGCCTCAACCCGTACGGCTTTTCATGGTGGCGGCGGACGACGCACGAGAACGTCGACCTGAACCGAAATTTCCGCGACTTCAACGCGCCGCCGCCGGGCAACGCCGCCTACGACGAGATCGCCGACTTGATCGTGCCCGAGACCTGGCCGCCCGACGCGGCCACCACCGAGACGACCGCCCGCTTCCTCGCCGAGCGCGGCGAGAAGGCCTGGCAGCAGGCGATCTCGGGCGGTCAGTACGGCCATCCGAAGGGCCTCTTCTACGGCGGCGATGCGCCGACCTGGAGCCAGGCGACGATCCGCCACGTGCTGCGCGACCATGGCGCGCGTTGCGCCCGGCTCGCCTGGATCGACCTGCACACGGGCCTCGGCCCGAGCGGCCACGGCGAGCGCATCTTCGCCTGCCGCGACGACGCCGAGGCGCTCGCCCGCGCCCGCGCCTGGTGGGGCGATGTCACGTCGATCTACGACGGCTCGTCGAGCTCGGCGCTGCTCACCGGCATGATGTGGCTGGCCGCCTACGAGGAATGCGCGCAGGCCGAGTACACCGGCATCGCCCTCGAATACGGCACCGTGCCGACGATGCAGGTGATGGACGCGCTGCGCGCCGACCAGTGGCTCGAGAACCATCCCGAGGCCGACGACGCGACGCGTCGCCGCATCAAGCAGCAGAACCGCGATGCCTTCTACACCGACACCGACGTGTGGAAGGAACAGATCGTCGCGCAGGCCGTCGATGCCTCGTACGGCGCAGTCCGGGGCCTCGCCGACGACGACGCCAACGCCTGAGGTGGCGATGGCCACGGCCGGCGCGGGCCCGTGCGACCACAGCCTCGCTCATACCGCCGCTGCGGGTCAGGCCAGGACGCGAAAAGTCGTCACCGGCCGGTGAAAGCCTTTGAGAACAAGGTCGCCCGCGGGCTCCACCCGAATCCCGGAATCGAGCAGGGCGCGCACCCGCTGCGAGACCAGGATCTCGCCACCGGCGGCCTCGCCGCACAGGCGGGCAGCGAGGTTGGTCACCGTGCCGATCGCCCCATAGTCGATTCGCCCCGGAAAGCCGATGCCGCCGATCGTCGCGAAGCCCAGGGCGATGCCCACCCCCATCGACAGTTCGTAGCCGCGCCCCCGCCAGCCCTGCGCCAGCGCCTGCACCTCGACCTGCATGGCCAGCGCCATGCGGGCGGCGCGCGGAACCGGATCGGGGACCGGCACCGGATCGTTGAAGAAGATCATGATGCCGTCGCCCGAAAATCGCTCGAGCGTGCCCTCGTGCGCCAGCACGAGCCGGCCGATCGCCGCGTGGTATTCGCCGAGCACCGCCATCACCTCCTCCGGATCGGCGGTTTCCGTGAAGGCCGTGAATCCCCGCAGGTCCAGGAAGACGACGGTGATCTCGCGCCGATGGCTCTTCAGCGGATCGTCTGCGCCGCCGGCGACGATGAGGTCGGCGAGCTGCGGCGAAAAGAAGCGCTTCAGCCGTCCCACCCTTTCGAGCTGCCCGACGCCGTCGGCCACGCGCTGCTCTAGCGTGCGATTCAATTCGGCGAGCTCGCTTCGCTGCTTCAGCACCTCGTCGTACAGCGTCTTGACGCGCAGCAAGGATCGGACTCTCGCCAGCACCTCGGCCTGGCTGACCGGCTTGCTGAGAAAGTCGTCAGCGCCGGCATCGAGCCCGCGGGCGCGCTCCTGCGCCGGATCGAGCGCGGTCACCAGCACGACCGGCAGCATCGCGTGCGCCGGGTCGGCGCGGATCGCGGCACAGACTTCGTAGCCGCTCATGCCGGGCATCATCACGTCGAGCAGCACCAGGTCGGGCCGCTCGCTGGCGAGGCGCGCCAGCGCCTCCGGCCCCGAGGCGGCTGTGCAGGTCCGGTAGCCGCTCACCGCGAGCAGGTCGGCAAGCAGCTTGACGTTGAGCGGGACGTCGTCGACGACGAGGATCTTGGCGCCCGCCGGAGCTGCGGCGTCCTTCACGGCGCGACGCGGCCGCTCGCGAGCAGGCGGCGCACGGTCTCGAGGAACGGCTTCAAGGCGATCGGCTTGGTGACGAAGGCGTCGAAGCCGGAGGCGACGATTTTGGCGTGGTCGTCGGGCATCACCGACGCCGAGACGGCGACGACGGGAACCGGGTCGAGCGCCCGGTCCTCGCGGATCCGTCGCAGCACCGCCACGCCGTCCGTGTCCGGCAGCTGGATGTCCATCAGGATCAGGTCGGGTCGCCCGCCGAGCGCCAGCCGAATACCCTCGCCGCCGGTGCTCGCCTCCAGAGTGGTGTAGCCGTGATGGCGAAGGACATCGCGCACGAGCTTCATGTTCTTCTCGTTGTCCTCGACGATCAGGATGGTGCTCATGTGGCCTCCAGGACACGCTCGGGAAGGACGAACGCGAAGGTCGAACCCCGTCCGGGCTCGCTCTCCACCCGGATCGTTCCGCCATGGAGCTCGACGAAGCGCCTGGCCAGGGCCAGGCCGAGGCCGGTGCCCTCCGCCTTGCGCAGGTAGTCGCCGCCGGCCTGGCGGAACTCCTCGAAGACGAGCGCCTGCTGGTCGGCGGCGATGCCGACGCCGGTGTCGACGACGGCGATCTCGACGGCGTGCTCGAGGCGGCGCGCGCGCAGCGTCACCCGGCCGCCGGCCGGCGTGAACTTGACGGCGTTCGAGAGCAGGTTGATCACCACCTGCTTGAGCTTCCTGACGTCGGCGACCCAGTCGCCGACGCCCGCCTCGATCTCCAGGGCGAGAACCAGGCCCTGCCGGCTGGCGCGCTCGCGAACCAGCGTCGTGCAGTTGTCGAGCAGCATCGGAAGGTTGGTCGTCGTCAGGTCAAGCTCCATCCGGCCGGCCTCGATCTTCGACAGGTCGAGGATGTCGTTAATGAGCGACAGGAGGTGGTGGCCCGAGCTGTGGATGTCGAGCAGATACTCGAGCTGCTTGTCGTTGACCTCGCCGAACATCTTCTCCGAAAGCACTTCGGAGAAGCCGATGATTGCATTGAGCGGCGTGCGCAGCTCGTGCGACATGTTGGCGAGGAACTCCGACTTGTGCTTGTTGGCGAGCTCGAGCTCTCGACTCTTCGCCTGGATCTCGTTGAACAGGCGCGCGTTCTGGACCGCGATCACGGCCTGGTCGGCGAAGGTCTTGAGCAGCGTGAGATCCTTGTCGGTAAACGGGGTCGGCGGGGCGCGCGTGACCTGGATCACCCCGACGCCGCGTTCTTCCCAGAGCATCGGCGCGAAGGCCATCGAATAGTTTCCGGTGGTCTCCGCGATCTGACGCGCCAGCGCCGGGGCGTCGGGTGCGCCGAGCACGTCCGGATAGTGGACGACGCGCCGCTCGCGGACCGCGATCGCCGTTGCCGTGCCCTCGAGCCGACGCGGAAACCCGCCCGCGATCGCTCCCACCGCGGCGCCGCGAAACGCACCCATCTGCAGCATGTCGGCATCATCGATCAGATAGATCCCGAGCCCGGTCGCCGCGAACAGGCGCTCGCAGCTGTCGAGGATCTTGTCGAACACCGGCTTGGCGTCGGCCACCGAGCTGCTGATGACCTGCAGCACCTCGGCGGTCGCCGTCTGCTGCTCGAGCGCCTCCTTGGTCTCGTTGAACAGGCGCGCGTTCTGGATCGCGATCACCGCCTGGTCGGCGAAGGTCCATATCAATTCGAAATGCTCGGGGGGCACCTGATCAGCATGCCGGAATGCGACTCCTACAGTACCGATCCCGACCCCGTCCTGCAAAATCGGGGCGATCATGAGGGCCTGAAATCCGGTCGAGGCGAAGTCCTCCCCGCCCGTCGGGGCGTGCAGCCCGACACGCCGCATGTCGACCTTGAGAGCTTCCATTTTCAGAATCGCAGTTGCGTTCAAGCTGTCGCGATCCGGCGATCCAACGAGAAATCGGTGCCAATTGGGATGCCCGGACAGTCCGGGCGGTGCGACTGCAGCAATTTCCAAGGTCTTGGCATGAGACAGAACGACCCAGGCCACCGACTCGGTCACCCCCTGTCGTGCCCCTTCTGCAATTGCGTTGAAGATGGGGACGGGATCCGTGGGCGATCGTCCGATGACCTTCAACACCTCCGAACTTACGCGCTGCTGAGCCAGGGAACTCTGCATGCCCAGCAGCAAGTCTCGATTCCGGATCGCGATCTCACCCTGGCTCGCAAATGTCTGCAGTAGTTCAATCTCTGACGGCGTGAACTTCCGGCCGGCTTGGCGCATTGCCAGAATCGCTCCGCTAAGCTCGTTTTTCGGATAAATGGGGACGACAACGGCAGAAAAGCTGCGCCCGCAACGCTGGGCTGCTGCCACAAACTCCGGGGGCACATCAACACCTGACAGAACGTCGTTGTAGGTCAGCACACGGCGGTCGCGATAGGCCCGAAGGGCGGCGCTCCGAAAAAATCCCGCGGCAGTGAGCGTCCCCCACAGAGCACCGTCCTCGTCGCCCAGCGAGGTCACCAAGCGAGGCGTGTTCCTCGCGCCGTATTCGAAGGCCACCGACCTTTCCACTCCGAGCAACGAGTGGCAGCTTCTCAGGATTCGCTGGAACACGGGCGTCGTGTCCTCCATCGAGTCGCCAACGACGCGCAGCACTTCAGCAGTGACCGTCTGCCGCTCGAGCGCCTCCCTGGTCTCGTTGAACAGGCGCACGTTCTCGATCGCGATCACGGCCTGGTCGGCGAAGGCCTGCAGGAGCTCGATCTGGTGCAGCGTGAACTGTCCGGGCTCGCGCCGGGTCACGCTGAGCATGCCGATCGAGGCATTGTCCCGCCGCAGCGGGGCGAGCACCATGCTGCGAAAGCCGCGCGCCCGGGCGACTTCGCGCGCCTCCGCCGCCGACTGGGCTTCGTCCTCGGTGTCGGTCACCAGCACGGTTTCGCCGGCGACAATCCGATGCCCGTACTGGAAGCGATCCAGCGCGGTCCCCGACAGTTGCTGCAGGGCGGCGTCGCCTTCGGGCGTTCCAGGGGTGAATCCGACCAAGTGCATCGCTTCGTCGCGGAAACGCCAGACCGCCGTCGAGTACCCGTCAAGAAGACGCTTCGAGCTGGCGGCGATCGCGTCGAACACCGGCTGGACGTCGGCGGGCGAAGCGGCAATGACCTTGAGGATCTCGGCGGTCGCGGTCTGTCGCTCGAGCGCCTCCTTGGTCTCGTTGAACAGGCGCGCGTTCTGGATCGCGATCACCGCCTGGTCGGCGAAGGTCTGCAGCAGGGCGAGCTCCTTGTCGCTGAAAGCACCGCGCGAGCGCGCCACGCCGATGACGCCGATGCCGCGGTCCTCCCAGAGCATCGGCGCGAAAGCGACCGAGTGATAACCCGCCACCTTGCCCATCCGGCGCAGCACCGGCGGAGTGTCGGGGTCGTTGAGCACGTCGGCGTAGTGCACGACGCGCCGCTCGGTGATGGCGCGGCCCGGCGCCGAGCCGGCCAGCGGCGCCGGAAACGTGGCCATCACCGCTTCGTGCGCCTTGCCGACGTACGCCGCCACCTGCAGCCGTCCCTGCGCATCGACCAGCAGCACGTCGAGCTCGTCACCGCCGAACAGGTGCTTGCAGCTGTCGAGGATCTTCTCGAACACCGGCTGCGTGTCGGCCACCGAGTTGCTGATGACGGCGAGCACCTCGGCCGACGCCTTCTGTTGCCGCAACGCTTCCTGGGTCTCGTTGAACAGGCGCGCGTTCTCGATCGCGATCACGGCCTGGTCGGCGAAGGTCTGCGCGAGCGCGAGCTCCTGGGCTTGGAACTCGCCCGTCGTCGCGCGCAGGATCGTCAGCGAGCCGAGCGCCTTGCCGTCGCGCAGGAGCGGCACGAACAGGCACGAGCGGTAGCCGAGCGCGATCGCCAGCTCGGGCATGCGCGGGAACAGCCGGGCGCCCTCCAACGTGTCGGCGACCGCAATGACGCGCCCGTCGAGGATGCAGGTGCCGGCGCCGCTGCCGCGGTCGAGCGGCCAGGGCTTGAGAAAGCCGATTCCCTTTGGGCGATCTTCCGAGTCGGAGGCGAACGCGACGCTCTCGATCACATCGCCGCGCGGCATGGCCAGGTGAACCGCCTTGCCACCGAACAGACGCCGGCAGCTCTGCACGATCGCGTCGAACACCGGCTGCGTATCGGTGATCGAGCTGCTGATGACGCGCAGGATCTCGGCCGTCGCCGTCTGCCGTTCGAGCGCCTCGCTGAGCTCGGCGGTCCTCGCCGCGACCTTGCCTTCGAGGCTCGCGTACGATTCCTTCGGCGGCGTGCTCCGCAGCGCATCCTTCAGGAACAGGCGCCAGCGCGACGTCATTCCGGCACCGACCGGGTCCGGCGAAGGCGGGCCAGCAGCCCCAGGGTCGAGGGATCCAGCGCCGGTCCCGCATCGGGACTCTCGCCCGCGCCTTCCAGCAGCGGCAGCAGCCGGTTCCCCAGCTCCTTGCCGAGCTCGACGCCCCACTGGTCGAAGCTGTCGATGCCCCAGACCGCGCCGGCGGTGAAGACGCGGTGCTCGTAGAGCGCGATCAAGGCGCCGAGCGAGCGCGGCGTCAGTCGATCGAGCAGCAGCGTCGTGCTCGGGCGATTGCCGGGGAAGGTGCGATGCGCCGCGAGCGTGGCGGCGGCGATGGCCGCGCCCGGGGCCGGTCGCAACTGCTCGGCCAAGGCTTCGGCGGTCGTGCGCCCCTGCATCAGCGCCTGCGCCTGCGCCAGTCCGTTGGCGAGCAGCATGCGCTGCTGGCGCGCCAGCGCCTCGCGCACCTCGGCGCCACCGGCACTCGCATCGGACTCCTTGACGAGGATGAACTCGACCGGCACCCGATCGGTGCCCTGGTGCAGCATCTGGAAGTAGGCGTGCTGCCCGTTCGTTCCCGGCTCGCCCCAGACGACCGGGCTGGTCGAGTAGCCGAGTGCCTGGCCGTCGCGACCGACACGCTTGCCGTTGCTCTCCATCTCGAGCTGCTGAAGGTAGGCCGGCAAGCGCTTCAATGCGTGGCAATACGGCGCGACGCTGCGGCTCGCAAAGCCATGGAAGTTGCGATACCAGACGTCGACCAGGCCGAGCAGCATCGGCAGGTTCTTCTCGACCGGCGTCTCTGAGAAGTGCATGTCCATCGCATGCGCGCCGGCGAGCAGCTCACGAAAACCGTCTGCGCCGATGGCGATGGCGATGGGCAGGCCGATTGCCGACCACAGCGAATAGCGGCCGCCGACCCAGTCCCAGAAAGCGAACGTGCGCGTGATGCCGAAGCGCGCAGCCGCCTCGACGTTGGTCGTCGCCGCGACGAAGTGCCGGTCGATGTCCATGCCGCCGCCTTCGAAGAACCAGGCCTTCGCGGTCGCCGCGTTGGCCATCGTCTCCTGCGTCGTGAAGGTCTTGCTGGCGACGACGAAAAGGGTGTCCGCAGGCGTCGCCTCGCGCAGCACGGACGCGATGTCGCGGCCGTCGACGTTCGACACGAAGTGAAAGCGAAGTCGCGGGTGCGCCTGTGCGGCGAGCGCCGCAACCGCCATCTGCGGCCCGAGATCGCTGCCGCCGATGCCGATGTTGACGACGTGGCGCAAGGCTCGCTCGCCATCGTCGGCGCGCGCCCGGACCGACTCGGCGAAGGCGAGCATCGCGTCGAGCACGCCGTGCACCTCGGCCGAGAACGGCCCCTTTCCGCGCGGCGCCCGCAAGGCGGTGTGCAGCACGGCGCGGCCCTCGGTCGTGTTGATCGGCTCGCCGGCGAACATCGCGTCGCGCAAGGCCTCGACGCCGCACTCTCGCGCCAGGTCGACGAGAAAGTGGAGCGTGGCGGCGTCGACCAGGTTCTTCGACAGATCGGCGAAGACTTCGGGCGCCTCGAAGCCGAAGCGCCCGAAGCGCGACGGGTCGCGGACGAAGGCCTCGCGCAAGTCGAGGTCGCGGCCGTGCGCTTCGTAGTGGCCGCGCAGCGCCGACCAGGCGGCGGTGGCGTCGCAGCGGGGAAAGGTTTTCATGGGCGATGGCATGGGTCGTTCTCAGCGATGCGCCGGGCCGGCCGGCACGAGGGCCACGCCATGCTCGGCAAGAAGCAGGTCGGCAGTCTCGCCAGGCTGCAGTGTGCGCGACGCGTCGGCGGCAACGACGAAGATCGGCCCAAGCGCGGTCTCGAAGGTGTATTCGCGCGTGCTGCCCAAGTAGGCCGCCTTCAGCACTGTCGCCGCGAGTTCGCCCTCGCCACGAGCGACGATGCGCCAGGCCTCGGGCCGAACCGCGACCTTCACCGGTCGCTCGGCCTCGCCCGAGGGCGCCGCATCGAGCGCCGCAACGATCATGCTGCCGAGCAGCACGCTGCCGTCGACACGCCGCGTCGCGTCGAAGAGCATCGCCTCGCCCATGAAGCCGGCGACGAACTCGCTGGCCGGTCGCTCGTAGAGCTCGGCCGGCGTGCCGCTTTGCGCCACCTCGCCGTGGTCCATGACGATGATGCGGTCGCTCACGGCGAGCGCCTCGCCCTGGTCGTGCGTGACGTAGGCCACCGTGAGGCCGAGGCGCTGCTGCAAGGCGCGGATCTCCTCGCGCATCGAGCGGCGCAGGCGCGCGTCGAGGTTCGACAGCGGCTCGTCGAAGAGCAGCACCGCCGGCTCGAGCACGAGCGCCCGGGCGAGCGCGACGCGCTGCTGCTGGCCGCCCGAAAGCTCGCTCGGCAATCGCGCGTCGAAGCTCGTCAGGCCGACGCTCGCCATCGCCGCCAGCGCGCGCTCGCGCGCCTCGCGCTTCGGCACACCCGAGACCTCGAGCCCGTAGGCGACGTTGGCGATGACGTCCATGTGCGGAAAGAGCGCATAGCTCTGGAACACCATGCTGACGTTGCGTTCGGCCGGCCCGAGCAGCGTCACGTCGCGGCCGCCGATGAAGATGCTGCCGGCGGTCGGCGACTCGAGACCGGCGATCATGCGCAAGGTCGTCGTCTTGCCGCAGCCGCTCGGGCCGAGCAGCGTCGTCAGCGTGCCGGGCGCGATCGAGAAGCTCACGTCGCGCACCGCGAGCAGCGCGTCGGCCTTGTCGCCGTAGCGCTTGCTGACGCCGCGCAGCTCGATGCCGGCGGCGGCCACGGCACCGGTTGTCGTCGCGCTCATCCCGGCATCAGCCCGCGACATGGCGCCGACCGATCTTGCGCTCGCCGACCAGCCAGTGGATCGCCGCGACGGCCAGCGACATGAGCACGATGAGCACCGTGCAATAAGCGAGCGCGACGCCGTAGTCGCCATTGCCGACGCGGCCGATGATGTAGGTCGTTGCCAGTTCGTTCTCCGCGGTCACGAGGAAGATCACCGCCGAGACGGTCGTCATCGAGCGCACGAAACTGTAGACCAGCGCGGCGACGATCGCCGGCTTGAGCAGCGGCAGGACGATGCGTCGCAGCGTCGTCGAGGTGCGCGCGTGCAGCATTGTCGAGGCCTCGTCGAGCGAGCGGTCGATCTGCTTGAAGGCGGCGGCGCCGGCGCGCACGCCGACCGGCAGGCTGCGGAACACGAAGCACAGCACGATGATGAGCGCCGTGCCGGTCAGCTCGAAGGGCGGCACGTTGAAGACGAGCACGTAGCTCACGCCCAACACGGTGCCGGGAATGGCGAAGGCGAGCAGCGCGCCGAACTCGAAGGTCGACTGGCCGCGAAAGCTCGTTCGCGCCAGCAGCCACGCGATGAGGAGCCCGAGCGAGGCGCAGAGCGGCGCGGCGAGCGCCGAAAGCTTGAGCGTGGTGAAGAGCGAGTTCCACGCCGTGCCAGCCCAGACCAGGCCGCCGCCGACGTCGGCGTTGCCCCATTGCAGGTCGAAAGCGGTGATGAAGTGGCGCAAGGTCGGCGTGTAGTCGCGGCCCCAGGTGGCGACGAAGCCGCCGGCAAAGGCGAACAGGTAGACGACGATGGTGAAGGCGAGCCAGGGCAGCACGACGGCGAGCATGGCGCGCGAGAGGCCCGTCGGCAGGCGCATCGGCACGCCGGCGTCGCCCTTGCCCGAGACCGTCGTGTAGCCGGCCTTGCCGACGACCTTCTGCTGCAGCAGGAAGACACCGAGCGCAAAGGCCGAGAGCACGAGCGCGAGCGCGGCGGCACGGCCCTGGTCGAACTGCGCGCCGACGATGGCGAAGAACACGTCGGTCGAGAGCACCGCGTACTGGCCGCCGACGACGATCGGGTTGCCGAAGTCGGCGATGCTCTCGATGAAGCCGACGAGAAACGCATTGGCGAGGCCCGGCTTGAGCAGCGGCAGCGTCACCGTCTTGAAGGTCGTCCAGCGGTCGGCGCGCAAGGTCTGCGCTGCTTCTTCGAGCGACGGGCTGATGCCGGCGACGACGCCGCGCATGATCAGGCAGGCGATCGGCGTGAAGGCGAAGAGCTGCGCCAGCCAGAGGCCGAACAGGCCGTAGAACCAGCGTGTCGGCGTGATGCCGAAGACGATTTCGAGCAGGTGATTGACGATGCCGGCGCGGCCGAACAGCAGGATCAGGCCGAGCCCGACGACGAAGGGCGGCGTGATGATCGGCAACAGCGAGAGCAGGTTGACCGGGCCCTTGAGGCGCGGTGCGCCGCGCTCGGCGACGAGCGCGAGCATGGTGCCGAGGAGCGTCGTGCCGAAGGCCGTGAGCAGGGCGAGAAAGAGCGTGTTCCAGGCGACGCCGCAGCGCACGCCACCGGCCAGGCACGACAGGCCCCAGATGCGCTCGTGGCCGAGTCGCTCGCCGAGCGCGGCGAGCGAGAACCGGCCGGCGTCGTCGAGGAAGGCGCCCGACAGCGCCACCGCCACCGGCAGCGCGACGAAGAGCAGCAGCAGCGCGCTGCAGACGACGACCGCGCAGGCGACGAAGGTGTCGCCGCGAAAGCGTCCGAGCGCGGCGAGGCCGAAGCCGAAGAGCATCAGCAGCGCCAGCAAGGTCAACCCGCCGCCGAGGCCGATGCCGGCCTGTCCTGCACTCAGGGCGCCGAAGGCCGAGCTCATCCAGGCGAACGACCAGCCCTTGGCACCGATCGAGAAGCCGCTGGCGAGCACGCCGATCAGCGCGACGAGCGCGCCTGCCGTGAGCAGCGTGCCTCGCGCCCGGCGCGTGCTGGAGACGAGACCGAACAAGGCGATCGCCAGGCCGGCCAGCGCCGCCCACAACCACGGCTTGCCGAGCGTCGCCGCCTGGACCATGCCGCTCGCCGTGTCCGCCCCGCCCCACACGCCGGGCAGCGCCTGGAGCAGCGTCTTGTCGGTCAAGAAGTACCAGGGCAGGAGTGCGAACGAGAGCACGCCCAACGCGCTCCATGCGCCCGCCGCGCGACGGTCATCGGCGCGTGCCATGACGCCTATGACTTCGGTTTCGACGTGTCGACGACGCGCCTGAAGAACTCGTGGATGCCGCTTTCGCTCATGCGCCGCGCATCGGCCAGCTCGCCGGCGCGTGTCGCGTAAAGCACCTGGTTGTCCGGCGAGAGGACAACTGCTGCCGGGATGCCTTTCCTGATCGGGTTGCCGTAGTCGCCGACGATGTCGAGGTTGCGGTTGAAGTTGCCGACGTCGACCTTGACGACCTTGAACGACTGCGCCATTAACTCGGCGTTCCTGCCCGTCTCGAGCGCGGCGTCGAGCGCGCGGCAGTCCTCGCACCAGTTGGCGCCGAAGACGACGAGGACCGGGAGCTGGCTCTGGCCCGCCTCGGCGAGCGCCTGGCGCAGGTCGGCTTTCGCGTCGGCGGCGTCGTTGTACGGAAGCGGGACGGCGACGGCGATGCCGAAGCACCCGGCGGCGAGAAGGATGAGACGTCTCTTCATGGCGAATATTTCACTGTCTGCCGGCGGAACGCGCAGTGTCGCAGTGTCGCCGCCTGCATGCCCGAGCCTGCTCAGGCCGCACGCCGCTCGGCCTTGAGTGCGAGCAGCGTCCACATGCCGCCGGCGAAATCGACGGCGCCGAAAAGAACGAGCATCGGACTGATGAAGCCGAGCAGGGCGAACGCCGTGAAGGCGACGAGCGCGAAGCAGCGGCCGTAGACCGTGGCGAAGAAAAACGGCCTGGCGTCCGCCTGCGCCGCGAACCAGTAGCCGAGGCCCAAGTCGAAAACCACCACGCCGACGACGCGGATCCAGACCTCGGTCGTCGCCGGAAAGCCGAATACCGACAACAACACGTTCGGCAACACGATGAGCACGGCACCCAGGACGATCAGATAAGCGCCGAAGGCCTTGACGGTAAATGCAGCGCGTGACATCGACTTTCCTTCAGGTGTTCGATTTCGCCGCCGGCATGCCTGGGCCCGACCTCAGTGGGGCAGCGAGTTGACGTCCTTCTCCCAGCGCGCGATCAGCCGCTTGCGCTCGGCGCTGGCGCCGTACTTCGCGTAGTCATAGCTGATCAGCTTGATCTTCTTGAAGTCGGGCACGTTCGGATCGACCGGCGTCGCCTTGTTCGACGGGAGCTGGTACTGGTGCGACGCGGCCCCGAACTGCTGGGCCTGCGGCGTCAGCGCCCATTCGTAGAACTTCTTCGCAGCTTCGAGATTTTTCGCGCCCTTGATGATCGACATCGAACCGATCTCGGCGCCCGTGCCTTCAGAGGGCGTGACGGTCTCGACCGGAAAGCCCTGCAGCTTTTCGCCCGGGCCGTCGTGCACGAAGCTGATCGAGACCGCCGTCTCGCCGCGCGCCACGGCCTTGATCGGCGCCGTGCCCGATCGCGTGTAGGTGCTGACGTTCCGGTGCAGCGCCTTCAGGTAGTCGAAGGCCTTGTCCTCGCCCATGAGCTGCACCAGCGTGGCGATCATCGTGTAGGCGGTGCCGCTCGAGGCCGGATTGGCGACCTGGATGTCGCCCTTGTATTCGGGCTTGAGCAGGTCGGCCCAGCTGC
>JBBRLS010000024.1:0-63341 GCA_038231215.1 Burkholderiales bacterium | reverse complement strand
GGCTTCGGCAAGCTCATCGTCGACGCCGTTTTCAACCGCGACTACGCGGTCGTGCAAGGCGTGGTGCTGGTCACCGCGACGACCTACATCGTCCTCAACCTGCTCGCCGACCTGGCCTACTTCGCCCTCAACCCGAGGCTGCGCGGCTGATGTCGGCCGTGCTCGCTCCCGCCGCTGCGCCTCTCGTGCGCGCGCCGCTGCCCGACGGGCCGTGGCATCGCGCATGGCGCAAGCTCCGGCGCCGCCGCGCGGCGATGCTCGGCCTGGCGGTGGTGATCGGCTTCATCGCGCTCGCGCTGTTCGCCGCCTGGATCGCGCCGCAGGACCCGATCGCGACGAGCTGGGGCGCGATCCGCAAGGCGCCGAGCGCGGAACACTGGTTCGGCACCGACGAGATCGGCCGCGACGTCTTCTCGCGCGTCGTCTGGGGCACGCGCGCGTCGATGCTCGCCGGCGTCGTCTCGGTCTCGATCTCGCTGCTGTTCGGCGTGCCGATCGGCCTCGCGGCAGGCTTTCTCGGCGGCTGGATCGATGCCGCGATCTCGCGCGTGATCGACGCCTTTCTCGCCTGCCCGTTCCTCATCCTGGCGATCGCGCTGGCTGCCTTTCTCGGCCCGAGCCTGGTCAACGCGATGATCGCCATCGGCGTCTCGGCCACGCCGATCTTCGCGCGCCTGACGCGCGGCGCGGTGGTGCACGTCAAGGTCGAGGACTACATCGAGGCGGCGCGCGCCCTCGGCGCCTCGCCGCTGCGCCAGGCGCTGCGCCACGTGCTGCCCAACATCGCCGCGCCGCTGATCGTGCAGGCGACGCTGGCGATCGCCGCCGCGGTGATCGCCGAGGCGAGCCTGTCCTTTCTCGGCCTCGGCCAGCAGCCGCCTTTGCCGAGCTGGGGCAGCATGCTCAACACGGCCAAGAACTACGTCGACAACGCGCCGTGGATGGCGATCTGGCCGGGCCTGTCGATCTTCCTGCTCGTGTTGTCGTTCAACCTGCTGGGCGACGGTCTGCGCGATGCGCTCGATCCGCGCCAGCGTTGAAGGGCTGAGACAATCGATTGTTCCCCTCGTCGGCCAGCCATGCAAAACCTCGATCCCCTCACCGCCCTGCCCGAACGCGAACGCGCGTGGATGAACGCCTGGATCGCCAAGGACCGCGCCGCCTGCGACGAGATCCTCGACGAGACCTTTCTGCTCTCCAGCGCGCGGGGCATGCTCGTACGCAAGGCCGAATGGCTGGCGAACGCGATGACGAGCTTCGACTGCCAGTCGTTCGAGTGGCGCGATGTCCTGGTGCGGCCCTTCGGGCAGCTCGCGCTGGTTCACTCCACCACCCACCAGCGCGCGTCGGTCGGCGGCCGCGACTGGAGCGGAGTCTTCATGCTGACCGACACGTGGATCCTTCGCGGCGAGCAGTGGAAGGTCGTGAGTCGGCATGGCACCGGGCTCCTGGAGGTCAAGGGCACGTAGCCCGGATCGCGTCCGCCTTGCGCCGCATCAACGTCGAATCGGCGCGGCGACGATAAGGTGGTGTCTCCGCTCAACCGAAGGAGACTCCACGTGGGGCAGCTGAACCTGGGCGCCTTCTACGACTGGTGGCTCCATCTGCTGGGCTCGCCGGCCAAGCAGATGGAGCTCCTCAGCGCCGGCGCCGGGCAATGCGTGCGCGCCGCGGAGATGGCTGCGGGCGGCGCACCGGTCGAGCCGGCGCCGCGTGACAAGCGCTTCGCGGATCCGCAGTGGCAGTCGCTGCCTTACCGCGCAATGGCCGCGAATTTCCTGCTCGCCGAGCAGTGGTGGCAACGCGCCACGACCGGCGTTCCCGGGGTCACCCGGCATCACGAGCAGATGGTGAGCTTCGCGGCGCGCCAGTGGCTGGACATGGCGGCGCCATCGAACTTCATCGCCACCAACCCGGTCGTGCAGCAACGCACCGTCGAAGAAGGCGGCGCGAACCTGGCGCGCGGCATCGCCAACGCGCTCGAAGACGGCTGGCGGGAAGCGGCCGACCTGCCGCCGGCCGGCGCCGAGGCCTTCGAGCCGGGGCGCACGGTGGCGATCACGCCGGGCCGCGTCGTGCTGCGCAACCGCCTGATGGAGCTGATCCAGTACGCGCCCGCCACCCGCGCCGTGCACCCGGAGCCGGTGCTGCTCGTGCCGGCGTGGATCATGAAGTACTACATCCTCGACCTGTCACCCGCCGATTCGCTGGTGCGACACCTCGTCGACCAGGGCTTCACGGTGTTCGCGATCTCGTGGAAGAACCCCGATGCCGCCGACCGCGACCTCGGCATGGATGCCTACGGCGATCTCGGCGTGCGTGCCGCGCTCGAAGCGATCGGCCGGATCGTCCCCGGCGCGAAGACGCACGCCACGGGCTACTGCCTGGGTGGCACGCTGCTGTCGACGATCGCCGCCTCGCTCGGCCGCGGCGGCAGGTCGCCGCTGCGCACCCTGACGCTGCTCGCCGCCCAGACCGACTTCAGCGAGCCCGGCGAGCTGGACCTGTTCGTCGACGAGGGCCAGGTCGCCTTTCTGGAGAACCTGATGGCGCAACGCGGCTACCTCGACAAGCGGCAGATGGCGGGCACCTTCCAGATGCTGCGCTCCAACGACCTGGTCTGGTCGTACCGGCTGCACAGCCTTTTGCTCGGCGAACGGCGCCCGCTCAACGACCTCATGGCGTGGAACGCCGATGGCACACGGCTGCCGTACCGCATGCACCTCGAGTACTTGCGCGGCATGTACCTGCGCAACGCGCTTGCGCGCGGCGAGTGGCAGGTGGACGGACGCGCCGTCAGCCTCGGCGACATCCGCGTGCCGATCTTCAGCGTCGGTACCGCGCAGGACCACGTCGCGCCGTGGCGCTCGGTCTACAAGCTGCATGCGCTGACCGACGCCGAGCAGACCTTCGTGCTGACCGCCGGCGGCCACAACGTAGGCATCGTCAACCCGCCGGGCAACCCCAAGTCGAGCTACCGCATGCACACCACGCGCCGGGGCGATGCGCGGCTCACGCCCGACGAATGGCTGGCCGCGACGCCGTCCGTTGCCGGCTCGTGGTGGACGGCCTGGGTGCACTGGCTGGAAGGCCACTCGAAGCGGCGCGTTGCGCCACCGACGATGGGCGTACCCGGCCGGCCGCCGCTCGATGCGGCGCCCGGCCGCTACGTGCACCAGCGCTGAATCGGCGCAGCGGCCGGCACCCGCTGCGCCGCCGCGTCAAAGATCGATCGCATCCCGATATTCGGGAACGCTGCAAGGCAGGGTCGCGCGGGTCACCGCTGTCCCAGCCACGATCGCGCGAGCGCGGCCGCGTCGACGGGCGATTGCGGACCGACCGGAATCGTCAGCGCCTGCTCGTCCTCATCGAGCGCCTCGGCGACGCCAGCCAGCCGCTCGAGCACGTCGACGCCGGCCTCGGAGGCATCGTCGGCACGCGCTTCGCGTTCGCGGACGCGCCGGCGCAGCAGCGGCAGTTCGGCACGGCAATCGACGATCGCGAAAGGCGCGGCCACGGCAGTGGCCAGCGCCGCGAACGAGGCCCGCTCGCTGCGGCTCAGGAACGCGGCGTCGACGATGGTCGGCCAGCCGGCGCGCAGCGCCGTGTGCGCGACGCCGAGCAGCTTGGCGTAGGTCCGCTCGGTGGCCGCCGCGCCGTAGATGCCTTCGGCGACCGGGCCCGGCGACGCCTCGAGCGGCCGCAGGCCGAACAGCCGCTTGCGCTCGACGTCCGAGCGGACCCGGATCGCGCCTGCCTCCTCGAGCAGCCGCTGCGAGACGAAGGTCTTGCCCGAGCCGGGCAGGCCGTGGGTGATGGCGAGCCGCGCATCGGCGGCCCGCGAAAGCGAGGACGCCAGACCCAGGTAGTCGTCGGCAGTGGGCCCGCGCGGCGCCGCGGCGTCCGGCGCCGGTCCGAGCATCGCCACCTGGGCGCGCACCAATGCCCGCGAGACGAGAAAGAAGCGCAGCGCCGGCAAGCCGTCGTGGTCGCCGCCGGCCTCCAGGCAGGCGTCGAGAAAGCGGAACGCAAAGTCGCGGCGGCCGTGCGCGATCAGGTCCATGACGAGGAAGGCCGCGTCGTCGAGCACGTCGATCCAGCGCAGCTCGGCGTCGAACTCGATGCCGTCGAAGGCGATCGCCTCGTCGCCGAGTTGCAGCACGTTGCCGAGATGCAGGTCGCCGTGGCCTTCGCGCACGCGGCCGGCGCGCAGCCGCGCCGGCCAGTGCGGCGCCAGGCGAGCCAGCTCGTCGCCGAGCCAGGCGCGCAGCGCCGGCCACGCCGGGTCGGGCATCGCCAGCCTGCCCTGCCATGCATCGATGCCGGCGACGAGGCGACCGATGACGCGATCGTGAACCGCCGCCGAGCCGAACGCGCTGCCGGCCGGTGCGACCGCGGCATCGCGATGGAAGCCCGTGAGGCGCTGCGCGAAAGCGTCGATGTGCGACGCCGTGAGCGTCGCTGCGGCGAGGCGCTCGCTCCACAGTGCGCCGTCGGGAAAGCGGCGCATGTGCACGGCGACATCGAGCAAGGACCCGCTGCCGCCGAAGCACGGACCCGTCGGCCCTTCGTGCACCTCGACGATGTCGAGGTAGAGCTCAGGCGCGAGGCGGCGACCGAGGCCGAGCTCCTCGTCGCAGCTGTGCCGCCGGCTCGCCAGCGTCGTGAAGTCGAGGAAAGGAAGACGCACCGGCTTCTTCAGCTTGTAAGCCGAGTCGCCGACGAGCAGCACCCACGAGATGTGCGTCTCGATCAGCCTGACCGGCGTCGTGTCGTGCGCCTCGAGCATCGCGCGCAAGGCGGCGACGCGGGCACGACCCGCATCGAGCAGCACGTCGTGACTCGCCATGCGCCATGGTGCCAAGCTGCGGGGACGAGCGCTTGACCTGCCGCAAGGCGAAGTCGCGGCGCAGCGAGGTTGCGCTTCGTCAAGGCGCGGACCGCGCATCACCTCTAGATTGGTGCTTTCAGTGCCGAGGAGACAAGCATGACTGAACGAACCCGCTCCGGCGATTCGGCAAGAGGTCTCGACGCGGCCGGGCCGCGCCCCGACGATGCGGCGGCGCTGATCGCCGCGATGTTCGCGGCGCAGCGCCTGCAATGGGAGACGATGAGCGCGTGGCAGCAATCGCTGCTCGCCTTCAACCGGGACCTCTGGGAACAGTGGGCCTCCCGCTATGGAGGCGGCATTCCCATCGATGCGTGATCCGGGGTTGCCCTTTTGCGGCGCGTTTTCGGATCGACCCGCCCCGCCTAGCCATCATCCATTTCCAGTCATTCACGAGGAAACGATTGCCATGACTCTTTCTCACGCCGTGGTCTGGACCGACCACCATGCCGCCAAAGTGCTGAAGTTCGACGACGAGAACACGACCGCGCGCGTCATCCGCGAGCACACGTACTCGACCGGGCAGCACGGCAGCGCGGTCCGGTCGGAGCACGAGTTCTACGCCGAGTTGTGCGACCAACTCGACGATGTCGGCCAGGTCTTCGTGACGGGTTCGCACACGGCGCTCGCCGACTTCCGCCACTACGTCGACAAGCATCGGCCGCGAACCGCGGCACGCATCGTCGCTTACGAGACCGTCGATCATCCGAGCGAAAACCAGCTCGTCGCGCTGGCACGCAAGCACTTCGTCGCGGCCGAGCGGATGGCAGGAACGCCGACGTCTCCCTGAGGCGTCGACGACTGCTCAGGCGGCGCGTGCCGGTCGCGGCGCGGCGATCACGCGTTGCAGCTTGCCGGTGCGGCCCAGGCGACTCGACCGCCCGCTGTGGCAATCGATCCGCACCTTGCCGGCGCCCTGTGCCGCGAGAAAGGCGCTCAGCACCGTGCGTGCCTGGCGCAGCCCGCTCTCGGCCTTCGCGCCGCAAGCAGGCGTGCTGAGCGACAACTCGTTCGGGCCTTGCTGGATGAGCTGGAAGTCGAACAGCCCGGCGTCGTCCTCGAGCACCGTGCACAAGGCGAGCGGCAGGATCTGCACCGCCGGCCGGCCGCGCGGCGAGAAGCGCAAGGTGTCGTCGCATCGACCCTCGACTTCGACGACGGGCAGGTGTGAGCCGCATGCGCAGGCGCTCGCACGCAGGGCAATGCGATCGCCCAGGTCGTAGCGGATCAGCGGCTGCACGTGGTTGGCAAGGTTGGTGAGCAGCGTGGCGGCGCCGACGCTGCCGGGCGCGACGGCGACGCCGTGCGCGTCGACCGATTCGAGGATCGCCCAGTCGCTGTTCAGGTGCAACACGCCGCATCGGCACTCGCAGGCGAGCGCGAGGAACTCGGAGGCGCCGTAGCTGTTGACCACCGGGCAGCCAAACGCATCGGCGACGAACTGGCGCATCGCCGGAGACAGCGTCTCGCCGCCGGTCCATATCTCCTGCGGCGCGATCGTCAGCCGTCCGGCCAGGCGTTCCTCGGCCAGCAACACGGCGGCGCTCGGATAGGTGGCGACGACGGTCGGCGCATGCGCGTGCAGTTCGGCGACGAGGCGCTTCACCGGCTGCAGAAAGGAGACGCTGCGCAGGCGCGTCGACAGCATCGGATTCAAGCGGCGCAGCCGCTCGATCGACACCGTGCTCGCGAAGTGGCCGCCCGTGGCGCCGACGAAGACGATGCGCTCCGCCAGACCCCATGGATCGAGAAAGCGCTGCCAGGGCCGAAGGTCGGGACGGCGCAAGGCCTCCAGCGCGTCGTAGACGGCCATGGCCTGCGCGTCCTGCACGAAGATCGCCGGCTCGCCGCTGCTGCCCGAGCTTTCCCAGACGACGTAGCGGTCCATGAATGGCTGGGCGATGCACGACGGGTTGGCAGTGAAGCGCTGCAGCGCGTCGAGCCTGAGCGAGGGATCGCCGACCCACTCCGCGAACCGCTGCATCAATTCGGCCTTGCGCATCACCGGCAGGTCCTGAAGCCGGACCTGCGCCGGGTCGTGCCCGGCAAGCAGCCGTCGATAGAGCGGCGATCGCTGCACTGCCGACGACAGCAAGGCGGCCAGGCGACGTGACCGGCGCTCTGCCAGCGCGGTCTCGCTCGCCCGGGTCGCGGCGATGACGTCGGTCACGGCGCTGCCGGTGGCCCAGGCATCGAAAGAAGGTCGCATTCGACGGGAGCCTAAGGGGCGCGGAAGACCGGGCCGAGCGGAAAGTAGGCGCGCGCCCCGTCGCGCACGATCAGGAGGGCGACCGGGGCGCCTTCGGGCAGCCGCGACAGCGCCGCCCGGTAGTCCGCGAGCCGCGGCGTCGCGCTCTCGTTGAGACGAAGGATGATGTCGTCTTCCGTAATGCCGCCGCGCAGCGCCTGGCCGCGCGATTCGCGCACGACGACGCCGCCTTCGGCCGACGCGCGGGCTCGCGCGGCGGGCAGGTCTTCGAGCACGAGGCCGAGCACGTCGCCAGGCGCCGCCACCGGATCCGCCGGCTCGCCCGAGGCTGCCGTGTCGATCGCCGCCTGCACCTCGAATCGGACCCGGCGCACCCGGTTCGCCCGCCACACCTCCAGCTCCAGCACCGTGCCGGGCGGCGTCGCCGCGATGAGGCGCTGCAGCTCCGCATACGAGAGCTCCGTCGGCCCGCCGATGCCGAGCAGGATGTCACCCATCTCGAGGCCGGACCGCCCGGCCGCGCTGCCGGCGTCGACGCGGGTGACGATGGCGCCACCGCCACGCATGCGGCCGAACGCCTGGGCGATGCCGAGCGACACTTCCTGTACGGGAATGCCGAGCTGGCCGCGCACGATGCGTCCGCTCGCCCGCAATTGCCTGGCGACGTCCATCGCCGTCTCGATCGGCAACGCGAACGAAACGCCCATGTAGCCGCCGCTCGACGAATAGATCATCGAGTTCATGCCCACGACCTCGCCGCGCAGGTTGAAGAGCGGTCCGCCGGAGCTGCCGGGATTGGTGACGACATCGGTCTGGATGAACGCGACCCCGCCGCCGGCGCTGAAGTACCGCCGCGCGCTGACGATGCCCGCCGTGACACTGGCCTCGAGACCGAAGGGCGCGCCGAGCGCCGCCACCCATTCGCCGACGACGAGCTTCCGCGAGTCGCCGATCGTCGCTGCGGGCAGGCCGGTGGCCGTCACCTTGAGCAGGGCGACGTCGGTGCGTGCATCGGCGCCGACGAGCTTGCCCTCGAGCTCGCGGCCGTCGGCAAGGTGCACGCTCAGCTCGTCGGAGCCGGAGACGGCGTGAGCGCTGGTCAGGATGTAGCCGTCGGCGGAAATGACGAAGCCGGAGGCCACGCTGCGGTTCGGCCGTTCGTGCAGCGGCAGCAGGCTGGGCTCGCCGCCCCCGTGAGCGCTGGCGCCGCCGACCGGGGGCACATCGTCGTCGCCCTCGTCGGGAAAGACCGCTCGCCTCGTCGTGGCGGTGACGGTGACGAGCACGGCGCCTTCGCGCGAGACCACTGCCGCGATGTCGGCATTGGCGGCGGCATGGGCACGAAGCACCAGCAAGAGGAGGAGCGCGACGGTGATTGCGCCACGCAGCTTCGCCGACAGCCCCGGCGTCTGCCTCGACAACTCCGGTGGCGATCGCGCGGACCCGGACCGGTGATGCCGACGAACGTCATTCATGCTCGATGGCACTGTACGCGCACGCCGCGTTGGCATCGATGCGGCTCACGCGCCGTTCCTTGACCGGCATCAAATGCCTGCACCGAGACCTTCCTAGACTGGCCCGTCGATCACCGTTCCGGTGCTGTTCTTGCAGCAAGGCGCCGCCGTCCTCGTTCCCTGAAAGGTTCCATGCTCTCCTCCACGCAACTCAACACGCTGGGCCACTGGCTCGAGCTTCGTGCCGCGCAACTGGCGCTGGAGATCGGCGCCGCGCGTCCGCACGAGGACGACGCAGGCGCCCACGAGGTGAGCGACCGCAAGGACGCTGCGGACGACCAGGCCCGAGCCACTGTCGACGACGCCCAGCTCGAACGCGATCTGGCGGAGTTGCGCGAGATCCGCCTCGCGCGCAGCCGCATGGACGACGAGCGCTACGGCACCTGCATCGCCTGCGGCGGGGAGATCGCCTTCGAGCGGCTGCTCGCGCAGCCTGCGGCCAGCCGTTGCCTGACGTGCCAGAGCGAGGCCGAGCACGATCCGGCCAGGACGACGGGCGTCGCGTCGCGAGGCGCGACCCGCGCATGAGCGTTCGCCATCTCGACCGGCTGCTGGAGCCGGCGTCGGTGGCCGTCGTCGGCGCGTCGGGTCGCGCTGGCAGCGTCGGTGCGACGGTCTGGCGCAACCTGCGTGCGGGCAGCTTCAAGGGTCCGATCTTCGCCGTCAACCCGCATCACGCCACCATCGGTGGCGCGGCCGCGTTCGCCCGTGCCGCCGACCTGCCGCAGGCGCCCGACCTGGCTGTGATTTGCACGCCGCCCTACACCGTGGCCGGCCTGATCCGCGAGCTGGGCGAGCGGGGCACGCGCGCCGCCATCGTCATGACCGCCGGTCTGAACGCAGCCCAGAAGAAGGCGATGCTCGACGCCGCCCGGCCCTTCGTGCTGCGCATCCTCGGGCCCAACTGCCTTGGCCTGCTGACGCCGCGGCTGGGCCTCAACGCCAGCTTCGCCCACACCGACGCGCTGGTCGGCGATGTCGCTTTCGTCTCGCAGTCGGGCGCCCTCGTCACCGCCGTGCTCGACTGGGCCAAGTCGCGGCGCCTGGGCTTCTCGACGATGATCTCGGTGGGCGAGCGCTCGGACGTCGACTTCGGCGACCTGCTCGATCACCTGGCGAGCGATTCGAACACACGCTCGATCCTGCTCTACATCGAATCGATCGAGGCGCCACGCAAGTTCATGTCGGCGGCGCGTGCCGCGGCGCGCAACAAGCCGGTCATCGTCGTCAAGGCCGGTCGCGCCGGCAACGGCGTCAAGGCGGCGGCGTCGCACACCGGCGCCCTCGCCGGCTCCGACATCGTCTTCGACGCCGCGATCCGCCGCGCCGGCATGTTGCGCGTCGACACGCTGCAGGATCTGTTCATGGCCGCCGAGACGCTGGCCCGCTTCGGCGCCAACCGCGACGAGTCCCTGACGCTGATGACCAACGGCGGCGGCGCCGGCGTGATGGCCGCCGACGCGGCGGCGCTGGCCGGCGTCTCGCTGAGCGAACTGGGCGACGGCGTCCGCGCCGCTCTCGACGCCGCACTGCCGCCGACCTGGTCGCGCGGCAACCCGATCGACATCATCGGCGACGCGCCGGTGCAGCGCTACACCGAGACGCTGCGGACGCTGCTCGCCGACCGTGCCAGCGGCGCCGTGCTCTTCATGCATTCGCCGACGGCGATCGTGCGCAGCGACGACATCGCCCGCGCCTGCGCGCCGCTCGTGCGTGCCGCGCCCGGACGGGTCATGGCGTGCTGGCTCGGCGACGCCGCCGTCGCCGATGCGCGCCGCATCTTCGACGACGCCGGTGCCGCCGACTACGCGACGCCCGAGGAGGCGGTGCGCGCCTTCGCCATGCTGGCCACCTATCGGCGCAACCAGGCGCTGCTGCTTGAAATGCCGGCCGCCAGCGAGAGTGCGCCACCCGACGTCGCCGCGGCGCGCGCGATCGTCGACGCGGCGCTCACCGAAGGCCGCGAGATGCTCGGCGAGACCGAAGCGAAGGCGATGCTGAAGGCCTACGGCATACCGGTCGTCGAGACCGTCGCCGTCGCCGCGAATGCTGATGCCGCCGTGGCCACGGCCGAGACGATCGGCTATCCGGTCGCGCTCAAGATACGGTCGCCCGGGATCAGTCACAAATCCGACGTCGGCGGCGTGAGCCTCGGCCTCGCCGACGCCGGCGCCGTGCGCGAAGCCGTCGACGCGATGCTGGCGCGGGTCGCCGCCTTGCGCCCGGATGTTCACATCGACGGCTTCACCGTGCAGCAGATGGTGCGGCGACCGTTCGCGCAAGAGTTGATCGTCGGCGCCAGCGTCGATCCGCTGTTCGGCCCGGTGCTGCTGTTCGGGCAGGGCGGCACTGCCGTCGAGGTGATCGCCGATCGCGCCATCGCCTTGCCGCCGCTCAACCGCGTGCTGGCCCGCGACCTCGTGTCGCGCACGCGCGTCGCGCGGCTGCTGGCCGGCTACCGCGATCATCCGCCGGCCCGTATCGAGGCGATCTGCGATGTGCTGATCGCCCTGTCGCAGATGCTGGCCGACCTGCCCGAGCTCGCCGAGCTCGACATCAACCCGCTCTGGGCCGACCACGAAGGCGTGATCGCCCTCGATGCACGACTGCGGCTGAGCGGAACAGCCGGCGGCGGCGCGGCCCGCTTCGCGATCGCGCCCTATCCCGCCGAGCTGATCGAAACGATGGCATGGCACGGCGAGACGATCGTGCTGCGGCCGATCCGGCCCGAAGACGAGCCGCAGCATCGCGCCTTCGTCGAGCAGTTGCAGCCGGCCGATCTGCGCCTGCGTTTCTTCTACGTGCGGCGCGAGCTGCCGCGCAGCGAGCTCGCCCGTCTGACCCAGATCGACTACGCGCGCGAGATGGCCTTCATCGCCGTGCGCCGTTCTCCCGACGGCGCGGAGGAGACGCTCGGCGTGGTGCGCGCAGCCACCGACCCCGACAACGTCGACGCCGAGTTCGCCATCGTCGTGCGCTCCGATCTGAAGGCGCACGGACTGGGCCATGCACTGCTCGCCAAGATGATCGCCTACCTGCGCGGCCAGGGTACGCGCCGCATGGTCGGCTTCGTGATGCACGAGAACCTGCCCATGCGCGAGCTCGCCCTGGCGCAGGGATTCGTCGTGGACGCGGCCGCGTCCGATGCCGATGCATTACGGCTCGTTCTGGACTTGCAGCCGGCCCGTGCCGCGTCGTCACCGCCTAGCTGATGACGACGCTCGCCTGAAGCGCCTCCGGCCCGGTGTCGACACGCGCCACCGGCTCGGCCCGGGCCCGGACCAGCAGCACCGGCACCGGTGCCATGCGGACCACCAGCTCGGCGTCGCTGCCGAGAAAGAGGCGGCTCATGCCGCGCCGGCCATGGCTGCCGATGACGATGAGGTCGGCCTTCCATTCCCTGGCCTGCTCGACGACCAGATCGCAGACGCGAGTGCCGAAGGTCTCGCACAGGAAGGTGGTCACGGCGATGCCGCGCGCCGCGACGCGCGACCTTGCTTCCTCGAGAACCTTCTCGCCGGCTTCGCGCAGCATGCCGAACAGGTCGCCGGTGTAGGTCTCGAAGCCAGCGGCGAAGCCCAGCTGGTCGACGACGTGGACGAGGCGAAGGCTGCCACCCGTCAGCTTCGCGAGCTCGATGGCTTCGTCGAGGCCCTGGGTCGAGGTCGAGCTTCCGTCGACGGGAACGAGGATGCGGTCATACATGGCGGATCTTCCAACAGACGCAAAAGAGGAAAACCAGTGTGTGTGCCAGTCCGTCCCCGCACTTTGACGCGCGTCAAAGCTGATACTCTCGGCAACCCTCAAAGGTGGCCGGCAACGGTCGCGTTCAACTTCCGGCCCCGTGAACCCAGCCCTTCACATCGCCGTCCTCGACGACGAGGCCGACATCACGCAATTGCTCGCGACCTACCTGCAGAGTTACGGCTATCGTGTCTCGCAGGTGCACCAGGGCCGCGCGCTGATGCAGCTGATGGCCGCCGATCGGCCGGCGCTCGTCCTGCTCGATCTCAGCCTGCCCGGCGAAGACGGCTTCGCCATCGCCCGCCAGTTGCGCGAGCACTGGCAGTGCGGACTCGTCATCGTCAGCGGTCGCGGCGACGCGGTCGACAAGGTGGTCGGCCTCGAGGTCGGCGCCGACGATTACGTCACCAAGCCGTTCGACCTGCGCGAGCTCGTGGCGCGGATCAAGGCGGTGCTGCGCCGCACGTCGGTCGCGGCCGTGCCGATCGCTGGCGACGCGACGGAGCCGGCGCGAAGCACCTATCGCTTCGCGGGCTGGACCCTGGACACCGCCGCGCGCCGCCTCGTCGGCAGCGATGGCGCCGACGTGCCGCTGACCAGCGGCGAGTTCGATCTGCTCGCGACCTTCCTGCGCCATGCCGGCCGGGTGCTGTCGCGCGACTTCCTGCTCGAGCAGACGCGCGGCCGCGAGGCGGCGCCGTTCGACCGGACCATCGATGTGCAGGTCGGACGGCTGCGCAAGAAGCTCGAGGTCGACGTCGACGCGCCGCAGATCATCAAGTCGGTGCGCGGCGCCGGCTACATCCTCGTGCCGCCGATCACGCCCGGCTGAGCCCGAGACGAGCAGGCATGGCACCGGACCCGCCCTCGCGCCTTCCAGAGGGCCTCGAGCCGGAAGACGTCTTTCGCACGCTCTTCTTGGCCTACCCCGATTCGCTCGTCGTCGCAGACGCCAAGGGCACGGTGGTCCTCGCCAATCCTTCTGCCGCCGCCCTGCTCGGCTATCCGCTCGACGAGCTCGTCGGCATGCCCGTCGACGCGCTGGTGCCCGACGCCGTCCGGCCTCGCCACGCGTCGTATCGCGATGCCTACGGCGTCAGCCCTCGGGCGCGGCCGATGGGAACGGAGATGGAGCTCACCGCGCGGCGCCGCGACGGCTCGGAGGTGATGGTCGAGATCGCTCTCAGTCCCCTCCAGGACCATGGCCTGCCGCTGGTGGTCGCGGCCATTCGCGGCATCGGCGCCTATCCGCGCGTCAAGCGGGCCCTGCAGCGCGCGCGCTTCAGCGATCACCTGGCCCAGCTCGGCCGTCTCGCTGTCGACACACGCGACCCGCAAGCGCTGCTCGCGCAGGTGCCGGTGATCGCCACCGAGGCCTTGCAGGTCGAACTGGCGATCGTGCTGCTGCTCGAGCCGAACCGGCTCGAATTCAGGGTCCACGGCGGCGTCGGGTTGATCGAAGGCGAAGGCGTCGGCGACCGCCTGCCAAACCGGCCCGACACGCCGGCCGGCTTCCTGCTGAAAGAGGGTCGGCCGGTAGTCGTCGCCGACTACCGCAGCGAACGGCGCTTCGAGGTTCCACAGGCTTACCTCGACGCCGGCCTGAGGAGCGGCCTGTCGGTTCCTCTGCTCGACCGCGGCCGCGCGATCGGCGTGCTCAAGGTTCGGTCTCACGAACCCCGAGCGTTCGGCGACGACGAGATCCACTTCCTCGAATCGCTGTCCAACCTGCTCGCGACGAGCCTGCAGCGGGCCCAGACCGAAGAGGCGCTCAACCACTCGCAGCGTCTCGAAAGCGTCGGCCAGTTGACCGGCGGCATCGCTCACGACTTCAACAACCTGCTCACCGTCATCCAGGGCAACCTGCAGGTTCTCGAGGAGCTTCCTGCCCTGCACGCCGACGCGCATGCGCAGCAACTCGTGGGTGCCGCGGCACGCGCCTCGCGGCGCGGCGCAGAGCTCACGAGCAAACTGCTCGCGTTCTCGCGGCGCCAGGTGCTGCAACCGAGCGCGGTCGACGTGCAGGCGCTCCTTGCCTCGCTCGCCGACATGCTGCGCCGGACTGTCGACCAGCGCATTCACATCGAGGTCGAGACGGTACCGGCGCCGACGCGGGTGCTTGCCGACGCGGTGCAACTCGAGTCGGCGCTGCTCAACATCGCGATCAACGCCCGCGACGCCATGCCCGAGGGCGGCAGCCTGCGCTTCAGCGCTGCGCCGTGCGCTTCCCTGCCCGCGGCCGTTCGCGGCGAGCTCGACGATCCGGGCGCGACCGGCAGCGGCTTCGTCGCCATCGCTGTCTCCGACACCGGCGCCGGCATGTCGCACGAGGTCAGGGAACGCGCCTTCGAGCCCTTCTTCACTACCAAGGAAGCAGGCCGCGGCACCGGGCTGGGCCTCAGCACGGTCTATGGATTCGTCAAGCAGTCGAAAGGGGCGATCGCCATCGACAGCGAGCCCGGCCTCGGCACGACGCTGACGCTCTACATCCCGCAAGCCCGCGAAGCGAAGCCGTCCGCGGAGAGCGAGTCCGCGGGCGATGCGGTTCCTGCCGGTCTTCGCACGCTGCTCGTCGAAGACGATGTGCTGGTTCGCGAGGTGGTGCAGACCTTTCTCGACAAGCTGGGCTGCCGCGTGACGCTGGCCGCAAGCGGCGAGCAGGCGCTGCTCGCGCTGGCCGCGAAGGATGCCGTCTTCGACCTGCTGCTCAGCGATGTCGCGCTCGGCCAGGGCATGCGCGGGACGCAACTCGCGGCCGAGGCGAAGCGCCGCTTTCCCGCCTTGTCGGTGCTTCTGATGTCGGGCTATTCGGCCGATCTGGCCGAGGCCGACGGCGACGCCGCGCCCGCCTGGGAGCTGCTGCGCAAACCCTTCTCGATCCTCGATCTGGCGCGCGCGATCGTCAGGGTGCTGCCGGACGCGAGCGCGGACCGCTACTGAAGCGTCGTCGACGTCGGCGTCAGGCTGGCCTGCACGAAGGCGGCCAGGGCAGAGACCTCGGGGATGCAGATGTCGCGGCGTCCCTTCTCGGCGAACCGGATCAGGTTGCAGCGCGCCAGGCGCGACAACGCACGGCTCGCCGTCTCCAGTGTCATGCCCAGATAGTTGCCGATCTCGGCGCGCGTCATGCGCAGCGTGATCTGGTCGGTGCGCAGGCCGCAGCGGGCCAGCGATTCGGCCCAGTGGCGCAGGAACTCCGCGACGCGGGCATCGGCGGGTAGCGTGCACACCGACATCAGCGAGTCGCGGTCGCGGCCGATCTCGCGGCTCATCGCGCCATGCAGCACCGTCAGCAGCGCAGGCTGGCCGGCACAGGCGGCGAGCAGCGCGTCATAGCGAATGACCCAGACCTCGCCGATGTCCATGGCGATCGCGTCGCACGCGTATTCGCCGTTGGCGATGCCGTCGAAGCCGAGCCAGTCGCCGCGAAACTTGAGGCCCACCACCTGCTCGCGGCCGTCGGCGGAGACGCCGACGATCTTCACGAAGCCGGAGTTGAGGATGTAGAGCTTGCCGAAGCGTTCGCCGGCCTGGCAGATGATGTCGCCGGCGTGAACGATGCGGCGCTGCGGCGCGAGCACGTCGTTCAGGAGCGCCAGGGTCTCGACGGTCCGCTGGTTCGCTCGCTGATTGACGGCAGCCTCGCTCCTTGCCGTCGCAGAGGCGAGCGGCATCGGGCGCGGCGCGGTGCACGCGACAGTCGGGACGGTGTTGCTGATCATCGTGAACTCCGGTGCAGGCTTGTGTTTGTTCGATGGGAGTGCATGCTGGAACGCGACCAACAACGCCGTGCCACCGGCCGGCATCGTTCTGCAACGGTGCGTGAACGCTTCGTGTCGGCTTCGTATCAAGCGGCCCGGCCAGCTCCGTCGCGCGTCGAGGCCGTACCTTGACCGGCATCAAGGAGAGCGCGGCCTGGCGTCGCTAGGCTGTCGAACGCGCATGGCCCGTCATTCGCGTCCCGAAGCAGATGAACACGCGTCCCCAGCCCCGTCCCCAGATTTCGGATCCGATGTCGACCTCGGGCATGGTCGCCGTGCTGGAGCGGGCACTTGCGTTGAAGGCCGCTGCGTTGCACGGTCCGGCCGAACCGACCTTGCGCGGCAAGAAGCTGGGCCTCCTGTACGAGAGCGAGGGCCTTCCCGATGCGGCGCTTTTCGGCCGGGCCGCGCTTCGACTCGGCGCGCACGTCGCCTACGTCCGGTCGAGCCTGTCCGGACATAGCGCACCGCTCGAAGTGACCAACACCGCGCGCCTGCTCGGCCGCCTCTACGACGCCGTCGAGTGCCAGGGCATGCTGCCGGCGCTCGTGCAGCGGATCGAGGCAGAGGCGGGAGTTCCCGTCTACTGCGACCTGGCTTCGCCTTCGCATCCCACCGCCGTGCTTGCCATGCGGCTGGGCGCAGGCGGCGACCCGGACGAAGACCGGTGCCTGGTCGTCCAGGCGGTGCTCCTGACGACGATCGCGTGAGAGCGGCAGCCGATCCGCCCTGCTTGCACGCGACGCGCCAACGATTCTGAAAGCTCGCATGGTCGACGCGCGTCATCCGAAAACCATCGACCCCGGCCGCGAGCGGCCACCGGGTATCGCCAGCCTGGTGCCGATCAAGGTCCCCCCTGCCGTGCTGGGCCGGGTCGCCGAGACCTTTGCCGGCGCGCTGTGGGCACTGCAGCGCTCGCTCGCCGCGCTCGGCCCGCTCGCACCGGCAGCGCAGCCTGCCGTCGACGCCGCCCTCGTCGAGATGGCGCGCCTCGAACGCTTCGGCTTGCAGATCCAGGAGCTGGCCCGCGTGCTGGGTGGCGATGCGCCGCTGGGTCGGGAGCGTATCGACCTCGCCCAGGCGGCGCGCGAGGCCCTGGCCGACTGGGCAGGCGCGGCGCTGCGCCACGGCACGTCGCTCAGCGGGCCGACCGAGCCGCTCGAACTCGAAGTCAACGCCGCCGCGCTGTCCCAGTTGCTCGATCTCGCGCTCGAATACGCGCTGCTCATCGGCTCGTCGATCGAGGTCGGCGCGAACGTTCAGGGAATGCCGCCGCTGCCGATGCTGACCCTTTCCGTGCAGCGCGCAGCGGCGCCGCAGGCGGCCGCGGTCGATGACGACTTCGCCGAGCTGCACTGGCTGCTCTTCGTGCAACTCGCCCGGGCCATCGGCCTGGCGCCGCAGCGGGCCGACGTCGGCGACAAGGTCACGCTGATGCTCGGATTCCCGGGCGCCGACGGCAGCGAGGACATCGCGCCCAGCCCGGCACTCCTGCCGCATACCGAGCTGGCGGCGGGCCGCCATGTGCTGCTGCTCGAGCCGCAGGACATGGCGCGGGTGCGAGCGCACCGGCTCCTGCGCGAGGCCGGCCTGCGCGTCGACGCGGTCACCACCATCGCCGCGGCACGCAACGCGCTGCGCGACGGGCCGCCCGACGCAGTCGTCACCGGCATCGCGGTCGGCGACACGCGTTGCGCGACGCTGCTCGACGAGATCCGCATCGCCCAGCCGCGCCTGCGCGTGATCGAGCTGGTCGACGACGACGACGCCTTCGCCTTCTCGGCGCCTGGCGCGGACAGCCCGGCGCGGGTCGGCCGGCGCGACCTGGACCGCACCTTGTTGCCCGCCTTGTCGCAAGAGCTCGACGCGGCCTGGCCCAGGCGCTGAACTTGCGCTGCGTCAAGGGTGTCCAGCGCCGCTGTCCCTACAGTCGATCGATGAGGAACGACGGGCTATCGAAAGGCATCCGATGAAATCGCACCCTTGGCGGCAGATCCTGATCGAGTGGGCCGCGGTCGCCTGCGCCGCGACGGTGTTCGTCGCCGCCGCGCTCGAGAGGGCCTGAACACACGGAGCTTGCCCAATGTCGCCCCACCCCACGATCCGGATCATCCAGGACGAGCACCGGGCGCTCTCCGCCGTGCTGCGTTCGATCGATCTGCTGTTGTCCGAATGCCGCCGGCTCGGCGCGCGTCCCGACTTCGCGACGCTTCGCGCGATGCTCTTCTATATCGACGAGTTCCCGGAGAAGGTGCATCACAGCAAGGAAAGCCGGTTGCTGTTCCCGATGCTGCGTGCGCGCAGCACGGAGCTGGCGGAGATCCTCGATCGTCTCGACCACGATCACGCCGGCAGCGAAAGCGCGGTGCGCGAGCTCGAGCACCAGTTGCTCGGCCTAGAGATGATGAGCGACGCCGCCGACGCACCCTCGCGTCGCGCCCGCTTCGAGGACGCGATGCACGCCTACATCGCCTCGTACATGGAGCACATCGGCACCGAGGAACGATTGATCCTGCCGCTCGCCGAACGCGTGCTGACGCCGGCCGACTGGGCGACCCTCGATGCCGCGTTCATGGAAAACCGCGATCCGCTCACGCACCGCGAGCCCGACGATGCCTACCGGCCGCTGTTCATGCGCATTCTCATGACGCTGCCGGCGCCGCTGGGACTGGGGCCGGCGATGAACGCGGCCTGAGCGGCGCCGCGACTCAGGGTTCGTTCACGGCTTCTTATCCGGCGACGACGCAAAAGGCCTGACCGATCGCGTCGCCCAGGCCATGCCAGAGCGCGAACACCGACGACGCGGCCAGCAGCGCCCCGGCACCGCGCACCGACCACGCCGCCGAGCCTGACTCGGCGCCGCCCCGGCGCAACCGCGTCCAGATCTGCGGGCCGAGCCAGAGGCCCAGGCTCGACGCCAGCGCGAAGGCCGCCATCGACGTGGCGCCGGCCGCCGGACCGGAACTGAGGACTGCGACCAGCAATGCCGACTGCAGCAGGCCGCACGGCATGGCGGCCCAGCAGGCGCCAGCGAGGCCGGCCCTCCCGGCCGCGGGCAGGCGTCGGAAGATGCGGACCGGTTGCGTCCCCACGCCGGCCGCGAATCGCGCACCCGCCCCCGAAAGCCAGGCCGGCGCGCGGGCCGCCCAGAGCAGCCAGAGGCCGAGCGCGACCGCGGCCACGTGCAGCATCGTCCACATCGGCCGCAGCACCGGCGCGGCGCCCTCGAGCGCCAAGAGCCCGCCGACGCTCGCCGCGCCGACGGCGCCGAGGGCGGCATAGCTGGCAATGCGGCCGGCGTGCCAGGCGAGCAGGCTGCGGCTGAATCCGCTCGGCCCGCCCTGCTTCGCGATCAGGCCGCCGGCGGCGCCGCACATGGCGGCGCAGTGCGGCGCCCCGGCCAGGCCCATCAGGAACAGCGAAGCCGCGAGCGCCGCGTCCATCACGCCTCGGGTGGGCGCGGCTCGTCATGCATCGCGTTGACTTCTTCGGCTGTCTGCGCGAGCAGCGCGGTAAGCGCGCCGGAGCCGGCGATGACCCACCAGAAGATGAAGAAGGTCACCGAATAGATCGCCACCGGCGACCAGCCGATCGGCACGCCGCCGAACCAGCGCATCTCGTGCGGATCGATGACGGCGAAGAGCATCGTCTCGAGCACGCCGGCAAAGATGAAGGCCGGCCAGAGGATGCGCAGGGCGAGCTGTTTCATGGCACCCGTCGCTGCGTCAAGGGGCCGGCGTGGCGGCGTGGTTGCGCGCGTGCAGCGCGGGCGCCGTCGCGCCCGGACGCTGCATCGCGCCCGTCGCGGATGGGTCGGAGCGCACGGCCGTCGGCACCGGCTCGCTCAGCACGACGTCGGCGTTGCGAATGGCGATGAACAGGGTCGCGAACCCAGCGACGACGACGATCGCCGGACCGGACCAGACGAACCAGACCATCGGGAAGCGCCACCACGGCGCGCCGCTCGGAGGACCGGGCCGGCGCGCTGCGGCGACGGCCGAAGTGGGAGTCATCGACATGGTGCTTGCTCCTTCAGCGCGGAACGACGAACGTGGACTTCTCTTGCTGCTCGGCGGCGTCGACGCCGGTCGAACCTTCGGCGCTGCGCGCGGCGGGAACGAGCACGATCCTGAATTTCAACGGGTGCGCCCCGGGCCCGAGATCGCGCGCCGAGGCCGGCGGAATCTGCACCGCGACCGGCACCCAGCGCGCCTCGGTCGGGCCGACGTCGACGTCGGTCCAGCCATGCAGCGTCGCGCCTGGCAGGCCCTCGACCTCGATGCGAAAGCGCTGCGCCTGCTCGGTGCCGTTCATGAGCTGGACCCGGTAGACGTTCTCGATGCGGCCGTCCTCGACTTGGCGCGCGAGCGCGCCCCGGTCGCGCACGACGTCGGCCTTGAACGGCGATCGCAGGGCCAGGCTGGCGACGAAGGCGGCGCCGATCGCGAGCAGGATCGCGCCGTAGATCAGCACGCGCGGCCGCGCCACATGGCGCCACATCTGCGCCCGCGACCACTTCTTCTCGATGCCGTTCTGCGTCGCGTAGCGGATCAGGCCGCGCGGGTAGCTCATCTTGTCCATGACGGCGTCGCAAGCGTCGATGCAGGCAGCGCAGCCTATGCATTCGTACTGCAGGCCCTTGCGGATGTCGATGCCGGTCGGGCAGACCTGGACGCACAGCGTGCAGTCGATGCAATCGCCCTTGCCGATCGAGGCCGGATCGACCTTGCGCGGCCGCGAGCCGCGCGGCTCGCCACGCGCGGTGTCATAGCTGATGATGAGCGTGTCGCGATCGAACATCGCGCTCTGGAAGCGCGCGTACGGGCACATGTACTTGCACACCTGCTCGCGCAGGTAGCCGGCGTTGCCGTAGGTTGCCAAGCCGTAGAACAGGATCCAGAACGATTCCCAGGGCCCGACCGTGAAGGCCAGTACCTCGGACGCCAAAGCACGCGCCGGCGTGAAGTAGGCGACGAAGGTGAAGCCTGTCCACAGGCCGATCGCCAGCCAGATCACTTGCTTGCCGCCGCGCCGCGCTAGCTTGCGCGCCGACCAGGGCGCAGCGTCGAGCTTCATGCGTGCCTGGCGGTCGCCTTCGAAGCGCCGCTCCACCCACATGAAGATTTCGGTGTAGACGGTCTGGGGACAGGCGAAGCCGCACCAGAGCCGCCCGGCGACGGCCGTGAACAGGAAGAGGCCGTAGGCCGACAGGACGAGCAGCCCGGTCAGGTAGATCACGTCCTGCGGATGCAGGACCATGCCGAAGATGTAGAAGCGGCGCGCGACGAGGTCGAGCAGCACTGCGGGGCGACCGTTCCAGTCGAGCCAGGGCAAGCCGTAGAACAGCAACTGCGTGAACCACACCAGTACCCATCGCCAGGTCGCGAACCAGCCGCGCACCGAGCGCATCTGGATCTTCGCCTCGCTCACGTAGAGCGAGATCATCTCGGCCGACGACTCGGGCGCCGCGACGATCGGGATGACGACGCGCGCGGCCGGATCGGCGGCGGTCATGCCCGGTCTCGGCCGCGGCCGGCGTTCAACGCGAGGCGGCCTGCGGTCGGTTCGACAGGCCCCACACGTAGCTGGCAAGCAGGTGGATCTGCCCCGGCGTGAGGCGTCCGGCCTGCGCCGGCATGACGTTGGTCTTGCCGTTGTTGACCATGGCGACGATCGCTTCCTCGCCCCAGCCGTGCAGCCAGACCTTGTCGGTGAGGTTGGGCGCGCCGATCGCCTGGTTGCCCTTGCCGTCGGCGCCATGGCACGCAGCGCAGACCGCGAACTTCGGCCGGCCCGCGGCCGCCGCGATCGAGTTGTAGGCGCTGCCCGACAGGCTCAACACGTAGTTGGCGACGTTGTGCACGTCGGCGTCGCTGCCGACTGCCGCGGCCATCGGCGGCATCGCGCCGGTCCGCCCGAGCGTGATCGTCTCCTCGATCTTTTCCGGGCTGCCGCCGTGCAGCCAGTCGGTGTCGGTCAGGTCCGGAAAGCCCTTGCTGCCGCGCGCGTCGGAGCCGTGGCAACCGGAGCAGTTGTTGATGAAGAGGCGCTGGCCGATCGCCATCGCTTTCGCATCCTGGCTCAGTGTCTCGGCCGCGAGGGGCGTGTACGCCGCGTAGATCTTCGCCATCTCGGCCGCCGCCTTCGCCTGGTCGTCGGCAAGCTCGCTGCGGCTGGTCCAGCCGAGGCTGCCCGGCTGGCTGCCGAGCGCAGGAAAGACGAACACGTAGCCGAACGAGAACACGACGGTCAGGACGAACAGCACCGCCCACCACATCGGCAGCGGGTTGTTCATCTCGACCAGGTCCTCGTCGAAGACGTGGCCGGTGCTGTTGTCCTTGGCCATCGGCTGGCGCCGGCTGGCGAGGAAGAGGAGCAGCAGGCACGCCGCCAGACTCACCAGCGTCGCGGCGGCGATGAAGACGGACCAGCCGCCGCTGAAGAAGTCGCTCATGACTTGTCGCCCCGCTCTTCGTCGACGAAGGGAAGATGGGCGGCCTCGTCGAAGGCGGCCTTGTTGCGCCGCGACCAGGCCCACACGACGATGCCGATGAAGACGACGAACGACACCACGGTGACGGCGATTCGCAGCACGTTGAGATCCACCTGTCGCTCCTTATTTCACCGAGGTGCCGAGCACCTGCAGGTAGGCCACCAGCGCATCGAGCTCGGTCTTGCCGCGAATGCTCTCGCCGGCCTTGGCGATCTCGTCGTCCGTGTAAGGCACGCCGACCCGGCGCAGCCCCGTCATGTGCGCGCCGATGCTCCCGTCGTCGACCTGCGTCGCGAGCAGCCACGGGTAGGCCGGCATGTTCGATTCCGGCACCAGGTCGCGCGGGTTGTTGAGGTGCAGGCGATGCCACTCGTCGCTGTACTTGCCGCCGACGCGGTGCAGGTCCGGGCCGGTGCGCTTGCTGCCCCACTGGAATGGATGGTCGTAGACGAACTCGCCGGCCATCGAGTAGTGGCCGTAGCGCAGCGTCTCGGCGGCGAGCGTGCGGATCATCTGCGAATGGCAGTTGTAGCAACCCTCGCGCGTGTAGATGTCGCGGCCGGCCAGTTGCAGCGCCGTGTAGGGCTTCAGGCCGGGCACCGGCTCGGTCGTCGAGCGCTGGAAGAAGAGCGGCACGATCTCGACGATACCGCCCACCGCGACGACGAGCAGGATGAGGACGATCATCAGGAAGTTGCTCGTCTCGATCTTCTCGTGCGAGAAGGTCGGCACTTTTTTATCGTCATCTGACATGGCGTGCTCCGAAGCTCAGCCCGCGGCCGGCGAAGGCAGCGCCGCCGCGTGCGGCAAGGGAATGCGAACCGGCGAAGGGCTGCCGGCACGAACGGTCATGACCACGTTCCAGACCATCACGCCCATGCCGGCCAGGTAGATCAGGCCGCCGGCGAGCCGGACGACGTAGAAGGGAAAGGTCGCCTTGACGCTTTCGACGAAGCTGTAGACCAGCGAGCCGTCGGCATTGACCGAGCGCCACATCAGGCCCTGCATCACGCCGGCCATCCACATCGCCGCGATGTAGAGAACGATGCCCAGCGTGGCGATCCAGAAGTGCAGCTCGATCGCCTTGACGCTGTACATGCGCTTCTGGCCGAACATGCGCGGGATCATGTAGTAGAGCGTGCCGATCGAGATCAGGCCGACCCAGCCGAGCGCGCCCGAGTGCACGTGGCCGATCGTCCAGTCGGTGTAATGCGAGAGCGCGTTCACCGTCTTGATCGACATCATCGGCCCCTCGAAGGTGCTCATGCCGTAGAACGACAGGCTGACGATGAGGAACTTCAGGATCGGGTCCTCGCGCAGCTTGTGCCAGGCACCGGAGAGCGTCATGATCCCGTTGATCATTCCGCCCCAGCTCGGCGCCAGCAGCACCAGCGAGAAGACCATGCCGATCGACTGCACCCAGTCCGGCAGCGCGGTGTAATGCAGGTGGTGCGGGCCCGCCCACATGTAGGTGAAGATCAGGGCCCAGAAGTGGACGATCGAGAGCCGGTACGAGTAGATCGGCCGCTCCGCCTGCTTCGGGATGAAGTAGTACATCATCCCGAGAAAGCCCGCCGTCAGGAAGAAGCCGACCGCGTTGTGGCCGTACCACCACTGGACCATCGCGTCCTGCACGCCGGCATAGGCCGAGTAGCTCTTCCACATGCTGACCGGGATGGCCGCGCTGTTGACGATGTGGAGCAGTGCCACCGTGATGATGAAGGCGCCGAAGAACCAGTTGGCGACGTAGATGTGGCGCACCTTGCGCATTCCGATGGTGCCAAAGAAGACGATCGCGTAGGCGACCCAGACCAGCGTGATCAGGATGTCGATCGGCCACTCGAGTTCGGCGTACTCCTTGCCCTGGGTGAAGCCGAGCGGCAGCGTGATCGCCGCGGCGACGATGACCGCCTGCCAGCCCCAGAACACGAACCAGGCCAGCTTGGGCATGAACAGCGCGACCTGCGACGTGCGCTGCACGACGTAGAGGCTGCTCGCCATGAGCACGCTGCCGCCGAACGCGAAGATCACCGCGTTGGTGTGCAGCGGGCGCAGCCGCCCGTAGCTGAGCCAGGGAATGCCGAAGTTCAACTCGGGCCAGGTGAGCTGGGCCGCGATCAGCACGCCCACCGTCATGCCGACCACGCCCCAGAGCACGGCGGCGAGCGTGAACATGCGTACCGCGCCATCGTCGTAGTAGACCGACGTCGCCGCAGGCGCGTCGCTGCGCGGCTGCGGCAAGGTCATGGCTGAAACGGCGCTTGGCATCTCGTTCTCTCCTCGTCGCGTGGTTCAGCGAGAGTGTCGAAGCGGAGTTCAGCGCGGGGCTTGATCCGCGTCAAGGATCGGCGCGTCGTCTTCGAGAATTCGCGCGCCTTCGCGTTCGAGGTCGTCGAACTGGCTCGCCTTCAGCGCCCAGGCGAACACCGCCATCAGCGCGAAGACGAGCAGCACCGAGAACGGGATGAGCAGGAACAGGACGTCCATGCGGATCAGGGCGAGCGGCCGATGCGCAGGGCGTTGATCACGACGATCAGCGAGCTGGTCGCCATGCCGAGGCCGGCGGCCCAGGGCGGAAACCAGCCGGCCAACGCGAGCGGAACGCAGACAGCGTTGTAGGCGATCGCCCAGGCGAAGTTCTGGCGCACGATGCGCAGCGCGCCTCGCGCCGTGTCGCGGGCCCGGGCCACGTCGGCGAGCGAGCCCGACATGAGGATGAAGTCGGCCTTCGCCTTCGTGAGCGCAGGGCCGCTGCCGATCGCGAACGAGACGTCGGCGCGGGCCATGACGGGCGCGTCGTTCAGGCCGTCGCCCACCATGGCGACCCGATGCCCCTCACGCTGCAGCGCAGCGATGGCGTCGAGCTTGTCGGCAGGCGTCGCGTCGCCGCGGGCGTGCCCGATGCCGAGCCGATCGGCGATCGCGCGGGTCCGCAGCTCGGCGTCGCCGGAGAGCAGGCGAACGGCGAGCCCGGCGTCGCGGAGGGCATCGACCGCGACGAGCGCGTCGGCGCGCAAGGCTTCGCCGAAGGTGAAAGCGGCGATGGCGCCGCCGTCACCGGCGAGCCACACCTGCGCGCCGGTCACCGAGGCACGGTGCTCCGCTCCGACCCATGCGGCGCTGCCGAGCCGATAGCGCTTGCCGTCGACGAGCGAGCCTTCGAGTCCGAGCCCCGCCTCTTCGCGCACGTCGCTCCACACGAAGTGCGGCGCCGATGCCGATGCCGGTACGACACCGCTGGCGACCAGCGCGAGCGAGAGCGGATGCGTCGACGATGCCGCGAGCGATGCCGCCATCGCCAGCGCAGACGGTTCATCGATGCCGGCACGCAGCGCCGCCGGCAACAGGTCGATGCCGGCGACTTGCAGCCGCGCCTCGGTCAGCGTGCCGGTCTTGTCGAAGCAGACGGTATCGATGGCGGCCAAGGCCTCGAGCGCATCGAGCCGCCGCACCAGCACCCCACGGCGAGCGAGTGCGCCGGCCGCGGCGAGCAGCGCCGAAGGCGCTGCCAGCGACAACGCGCACGGGCAGGTGACGATGAGCACCGACACCGCGACCCAGACGGCGCGCGACGGATCGATCAGCGACCAGGCGGCGCCGGCGCCCGCGGCGAGCACGAGCACGGCCCAGAGGAAGGGACCGGCGACGCGATCGGCCGCGCGCAGCATCGGCGGCCGCTCGGTCAGCGCTTCGCGCATCAGCGCGACGATGCCTTCGTAGCGCGTGTCGGCACCGAGCCGGTCGGCGCGCTGCACGACCGGGCCGCGCAGGTTCAGGCTGCCGGCGATCGCCTCGTCGCCCGGACCTTTGGCCACCGGCCGCGATTCGCCGGTGAGCAGCGCTTCGTCGACCTCGGTTGCTCCTTCGACGAGCGGCCCATCGGCGGGGAAGGCTTCGCCGGCGAGGACGCGCACGCGGTCGCCGCAGCGCAGGCGGTGCGGCGCGACCAGGCAAACCGTACCGTCGGGCTCGACGCGGCGTACTGCGTCGGGCGTGCGGGCGATGGCGGCTTCGAGCGTCGCCGTGACACGGTTGCGCATCTTCATCGCCAGCCAGCGCCCGCCGAGCAGGAAGGTGACGAACATCGTCAGCGAATCGAAGTACGCATCGCTGCCGAACACGCCACCCGGATCGAAAGCCGCGCCCGAGCTGACGACGAACATGATGGCGATGCCGAGCGAGACCGGCAGGTCCATGGAGATGCGTCGCTGCGCGAGCGACGCGAGCGCGTCGCGAAACAGCGGCGCCGCCGAGAAGAGCACGACCGGGATGCTGAGCAGCCAGGCGGCCCAGAGCAGCAGTGTGCGCAGATCGGGCGTCAGGGTGCCCGGGCCCGCCACGTAGAGCGGGGCCTGGTACATCATCACCTGCATCATGCAGAACACGGCGACGAAGAGGCGCCAGAGCGCGCCGCGCTCCTCGGCCAGACGCAGGGTGCGCGCCGGCGCCGCGGCGTCGGGCACGGCGCCGTAGCCGGCGCCGCGCACGGCCACGAGCAGGCTCGACAGGCGCGTCGATGCAGGGTCCCAGGAGACGCTGGCGCGCTGCGTGGCGTAGCTCACGCGCGCCTCGCGCACGCCGGGTTCTCGCATCAACGCCGTCTCGATGACAGCGGCACAGCCGGCACACCAAAGGCCCGCGAGTTGCAGGTGCGAGCGACCGACGCGTCGGCCATCGGCGGCGTTCGACCAGGTCGTGAAGCCGGCGTGCGGATCGGGGTCGTCGGCGAGCGCGGCTTCGCTCTCGCCCGTCGCGCCGGAGAGCGGTCGGCGCGAGGGCACAGCAAGGTCGGGATGGCCCTGAACGATGAGAATGCGACGCGCTGCCATGGCCTCGATGCTGAAGTCGGCGGCGATGATGGCGTGCCCTTCCCCCGCTGGACTTGATCTGCGACAAGGCCCGCGCGCCGCGCGCGTCCGACACTGGCGGCGCACCCGCCGGGAATCGACATGAAGATACTGATCGCCGCTGACGGCAGCGACTACACCAAACGCATGCTCGCCTATCTGGCCGCGCACGACGAGTGGCTCGGCTCGCGACACGAGTACACGATCGTGCACTCGGTGCTCGCCGTGCCGCACCGCGCCGCCGCCTTCGTCGGCGCCGACGTGGTGCGCAATTTCTACGAGGAGGATGCGGAGCTGGTGTTCAAGCCGATCCGCGCCTTCTTCGAGCAGCAGGGAATCCACGCACACTTCGTGCACACCATCGGGCATGCCGCGGAATCGATTGCGAAGCTTGCCGCCGAGGGCCGCTTCGACTTGATCGTGATGGGTTCTCGCGGCCACGGCAACCTCGCCAATCTCGTGCTCGGTTCGGTGGCGACCCAGGTGCTCGCCCGCGCCACGATACCGGTGCTGCTGGTGCGCTGAGGGCTGCCATGACGATGGCGATCCGCTCGATCCTGCTGCACGCCGACGCGACCGCCGGCAGCGTGGCCCGGCTCGAGATCGCCCGCGCGATCGCCCTGCGTCACGGCAGCGCCGTCACGGCCTTGTTCGGCGCGACGATGAACACCGACCGCGCCGCATTCGCCTACTCGGCCGGCGCCGCCCTCGACTCGGTCGCCAACGGGCAGAACGACGTGGCCCGCGCCAGCCTGCAGCAACGCTGCCTCGGCGAAGGCGCCGAGGTCGCGTGGTGCGACCTCGTCGGCGATTCGATCGCGCACGGCTTCGTCGCCGAAGCGGCGTATGCCGATCTGCTCGTGATCGGCCAGCAGTCAGCGGGGCCGCAGGAAAGCGGCGGCGCGCCCGAGGGATTCGTCGAAGCCGTGATCCTCGACAGCGGCAAGCCGACGCTCGTCGTTCCCGCGGCAGCGCGCGCCGGCGCCTTCGGCGAGCGGGCGCTGGTGGCGTGGAACGGATCGGCGCAGGCGGCCCGCGCCGTCACCGGTGCCTTGCCGCTGCTGCGCCACGCCCGCGAGGTACACGTCGCGACCTGGTCGCGCCATCCCGTGGCGGCGCCGTTCAGCGGCATCGACATCGGCGCCTTCCTGAAGGGGCACGGTATCGAGGCGACCTCGCATCGGAGCCCGGCCTCATCGCACGTCGGCCGGGACCTGGCAGCGCTGGCACAGACGCTGCGCGTCGACCTCGTGGTGATGGGCTGCTACGGACACAGCCGAATGAGCGAGCGCATGCTCGGCGGCGCGACCCGCTCGGTGCTGGCGACGCTGCCGCTGCCCTTGCTCATGGCGCACTGAGCGCCGCGCGCGTCAGCCCTTCTTCGGGAAGTAGGCCTTCTCGCTCTCGGCCATCATCTTCTGCGCCACGTCGGCCTTGCGCAGGATGACGTTGACCTGCTTGCCGAGACCCTTGACCAGCGTGCCCAGCTCGCTCAGAGTCGAGATGCCGCTGCCGAAGATCTTGTGCACCTCGGTGAGCGCCCAAGCTTCCATCTCCTGCTGCGGATCCTCGGCGCCGTTGAGCTCGACCTTGCCGCCGCGCATGTCGACCAGGCCCTTCAGCTCGCCCTTGACGACTGCCGCCGTCTTGCCGTTGAGCAGGACCTTCCTGTACTCGGTGGCGGCATCGGCCAGCGCCTTGTCGCCGTCGAGCTTTCTGCCGATCCAGTCCATCGCCTCGCACAGACGCTCGAGGTACTTCGACGAGCGGTAGAGGCCGAGGCCGGGGAACGGCGACTTCTCGTCGTAGTGCTTGAGGTCCTTGAGAAGATCGCCGAGCTGCTCGTTGAACGACTGCATGAAGGAGGTGATCGGCAGCTTCTCGAGCTTTTCCTTGACGAGGGCGGGAAACTCCTCAGGCTTGCCCTTGGCCTTGGCCTCCTGCGCGCTCTTCTGGCTCGCCTGCACGATGTGCTGGAACGGCCCCTTGCTGTGGTACGCCTCGGCGGCGAAGAACACGGCGTCGGCTTGCAAGGTCTCCAGGCGCGCCATGATGGCGGCGCGCTTGTCCTGCAGCACCTTGCTCCGCTCCAGGGTCAACGGATCGGTCTTGCCCTTGTATTCCTCGAGCTCCTTGTCGATCTCGGCCAGCTCGGCCTCGATGTCGCGCACCTCCTGCATCGCCTTGACGTAGGCGGCGTTGGTGGCGGCCATCAGCTTGTCCGGGTTCTTCTCGAGCTGCTCGACCATCTCGACCAGCTTCTTCTGGCCCTCGGGCGAGTCGGCGATGCCCTCGTCGTACTTGATGCCGGCGTGGTCGAGGGTCGTCGTCAGCTTCTTGAAGTAGAGCGCGTCGGCGGTCTCGAACTGGCGCCGCGCCGCCACCAGCCGCTTGTGCAGCAGCTTCTTCCTGTCCTCGTTCTTCTCGCCGGCGACGGCCTTCTCGATCTCGGCGAGCACCGCGTCCTGGTAGTCGACGTAGTCTTCCCAGCCCATGTAGCGGCGCATCTTCATCAGGGCGCCGACGTCCTGGCCGGCTTCGGCCATCGCGTCCATGTCCTTCTCGGTCTCGGTCTTGTCCTTCGGGTCCTTGAGCGGGGGCGGCTCGGCGCTGGCGTAGAGGTTAGTGTCGAACAGCGTGCCGGGCTGGACGCCGTTGAAGCGCGCCGCCAGCGTCTTGTTGAAGTCCTGCACGATCTGCCAGTCGAGGTAGGGCTTCTTGCCGTCGATGCCGTGGCTGCGCACGCTGATGTCGTAGTCCGACTCGAGGTTGGTGCTGCCCACGCTTTCCCACTGGAACTTGAACTTGTCGGCGAGCTTCTTCATCTCCGCGTCGACGGTGAGCTTGCGGAACCACCAGTAGCCCGACATGAACTCGGTGGCCTTGGTCGCGTCGGTCTTCTTCAGCTTCTTGAACTCTGCCTTGACCTGCTCCCAGCTGCATCCGAACTTCGTCTTCAGGTCCTTTTCCCAGTCCCAGCGCTTGTCGGCGACGAGCGCGTCCTGTGCACCCTGGGCCATCAGCGCCAGGTCCTCGGGCCTGGGCGCTTCGCCCTTGGCGTTGGCGGTGTCGATGCGGTCGCAGGCGTCGGACCAGTCCTTGGGGTTCTTCACGCCCTCGGGCTTGGGCCGGCTCACCGCCGGCGCGGCCGTGGGGGGGCCTTTGGTCGTGCGCTGGGGCACAAGCTCCAGCCACAACCTGCGCGCCGCCTTGACGTTTTCCTCCAGCTCGAACAGCAGCCTGGCGAGTTGCTCGAGGCTCTTGTCCTTGGTGAAGGCCGACAGGCGCGACAGCATGTCGCGGTCGCGCACAATCACCTCGGCGGTGTGGTTCATGTAGTGGAGCAGGCCTTCGGCGCGCTTCTTCTTCGATGCGGCGTCGTTCTCGGGCGGGGTCATGAAGTCCAGCCACGCCGTCTTCCCCTCCTTGCAGTCGCCCTCGATCTCCTTGCGCGCGCCGACCACGAACTCGCCGATCGCCGCCTCGGCCTCCTTCTGCACCTCAGCCGCCTCGCCAGGCAGCGTCGAGGCGAGCTCCTTCATGTCGAGGACGATCCGGTTGAGGATGCGCACACCCTCGTCGGGCGCGTTCTTCTTCGCGTAGGCGACAGTCTTCCTGGCCCGGGCGATCGCCGCCTTGTCCTCCCGCGAGACCGAAGAAGAGGAACCCAGACCGAGGAGCTCGAGCAAACCGGGCATGGCGGATCCTTTGCGCGTGGGGCCGTTGGGGGTGCAAATGCTATCGCTCGCGGCTCGACCGCGACTGCTCGAAAGCGCGTAGTGTTTCGACGGCGCGAACCGTCGCGATATGCTGGAGGAATCGCCCTCCACCGATTGACCGCCATGGCCTTGCCGACAACCGAGGGTGCTGCTTTCGCCAGCCTGTCGCTGCCCTCCGCGACCCACGTCGTCGCGCCGGACGGTGCAGACGTGCGCGTGCTGCTCGGTTTGGCCGCCGACGGCATGGCGCGCTTCGAATTGCCGGCGGGCGCGACCTCGCGCGCGATGACGCATCGCAGCGTCGAGGAGTTCTGGTTCGTCGTCTCCGGCCGCGGCGAAATGTGGCGCCGGCAGGGCGAGCGCGAGGCCATCGTCGCGCTCGAGCCGGGCCTTTGTCTTACCCTGCCCCTGGGCACGCATTTCCAGTTTCGCGCCTCGTCCGCGCAGGCCGTCGCCGCCATCGCGGTGACGATGCCGCCGTGGCCCGGCGCCGACGAAACGGTCAGCATTGTCGGGCCTTGGCAACCGACCGTAGCCTGAGTCGACACGACCGGGAGACGACCCTTGACCGACGACGCCTTCATGCATCTCCCGCACCTTCGCGGCCGCGTGCGGCCGGCCGGGCAGTCGGAGTTGCGCGTCACGCCCGAGGTCCTCGCGTTCTGGGATGAGCGCGCGCGAAGTCTCGGGCGCGGTCCCGATTGGCGTCTTTCGGATGACGAGCTCGAAGCATCGCGGCTCGCCATGCTCGGCGGCCTCGATCCCGCGCAAGACCTCTGGATCTATTCCTACGGATCGCTGATGTGGGATCCGGGCTTTCACTTCGCGGAGGTACGGCTCGCCGAAGTCGCCGGCTACCAGCGCCGCTTCTCCTATCGGTCGACGATAGGCCGAGGCACCGTCGAGCGTCCGGCCCTCGTGCTCGCGCTCGAACCGGGCAGCGGCTCGTGCCGCGGCCTGGTCTTTCGCATCCCCGGCGCAGTGGCGCAGGCCGAGTCGGCAATGGTCTGGCGCCGCGAGATGATTCGCGGCGGCTATCGGCCGACGTTTCTTCCCGTCAGCACGCCGCAAGGCGATGTCACCGCGCTCGCGTTCGCATCGAATCCATCGCACGCCGACCACGTCGGCGAATTGCCGGTTGCCGAAACCGCGGCGATGATCGCCTGCGCCTCCGGCACGCTGGGTACGAACCGCCGCTACCTGGAGCAGGTGGCCGCGCAGTTGCTGAGCCTCGGCATCGAGGACCGCTACCTTCAACACCTTGCCGATCAGGTGCAGGGAATCGCCTCGACCGGCGAGCCATGAGAATGCTTGTGCCGATCGCGGCCGTGAGGCGTCGCGTTTTGCTTGTGCCGCTGGCAGCGGCCCTGTGCGCGGGCGGCATGGCACGCGCCGACGACGGACTGCGAAACTGGTTCGACGACCCCTTCTTCCAGATCACGGCAGCGGTACCCGACTGCCCGCTGCCCGCCGGGCCGTTCATCGACGAGAGCGAGAAGCGCATCCAGGCGCACCATCGCGCCGAGCGCGGGACGACGTGCTGGCTCGCCAGGGAGTGCGATCGCCAGAACTCGTACCTCTGCGACGCCGACATCGCCGGCGCGCTTCAGGCCGCCGTGCGCGAACGCAAGCCCTTTGCGGATACCAGTCTCTGGGTGACTGTGCAGGGTCGCGTCGTCTACGTCGAAGGCCGCGTCGCGCAGGAGTCGCAGATGGCGGAGATCGAGGCCTTCGCGCTAGCGGTGCCCTACGTGCAGCAGGCGATTGCCATCGTCCGCGGTGGGCCTTCGGGGCGGGTGCCGTACCGGCTGCGCGTGACGCGCCAATAGCCCGAATACCACGCATCCGCTTTCTCAACTAATGGACTGTAACGCTTGAAGTGGAAGCGATGCGACGCGACGGGTCGTAGTACTTCCATTTCACGGTCTTTGGCTGTTTGTTGTACTGGCGGATGTAGGGCATGAGTTTTCGCTTGAGATCGCGCACGGAGGTGAAGACGCCACGGGCGATCACATCACGCTCGATCTTGCCGGACCACAGTTCGACCTGGTTGAGCCAGGACGAGTAGGTCGGGGTGAAGTGCATATGAACGTTGGCGTGCTCGATCAGAAACTGATCGACCTGCTTGGTCTTGTTCGCCGAGAGGTTGTCAGCAATCACATGGGATCTCCTTGCCCTTGGGCTGGTGGGCCACGATGTCGGTGAGGAATGCGACGAACTCGGCCAACGTGTGGCGTTCAGCCGTCTTGCCGAGCACCTCGCCGGTCTTGCTGTTGAAGGCTGCGTACAGCGACAACGTGCCGTGCCGGTAGTACTCGAAGCCATGACGCTGAAAACCACATATCCGCTGATCTGCCTAGCCCCCGCGAGAGGGCTTGATAGGTGCCATCGACAAGGGGGTTGATTGCGACCGCCCTACACGTTCAAGCTTCGTCCCTCGTACTTGCCAAAGCATCGGTGAGCTGACGTGCCCCCGGTGGGCCGAGCATCCGACGGATGAATGAAAGCGGGGAGGGAAAAGCGTGTCGCTAGTCCAGTCAACTCCGATATCGCCACAACGACGAACTTCAGCTCTCCGTCGACGCCGCCGGAGTGCGGGATGTCGCACACATCAGCGTTGCACTAGCCTTTAGTCGAAGGAGCATTCGTTGACTTCATTGCTGTTCCGGTCTGAAGCGCTGGAAGTCCAAAGAAACAACTTCCTCGGCACGATCCGAATCGGCCGCAATCCGGGCTTCACAGTCGTCGCCTGCGTCGCTCTCACGCTCGCCGGAGCGCTGGTCGCCTTCGCGACGTGGGGTCAGGTGACCCGAAAGGCGAGGCTAACCGGACTGCTGGTGCCTGTGATGGGCAGCGTGCAGGTTTCCACCAACACCGGCGGCGTGCTGCTGGATGTGAGCGTACGCGAAGGAGATGTTGTCGAATCCGGTCAGACACTGTTTGTACTAGGCACAGATCGCAAGACCTCCGCTGGGGATATTGCGGCACTCGTGTCGCAAAGCCTGGCAACCCGTCGTCTTACTGTGCAAGCAGAACGCAGCGCTCGAGAGCTGCAAGCGCGCCAGCGAGAGCAGGCTATTGCGGACCGCATACGTGCCACTGAAGCGGAGTTGCGGCAAGTCGAGGCTGAGGCGCAACTTTCTGCCCGGCGCGTGGCGCTCGCTGACAAGACGCTTTTGCGCTTCCAGCAGCTCTCCCAGGCTGGCTTCGTGGCCGACCTACAAGCACAACAAAGGCAGGAGGAATTGATCGACCTGCAGGCCCGGGTCCAAGGCGCTGAACGTAGCGGAACGGCGCTGCGACGGGACGTTCAAACATTGCAGGCGGAACGCAAGGCGAGCAGCCTCCAGTTGAAGGCCGATCTGGCGCAACTGGATCGAATGCTTGCCGGTGTGGATCAGGAGGACACGGAAAACGATGCCCGAAAGCAGGTCGTGATCACCGCTTCGCAATCCGGAGTCGTCACCGCTTTGGACCTGAAGGTCGGCCAAGCAGTACAGGCGGGTCAGGCACTCGCGACGCTGATTCCGCGGCAAAAGGACGGGCGACCGAGTGCAATTGAAGCGCAACTCTTCGCGCCGAGCCGCACTGTCGGCTTTGTCCAGCCTGGCCAGCGTGTATGGCTAAGGTTCGCCGCTTACCCCTATCAGAAGTTCGGCATGCACGGCGGTCAGATCTCGAGCATGAGCCGGACACCCATTGCCCAGCAGGACCTGCCCGTCGGACAAGGAAGCGCACTGATGACGGCCGCGCAGAGCAACGAGCCGCTTTATCGACTGAGTGTCAAGCTCGATTCGCAGACTATTTCCACGTACGGAAAGCCTCAACCACTCAAGCCGGGCATGGCACTTGAAGCGGATGTGATACAGGACCGCCGAGCCGTCTGGGAATGGATGCTGGAACCGGTCTTGGCTGCCTCGGGAATGGCAAGAGTTCTTGGCACGATGCCGGCGCCATCCACCCCCCCGGGGGGGTGATCTGGGTGTCGTGCCTCGAGCGGGCAGGTCGGCCGCGCACTTTGCAAATCGACTGTTGGTAAGGGGATTGACATGAGAGCATTGGACATTAGCGAAATCGATTCGGTTGCGGGAGCAGTAAATTGGGGCTTGGTGACTAGAGGGGCCATCGTGACCTTCGCCGGCGCCGTTGCGGTGGGCGTCGCCACAGTGGCGGGGCCGCTCGGCGTTCCGCTGGGCATCGTCGGTGCAAGCGCGATTGCGATGGGCGGAACCGCTATGGCCGCCGGAGTTGGGGATGCGTCGGGTACCGGTGGCGGTGCCTCGGGCGCCGGAACAGGAGCGTCTGGTGCCGCCGGCGGCGCTGCCACCACGTCACCTACTGACAGCGAAGACTACGGCAAGAGTTTCTAGGTTATGGTCTGACAAGGAGTTTGAGCGATTGCTGCCCGGCTGACTTAGTCAGCCGGGCGGTTCCAAAATCGAGCGCCACTTTGGAGCCAGATCAAGTGCCGCTCGACTCAGCATCGACTGATCGGACTAGCGCCATGGCAATCTTTGTCGACTCTGACGACCGGCATTTCATCGGAATCCTCTACAGCAGGGATGGGGATCGCTACTCGGGGAACTTCGTCATGGCCTCGAGCCGAACGGTTCGATTGTTGAACCGAATCGTCGTGCCCCTCAGCTTGGTTCTTTGTCTTCTTGTCGGTCTGTGCTTCCTAGCATTTGCGGTGGAGCGGGTCGTCGGCCCGGAGGAGTTCTTCAACTTCTTCTTTGCCGCGATGGCCGGAATTGGATGCCTCGTCGCTATCGCATATATGGCGGTGGGTCCGTTGCTACTCCGGCGCGGCAAGAAGCGGCTAGCCAGAGCCAAGCTCCAGTGCCTCGGAAACCTGTCGCGGTGGATGTATCTCCTACCGCTCGTGAATCTCGTGCTGGTTGCTCTCGCAGTCGGCTTCATGCCTGCCTTTTCGCTGGCAGCAGATGGTGTATTCATGCTACTGATCCTAGGCCCGATTTTCGCTGGTCTGGTGCTCGCTGTGATTCGTTATTCGGCACCGCTTCGGTAACGACTTTGGCCCTGCGCATTGTTCTCCAATCGCAGGCGAGCGAGTGCGGGCTCGCCTGCCTGGTGATGGTAGCGTCGGCTCATGGTCTGAGCATAGATCTAGGTACGGCACGCAGGCGATTTCCTTTGTCGCTGAAGGGCGCTTCGCTTAGGCAACTGATGACCCAGTCGGCAAAGCTCGGGTTCAACTGTCGAGCGCTTCGTCTCGACCTGCACGAACTCGGGCAAATCCACGTGCCCTGCATCCTGCACTGGGACTTGAATCATTTTGTCGTTCTCAAGCGCGCCGATCGCCGAGGTGTAGCCATTCTCGATCCGGCATGCGGAGAGCGACGGATGTCGATCGCTGAAGTGTCCCGGCATTTCACCGGAGTCGCGCTCGAACTCACACCAAACATTGACTTCAGACCGGAAGAGCACCGGTCCCGACTGGCTTTGTCGCAGCTGACGGGTCGTATCTCGGGCCTCAAGCGCTCGCTTCTACAGATTTTCTGCGTCGCCTTTGTGCTCGAAATCTTTACCATCGTCGCACCGTTGTTCAGCCAGATGGTCATCGACGAGGCCATAACGTCCGGCGATCATGAACTCCTTGCCATTCTTGCAATTGGCTTTGCGCTGCTGTTGACAGTCCAGACGGCGATTGGCCTGGCACGCTCCTGGATGGTCATGGTCTTGGGACAGACTCTCGCGCTGCAATGGTCGAGTAACCTCTTCGCGCATCTAATTCGCTTGCCGGCCGATTTTTTCGAAAAGCGACACTTGGGCGACATCGTTTCGCGCTTCGGCTCGCTTCGCTCGATTCAGCAGACCCTTACGACCAGCGTCCTGGAAGCGGTCCTCGACGGCGTCATGGCGACTGCGGCATTGGTCATGATGCTTGTGTATGCCCCGGCTCTGGCATGTGTGACTCTCGCCGCAGTTATAGCTTACGGCGCATTGCGCTGGGCAAGCTACGGTCCGTTTCGCAGAGCTGCAGCCGAACGCCTGATTGTCGCCGCTCGCGAGAACACCCACTTCTTGGAGTCACTTAGATCGATTGCTTCGCTGAAACTGTTCGGTCGCGAAGAAGAGAGGCGCGCGCGCTGGCAGAACTTGGTGGTCGATGTGCAGAACCGGGACGTGCGCACAGCCAAGATGAACATAGGATTCAACACCGCCAACACGTTCATCTTCGGACTGGAGAACCTGCTGGTATTCTGGTTTGGAGCCAAGATGGTCATGGCCGCTATGACGATGTCTTCCAGCGCACAGCCGGTCGCTTTTTTCACCGTCGGCATGCTCTTCGCTTTCGTCAGCTACAAGACCCAATTTACCGGCCGCGTGTCCGCCTTGATCAACTACGCAGTCGAACTGAAGATGCTCGGACTGCATGCCGAGCGACTCGCTGACATTGCTCTGTCGGCGCCCGAAATGGACACGCCTTCCTCCAACGTTGCCGAGCGCAATCTTGAATATCTAGATCCTAGCCTTGAACTGCGCGATCTGAGCTTTCGATACGCGGAAGGAGAACCCTGGATTCTCAGGCATGTGACGTTCAAGATCGAAGCGGGCGAGAGTGTCGCCATCACTGGCCCCTCGGGTGGCGGCAAGTCGACGCTATTGAAACTAACCCTGGGACTTCTGTCGCCGAGTGAGGGAGAAGTCCTTTACGGTGGCGTGTCGATCCGCCAACTTGGCATAGCCAACGTGCGACGATGCATAGGCACTGTGATGCAGGAAGACGTTTTGCTCACGGGCTCGTTGGCGGACAACATCTGCTTTTTCGATTCTGTTGTCGATCAAGATTGGGTCGAGGCCTGCGGCAAGCTCGCGCAAATTCACGCAGAGATCGTAAAGATGCCCATGGGCTACCAGACACACGTCGGCGACCTGGGATCAGGTCTGAGCGGTGGGCAAAAGCAGCGCATCCTGCTCGCCCGCGCCTTGTACAAGCGGCCGCGCGTGCTTGCGCTCGATGAGGCCACGAGTCATCTCGACGTGGACAACGAGCGTTTGGTTGCCCAGGCGCTGCGTCAAATGAAGCACACGCGCATGGTCATCGCACACCGACCCGAAACCATCGCCGGTGCGCAAAGGGTTGTGCAACTTAGGAATGCGCAGATTTGCGACGTGATGCGCGCTTTTTCCAGGGTCGCGATCTTCGTAAGTCCTCCCGCAGAATGACCTCGCTGCGACGCGACTCGCTCGACTTGTCTTTGGCGGCGTCGAATACCGCAGTACGTTGCGGGTCGAAGGGTCGATTGCGAGCAGCCGTGGGATGATCGGAGCGACGTGGACCAAGGAGGTGATCGTCGGCGTGCCCGTTCGCAAGTCGACGACGGCGCTCGCGCGTACCGGCCTGACGCGTCTCGTTGTCGCAGGCGGCGGGCGGAGCACGTTGCTGCGCATGCGTCTGCGCGACGAATGCGAAAAGCGCGAGGCCCGGGTGTCGCGATGGGCGCGCTTGCCGCGTTTTTGGCACCCGTGTTTTCTCTCATTGCATCTTCCAGACAGCTTTGACTTGTTTATCGATAGGATCGTATTCATGTCAGCTTCGTGCGCGCGGTCCATGAAAACGTCCGTGAAAGAGGGCCGGGCAGTCGCCTCAAAGGAAGTCCGCCGACGTGAGCCCGTTCGCGCGCGTTGATTCCCACGCCGACGCCGACGGCCCCTGGAATCCGCCGGCGCGCACGGTCAGCACCAGCGTGTCGCGATGCCCGTAGCCTTCGATCGGCTGGATCGGCGTGCTCTCGTGGATGACGCGCGCATCGTCGAGCAGCAGGCAGGTCCACGGCGACTGCATCGTGAAACGCAGTCCGGTCGGGCCGTCGGCGTCGAAGACGCGCGTCTCGCCACCCTTGATGCCTTCGCGGCCGGCCAGCACGACGGCGACGAGGTCGACGCCGTCGCGGTGCGCGCCTTCAGGCGTCGGCCGGCCGATGCCGTCGGTGGTGTCGATGCGGAACTGATGCGCCTCGACGTACCACGGCCCCTCGCCGTTCCGCAGCGACGAGGCCTGTGCCGCCATCGCCGCCAGGGTGCGCTGCCAGGCAGCGCTCGCCACCACCGCCGCGTCGATCGGCTCGAACCAGCGCTCGAGGCCGCCATGCAGCGCGTTGTATTCGACCGGCTGCCAATGCGCGCGATGCGGCACCTGCTCGACCCGGTCGTGATCGACGATGAAGCACGAGTGACGGCGCCGCCGATAGTGGCCGCCGTCGCGCAGGTAGGTGTCGGACGGCAGGTCGTCCCAATGCGGGCGCCACGCATCGAGTTCGTGCGCCGTGCTGGCGACGAGCGCGGCGAAGCCCTGCGGATCGAGCACGGCATGGCCTTGACCGGCCAGCGCGGCTTCGACGCGATCCCGCGGCGTGACTGGCGCGGCGAACGGAGCGACACTCATCGCTCGCGGCTCACGCGAAGCGCCGGCGCGCCAGCGCCGCGCCCTGGGCCAGCGCCACAAGCTTGGCCTCGGCGACCTCGCGCCGCATCGGCGCGAGGCCGCAGTTCGTGCAGGCGATGAGTCTCTCCCTAGGCACGAACTGCAGCGCCTTGCCGATGGTCTCGGCGACCTCTTCCGGCGTCTCGATCGTGTCGGACGCGACGTCGATGACGCCCACCATCACATCCTTGCCAGCGAGCAGACGCATCAGCTCGGGCGGCACGTGCGAGTGGAAGCATTCGAGCGAGACCTGATCGATCGAGCTCTTCGCGAGAGCCGGAAATACCTGCTCGTACTGTCGCCATTGCTCGCCGAGCGTCGCCTTCCAGTCGACGTTTGCCTTGATGCCGTAGCCGTAGCAGATGTGAACTGCCGTCTTGCACGTCAGGCCCTCGGCAGCGTGCTCGAGGGCGGCGACGCCCCACTCGGCCGCGTCGGCCATGTAGACGTTGAAGGCCGGCTCGTCGAACTGGATGATGTCGACGCCGTCAGCCTGCAGGGCGCGCGCTTCCTGGTTCAGCAACTCGGCGAAGGCGAATGCCATCTTGATTCGCCCTTCCTTGCCTTCGCCGTAGTAGCGGTCGGCCACGGTGTCGACGATCGTCATCGGACCGGGCAGCGTGAACTTGAGGAGCTTGTCGGTATGGGCGCGCGAGAGTTGCGCCTCGGCCGCATGGACTCGGCCGGCGAGCCGCAGCGGCCCGGTCACCTGCGGCACCATCGCGTCGTAGCGGTTGTTGCGGATGCCCATCTTCACCTTGTGCGCGAAGTCGATGCCCTCGACCTGCGCCAGGAAGCCGTGCACGAAGTGCTGGCGCGACTGCTCGCCGTCGCCGACGATGTCGATCCCCGCGTCTTCCTGCACCTTGAGCCAGAGCAGCGTCGCGTCGGCCTTGGCGCGCTCGAGCTCGGTGCCGCTGGCCTTCCATTCGGGCCAGAGCTTTTCGGTCTCGGCGAGCCACGAGGGCTTGGGCAGGCTGCCGGCGATGGCGGTACGAAACATGCGATGAGACCTCTGGTGAGCGACGCGCCGACGATCCGCCGCGCCGCGTTTGATACCGTCGGCCCGTGACCGCAGAAGCCGAACCCGCGCCGGGTAGGGAGTTGCCGCTGCCCGCCGCCGAGCGCATCGAAGCGCTCGACGTGCTGCGCGGCGTCGCCCTGTTCGGCATCTTCATTATGAACATGCCGGGCTTCACGCACTCGCTGTTCACGCCGCCATCGCCACCCGCGAGCGGGCTCGACGCCTGGGTCGTGACGCTGCGCGAGCTGCTCTTCGCCGGCAAGTTCAACCTGCTGTTCGGCCTCTTGTTCGGCATCGGCTTCAACCTGCAGTTGGGCCGGCTCGAAGCGGCGCGGCCGGGCGGCAGCGCGACGTGGCTCTATGCGCGACGGCTCGCCGTGCTGCTGGCGATCGGCCTGGTGCATGCGGGGCTGCTCTGGACCGGCGACGTGCTCGTCGTCTACGCGATGCTCGGCTTTATGCTGCTCGCAATGCGCCGCTTGCCCGATCGCGCCCTGCTCGTGCTGATCGCCTTATGCCTCGTCTACCCTGCCGTCTCGGACGCGATGCGGTCGTCGCTGCTGTCGTTCGAGACTGAAACCGTCGCGGCTTTCGAGTACCAGGACTTCGAAGCATCGAACGACGCGGCCTATGGCCACGGCTCCTTCATCGACGCCGCACGCGAGACGGCGCGCATCTTCGCCTGGGGTTACAGCTCGCCGCTCGGCCTCTTCAGCTACGCCGCCTTCTACGTGCAGATGGCGACCGGCATCCTGCTCGGCGCCTTCGTCGGTCGGCGACGCTGGGTCGAGCGCTTGCCGGCGCTGAAGCGGCCCATGCACCGTGCGCAGATCGGCGCGCTCGGCCTCGCGCTGCTCTCGGGCGCGCTCTGGTTCGCGTTCGGCGGCTCGGGCGGCGAGGCCGAGACCGGCATGCTCGCCTCGTCGCTGGCGCGAACCGTCGGCCGCGCCTCGCTGATGGCCTTCTATGCGTTGAGCGTCCTTCGCCTGCTCGAAAATGCCGTAGCGGCAAGGCTGCTGCGGCCGTTCTCGTTCGCCGGTCGCATGCCGCTCAGCAACTACCTGCTGCAGACGCTGATGGCCAGCTTCATCTTCTACGGCTGGGGGCTGGGCTACTGGGGCCGGGCCACGCCCTGGGTCGAGACGGTGCTCGCGGTCGGCCTGTTCCTCGTCGTGCAGTTGCCGCTCAGCGCCTGGTGGCTGTCGCGCTTCAGGTACGGGCCGGTCGAGTACGTGTGGCGTCGGTTGACTTACGGTCGGCTGTCGGCCTGAGCCCGGTTCAGGCCAGGGCTTGCAGGCCGAACGCTTCGGCAAGCAAGGCGTACGAGCGTCGCCGCACCGCCGGCTCGTGTGCCCAGGTGTTGATGACGACCTCGTCGAGCCGGTAGTCGGCGGCGAGCTTGCGCATCTTCGCGCCGACCGTTGCCGCCGAACCGACGAAGGCCTTGCCGCGCATCGGCGCCAGCATCGCTTCTTCGGCCTCTGAAAAGCCGCGCCTGGCGATGTCGTCGGGTGCCTGCAAGGGACCGAGCGCGCCGCGCTGCCGGTCGACGCGCCAGCGGTCGCGCGAGAGCGCGAGGTGCGCCGCCTCTTCGTCGCTGTCGGCGGCGAGCGCCCAGATGCAGAGCGTCGATTGCGGCGCGGGATGACGCTCGCTCGGCTGGTAGCGCTCGCGATACAGCGCCATCGCCGACTCGGCGCCCTGCCCGTCGGTGAAGAAGTAGGCGAAGGCATAGGGCAGCCCGAAGTGCGCGGCGAGTTGCGCGCCGTAGTCGGAGCTGCCGAGGATCCAGATCTCGGGCGCATGCGGGCCGAGCGGATGCGCGGTGATGCCGGCGTGCGTGCCGAGCGAGGTCCAGGCATGAAGGTCGCGCACCTGGATCGGAAAGTCCTCGGCGGCGTGGCTCGCGTTCGGGTTCAGCGCGCGCGCCGTGCGCATGTCGCTGCCCGGCGCGCGGCCGAGCCCGAGATCGATGCGGCCCGGCGCCAGCGCCTCGAGCACGCGGAACTGCTCGGCGACCTTGAGCGCGCTGTAGTGCGGCAGCATGACGCCGGCGCTGCCGATGCGGATCGTCGTCGTGCGGGCGGCGATCGCCGCCATCAGGATCTCGGGCGCCGAGCCGACGATGGTCGGCAGGCCGTGGTGCTCGCTGACCCAGAAGCGCGAGTAACCGAGCCGCTCGCAATCGACGGCGAGCGAAAGCGTGTCGCGGATGGCGGCGTCTTCGCTGCTGCCGGCGAGCGAGACCGATTGATCGAGGACCGAGAGCCGGAGCGATTCAGCCATGGGGATGCGTCGGATCGATCCAGCGCACCGTCTCGGGCTTTTCGACCGGCTCGATGTCGACGTTGACGGCGACCGCCTCGCCGTCGCTGCGGCAGAGCACGCATTCGAGCGTCTCGGTCGCGCTGGCATTGATCTCCTGGTGCGGCACGTACGGCGGCACGTAGATGAAGTCGCCCGGCCCCGCCTCGGCAGTGAACTCGAGGGCGTTGCCCCAGCGCATGCGGGCGCGCCCCTTGACGACGTAGATCACGCTCTCGAGCGCGCCGTGATGATGCGCGCCGGTCTTCGCGTCGGCGTGGATGTGCACGGTGCCGGCCCAGAGCTTCTGCGCACCGACACGCGCGAAGTTGATCGCCGCCTTGCGGTCCATGCCGGGCGTCTGCGCGGTGTTCGAATCGAGCTGGTTGGCGGCGATGACGCGTACGCCGTCGTGCTTCCAGGCAACGTTTTCGTCGGCGCCATGGCCATGGTCAAGGCTCATCGAAGCTTCCTCGTGTACATTAACGGCACAGTTATACGCAAGACAGTGGTTGTTCGTGATTCTCGTTCCACCCCCGCGGTTCTCGCGGCGGGCGTTTGAAATCCCCCCTGATCGGTTCTTGAGTGTCGCTGCATGCGCCGCATGTGCTGCGCATTCATTTGCATAGATTGGATTTTTCCCCATGACGACCCCCACCCAGACCGGCACCGTGAAGTGGTTCAACGAGAGCAAGGGCTTCGGCTTCATCGCGCAAGACGCGGGCGGCGCTGACCTGTTCGCCCACTTCCGCGACATCGCCGGCTCGGGCTTCAAGACCCTGGCCGAAAACCAGCGCGTCGAATTCGAAGTCAAGCAAGGCCAGAAGGGCCTGCAAGCCGCGAACATTCGCGTCCTGGCCTGAACTTCGAGCCCCCTCGGGCTTTGGCCCGAAATCGAAAACCGCGGTTCGCCGCGGTTTTTTTTGCCCGTCGCGGGCGTGACTTCGCAAGCGCCGTTCGGCGCCTAAGATCGCTGCCCTACCGAGGAGACATCACGCCATGAACACACTCGCGACCACGACCAACCACCAGACCCGCCTGGCCCGCCGACCGAGCGGCATGGCGGTTCGCGACGACTGGAGCTTCACCACCGAGCCAGCGGGCGAACCCGACGAGGGCGGCGTGCTCGTCAAGACGCTCGCTCTCTCGCTCGACCCGGCCATGCGCGGCTGGATGAACGAAGGCAAGAGCTACATCGCGCCAGTCGGCATCGGCGAGGTGATGCGCGCCGGCGGCATCGGCAAGATCGTGGCGTCGAAGGCGCCGAAGTTCGCGGTCGGCGATCTCGTCAACGGCGCGCTCGGCGTGCAGGAGTACGCACGCTTCGACGCGGCGCAGCTCGGCAAGGACGCGCTGACGAAGATCGACCTGCGCCTGGGCACGATGACGCAATGGCTCAACGTGCTCGGCATGCCCGGCATGACCGGCTACTTCGGCCTGATGGACGTGGGCCAGCCGAAGGCCGGCGAGACGGTCGTCGTCTCGGGCGCGGCCGGCGCCGTCGGCCAGACGGTCGGGCAACTTGCGAAGATCCACGGCTGCCGCGCCGTCGGCATCGCCGGCGGGCCGGCCAAGTGCGAGTGGGTGGTGAAGGAGCTCGGCTTCGACGCCTGCATCGACTACAAGGCCGGGCCGGTCAAGGACGGCCTGAAGGCGCACTGCCCGGCCGGCGTCGACATCTACTTCGACAACGTCGGCGGCGAGATCCTCGACGCGGTTCTCACTCGCATCAACCGCAAGGCACGCATCATCATCTGCGGCGCGATCAGCCAGTACAACAGCACAGAAAAGGTCGCGGGCCCCGCCAACTACCTGTCGCTGCTCGTCAATCGCGCGCGCATGGAAGGCATCGTCGTCTTCGATAACGTGGCCCGCTTCGGCCCGGCCGTCGCCGAGCTTGCCGGTTACCTGAAGGACGGACGCATGAAGAGCCGCGAAGACATCGTGCACGGCCTCGCGACCTTCCCCGAGGCGCTTCAGAAGCTGTTCAAGGGCGAGAACTTCGGCAAGCTCGTGCTGCAGGTCGCGGAAGACTGAGTTCCTTGCCCGGTCGGCCGCCCTGCGGCAGCTAGACTTTCGCGCTCCGATGACTGGGCTCCGAGAAGGGGCCCGATGCGGGCCATGACCGATCCCGATTCCCTGGGCGCCACGCTGCCCGCCGATGTGCTGCAAGCGCTCCTGGCACAAAGCCTCGAGCTGCTCGCCGTCACCGACGAGGTCGGCACGATCGCCTGGACCAATGCGCGCTTCAGCGCCGCCACCGGCGTCGTCGGCGGCAGCGCGACGAGCCTGCTGCAGTGCACGCCCGAAGGCCCGTCAGGCGACTCGACGCGCGACAAGCTCGGCGCTGCGCTCGCCGCGGGCTCGCTCGACACGACCGGCCTGCGATTGCGCACTGCGGACGGCGCGCCGCTCTGGGTCGACGTGCGTGCCAGTCGCCTCGCCGACCGCCTGCTCTGGACCTTCACCGACGTCAGCTCGACACGCTTTCTCGCGGCTCAGGCGCGCCGTCAAGGCGAGCTGCTCGACACCGCACAGGAGTTCGGCCGGCTCGGTCTTTGGGAACGCCGGATCCCGTCGGGCGAGGGGCGATGGGATCGGCACGTCTTCGGTTTCTGGGGGCTCGATCCGGCCGCCGGGACGCCCTCCTACGAAGACGCGATCCAGCGCATCCATCCCGACGACCGGGTCCGCATGAACTACGCCGACTCGACGCTGCGCGCCGGTCGCTATGCGCAGCGCTACCGCGTCATCCATCCGGGCGGCAAGACGCGCTGGATCCATTCGCAGTGGGAGGTCAAGAACGGGCCGAACGGCGTTCCGGACCGTGCCGTCGGCATCATGATGGACGACACCGACGCCTACGACGCGGCGCGCGCGCTGGGCGACGTCAACGCCCAGCTCAAGCTCGCCGTCGAGCTGGGCCAGATCGCGATCTGGCGCCACGACCTGCACACCCAGCGCCTGTACTACAGCGAGCGCGGCTTCCAGCTCCTGCAGATGGCGCCGCGCGCCGAGGGCCTCTCGATCGACGAGGTGCGCGCCCTCATCCATCCCGACGACATCCCGCTCGTCATCGCCTCGGCAGAGCAGGCGCTGGCCTCCGACCAGCCGACCGACATGGAAGCGCGCTACCGGCGCCTCGACGGCAACTACCGCTATGTCATGACGCGCCGCGTCGTCGAGCGCGACCCGAACGGCAAGCCCGTGGCCTTCGTCGGCGTGGCCCTCGACGTCACCGAGCGCGTCGAGCAGCGCCAGCACGCCGAGGAGCTCGCGCGCCGTCTCGAGGCGGCCTCGCAGGCAGCCGGCATCGGTCTGTGGACGACCGCCGACAACCCGCCCGAGAGCGACTGGAACGCGCAGATGTTCGCCCTCTTCGACCGCTTCGAGCCGCCGGCGGTGCCCAGCTTCGGCGAGTGGATCCGCCACTGCGTGCACGGCGACGACCGCGACCGTGTCGGCCGCGAGGCACGCGCCTTCCTGACGGCGCAGGACGGTCCGTGCGAGCTCGAGTTCCGCATCCTGCGCAAGGACGGAAGCGTGCGCTGGATCGTCATGCGCGCCGACCGCGACCCTGCCTCGCTCGGCCAGCGCCGCCTGCTCGGCGTGGCGATGGACGTGACCGAGCACCATGCCGCGCTCGACGCGCTGCGCGACGCCAGCGAGCGGGCGTCGATCATCGCCCGCCACGCCGGTATCGGCATGTGGGAGGCGCGCCTCGACGGCTCGCCCGAGCGATGGGACGAGCAGATGTACCACCTGCGCGGCCTTTCGCCGCGCCGCACCATGCCGGACCGCGAGGAGAGGATGGCCATGGTCCATCCCGACGATCTGGCGCAGGTCATCGATGCGCGCCCCGGCGCCGAGCTGGCCGCGCAGTCTGGGTCGTACGAGTTCCGGGTCCGCCTGCCCGACGGCAAGTGGCGCTGGCTGGCGTCGCGCTCGGCGTTGGTCTACGACGAGGCCGGCCGCGCGGTGCGCCGCGTCGGCGTCAACTGGGACGTCACCGAGACCAAGGAGGCAGAGCTGATGCGCCAGCAGGCGGCGCTCGCCGAGCGCGAGGTTCACGCCAAGTCGCAATTCCTCTCGCGCATGAGCCACGAGCTGCGCACCCCGCTCAATGCCGTGCTCGGCTTCACGCAGCTCCTGCAGATCGAGGCGCGCCGCGCGGCCGACGCGGCGCAGCTCGCCAAGCTGGGCCATATCCGCGCCGCCGGCAATCATCTGCTCTCGCTCATCAACGACGTGCTCGATCTGTCCGGGCTCGAGTCCGGCGAGCTGCGCCTGAGCCTGCTCGCCGTCGACCTGGGCGCACTGGTGCGCGAAGCGGTGCCGCTCGTCGAATCGCTCGCCGCGCAGCACGGCGTGACGGTCGAGGTCGGTTTCGCCGAAGGCGCGGCGCGCGCCGATCCGACGCGGCTGCGCCAGGTCCTCATCAACCTGCTCTCGAACGCGATCAAGTACAACCGGCGCGGCGGCCGCGTCTTCGTGCAGACACGCAACACCGGCAGCCATGCCGTGATGCGCGTTCGCGATACCGGGCGCGGCCTCACGCCAGGGCAGGTCGCCGCGCTCTTCGAACCCTTCAACCGCTTCGGCGCCGAGAGCGAAGGCATCGAAGGGACGGGCATCGGCCTGACCATCGTCAAGGCGCTGGTCGAAGGCATGGGCGGCAGCGTCGCCGTCACGAGCAAGCCCGGCGAAGGCACGGCCTTCGACGTAACGTTGCCGCTGGCGAGCGGCGCGCCTGCCGTGGTCGCTGCGGCGCAGCCTGCCGATTCGGCGCATGCGCCATGGAGCGAGCCGGGCCACGAACGCACGGGGCGGATCCTCTACATCGAAGACAACCACGTGAACGTGTTGCTCGTCGAAGAGCTGGTGAAGAGCGTCGCCGGCCTGGGCATCGCCTCGGAGCCGACCGGCGCGGCCGGCGTGGCGCGGGCCCGAACGATGCAACCCGACCTCGTCCTCATCGACCTTCAGCTTCCGGACTTCGACGGCTTCGAGGTGCTGCGCCGGCTGCGCGCCGAGCCGAGCACGCGGGCGATCCCCTGCATCGCCCTCTCGGCCAACGCCATGCCCGAAGACATCGAGCGCGGCCTGGCCGCCGGCTTTGCCGACTACTGGACCAAGCCGATCGACTTTCCGGCGTTTCTCAGCGCGTTGAAGAAACGCTTTCCGGCCGCGCAGACCGCGGCGGCGTCGGCGCCTTGACCAGGACAGGCGAGGACTCGACGCTTCGAAACCAGCTGCCGTGGCTCACGCGCCCGGCCAGAGCCGCGCGAAGTCGAACGACAACTGACGGTGATGCCGGATGGAGAGCAGGTAGACCATGGCGTTGGCCTCGATCAGGGCATACAGCATCAGGTAGTCGCCATGCAGGTACTCGCGCAGCGAATCGGGCGCGCCGGCCGGCATCGCGGCGAGCTGGGCCAGGGCCTCGGCCGATTGCGGCGGCCGGTCCAGGTAGCGCCGGCCGATGCGCGGAAATCGGCGCAGATTGGGAATGACGGTGGCGCGAAGCTCGGCAAGCAGATCGTCGAAGGCAAAAGCCGCGCCTGCTTCGGTGAGGAATGCCTCGATGCTCTCCAGGCGCTCCAGGAAGCTGGCAGTGAGCTCGACCTGGAAGACCCTCTCAGCCACGCTTTCTCGCGACCTTGACGGTCGTCGCCGCGCCATGTCGACGGGTGCCCGCGGTTCCGCCGGCTGCGCGACGATGTTGAAGGCGGGCGATCGCAGCGTCTGCCTCGACCGTACGGCCCGCAGCCACGTCTTCCAGGCCGCGCCGGGCGTCGTCGATCAGCAGCAGGTGGATGCGCTCGCGCTCGAGGCGGTGGTAGTAGTCCAGACGGCTGGCGTCGATCAGGGCAACGTAGCTCTCGCCGTTCTTGGTGATGATCTTTTCGGCGCCGGCCTTGACCTGGTCGGCCAGCTCGGAAAGTTTGGCGCGGGCCTGGGTGAACGGCACCACGTCGCTAGCGGAAAAGCCCATCGGCTGCTCCCGGTCAGATGACAGAATACTGTGCAGTCTACTGCAGCGCCCAGCCGAGCCGGCACGCGACCCGACGCCAGAGTCACTAGGCAGTCGTTTCCTCGACCAGCCCGCGCTGCTTCAGCATCGGCTGCGGCGTCGCCGCGCGGCCACGGAAGGCGCGGTAGGCGGCGCTCGGCTCGATCGAGTTGCCGGCCGAGTAGATGAAGCGCGCCAGCCGCTCGGCGACCGCCGCATCGAACGGATTGCCGGCCTCGACGAAAGCCTCGAAGCCGTCGGCATCGAGCACCTCGGCCCACAGATACACGTAGTAGCCTGCGGCGTAGCCCGAGCCCGAGAACAGGTGCTGGAAGTGGGTGAGGCGATGGTTGAGGCCGACGCCTGCCGGCAAGCCGATGCGTTCGAGTTCGGCGTGCTCGAAGGCGACGACGTCGGCCACCGCGACATCCGGTTGCGCGTGCGCCGCCATGTCGACCAGCGCCGAGGCGGTGTAGCGCACCGTCTCGAAGCCCTGGTTGAAATGGCGCGCCGCGTGGAGCTTGTCGATCAGCGCGTCGGGAATCGGCTCGCCGCTCAGGTAGTGACGGGCGTGGCGCTTCAGCACCTCGGGCTCCTCGAGCCAGTGCTCGAACAGCTGCGAGGGCAGCTCGACGAAGTCGCGCAGCACGTTGGTTCCCGACAGCCGCTCGTAGGTGACGTTCGAGAGCAGGCCGTGCAGGCCGTGGCCGAACTCGTGGAACAGGGTTCGCGCGTCGTCGAAGCTGAGCAGTGTCGGCTCGCCGGGCGCGCCCTTGGCGAAGTTGTTGTTGTTGACGATGATGGGCAGCACCGAAGCGTCGCCGTGGCTCCCGCCGTTCTTCGACTGCATGCGGTAGGCGCTCATCCAGGCGCCGCTGCGCTTGGTCGGGCGCGCGAAGTTGTCGTGCAGGAAGAGACCGATCGGCGCACCGGCCGCACCGCGCACTTCATAGACCTTGACGTCGGGGTGGTAGACGACGATCTCGGGCCTCGGCACGAACGACAGGCCGAACAGTCGGCGCGCGCAATCGAAGGCCGCCTCGGTGATGCGCTCGAGCGGGAAGTAGGGCTTGATCGCCGCCTCGTCGAGCTCGTAGCGGAGCTGGCGGACCTTCTCGGCGTAGAAGCGCCAGTCCCAGGGCTCGATGGTCGCGGGCTCGCCGCGCGAGTGGGCGAGCGCCTCGAGCGCCGCGCGCTCGACGATGGCGCGCTTCCTGGCCGGCTTCCAGACCTGCATGAGCAGCGAAGTCACCGCCTCCTGCGTGCCGGCCATGGTGTCGGCCAGCGCATAGTCGGCATACGAGGCATAGCCGTGCAGGCGCGCCTGCTCGAGGCGCAGCTTCAGGATCTCGGCGGCGACGCCGCGGTTGTCGCTGCCGCCTTCGTGCTCGCCGCGCGAGGTCCAGGCGCGCCAGACCTGCTCGCGCAGGTCGCGCCGCTCGGAGAAGCCGAGAAAGGGCACGATGTGCGAGCGCGACAGCGTGATCACCGCGGCGTCGGCGACGCCACGATCGTTCGCCGCCTGGCGCGCCGCGGCGCGCACGAAGTCAGGCAGGCCGGCCAGATCGGACTCGCCCTTCAGCACGAGCTGGAAGCCCGATTCGTCGGCGAGCACGTTCTGCCCGAAGCGGGTCGTCAGGTCGGCGAGGCGTTGCATCACTTCGGCATAGCGCGTTTGCGCCGCTGCGTCCATGCGAGCGCCGGAACGCACGAAATCCATGTGGTAGCGCTCGAGCACGCGAAGCTGCTCGTCGGACAGGCCCAGCTCGCGGCGCTTCTCGTGCAGCGCGTCGACTCGCGCGAACAAGCCGCGATGCATGTAGACCCGGCTGTCGTGCGCGGCAAGCAGCGGCGCCATCTGCCGCTCGACGGCCTGCAGCGCGGGCGAGGTCTCGCTCGAGGTCAGGTTGTGGAACAGGCCGCCGATGCGGTCGAACAGCCGACCGGCACGATCGAGTGCGGCAATCGTGTTGGCAAAGCCCGGCGCCTCGCGCGATAGCGCGATCGCGTCGATTTCGGCGTGGTGGATTCGCATCGCCTCGGCGAATGCCGGCGCGAAGTGCTCGGCCTGCGCCGCGGCGAAGGGCGGCAGCCCGTATTCGCCGGTCCAGGACCGCAGAAGCGGGTTGTCGTCGCTCATCGTCGCTTCCATTATTTCTTGCGCTTGATGTCGTTCAGGTCGCGCTCGTCGTAGCGGCGTTCGTCGCAGGCTTTCGCGTACTGGTCCCTCGACGTGTTGACGGTTTCAGCCTTGGCGTTGAAGGCCGTCACCCGGTCCTGGTACGCGTCGACGCGCTTGTTGCGCATGTCGACCTTGGCGTTGTAGGCGTCGACAGCCTCCGCACTGGTCTTGTCGAGGGTCGCGACTTCCTCGGCCAGGCTGGTGCCGAGGCGGCCGATCTCGGCCTTCTCGCCCTCGATCGCGGCCTTCTCGTTCCTCGCTTCGTCGGTGAGCGCAAGCACGTGGGCCTCCTGCGCCTTGCAATCTCGAAGCTCGGCCGGCGTCAGCAGCCGGGTACGCGCAGCGGGTCCACTGGCGGCCTTGGCCGGCTTGTCTGCGGCCTGCGCGGCGCCGGCCGCGAGAAGACAGGCGACGACCAGGGTGGACAGGTGGTGGCGGGTGATCTGAGTGGCGGCCATGGAGCAAGGGTTGCCGGTGGCAAAGCCGGTCATGATGCCACCACCGGCGTTCGCATCGTCACGAACTCCTCGGCGGCTGTCGGGTGAATGCCGAGGGTCGCGTCGAAGGTGGCCTTGGTGGCGCCGGCCTTCATCGCCACGGCAAAGCCCTGGATCGTCTCGCCGGCGTCGGCGCCCACCATGTGCAGGCCGACGACGCGGTCGTTCGCGTCGTCGACGACGAGCTTCATCAGCGTCCGCTCGCTGCTCGCCGACAGGGTGTGGCGCAGCGCCTTGAAGTCGGACCGATAGACGCGGATCTTCTCGAAGCGGGCGCGCGCGTCGCGCTCGGAGAAGCCGATCGTGCCGATGTTGGGATGCGTGAACACCGCCGTCGGAATGTGCGTGTAGTCGACGCGGCGGCCGCCCGTGCCGAACAGGTGGTCGATCAGTGCCATCGCTTCGGCAAGCGCCACCGGCGTGAGCTGGACGCAATCGATGACGTCGCCCACCGCGTAGATGCCCGGCACGTTGCTGCGGTAGTTCTCGTCGACGACGACCGCGCCGTTGGACGCGAGCGCCACGCCGAGCGCCTCGAGACCGAGGCCGGCCGTGTTGGGAGCGCGGCCGGTGGCGTTGAGCACGGTGTCGGCGATCAGCTCGCTGCCGCCGGCCAGGGCGACGCGAATGCCGCCTCCGCCAGCCCTCTCCAGGCCGAGCATCTTCGCCTGCACGCGGACGTCGACGCCTTTCTTCTTCATCTCGGCGGCAACGAAGTCGCGCACCTCGTCGTCGAAGCCGCGCAGGATCTGCTCGCCGCGATAGAGCTGCGTCACCTCGGCGCCCAGGCCGTTGAAGATCGACGCGAACTCGCAGGCGATGTAGCCGCCGCCGACGACGACCAGCCGCTTCGGAAACTCGGCCAGGTCGAATATCTGGTTCGAGCTGATCGCCAGCTCGCCGCCCGGCACGTCGGCAGCGACCGGCCAGCCGCCGGTGGCGACGACGATGCGCTCGGCGCTGTGCACGACGCCGTTCACCTCGACCTCGTGCGCGCCGACCAGCCGCGCCCGGCCGCGCAGCAGCGTCACGCCGACGCTGGTCATCAACTCGCCGTAGATGCCGTTGAGACGCGAGATCTCCGTGGCGCGATTGGCCTTCAGCACGCTCCAGTCGAAGCTCGGCGCGGCGTGGGTCCAGCCGAAGCCCTGCGCTTCCTCGAAGCTCTCGGCGTAGTGCGCTGCGAAGCTGTAGAGCTTCTTCGGAATGCAGCCGACGTTGACGCAAGTGCCGCCGAGGGCCGCATCTTCGGCCACCGCCACGCGCACGCCGCGCTGACCCGCCAGGCGCGCTGCGCGAACGCCGCCGCTGCCGGCGCCGATGATGAAGAGGTCGAACGCGGGTCCGGTCATGTCGTAGCGGCGCGAAGCTCGCAATGACCGCGCCGCATCCCTGCACGTCGGTCGTTCGGCATCAGCCGAGGGCCTTGCGCAAAAGGTCGGCGACCAGGCCGTTGATGCCACCGGCATGCGTGGCGGCCCGCTCGCGCAAGGTGGCGGTCAGGTCGGACGGCAGCTTGCAGGCGAAGGGCACGAGGCCGGCCGCGGTGTCGAGGCGGCGCTGCTCGCGCCGGTCGGCCGCGTCGGTCGCGCCCTGGGCGAAGCGATCGGGAACGCCCGCCGCTTTCATGTGACCGCCGATTTTCTTGGCCATCTGCTTGTCGAGGTCTGACTTCTTCATGCTCATGTCGTTGTCTTTCGAGGCACGGCCCGATTGTCGCGCGACCGCGACCGGCTCGCACCGCTACAGTCCGGCGATGGCTCAGAAGGCGACCATCTTCAAGGCGACGCTGCAGATCGCCGACATCGACCGCGGCCTCTATGCGGACCATCCGCTCACGCTGGCGCGACATCCCTCGGAGACCGACGAGCGGATGATGATGCGCCTGCTCGCCTTCGCGCTCTGCGTGCCCGCCGATTCGCGCGACGGCGGGCTCGAGCTCGCCAAGGGCATGTGGGACCCCGACGAGCCCGAGCTGTGGCAGAAGGACCTGACCGGGCGCATCGTGCAGTGGATCGAGGTCGGGCAGCCCGAGGAGCGCCGACTGGCCAAGGCGAGCGGCCGCGCCGACCGCGTCAGCGTGTTCGCCTTCGGCAACACGGCGGCGGCGTGGTGGGCCGGGCTCGGTCACCGCATCGCGCGCGCCGGCAACGTCGAGGCCTGGCGCATTCCGCCCGAGCAGAGTCGCGAGCTGGGCGGCCTGGCGGCGCGCAGCATGCAACTGCAACTCAACCGCCAGGACGGCATGGTCTGGATCTCCGACGGCACGCACTCGGTGCAGATCACGCCGGAGCGACTGGGCGCGACATGAACGACGCGACCGCAGACGCAACCGACCCCTCGTCGATACTCGATTTCTGGTTCGGCACAGAAGGCAGTGCCGAGTCCGGAAAGGCACGCCAAGCGTGGTTCAAGAAGGACCCTGCGTTCGACGCGGAGATCGGCCGACGCTTCGGCCCCGTCATCGAGCAGGCCCTGCGCGGCGAGCTCGACGCCTGGGCCGCCACGGCGCGAGGCGCGCTCGCGCGCATCGTGTTGCTCGATCAGTTCACGCGCAACGCCTTTCGCGGCGACAAGCGCGCCTTTGCCGGCGACGCGCAGGCGCTTGCCGGCGCAAGCGCGATGGTCGGCGCGCGCTTCGACGAACAGTTGCCGCCGTTCATGCGCGCCTTTGCCTACATGCCGTTCGAGCATGCCGAAGGAATGGCCATGCAGGACGAGGCGGTGCGTCTCTTCACGCGCCTCGAAATCGCGGCGCCCGAACTCGGCCACATGCTCGACTATGCGCACAAGCATCGCGCCGTGATCGATCGCTTCGGCCGATTTCCGGGCCGCAATGCGATCCTCGGCCGCCAGTCGACCGCCGAGGAGATCGCCTATCTCGAAAAGCCGGGGTCGGCCTTCTGAACGACGGGGCCGGGAGCAGACCCCGTGCCGTCAGGGGCGACGCGGGTTGTCGGGATGACGGTCGTAGCGGTTCGGAATGCCGTCGTGGTCGCGGTCGCCGCGCGCCCATGCACCGCGATTGAAGCGCCAGCGGTCGCCGTCATGAACCCAGGTCGGCTGGTGGTAGACGTAGCCGCGCCGCTCGCGAACCCAGGTGCCGCCCACCCAGTAGTGACGGTGGCCTCGCCAGTTCCAGTAACCCGGCACCCAGACGTGGCCCCGGCGTGGCGCGGGGACGACCTCGACGCGCGGCGGCGGCGGGCCGACGCGGATGTCGACGTTGACGGGCGCAGCCAGCGTGCCGGCCGAAAAGCCCGCCGCGGCGACCGCGAGCAGGGCTGCGGCGGTGATCTTTCCGGTCAACATGGGTGTTCTCCATTCGAACGAGTGTGAGAACCGGAATGTCGGCAAAATCCCGCGACCCCGCCATCGGGCGGGGCCGGGCCGCCTCGTCGGCTTCGTCCTTCACGCGGTGTCGTCCGACACGCCGCTCGCCTCCCATCGCCGATGACCATTTTTCATTTCGTTGCGCTCGCCGGTGCCGGTAGACATGCCGGTGCCATCGTGCTCGCGGCCTGCGCCACGACGTTCTTCACCCTGCCTCACGCCCTTGCCGCCGACACCATGACCGACGACCCCTATCTCTGGCTCGAGGATGTGAGCGGCACGCGCTCGCTCGACTGGGCACGCGCCCGCAACGCCGAAACGGCGCGCGCGCTGGAGACGCGACCGGACTACGCCGCCACTTACGACAAGCTGCTTTCCATCTACAACTCGCGCGACCGCATTCCCTACGTGACGCGCCATGGCGACTGGTTCTACAACGTCTGGCAGGACGACCGGAACAAGCGTGGCCTGCTGCGGCGCGCCACGCTCGCCGACTATCGCAAGGCCGACGTGCCCTGGGAGACGGTGCTCGACCTCGACGCGCTGGGTGCCGCAGAGAAGGAGAACTGGACCTGGCAGGGCATGAAGTGCCTGGGCCCGGAGAACCGCCGCTGCCTCGTCTCGCTGGCGCGCGGCGGTGCCGACGCGACCGTGATGCGCGAATTCGACAGCGTCACTCGGCGATTCGTCGACGGCGATCGCGCCTTCGTGCTGCCCGAGGCGAAATCCGAGGTCGACTGGATCGACGCCGACACGGTCTACGTCGCGACCGATTTCGGAGCCGGCTCGATGACCGAGTCGGGCTATGCGCGCATCGTCAAGCGCTGGCGCCGCGGCACGCCGCTCGCCGAGGCGACGACGGTGTTCGAAGGCACGACCCGCGATGTCGCCGCGGGCGTGTCGGTCGATCGCACGCCGGGCTACGAGCGCACCGTCTTCAGCCGCTCCGTCGACTTCTGGAACAGCAAGCGATTCCTGCTTCAGGCCGCCAAGCTCGTCGCCGTCGACGTTCCCGACGACGCGCGCTTCGCCTTCATGCGCGACACGATGCTGATCGAGCTGCGCAGCGACTGGCAGATCGGCAGCACGACCTGGGCATCCGGCTCCCTGCTCGCCACCGATGCCGACGCGTATCTGGCCGGCCAGCGCGACATGACCGCCCTGTTCACGCCGACGCCCGCTCGCTCGCTCGTCGCCTGGCAGCAGACGCGCGACGCGCTCGTCCTCGACGTCCTCGACAACGTCGCCAGCCGGCTCGAAGAGTGGAAGAAGAACGGCAGCCGCTTCACGCGGCGCGAGATCGAGGCGCCCTTCCCCGGCACGATCGGCATCGCGCCGCTCTACGACCCGGAGCTTGACGGCGTTCCCGCCGAGAAGGACAAGGCCGCCGTCCGGGCGCGTTCGGACGGCACGCTGGCTGAACGCTACTGGCTCACCTACGTCGACTTCCTGACCGCCGATTCGCTGGCGCTTGCAAAGACCGGCAGCGACGCGCGCGAGAGCGTGAAGTCGAGGCCCGCGCTCTTCGATGCGGCCGGCATGCACGTCGAGCAATTTTTCGCCGTCTCGAAGGACGGCACGCGCGTGCCCTACTTCATCGTCTGGCCCAAGGGCCTCGACGGCAAGCATCCTGGCGACGGCAAGCGCGCGACCCTGCTCTACGGCTACGGCGGCTTCGAGCAGCCGCAGCTTCCCTTCTATTCAGGCGGCTACGGTGCAGAGTGGTACGCCAAGGGCGGCATCTTCGTGCTCGCCAACATCCGCGGCGGCGGCGAGTTCGGCCCGTCGTGGCACCAGGCGGCGATCAAGGAAAAGAAGCAGAACAGCTACGACGACTTCATCGCTGTCGCCGAGGACCTGGTCGCGCGCAAGTTCACGAGCCCAAGGCACCTTGGCATCGAGGGCGGCAGCAACGGCGGGCTGCTCGTCGGCGCGGTCATGCTGCAGCGGCCCGAGCTTTTCAACGCCGTCATCTGCCAGGCGCCGCTGCTCGACATGAAGCGCTACAACAAGCTGCTCGCCGGCGCCTCGTGGATGGGCGAATACGGCGATCCGGACATCGCCGCGGACTGGGCCTTCATCTCTCGCTACAGCCCGTACCAGAACGTCAAGGCCGGCGTGAAATATCCGCCGATTCTCTTCACGACCTCGACGCGCGACGATCGCGTCCACCCCGGTCACGCGCGCAAGATGGCGGCGCGCATGATCGAGATGGGCAACGACGTGCTGTTCTACGAGAACATCGAAGGCGGCCATGCCGGCGCCGCCGACAACGAGCAGCGCTCCCACCTCGCAGCGCTGACCTTCACCTACGCCTGGCGCCAGCTCGGCCCCTGAGTCGGGCCGACGCGACCGTGCCGAACGCGCGTCGCTTCAGGGCCTCGCGTGCGGCGCGGCGCGGGGTCGGCTCAGCACCAGCGCGATGACCACCGTGCTGGCGGCGAGCCAGCCGACCACCGGCCACCAGGCGAGCGCGTCGCTGAGGCCAGGCGCCTTCGGCCAGCCGGCGGCGACGCTGCCCATGCGCGCCAGAGTGGCCAGTGCGAGCACCGAGGAGATGGCGCCGGCGAATGCGCCCGCGCGTCCCGCGCCGCCGCGTGCCAGGGCCCAGGCAAAGGCGGCGATGATGACGCCGGCCCACGCCGCCCCGGCGACGAACTGTGTCGCGACCAGCAACGACAGGTTCGGCGCCGCCGTCGCCAGCCCCGACGCCAGCGCAGCGACCAGCGCCGACACGCCCATCACGCGCGCCGCCGGCCAGCGCTTCGTCGCCAGCGAGAGCGGCAGCATGCCGAGGTTGAAGCCGATCCAGAACACCGGCGAGAGCATCGGCAACTGCTCCTTCGGCGCCTGGCGAAGATAGAGCGGGGCACTGTCGATGAACACATGGACCTGGAACGCCAGCGCGGCCAGCAGAGCCGCCGCGATGAGCACCGGCGCCGGGCCGCCGGCGGCTGGCGGTGCAGCTGCCGAGGAGGCCGGCTCGGCGCCGCCCGGCTCGGCCGCGCGGCCGAGCTTCCGTTCGGCGAGGACCAGGCCGACCGTGACGAGCGCGAGCGCGGCGCTCGACAGCGCGAACGGAATGCGTGGATCGATGCCACGCAGGCTGAGGCCGAGGTAGGGCTGCAAGGCGTTGGCGATGCCGAGACCGAGCAGCGAGAGCCCGACCAGGATCGGCTGCGCGGGCTTGGCCGCGTACTTGCCCACGAGCGCCAGCGGTGGCGCGCGAAGCGCCGAGGAGGTGACGGCCCAGACCATGATCACGGCGACGAAGACGGCAGGCGAAGCGCCCGGCGCGACGAAGGGCAGCGCCAGGAAGGCAGCGCACGACACGAGCGTCGCGCCCAGCACCCAGGGGCCGATGCGACCGAGCGTGCGCGCGACGCGATCGGCGGCGACGCCGCTCGCGTAGTCGGCGAAGACGAAGACGAGCTGGTCGGCCATCAGGATCCAGGCCGTCGCGCTCTTGTCCATGCCCGCCTGCGCGACGAGCTGGGGCAGGTAGAGGACGTAGACGATCCAGGTCGCCGCGAAGAAGAACTGGACGACGCCGAGGTAGAGGCCGACGCTGGGCATGGCGCCCTGCCTCAGTGGTTGTCTTTGGGCACGAACGCGCCCCGTCGCCCGACCAGAAAGTCGAGGTCGGCGCCTTGATCGGCCTGCAGCACGTGGTCGATGTAGAGCTTCCAGTAGCCGCTCTGCAGCGGCGGCACGGGCGGCTTCCAGCCTTCCATGCGCTTCGCCAGCTCGGTGTCGCTGATGTCGAGATGAAGGCGCCGGTTCGGCACGTCGAGCTCGATGAAGTCACCGTTGCGCACGGCCGCCAAGGGGCCGCCGGCCGCCGCCTCGGGCGCCGTGTGCAGCACCACCGTGCCGTAGGCGGTGCCACTCATGCGCGCGTCGCTGATGCGGACCATGTCGGTGATGCCCTTCTTCAGCACCTTGGGCGGCAGCGGCATGTTGCCCACCTCGGCCATGCCGGGGTAGCCCTTGGGGCCGCAGTTCTTCAGCACCAGGATGCAGGTCTCGTCGACGTCGAGGCTCTCGTCGTCTATGCGCTTGTGAAAGTCGTCGCTGTCCTCGAAGACGACGGCGCGGCCGCGATGCGTCATCAGCGCCGGCGTCGCCGCGCTCGGCTTGATGATGGCGCCGCGCGGCGCCAGGTTGCCGCGCAGCACGGCGATGCCGGCGTGATCCTTGAACGGCGCAGCGAAGGGCTTGATCACCTCGGTGTTGAAGTTCTCCGCGTCGGAGATGTTCTCGGCCACGGTCTTGCCGCTGGCGGTAACGTGGCCGAGGTGCAGCAGGTGCGAGATCTCCTTCATCACCACGGGCAGGCCGCCGGCGTAGCAGAAGTCCTCCATCAGGTGCTTGCCCGAGGGCTGCAGGTTGACGAGGCAAGGGAGCTCGCTCGCCAGCCGGTCGAAGTCGTCGATGCCGAGAGGGACGCCGATGCGACCGGCGATCGCGATCAGGTGGATCACCGCGTTGGTCGAGCCGCCGATCGCGGCGAGCGTCTTGATGGCGTTCTCGAAGGCCTCGCGGGTCAGGATGTCGGAGAGCTGCTGGTCTTCATGAACCATGTCGACGATGCGCCGCCCGGCCATGCGCGCCAGCACGTTGCGCCGGCCGTCGACCGCGGGATAGGCAGCGTTGCCCGGCAGGCCGATGCCGAGCGCCTCGACCATCGAGGCCATCGTGCTCGCCGTGCCCATCGTCATGCAATGGCCGTGGCTGCGATGCATGCAGCTTTCGGCGTCGAAGAATTCCTGCAGCTTGAGCGTGCCGGCGCGCACCTGCTCGCTCATGCTCCATACGCCCGTGCCCGAGCCGAGTTCCTGGCCGCGCCACTTGCCGTTGAGCATCGGCCCGCCGGAGACGCCGATCGTCGGCAGGTCGGCGCTGGCCGCGCCCATGACCAGCGCCGGCGTCGTCTTGTCGCAGCCCATCAGCAGCACGACGCCGTCGATCGGGTTGCCGCGGATCGACTCCTCCACATCCATCGAAGCGAGGTTGCGATAGAGCATCGCGGTCGGCCTGAGCAGCGTCTCGCCGAGCGACATCACCGGGAACTCGAGCGGAAAGCCGCCCGCTTCGTAGACGCCGATCTTCACCTGCTCGGCGAGGGTGCGGAAGTGCGAGTTGCAGGGCGTCAGCTCGCTGAAGGTGTTGCAGATGCCGATCACCGGCCGGCCGTCGAACTGGTCGTGCGGCACGCCCTTGCCCTTGACCCAGCTTCGGTAGGCGAAGCCGTCGCGGTCCTGGCGGCCGAACCATCGCTGGCTGCGCAGCTCCTCGGGTTTCTTGCGCGGCTTCTTCGCGTCACTCATGAGTCGCCTCGATTCCTATTCCTTGACCGACCCGGTCAGGCCCGAGACGTAGTACTCGACGAAGAACGAATAGATGAACGCCACCGGCAGCGATCCGAGCAAGGCGCCGGCCATCAGCGAGCCCCAATGGTAGACATCGCCTTCGACCAGCTCCGTGACCACGCCGACCGGCACCGTCTTGATCTCCGACGAGGAAATGAAGGTGAGCGCGTAGATGAACTCGTTCCACGACAAGGTGAAGGCGAAGATGCCGGCCGAGATCAGGCCCGGCACCGCCAGCGGCAGGACGATCTTGGTCAGGATCTGCCAGCGGTTGGCACCGTCGATCAAGGCGCACTCCTCGAGCTCGTAGGGGATCGAGCGGAAGTAGCCCATCAGCAGCCAGGTGGAAAACGGAATCAGGAACGTGGGATAGGTGAGGATGAGGGCCCAGCGCGTGTCGAACAGGCCGAGCTGGAAGACGATGGCCGCGAGCGGAATGAACAGGATCGAGGGCGGCACCAGGTAGGCCAGGAAGATCGACAGTCCTACCTGCTTGGCGCCCCTGAAGCGGAGTCGTTCGATCGCATAGGCCGCGAACACCGAGCAGACCAGCGAGACGAAGGTCGCGACGACCGAGACCAGCACCGTGTTCCACATCCACTCGGGATACGAGGTGTCGAACAGCAGCTTCTTGAAGTGGGCCAGCGTCGGCGCGATCACCCAGAACGGATTGCCGGTGCGCGACAGCAGCTCGGGGTCGGGCTTGACCGAGGTGATCGCCATCCAGTAGAACGGAAACAGCAGGACGATCAGGAAGACGATCAGCGGCAAGTAGATCGTCGCGAACTTGCGCATCGGCGTGTCGAGGTAGCTCATGCCGACGCTTTCGCCGGCTTGCGGCGATGTCGCGTTGGTCACGTCTGCGCTCACTTGTCCGCCCCGCCCTGCTGCCAGGCGCGCCGTTGCAGCCCGAAGTAGCTGAACATGATCGCCGCCAGCAGGAACGGCACCATCGCGATCGAGATCGCCGCGCCTTCGCCGAGCGCGCCGCCCGAGATCGCGCGCTGGAACGACAGCGTGGCCATCAGGTGCGTCGCGTTGAGCGGGCCGCCGCGGGTGATGACGTAGATCAGCTGGAAGTCGGTGAAAGTGAACAGCACCGAGAACGTCATCACGACGGCGATGATCGGCGTGAGCAGCGGCAGCGTGACGTGGCGGAACTGCTGCCAGCGGGTCGCTCCGTCGATCGCCGAGGCCTCGTAGTACGAGGGCGAGATCGTCTGCAATCCGGCGAGCAGCGTGATCGCCACGAAGGGCACGCCGCGCCAGATGTTGGCCGCGATCACCGAGAGGCGCGCGTTCCACGGGTCGCCGAGGAAATCGATGTATTTGTCGATCCACCCCATCTTCACGAGCGCCCAGCTGATGATCGAGAACTGGGCGTCGTAGATCCACCAGAAGGCGATCGCCGAGAGGGCCGTCGGCACGATGTAGGGCAACAGGATGACGGCACGGAAAAAGGTCTTGAAGCGGATGTTGCGGTTGAGCAGCATCGCCAGCCACAGCCCGAGCACGAACTTGATGATGCTCGCCACCGTCGTGTAGAAGATCGTGTTGAAAAGCGCCAGCCGCGTGACCGCGTCGCCCCAGAGGAACTGGTAGTTCTCGAGCCCGACCCACCCGCCCGCGCGGCCGACCTTGGTATCGGTGAAACCGAGCCAGAACCCCAGCCCGAGCGGATAGGTGAGGAACAGCAGCAACAGCACCGCCGCCGGCAGCATGAAGAGCAGCCCCAGCGCATTGCGGTTGTTCTGAAGTCGTTCGAGAAAAGTCATCCGGTTTCAGTTTTCGCAGCGACCGACACCCTCACCCCGACCCTCTCCCGCAAGCGGGAGAGGGAGGAAGTCGGCTCGCAGATGCGAGCCGAGGCCGAGTTGAGGGACGCGCGAGCAGAGCGAAGCGTGATCCCTCGAACGAGGCCGGATATCCGGACGCAAGCGTCCGGATATCAGACTTTGTAGTAACGCTCGGCCCGCTTCTGCGCGCGTTCCGCAGCTTCCTTCGGCGTCTTCGATCCGCTCGCCGCCTCGGCCACCATGTTGGCGACGATGAAGTCCGCCAGCGCGCCCGCCGAGGCATAGCCGAGCCTGCCCGCGTAGCCGGCTGGGCGCAGGTTCTTGGTGGCGTCGCGATACGGCGTGTTCTTCGGGTCCGAGGTCCAGATCGAATTGCGCTCGTAGGCGCGCAGCGGCTGCTAGACGTAGCCGCCGCTGCTCTGCAGCCAGGGATCGAACTGCACCTGCTCCATCATGAAGCGCAAGTACTCCTTGGCCGCCAGCGGGTACTTGCTGTACTTCATGATCAACTGGTTGAAGAACAGGTGGTACTCGGTGGGCACGCCGACCGGACCGACCGGGAACGACGCGTGGTTGATGTCGGCGGCCATCTCCTTGACCTTGGGATCGGTCGAGTTCTTCGCCGCGACGTAGATCGAGATGCCGTTGTTGGTGACGCTGATCTGGCCGTCCAGAAACGCCTTGTTGTTGTTCGGGTCGAGCCAAGACAGCGTGCCGGGGATGAAGTTCGGGTAGAGCTCCTTCGCATACTCGAGCGCCCTGATCGTCTCGGGGCTGTCGATCGTCACCTTGTTGTTCTTGTCGACGATGGAGCCGCCGAAGGCCCAGATCAGCCAGTGGGTCCAGCCGCTGTCACCGGTGGCGTTGCCGAGCGCCATCCCGCCCGGCGTGCCCTTGGCGTTGAGCGCCTTGTACATCTTGAGGAAGTCGTCGGTGTTCTTCGGGAAGGTGTCGACACCGGCCGCCTTGAGCATGCTCTCGCGATAGACCATCATCCCGCCGGCCGAGCCGAGCGGCACGCCCAGCCACTTCTTGCCGTCGGGGCGCAGATAGGACTCGCAGGCGGAGTACCAGCCGCCGTATTTCTTGCCCAGGTACTCGCACAGGTCGGTGACGTCGAGGAGCTTTTCCGGATAGAGATTCGCGTCGTCGTTGGTCGACAGGATGATGTCGGGCCCGGCGCCGGTGTTCGCGGC
>JBBRLS010000023.1:0-65336 GCA_038231215.1 Burkholderiales bacterium | reverse complement strand
GATACCCCCCAGCGACATGATGTTCGCGTTGACGCCCTGGAACCGCATGATGATGAAGGCGGCCAGCACGCCAAGAGGCAAGGCGACTATGGCCACCAATGCGGAGCGGAGATGGCCTAGAAACAAGGCGCAGACCAGCGCCACAACGGCGAACTCTTCCAACAGCTTGCGGGTAAGGTTGGCGCTGGCGCGGTCGATAAGCTGAGATCGATCGTACGTCGGCACGACCTCCACGCCCGGCGGCAGGCCAGCCTTAAGCTCCCCAAGCTTCGTCTTCACAGCCTGAATGGTCTCTCGGGCGTTCTTGCCGGACCGCAGAATCACGACCCCTCCCGCGACTTCGCCTTGTCCATTTAGTTCGGCGACGCCGCGCCGCATCTCCGGCCCAACTTGGATGGTCGCCACGTCGCCCAGTCGGATTGGCACCCCACCCTTGGCGGTTCTGAGCGGAACGCTTTTGAAGTCCTCCAACGTCTTCAGGTAACCCCCGGCACGAACCATGTACTCGGCCTCGCCCATTTCCAGGACGGACCCACCAGCCTCTTGATTGGCTCGCCTGAGGGCAGCGGTAACGGTGTCCTGGTCCACGCCGTAGGCGGCCATCTTCAGCGGGTCCAAGAGGACCTGATACTCGCGCACCATGCCACCGATGCTCGCCACCTCGGCGACGTCGGGAACGGTCTTCAGCTCGAACTTCAGGAACCAGTCGTTGAGCGCCCGCAACTGACCCAGGTCCTGGGTCCCGCTGCGATCGACGAGGGCGTACTCGTAGACCCAGCCGACGCCTGTCGCATCGGGACCGAGGGATGCATTGGCACCCGGCGGCAACCGGCTCTGCACCTGGTTGAGATATTCGACGACGCGCGACCGGGCCCAGTACGGGTCAGTCTTGTCGTCGAAGATCACGTAGACGAAGGAGTCGCCGAAAAACGAGTAGCCGCGCACCGTCTTGGCACCCGGCACGCTCAGCATCGTCGTCGTCAGCGGGTAGGTGACCAGGTCCTCGACGATCTGCGGCGCCTTGCCGGGGAACGGGGTGCGCACGATCACCTGGGTGTCCGAGAGATCGGGTAAGGCGTCGAGCGGCGTCTTCGCCAGCGACCACACGCCCGCCGCCACGAGGAACACCGTGGCGATGAGAACCAGGAAGCGGTTGACGACCGACCAGCGGATCAGGGCGGCGATCATTTGCCCGCCCCAGTGCGCATCTTCCGCACCTCGACGAGCTCATACCCCGACGGCCCACCTTCCTTGAACCGGAAGTGCACGGTATCGCCGGGATGAACGTCCGCAAACGCCTTCGGGTCAGGCTTCCCGAAGCCCATCGTCATGGCCGGCCACTTCATCGTCGCGACGGGACCGTGCGAGATGGTGAGCGCATCGGGCGTCGCGATTTCGACCTTGCCTTCGCCTTCGTGAACTGCGCCGGCCGCGGCTTGCGAAGCAGCTGGGCCCGGCGGCGTCGACGCGGTCATGTTGCCGAGGACCGAGCGAAGGCGCGCTTCGGAATCGATCAGGAACTGCCCGCTTGCAACGACCTGGTCGCCCGCGTTCACGCCCGAGACGATCTCGACATCGTCGCCGAAGTCCGGGCCGAGGGAGACGTCGCGCGGCTCGAATCCGCCCTGCGCGTTGCGCAGGATGACGACGGCGCGCTTGCCGGTGCGGATGACGGCCTCCGACGGCACCACCAGGCGCTCGCTGTTCGGCCCGGAGATGGCGAGCCGCAACAGCATGCCCGGCGTCAGACGGCCGGCACGGTTGTCGACCTCGAACCTCGCCTTGAGCGTGCGGGTTGCCGTGCTCACCTCGGGAAGGATCTCCTTCAGCTCGCCCTCGAAGGTTTGCGAGGCATCGGCCTGCAACGCCGCCTTGACCTTCTGGCCAGGCACCAGTCGGATCGCTTGCGCCTCCGGCACTTCGGCGACCGCCCAGACCGTCTCCAGCCCGGCGATGCGAAACAGCGTCATGCCCGGCGTGACAGCGACACCCTCGCGAACGCCCAGTTCGGCGACCACGCCATCGGCCGGCGAGGTGAGCGTGAAGCGCGCATGCGCGGTTCCGCCTTGCTCGCTGCGACGGACCAGGTCATCAGGAATGGAGAGGGCGCGCAGACGCTCGCGTGCAGCAGCAATCAAGTCGGCGCCGACGCCCGACCGCTCGAGCGCAATCAGCTCGTTCTGCGGTCCCAGCCAGTCGGGAGCGAACAGCGTCGCCAACGCCTGGCCCTTGCGCACGCGTTCCATGGGCGCGCGTACGGCGAGATGCTCGACGAAGCCTGCCACCCGGGTCTGCACGGCGACGTTGCGGCGTTCGTCGAACTGGACCGCGCCGACCGCATCGAATGAAGAGGACATCGTCGCGCGCCGGACCGTGGCGTAACGGATGCCCAGGTTCTGCTGTACGGCCGAGCTGACCTGGACGCCGCTCGAGGCGCCCCCATCGGCGTACACCGGTGCCAGCTGCATGTCCATGAAAGGCGACTTGCCCGGCTTGTCGAAGCGCTGCCCCGGAACCATGGGGTCGTGCCAGTAGAGGACGGTTCGCTCGGCCGGCGCAGATGCGCTCGCCGCGACAGCAGCGACGGATGGCCGCGCCTGCTGCCCGTCCATGCGACCGGCGTAGAAAGCGGCCACCGCGACAAGCACGAAGCCAGCCGTCAAGGCGGAGATCTGAAGGCGCCTCATCGGGAGGCTCCCAGCGCGAGCGGCTTGTACGTCAGTTGCGCCTTTGCCTTGGCGAGGTCGCGCTGCAGCGTCAGCAGTTTTCGCTGAACTTCGACTTCCGCGTGCCTCGCCTCGAACAAGGTCGCCAGGCTCGTCTGGTTGGACGCATACGAGGCCCTCGCCACCGAAGTGCGTTGAGCGGCGGGCGTGACGACGCCGGCGCGATAGCGCTCGATGCGATCCTGCAGGCGGCGCACATCGCTGGCGAGGCTTCGATACTCTGCCGTCGCCACTCGTGTCGCTTCGGCCAGGTCGGCCTCGACCTTGGCCACCAGCGCCACCTTGGCAGCCGTATCGCGATCCTGGCGTTCGCCCGGCGACAACGGAATCGGGATGCTCACCCCGAAGCTGACCATGTCCGAATACCCCGTCCGCTGCCCGTACGACACACCCCAGGTCCAGTTCGGGTTCCGGTTCGTCGCGGCGAGCGCGGCGTCTCGTCTCATGACGTCGACGTCGCGCTGCAAGGCGACCACGGTCGGATGCGCGGCCACATAGTCCTGCTCCGCGGGGACCGGTACATCCGCGGGAGCGGCCAGTTCGTCCGCGCGCGATCCCACCCAGCGCTCGAGCTGGACGACGAAGGCGCTCTGTTGCTGCCGCACTTCGGCCGATTCGTCTTCCGCCGCTCCGCGCGCGCCCGTCAATGCGAGAACCTCCTGGCCGCTCGCATTCGACGACGAGAGCCGGCCCCGCGCCGCCTCCAGCTCTTCATGAGCGTGGTGCTCCGTGAGATTCGTCAGCTTGAGCGTTTCGCCGGCGTAGAACGCATCGAGATAGGCCAAGGCGGTCTGGAGGCGCGCCTCCGCCATCGCCGCCTTCACCATCGCGTCCTGGCGATCGACGAGCGCTTCAGCCGCGTCTCGGCGCGCCGCTCGCTTGTCCCGCGACACCCACTCCTGGCTGAAGCCGATTCGCTTCATCGTCATCGAGTCGCGCGTCGTGCTGAGCCTGTCCGGTCCGGTGACCGGCAAGTTTTCGACGCCGACGCTCAGGGTCGGATCGGGAAGCTGCCCGGCGGCCCGCGACGCTTCAGCGGCGCTCTGAACGCCGGCGCGACCCGCGCGTGCGGCCTCCGAACGCTGCACGGCCGCATCCAGCGCCATCTCCAATGAGAGCGGCGCAGCCTCGATCAAGTGAGGTAGCAGTGCCGCGGCCAAGGCCGCTGCACGCAGAAGGTAGGAATCCATATGAGCTCCGAAGAAGAATGAGGCGCAGGCCGGGAGCGGGCTAGCCGCTCCGGCGCCGGTCAGTCGACGGAGGTGTCAGACGCGAAGTCTGAGCGTGGACAGGAAGATCGGATCGGGCGGAGGCCGAGCCTCCGCAGTGGATGCAGGCGGCAGTGCGACCGCATCTTCGAGGTCCGGCGTTGCCGGAATCAGGAGAACCTGGATGACGGCTGGCAGCGTGGGGCAAGCCACTTGCGCCAGTTCGAACAAGCGCTGCAGATCGACGCCGTGCTGGTGACAAAGGGCCGGCTGTGCCGCATCCGCGCCCTCGCACGGCATGCCCGCGGCCATCATTTCGGCCATGCCCGCGGGATTCGCCGCCACGGGACACACATAGGCCGCAAGCGCCAGCTGCGAGAAGAGCAGCGACAGGACAACGAAGACAACAGTCTTGCAGCCGTGGAAGTGGCGACGGATGAACATGGCCGCTGAAGTGTACCGATCCATGCGACTCGGCGGCGCCCTTCAAGCCGGATAGCCCGTGATCGCGCGGATGCGGCGATAGAGCGGCTCGAGCCTTTTGTAGAGCGGCCGGTACACGTCCTTGTAGAGCGCGTCGTAGGTGCGCACGGCTGCGGCCTGCGGCTCGAAGCGCTTGCCGGGCCTGGCCATCGCACGAACTGCACTCGGCACGTCGGCGTACCAGCCGAGCCCGGTCGCGGCGAGCATCGCGGCGCCGAGCGACGAGGCCTCGGCGACCTGCGGACGTTCCGCGACGAGGTTGAACACGTCGGCGGCGATCTGCATCGCGCCGTCGCTCTGCGCGCCGCCGCCGGAGATGACGAGGCGGACGATCTTGCGCTTGATGCGCGCCTCGATCAGCTCGCGGCCGGCGCGCAATCCGTAGGCCAGGCCTTCGATCATGGCGCGATAGAAGTGGGCCCGCGTATGCACGTCGCCGAAACCGATGATCGCGCCCTTGGCCTCAGGCCCGGGGTCGCGCAGTCCTGGCGACCAGTAGGGCTGCAGCGTCAGGCCCATAGCACCGGCCGGCACCGAGGCGATCAGCTCGTCGAACAGCGACTCGGCGCTGACGCCGCGCGCCGCGGCGAGCGCGCGCTCGCCGTGCGCGAACTCGTTCTTGAACCAGCTCACCAGCCAGAAGCCGCGCTGGATCTGGATCTCGGTGTTGAAGGCGCCGGGCAGCGCCGCTGGATAGGCGGGCAAGAGACGTTGCACTTCGAGGTACTTCGGCTGCGTCGTGTTGATCGTCGCCGCGGTGCCGAAGGAGAGGTGCGCGGTGTCGGGCTCGAGCGCGCCGCAGCCGAGCACCTCGCAGGCCTTGTCGGCGGCGGCGGCGATGAGGGGCAGGCCTTTCGGCAAGCCGAGCTCGACAGCGACGGCTTCGGTCAGCATGCCGAGGCGCGACGCCGGCGGCACGAGCTGCGGCAGTTGCGCGCTGCGAATCGACAGCGCCTTCCAGTGCCACTCGCTGGCCCGCGCCCATTGCTGTCGCTTGTAGTCGAAGGGCATGTAGCCGACCTGGCAAGCGGCCGAGTCGACCCACTCGCCGACCAGACGATGCGTGAGCCAGCCCGAGAGCAGCGCGAAGCGCTCGGTCTTGCGCCAGGTCTCGGGCTCGTGCTGCGCCAGCCAGTTGCACTCGGCCTGGCGCTGCAGATGACGCATCAGCTCGCCCGCGCCGGCGATGCCGAACAGCGTGTTCCAGAACGCGCCCATCGGCGGCGGCTCGGAGCACAGGCGCTGGTCGGGCCAGACGATCGCCGGCCGAAGCGGCGTGCCATCTTCGCGGGCGCAAATGACGGTGCCGCGCTGCGTCGTCAACGACACGCCGGCGATGCGATCGGGCTGCACCGTGCCCTGCTGCCAGAGCGCGCGACAGCTCTCGACGAGCGATCGCCAGTACGAGGCCGCGTCCTTCTCGGCCCAGCCCGGTTGCGGCGCGTCGAAGGGCGGCTCGAAGTGCACCTGCGCGCGCGCCAGCATCGTTCCCGTGCGATCGAAGACGAGGGCGCGCACGCTCTGCGTGCCGACGTCGATGGCGAGCAACAGGTCGGCACTCATTGGATAACCTCCGCGCGATGCGCTCCGGTATTCCCCTTGGGAACGGCCCTGCGGCTCATTGGACTACCCTTCGCGCAACGCGCTTCGGGATGAGCGCTTCGGAGCGGCCGGGCGCGCTCATGGCCGGCGATTGTCGGCCGGCGGCGCGTGCCGAGAGACCCAGTTTTCCCGATAGCGCGACGACTCGTCGGCCCAGCGCGCCGCGTCCCAGCCGAGGTCTTCGCGACACGGCGCTTCGAGCATCGGCAAGAGGGACAGCGCGCCGCCCGATGCGACGAGGCTGAGGCGGGTGCGGCGCATGAGGAGGTCGTCGAGGCGTCGCACCTGCTCGTGCCGCATCGACCAGCGCAGCTCGGCGAACGTGTAGGGCGTGTCGAGCAAAGCGCGCTGCTCGTCGGCAGGTCGTGCCGCGACCCACGCGGCTCCTGCCGCGCCGAGGCGGCCTTGAAGGCGGGTGGCCGACGGCGCAACGAGCGGCGCAGGCGCCGACGCGGCCACCCGCACGCCTTGCCGCTCGACCTCGCGCAGCACCTCGAGCGCGGTCGCGCGATGCGTCGTCAGCTTGCCGCCGGTGATGCCGACGAGGCCCGGGCGAGCCCACAAGGCCGTGTCGCGGCCCATCGCCGAGGGCGGCATGTTCTCTTCGCCCGGCGGCACGACGATGGCGCGCAAGCCGGCAAAGCTCGAGAGGGCCATCGACGCGACGATGGCGAGCCCCGGGAAAGGCACGCGCAAGGCTTCGACCAGATACGACGCTTCGTCCGGCGAGATTGTCGCCGGCATTTCGGCGACGGGATGGTCGATATCGGTGGTGCCGACGAGGACCGCGCCTTCCCAGACGTGCGCAAACACCGGGCGACGGTCGCGCGGATGCAGCCAGGCAAGCCCGCCGACGAGCGGCAGCGTCGAGCGCGCGAAGACGAGATGACTGCCGCGCAGCGGTCGCAGCAGCGGCGCGCCGGGCGCCGCTCCGGCCCAGACGCCGGTGGCATGCACGGTGACACGCGCAGTGACCTCGGCAGTGGAGCCGTCGATGGCATCGACCAGCTTCGCGCCGACGACGCCGCCGCCGGCCTCGACCAGCGTCGCATCGACGTGATTGAGCGCCTGCGCACCCGCCGCGACCGCGTCGAAGATCAGCCGCAGCACGAGGCGCGCGTCGTCGACGACGCCGTCGCGATAGGCGATCGCCGCACGCAGCTTCTTGCGCCCGAGCAGCGGCTCGATGGCGGTAGCTTCACTCGCGCCGATGCGCCGCGACGTACTGCGGCCGGCCATGCGATCGGCGATCCAGAAGCCAGCATGCAACGTGGTCGGCCCGGGCCGGTCGCCTTCGAACACCGGCATCAGAAAAGCCTGCGGCTCGACGAGGCCCGGCCGCTCGATCAGCAATCGCTCGCGCTCGCGCACCGACTCGAGCGTCATGCGCCACTGACCGGACTTGAGGTAGCGCAGGCCGCCGTGGATCAGCTTCGACGACCACGACGAAGTGCCGCTCGCATAGTCGCCGCGGTCGACGAGCAGCGCCTTCAGTCCGCGCTGGCTCGCCGCATGCAGCACCGCCGCGCCGGTGATGCCGCCGCCGACGATGAGCAGGTCGTAGTGAGCGTCGACCTTCACGCGAAGAGCTTGCCCGGATTCATCATCCCGGCGGGGTCGAGCTCGCGCGCGGCGGCGCGGATCAGGGCCATGCCGAGCTCGCCCTTCTCGGCGGCCAGCCACGGCAGGTGATCGATGCCGACGCCGTGCTGGTGGCTGATCGTGCCGCCGCCGTCGACGACCGCTTGCGACGCCGCCGTCTTGATCGCCAGCCAGCGCACGAGGTTGGCGTCGGGATCGGCGGCGAGGCGATAGACGAAGGTCGTGTAGACGCTGCAGCCCTGGCGGTAGACGTGCGAGAGATGCGTGAAGGCGTGCACTCGCTCGTTCCCGGCGGCCAGCGCCGCGCGGCCCGCGCCTTCGATCGCTGCGAGCATCGCCGCGGCGCCGCTCCACGGCACGCAGGTCTCGATCGTCTCGACGGCGATGCCGGCGTCCCACAGGCTGTTGCGAAGGTACGGCCCGCGAAAGCGGCCCTTCGCCCAGGCGCGGCCGATCGCCGTGCCGACCGCCACGCCGCGATGCCGGCCGACGATGTCGCCGAGCGCGGAGCGTGCCTGCCGCGCTTCGCGCTCGCTGCCCGTCACGCCCGCGAGCAGCATGCACCTGCCCTCGCCCACGCCGCGCCAGCGCAGGTACTTGCGAAGCCAGTCGAGCACGCGCGCGTGACCTTCGACGAGCGCGAGCTGCGTCTCGGTCTCGACCTCGTTCGAGAAGCGCAGCATGGACAGTGGAACGCCCGCTTGCGCAAGCTCGCGCACCGCCTCGAAGCCGCTTTGCCAATCGGCGAAGAAGATGGCATGGAACTTCTCGTGCGGCGCGCGCGCACGCACGCGCAGCGTCACCTCGGTGACGAGGCCGAGCCGGCCTTCGCTGCCGAGCACGGCCTCGCGCAGGTCGGGACCGGCGCTCGAAGCCGGCAAGCCGCCGACGTTCAAGGCGCCCCTTGGCGTCACGATCCTGCCGCCATGAAAGAGCTGCTCGATGCGGCCGTAGCGCAGCGATTGCTGGCCCGAGGAGCGCGTCACGACCCAGCCGCCCGCGGTCGAGAGCTCGAACGATTGCGGGTAGTGGCCGAGAGTGAGGCCGTGCGGTGCGAGCGCCGCCTCGATCGCCGGGCCCGGCGTGCCGGCGCCGAAGCGCGCCGTCAGGTCGGTGGCGTCGAGCGCCTGCAGGCCGGCGAGCTTTTCGAGCGAGATGTTGACGACGGGCCGGTCGCTCTCCGGCGCGCGGAGGTGGCCCACCACGCTCGTGCCGCCGCCGTAGGGAATGACGATGGCGCCGAGGCGACGCGCTTCGTCGAGCGCGGCCGCTGCCTCGTCATGCGTCGACGGAAACGCGACGCCGTCGGCGCAGCGACCGACGCGACCGCTGCGCGTCGCGATCCAGTCCGGCGTGCTCTGGCCGAAGGCATGATCGAGGCGCGTCGCGCCATCGGTGGCAAACGCTGTCGATGCGGGAAGGCGGCTCGGGCCGACGGATTGCAAGGCCGCATCTCGCATCGCACTGATCGACGGGACCGGCACGCCGATTCGATCGACGAGAAAGGCGAGCGCGTGCTGGCCGAGCGGATGGTCTTCGGTATCGCGGCCCCAACCGTTCCAGCGTTTGCCCAAGGTCCGCCCCCTCCCGCCTCGCGACGAGTATAGGCAGCGCTCGCGCGGCCTACGGGTCGGTCGTCAGCGCTTCGGCGACGAAGGCCAGTCGGTATGACCGGTCGCCGGATCGACCTGCTTCGCACGCATGCGCCAGGCGTTGCAGCGGAAGGTGCCGACGCCGAAGATGCGCTCGACCAGCGAGCCGTTGGAACGGACGATGGTGCCGTCGGCACAGACCATCACGCCGCTCTCCTGTTGCGCCGCCGCCAGCTCGGAAGGGATGCGGCCGCTGTCGCTCATCAGGCTGGCCGCCCACAGCGCTGCCCAGAGAAGAAGGAGCAGGCAGACGGCAAACAGGGCGAGGCGCCTTCCGCTGTGGCGGGGGCGCTTGGTCAGGGAAGCTTGGGCGGTCGTCATCGGATTCGTCGTCGGGGCGGCATCGGGCTCGCCTCATCTTAGGACGCGCCGCACCGTCGCTCACGCCGCTCGATCCGCTGTGTTCCTTTGCCGTGACCTAGTGTGCAATTCGACCCATCATCATCGCGATCAGGTCGCTTCGAGCAGATCGGCGAGCTGCTCGAAGTCGTTCGCCACGACGTCGAACTCGCCGTCGACGACCGCGGGCAGCACTGTCGAAGGTCCACGCTCGAAGGGACGCCGCACGTACGCCGTGCCGAGGCCGCAAGCACGCGCGGCGCGCAAGTCGCCGGGATGGCAGGCCACGAGCATCAGCGCTTCGGGCGCGATGTCGAGCAGACGGGCACAGCCGAGATAGGTCTCGGGGTCCGGCTTGTAGTGGCCGAACAGCTCGGCCGAGACGATGCAATCCCACGGCAGGCCGGCGTGTCTGGCCATCTCGACGAGCAACGAGAAATTGCCGTTCGACAAGGTCGTGATCACGAAGCGGCGCTTCAGGCGCACGAGGCCGGGCAGCGTGTCGGGCCAGGGCGGCAGGCGATGCCAGGCTCGGTTCAGGTGATCGCGCTCGGCATCGCCCAGGCCGTCGAGACCGTGCCGCTCGGCGATGGCGTCGAGGATCATGCGGTGCAGCGTGTCGATGTGCGTCCACGGCAACTCGCCACGCCGCACCTTGTCCATCGCCGGCATGTAGCCCGCGCGCCAGTCGTTGGCGAAGGCCGGCCAGTCGCCGTCGATGCCATGGCGTGCGGCCAGGACCGCCGCTTCGCGCGCAATGCCGCCGTGCCAGTCGACGACGGTGCCGAAGACGTCGAAGGCGAGCGCTTTCGGCGGGCGTTCGAGCGCTCGAGATGAAGACGTCATGGCATTGGCACGCTGGCGTTCTCGGGCTCAGACCTTGACGATGCCCAGCTCGATGAGGCAGCGCGCGGTGTCGACGATGCTCTGCTCGACGGGCCGCGTCGCCCAGCCGAGCACGGCCTTGGCGTGCGACGCGTCCTGGTTGCGCACCGAGCCGAGCTCGGGGACGGCGGCACGCGCCAGGGGATTGACCAAGGCGAACACGCGCACCAGCCAATCGGGAACGTTGCGCGTCGTCACCTTGTGCGCCTGTGCGCCCATTTCCTTGCGCAGCACGTCGGCGATCTCGCGCAGCTTCATGAAGCGGCCCGAGGCGATGAAGCGCTCGCCGGCCAGACCCGGCGCCTTGAGAGCGCGCACGTGCAGGTCGGCGGTGTCGCGCACGTCGACGACGCCGAAGCCGATGTCGGGCGTCGCGCTCATGCTGCCGTCGAGCAGCTTCTTGACGATGACGACCGAGGCCGAATAGTCGCGGCTCCACACCGGCCCGAACACCACCGACGGATTGATGGTGCAGAACTCGAGGCCCGCGCCCTCTTTCGCGACCCAGTCGCGCGCGGCGCGCTCGGCGATGGTCTTCGACTGGATGTACGGCGAGATGCCGGCCTTGCCCGGATCGGTCCAGTCGGCCTCGGTGAAGTGGTGGATGCCACGTCCGCGCCCATACGAAATGGCGGCGACCGAAGAGGTCATGACGAAGCGCCTGACGCCGGCCGCCTTGGCCGCGCGCAGCGCGCGAAGGGCGCCGTCGCGCGCCGGCACGATCAGCTCGTTGGCATCCTTGGGAATGCCGGCCGGCAAGGGCGAGGCGACGTGCGCCACGTAGCCGCAGCCGGCCATCGCCTCGGCCCAGCCGGCGTCGGCGTTGAGGTCTGCGGCAAAGAACTCGAGGCGGCTGTCGTCGACGGCGAGGAGCTTGCGCACCGCGTCTTCCTTGGCCAGACTGCGCACCGTCGTGTGCACCATCCATCCTTCGGCGACCAGTTGCCGGATAAGAAAGCCGGCGATGTAGCCGCTGCCGCCCGAGACGAGCACCGTATCTGCCATGCGATGGGTTCCCTCTGCTGTTGCCGTCGTGGACGCGGCATTGTCGGGACCTGCGCTGCCATTCGGCGTGGTGATGGCGACATTCGGCATCGCAATTTCCGCGAGTCTACGGTTTGCCCTGGTCTGACGTCGCGCGGTCCCGTGCAGGGGCGCTGAGGGCTCACCGGAGACGTGACGCCATCCCGTCGAGATCGGCCGATGTTGCGCGATCGTGGGTGCACCGCCCTGCGACGCAGCGGCTGGCGGTCTTCGCCGCCGTGCGCGCTTTTCCGGAAGGCGCGCCCGCCTTCTTCGCGGCGTACGCGGTCGCCTGCCTCCGGTCCGCGATCGCACGCGCGCGATCGCGCGCCCGGCCTCCCCTGGACGGCTCCGCGGCGTCGAGTCGTTCGCCGCCCGAGCCTGGCCGTGGCGACAGGGCCGTCGCGGCCGCGACGGACAGAGCCTCCACCGCCTCGGCCTCGCGCGCGTCTTCGAAGGTCATCGCCGCGAGGCCGGGACACTGCTCCAGCCGCGGCGTGATTCCGGCGATCGTGTCCCCGAGGAACCAGAAGAAGTACTGCCTGGTGTGGATCTGCACCGTGCCGGTGGCCCCGCCCGCGCGCGTCGCGTAGACGACCGGCACCGCCCAGCCCCGGCGCGACGAGAGGTCGCCGTCGAGCGGGCAGTCGCCCGGCTCGGGTTTGTCGACGATGATCTCCGCGTTCTTGCGGGGGCCGCGGATCCTGAACGCGAAGTAGCTGGTGATCGTCTTCTCGTAGCCCTGGGGCGGGCGCGTCCGGACCGAGGTGGACGGCGCCGGCGCCGGGCTGCCGGCACACGCCACCAGCACGGCGCACATCGCCGCGGACGTGGCCCGCGTAAAGGATGCGTGCAAGGCGCAGTCTCCCGAAAGCTTGGCAGGAAGCACGCCTCCATTGAGCCAAAGAGTCGATCGCCCGGCATCCCGTGAACGCGGGGGAATCTGTAGGACGAGACCTCCTGCTTCGATCCTGCGGCCACCCCTCACGATGCCGGTCGACGCCGACGGTCGGGTCGTCGACAAGGTCTATGGCGCCAGGCAATGGGACGGCCTCGAGGCGACGGCCTTGATCGCCCGTGCGTTTCGCGGCCGGATCGGCGATGCGGGCGCGGGCGCGGCCGGTTTCAGTCGCACGACGGACTGAGTCGCGCTACCTCGCCGCCACCGCTCCCATCACCGCATCCGGCAAGCCGGTCGCGATCTTCGGTATCAGGCAGATCAGCACGACGGCCAGGAACATCAGCCCGACGAACGGAATCACGCCGCGGATGATCTGGCCGAGCGAGATGTCGGGCGCGATGTTCTTGATCACGAAGAGATTCAACCCGACCGGCGGATGAATGAGGCCGGCCTCCATGACGATCGTCATCAGGACACCGAACCAGATCAGGTCGAAGCCCGCGGCCTTGAGCGGCGGCAGGATGATGGGCGCGGTCATGAGGATGATGCTGACCGGCGGCAAGAAGAATCCGAGCACGACGACGAGGGCGAGGATGGCCGCGAGCAGCAGCCACTTGGAGAGCGAGAGCGCGACGATCGACTGCGCCAGCGACTGGCTGATGTGCAGGTAGCTCATCACGTAGGAGAAGAGCAGGCTCATGCCGATGATGAACATCAGCATCGTCGACTCCTTGATCGTCGCTTCGAGGATGGGCTTCAGGTCCTTGACGCGCCATATGCCGTAGACGACAGCGATGAGCACCAACGCGAGCAACGCGCCCAGACCCGCCGTCTCGGAGGGCGTGGCGAAGCCGCCGTAGAGCGCGACCATCACACCGATCAGCAGCACGACGAAGGGCACGACGCGCGGCAGCATCTCGACCTTCTGCCGCATGCTGAAGCGCTCGTCGGAGAGAAGCGCCGACTCCGTGCCAGCGCCCGCGAAGGCCGCCGTCGCATGCCGATGCTCGGTGCGATAGCGCAGCACCGCGTAGCCGGCGAACAGCGCCACGAGCAGCATGCCGGGGCCGATGCCGGCGAGGAACAGCCGCCCCAGCGACTGCTCCGAAGCGACGGCGTAGAGGATCATCGTGATCGACGGCGGCAGGAGGATGCCGAGCGTGCCCCCCGCGGCGATGATGCCGGCGGCAAAGCCTGGCGAGTAGCCGCGCTTTCGCATCTCCGGAATGCCGGCCGAACCGATCGCCGAGCAAGTGGCCGGGCTCGACCCGGCCATCGCCGCGAACAGCGCGCAAGCGAACACGTTGGCGATGCCGAGGCCGCCGGGCACGCGGTGCAGCCAGGCGTGCATGGCCGCATAGAGGTCCTGGCCGGCGCGCGTTCGGCCGATCGCCGCGCCTTTCAGGATGAAGAGCGGAATCGAGAGCAGCGTGATGCTCGCCATCTCTTCGTAGACGTTCTGCGTGATCGTGTCGAGCGACGCGCCCGGCATGAAGAAGGCCATGAAGATGACTGCGACCGCGCCCAGCGCGAAGGCGATCGGCGCGCCCGAGAGCATCAGCGCCAGCGTGACGATGGCGAACAGGCTGCCGATCGCGAGCATCGACATGGTCGTCGGCGCCTCAGCGCAGGTCCGGCGGGCCGCGCCAGCGGTTGATGCCGGCGATCATCTGCACGAGGATCTGCAACGCAAGCAGCGTCATGCCGAGCGACATCAGGAAATAGGGAATCCAGAGCGGTGGGCCCCAGGTCGAGTTGGTCGTCATGCCTTCGACCCAGGCCTCGCGCATTAGCGTCCACGACTTCCACGCGAACAGCGCGCAGAACGCCAGGCACATCGCGTCGACGCCGATGCGGCGCGCCGCGTCGACGCCCTTCGGAAGGAAGGTCGAGACCGCCTCGATGCCGACGTGGCCGCGGATCGACTGCACGAAGGCGCTGGCCAGGAAGGTCGCGCCGACGAGCAGGAACACCGCCGTCTCGTCCTGCCAGTCGGTCGAGGACTTGAGAAAGTAGCGCGACAGCACGCTCGACGTGAGCACCCCCGAGGCGAGAAGCAAGGCCACCATGCCGAGGCCGACCATGGCGCGGTTGGCCCACGCCAGGGCCCACGCCACCGGCACGAGGACGCGCGGCGTGCCCGGCTCGACGAAGGCAGAGGTTTCGGCCGCCGACTTCGGCGGCAGGCTGGCCGCGCCGCTCACACGAGCTTCAGTGCGGCCTTCATCAGCGCGGCATTGGTCTCGCTGTGGTCGGAGTAGTCTTTCCACGCCGTGTCGCGGGCGATCGCTTGCCACTTCTTCACCGTGGCGTCGTCGAGGTCGAACACTTTCGCACCGGCCTTGGCGTAGACATCGGCGGCGATCTTGTCGTCGGCCTTGGCCGCCTCGGTGGCGAACTTCTCCTGCTCGGCGCCTGCCGCCATGACGATGTCCTGGTGTGCCTTGGGCAGCTTGGCGAACACCTCCTTCGACATCATGAGCGGCTCGAACATGAACCAGTAGGCCTTGTTGCGCCCGCTCGTCAGGTTCTTGGCGATCTCTTCGAGCTTGAAGGAAATGAAGCTGGTCGACGAGGTCATCGCCGCGTCCATCGCGCCGGTCTGCATCGCCACGTAGATCTCGTTCGAGGGCAGCGAGATCACCGAAGCGCCGGCTTGCTTGAGCACCATGTCCATCTCGCGGCTGCCGCCGCGCACCTTGAGGCCCTTGGCGTCTTCGGGCTGCACCAGCGGACGGGCGCGGCTGGCCACGCCGCCGGCCTGCCAGATCCAGCTCACGAGCACGATGCCTTTCTCGTCGAGCGTCTTGGTGAGCAGGCGGCCGACCTCCGAGGTCTTCCACATCGCGCCGACTTCGTAGCTCGGCACGAGCGCCGGCATGAGGCCGATATTGCATTCGGCCACTTCGCCGCCGGCGTAAGGCAAGGGATAGAGACTGAGGTCGAGCGCGCCCTTGCGCATGGCCGAGAACTGCGCGTTCGTCTTCATCAGCGACGAGCCGGGATAGACGGCGGCCTTCAGCGCGCCGTTGCTGCGCTTCTCGATGTCGGCGGCAAAGCGCCGGCAGAGCCGATCACGAAAGTCACCCTCGGTCGCCGTGCCGCCGGGGAACTGGTGCGAGATCTTGAGCGTGCCTTCCTGCGCCAGGGCGGCACCGGCCCAAGGTGCCAGCGCGGTCGCGGCCGCTCCGCCGAGCCATTCGCGTCGGGTGAGTGACATGCTTGTCTCCTTTGGTATGGCGCCGATTCTGCGTGCCCCGGCCGGGTCCGGCCATTGGGGGTTGTCGCCGAGTCCCTGACGCCGACGCGGCGCTTCCGGCGTTCTAGCGGCGACGCAGAAGGCGCGGCACGAGATAGCGCAGCGCCACGCCGAAGGCCACGCCGTAGCCCACCTTGCGCAAGGCCGCGGCGCCGGGCCGGGCGATCTTGCGGCGCACGACGACGGGACGCGGCGGCGGCATCATCGGTCGAGGCGGTGCGATCGGCGGCGGCGGCGGCGACGGCGACGGCGACGGCGACGAAGCGAGTCGCGCAGGCTCGGCCAGTGGATCCACTGCGTCGTCGCTGCGCGATGGCAGGTCCGGCGCGTACTCGTCGGCCGGCTTCGGAACGAGCGCCCGCATCGAACCGAAGGTGCGCGCGTAGACCCAGGTGAATTCGGCGCCCACCAGGAAGATCTGCGCCGAGTAGTAGACCCAGACGAAGACGACGATCAGCGAGCCGGCCGCGCCGTAGCCCGAGGCGATGCCGCTCTTGCCGATGTAGAAGCCGATCAGGAACTTGCCGACCGTGAAGAGCGCGGCGGTGACCAGGGCGCCGAGTGCGACGTCTTGCCAGTGCACGCGCACGCGCGGCATCAGCTTGTAGATCATCGCGAACACGACGGCGGTGAGGATGAAGCCGACCGCCAGATTGACCGCCTGGGCGAGCGCCTCCCAGTCGCCGAAGACGCCGCCCCACCATTTGCCCAGCGCCGAGATCACCGCGCCGAGCACCAGCGAGACCATGAGCAGGAAGGCGATGCCGAAGATCATGCCGAACGACAGCAAGCGCGTGTGCAGCAGGCTCCACCAGCCGGCGCTGCGCTCCCGCGCCGGCGCCCGCCATATGCGGTCGAGCGCGTCCTGCAACTCGCCGAACACCGAGGTCGCGCCGATCAGGAGAAGGACGACGCCGATCGTCGTTCCGGCGATGCCGTGCGCCGGCTTGTTGAGGCCGGCGAGCACGCCTTCGACGGCCTTCGCCGTGTCCGCGCCCATCAGCTCGCGCAACTGGCCGAAGATCTCGCCGCGCGCCGCGTCCTGGCCGAACACCAGGCCGGCGATCGAGATGACGATCAGCAGCAGCGGACCCAGCGAGAACACCGTGTAGTACGAGAGCGCCGCCCCCATGCTCGGCGCGTAATCGTCGATCCAGGCCTCGCCGGCGCCCCTGACCAGCGCCCACCAGGTGGCCAACGACCGGGGTTCGGAAAGAGAGTCTGATGACACGCGCGGCCTCGACGGCAATGTAGGACTCGATTGTGCGAATGCGCTCTGGCCGCCGGTGCCGGACCACGGGCACCGGCCGCGTAGGTCAACGCCTCAGAGGCCGTGTTCAGCTCAGCGCAGGCCCGCCTTGATCAGCAGGTCCATGAGCGAGCGAGCGTTGCGCTGGCCCTGGTCTTCCATGTTGTTGTTGAAGATCACGTGCGTCTGCATGGCCGTGAGCGACAGCCGCTCGAGCCTGGGCACGAGGTCGGCGAGCTCGGCGTCCGGATAGTCGTAGTTGAAGCGGTCCGACGCCGAGGTCTGCCCCTTGACGTTCCAGGTCGCGGTGTTGCGGCCGTGCAGGCGCAGCAAGGCATGGCGCGGGTGCGTCGCTTCCCAGAGCGCGGGCACGCTGTTCGTAAAGCCCTGCGGCCCGTCGACGACGGTGTGCGCCACGCCCAGCTCGCGCAAGAAGGCGAGCGTCGCGCGTTGTCGCTCGGTGCCGTCGAACCAGCTCTGGTGGCGAAACTCGACGCCGAGGTCGAAGCCGCTCATGCGCAGCACGCAGTGCTCGACGTGGGCGCGCCCGGCTGCGCCGGCGATCAGCCAGGGTGGAAACTGGAAGTGGACGAGGCCGAGCCGGCCGGACGACTGCAGCGGCAGGAGCGCTTCGCGAAAGCGCTTCCACAGCTCGTCGATCAACTCGGCCGGCACGTCGCGGTAGTAGAACGTCGACGGCAGCGCCGCGCCGAACGCGGTCTGCAGGTCCTTGTGCAACACGATGGGCTGCGTCTGGTGGCCGGTGAAGAGGCGAAACGCCTTCACGTTCATGACGAAGCCTTCGGGCGTGCGCTCGGCCCAGAGCTGCGCCGTGGCCGGCGCCGGCATGGCGTAGTAGCTCGAGTCGACCTCGACGATGGGGAACTGCGAGGCGTAGAAGCGCAGGCGCGCTTCGGCGCTCTTTGCGCCGGGCGGGTAGAAGCGGCCGCAGGCGATCAGCGTCTTGTCCGTCCACGACGCGGTGCCGACGAGGATCGTCATGCGCGGGATCGGACCGCCGCGTCGCGCTACGCCGGCGCGGCGTCGCCGCGCAGGTAGCGAGTCGCCCAGGCGGCGAGTACGGCGCCGACGTATTCGGCGTCGGCCTTGCGCGTCAGCAGATGGTCGGCGTCGTCGAGCGAGACGAAGCTCTTCGGGTGGCGCGCCGCGAGAAAGATGCGCGAGGCGTTGTCGATGGAAACCGTCGCGTCGCGCGGCGCGTGAAATACGATCAGCGCCTTGCCCAGGTGGGCCAGGATCGGCTCGAGCCGCGCCATCGCGACGTCGTCGAGAAACTGCTTGCGGATGCGAAACGGCCGCCCGCCGAGCTGCACCTGCAGCTCGCCGCGCGCCTCGATCTCGGCGACGTGCTCCTGGAACTGATGCACCACGTGCGCCGGGTCGGCCGGCGCGTTGACGGTGGCGACGGCAAGGCTCTCGGCGATCCGCGGCGCCGCGGCGATGACTGCAGCGCCGCCCAGGCTGTGCCCGATCAGCAGTTGCGGCGCGCTGCGTTCGCGGCGCAGCCAGTCGGCGGCGGCGACGAGGTCGGCGACGTTCGACGAGAAGTTGGAGTTCGAGAAGTCGCCGTCGCTGTTGCCGAGGCCCGTGAAGTCGAAGCGCAGCACGGCGATGCCGCGCTCGACCAGCGCCCTGGCGATGTAGGTTGCGGACCGGGTGTCCTTCGAGCAGGTGAAGCAGTGCGCGAGCACGGCGTAGGCGGCGGGCACTTCGGCGGGCAGGTCGAGGCGCGCCGCCAGCCGGTCACCGGCGGAACCGGAAAAGGTGACGGCTTCGCTGCGCGTGGTCACAGGCGCTTGCGGCTTACGCGGGCACCACGCGCCGGCCGATCCAGCCGCGCGTGCGCGCGAGCAGGAACAGGGCGATCGAGATGTTCAAGGCGTTCCAGAGGAGGCCGTTGATGAAGGCCGCATGGTACGAGCCTGTCAGGTCGAACACCTTGCCCGACATCCAGCCGCCGAGCGCCATGCCGAACAGCGTGAACATGAGCACAGTGCCGACGCGTGCGCCGGCCTCGGCGGGCGGAAAGTATTCGCGGACGATGATCGCGTACGAGGGCACGATGCCGCCCTGAAAGAGGCCGAACAGCGCCGAGATCGCGTACAGCGACACGAGCGAATCGAAGGGCAGGAAGAGGAGGAGCGCCGTGCCCTGCAGCACCGAGCCGAGCAGCAACGTGCGCAGGCCGCCGATGCGGTCGCAGATGGCGCCCGAGACGAGCCGGCTGACGATGCCGGCGCCGAGCATGAGCGAGAGCATCTGCGCGCCGCGCGCCGCGCCGTAGCCCAGGTCGCCGCAGTAGGCGACGATGTGCACTTGCGGCATCGACATCGCCACGCAGCACGAGACGCCGGCGATGCAGAGCAGCACCTGCGCCGCGTTCATCGACAGGCCGAAGGGGCGCACGGTCGGGTGCGCGCCGCTCACTGCGACCTCGACCAGCGCCGGCGGCCGGCCGCGCATGAAGAGCGCCAGCGCCGGCATCGTCAGGGCGCAGAAGAGGCCCATGCCGATGTAGGTCTGGCGCCAGCCGACCGTCTCGACGAAGTGCTGCACGATCGGCGGCCAGATCGCGCCGGCCACGTAGTTGCCGCTGGCGCAGATCGCCACGGCGATGCCGCGCCGTTTGACGAACCACAGCGACGTGTCGGCGACGAGCGGCGCGAAGGTGGCCGAACTGCCGATCAGGCCCAGCAGCACGCCGTGCACGAGGGCAAAGCCGACGATGCCGCTGCTCATGCCGGCGGCGATGAAGCCGGCGCCGAGGCCGGCGGCACCGATCAGGATCGGCAGCATGACGCCGCGCTTGTCGGCCAGGCGGCCCATGAAGATGCCACCGACGCCGAAGCCGATCATGAGCAGCGTGTAGGGCAGCGAGGCGTCTGCGCGCGCCACGCCGAACTCCTTCTGCACGGAGGGCAAGACGACGGCGACGACGTACATCGCGCCGCTGCCGATCGTCATCAGCGCCAGGGCGATGCCGAGGCGGGTCCAGGCCTGGCGAGAGTCGGCGAGCGGCGGGGCGTTCACCGGCGGCACTGTGCCCAACGAACGCGCACGATGCCAGCGGGCTGACCCTGCTTGCATCACAGGGGCTGCGCTCGCGCGCTAACATCGGCCGTGCCGTTCGCGCAATCGCGCAAGGTGCCCCCAGTGCTCGAAAAAATCCTCGCCGCCATCGTCGTCGCCGGCTGTCTGGTGATGCTGCTCAGGCTCGGCCTCGGCGCGCGCCGACGGCAACGCTTCGACAACGCCGTTGCGCGCTGGAGCCGGCGCACGGGCGAGCGAGTCGAATCGATCTTCACGTGGAACTCGTCGCGTCGGCGCGCCCGTCGCCTCGCCGAGGCGGCGATCCGCCGCGCCCGCGAAGGCACGCGCACCGACAAGGGCGAATGGGACGGCAACGTCTACCGGCCGAAGTCCTTCAAGAAAAAGGGGCGCAAGATTCACTGAGGCGCCAGAGCGCTTGATCGCCGATGGTCTGCGCGTCGCTGCGTCGCGATGACTACAGCTTGCAACGTCCACGGCGGCCCGCGTGTTGGCGACACCGCAAGCCGGGCTGATGCGAGCATGATCGGCGTGCGTCGGGGCGCTGCCGCGTGAGCTGATCGGGTTGGCGTATACCGGGATGGTGCGCCGGCACGGATATATCGCAAACTCTGCCGGCGAGGCCTTCCGGAACCCGACGTTCTCCATCAGCATGAGCGCGGCCCTCATACAGAAACCGCTCGTTCGGGCTAACGGAGGAAACCTATGAAACGCTGGATCGCCTTGCTCCTTGTTGCCGCAGTGTCTGGCTGCGCCAACGCCCCTAACGTCGATCTGAGCAATGTCGAGACAACATGCGGGCAGAGGTGCGCCGCGAACTATTCCGAATGTAGCAGCAGGTTCTCCCTGACGCCCATCTACACGCAGAGCGCTTGTTCGAACGCGTTGCAGGTTTGCGCGCAGTCGTGCCCAGCGCGGGGAGCATCGCAGGTGTTGTCCGACCCCACTCTGGCCTGCTATGAGGCGGCGCTTGCAGATCCTGCGCTTGCCGACCTTCGACGAAAGCTCGTTCTCGGCCTTGAGCACCCGACGCTCGACATGCAGTCGAATGAGTCCGTTCCAGACGCGGCCGACCGCGCGGCGCTACGCATGTACGCGGGCGTTCGTGAACGATGCTTCGATGAGGGGGCGGCGTGGCGAGCACAGGTAGTGCCCTACCCTTACCGCGGGATCGGCGAGCAGGCCAAGGCCGTGATCGACGCGAACCTTGCAGCCCTCTATCGCGGCGCGATTTCCTTCGGCGAGTTCAACGTCCGAATAGAGGCGGTCAGACTTGACGGTCGCCGTCGAAATGACGAGGCGCGCGAGATCGCTCGGCGCGAAACGGATGCCGCCAAGCGGCAGGCCGCTCTTGCGGCGCTGTTGGCTACACCGATGCCACCAGCTTCACCGCGACCGCAACCCCGCCCGGCGCCGACCTCATCGACCACCGACTGTCAGACGTTCGGCACGATGACTTCCTGTACAACCAATACGCGGTGAGCGCGAACGGCCTTGAGGAGCAGTCCGTGCCGATGTTCTACGTGAGCCTCTTTTACAACTTCCCCGAGGGCAGCGAGCACCCTTACCGGCCTGAGTTCGTTGCCGAAGGCGAGAATTTCGCCGATGCTGCGGCCAAGAGTCGACGGCTGATGCAGGCCTCGCACTCTGGGGAAGTGGAAGATCGGGTGTACGTAACGGCGTTCGGTTGGCCTCTTCCAGGTAACCCAAGCCCAAAACGGCTTTCTTGAAGGCATCGCTCACCGAGCCTGCAGCGCCGGCCCCCAGTAAGACCGCCCGATGACGACCGCCACCGACCTTGCCGACTGCACCGCTACCGAGCTGCTGCGGCTCTATCGAAGCCGCCAGGCCTCGCCCGTCGAGGCGACCGGGGCGGTGCTGGCGCGCATCGCCAGGCTGCAGCCCATCCTCAACGCGTTCTGCTTTCTCGCTGAAGACGAAGCGCTGCGCTCGGCGCGCGAGAGCGAGACACGCTGGTCGCGCGGCGAACCCATGGGCGCGCTCGACGGCGTGCCGGTGTCGATCAAGGACTTGATCCTCGCCAGGGGCTGGCCGACCTTGCGCGGCTCGCGCACTGTCGATCCGGAGCAGCGCTGGGACGTCGATGCGCCGGCCTCGGCACGCCTGCGCGAAGCCGGCGCCGTGATCCTCGGCAAGACGACGACGCCCGAGTTCGGCTGCAAGGGTGAGACCAACTCGCCGCTCACCGGCATCACACGCAATCCGTGGAACCCGGCCAGGACCACGGGCGGCTCGTCGGGCGGAACGGCGGCGGCGGTGGCCTCGGGCATGGGGCCGATCTCGGTCGGCACCGACGGCGCCGGCAGCGTGCGCATCCCGGCCGCCTTCTGCGGCAACTTCGGATTGAAGCCGAGCTTCGGCCGTGTGCCGGCCTACCCGCTCTCGCCGATGGGAACGGTCGCCCACCTCGGCCCGCACACCATGAGCGTGGCCGACGCGGCGCTGATGATGAACGTGCTGAAGCGCCCCGACGCGCGCGACTGGACCTCGCTGCCGACTGACGACAGCGACTACCTGCAAGGGCTCGACGACGGCGTGCGCGGCCTGCGCATCGCCTTCTCGCCGGCGCTCGGCTACGCGAAGATCGTCGATCCAGAGGTCGCCGCCGGGGTGGCGCAGGCGGTGCGCAATCTGGAATCGCTCGGCGCCCACGTCGAAGCGGTCGACCCCGGCTTCGCCGATCCGCTCGAGATCACGACCGGCCTGTGGTTCTCGGGCATGTGGGGACTCTGGAGCGGACTCACCGCCGCCCAGCAGAGCGTCACCGATCCCGATTTCAAGGCGCAGGCGGAGCTCGGCTCGCGTCTCGGCACGCTCGACCTCCAGCGCCTCAACATGCGGCGCAGCGAGCTGGGCTCGCACATGCGCCAGTTCATGACGCGCTTCGATCTGCTCGTCACGCCGTCGGTGGCGGTGCCGGCGTTCGACGCGAGGCCGGCCGGCCACACGTCGATGAATGCCGAAGCGATGCTCGCATGGACACCCTTCAGCTATCCGTTCAACCTGACCCAGCAGCCGGCCTGCACCATCCCCTGCGGCCTGACGCGAGACGGCCTGCCGATCGGCCTGCAGATCGTCGGTCCGATGTTCGGCGATGCGCTCGTGTTGCGCGCCGCGCGCGCCTACGAGACCGTGCGGCCGATCGCGCGGCCGAAGCCGCTCAGCGCATGAGGTGCGGCAGCCAGAGCGTCATTGCCGGCCAGTAGGTGACGATGCCGAGGAAGACGAGCATCGTCAAAAGCCACGGCCAGACCGCGATGGTGAGCTCGGTGATGCCCATCTTCGTGATGCCCGAAGCGACGTAGAGGTTGAGCCCGACCGGCGGGTGGCACATGCCGACTTCCATGTTGACGACGATCAGGATGCCGAAGTGCACGGGGTCGATGCCCAGCTTCATCGCCACCGGAAAGAGGATGGGCGCCATGATCAGCACGATGGACGAAGGCTCCATCACGTTGCCGGCGACCAGCAGCAGCACGTTGACGAGCAGCAGGAAACCGACCGGCCCGAGGCCCATGCCGATCATCCAGTCGGCGAGCTGCTGCGGGATGCGCTCATTGGAAAGCACGAACGAGAACAGGACCGCGTTGGTGATGATGTAGAGCAGCATCGCGCTCATGTTGGCCGACTGCAGCAGCACGCGCGGCACGTCCTTGATCGTCAGGTCCTTGTAGACGAAGACGGCGATGAAGAACGAGTAGACCGCCGCCATCGCCGCGGCCTCGGTCGGCGTGAAGAGGCCGGTGTAGATGCCGCCCATGACGACGAGGATCAGCAGCAGGCCCCAGAACGACTTGCGAAAGGCGCGCCAGCGCTCGCCCCAGGTCGCCCTGGGCTGGCGCGGGTAGTTGTTCTTGCGCGCGCGCCACCAGGTCGTGATGCCGAGCATCGTCGCCAGCACGATGCCGGGCACGACGCCCGCGATGAAGAGTTGGCCGACCGAGGTGTTGGTCGAGACCGCATACATAACCATCACGATCGAGGGCGGAATCAGGATGCCGAGCGCGCCTGAAGTAGTGATGACGCCGGCGCCGAATCGCGGCGGAAAGCCGGCCTTGACCATCGCTGGCAGCAGGATCGAGCCGATCGCGATGACGGTTGCCGGCGACGAGCCCGAGAGCGCCGCGAAGATCGCGCAGGCCAGCACCGCGGCGAGGCCGAGGCCGCCGTGAAAGTGGCCGACCAGCGAGGTCGCGAAGGTGATCATCCGCTTCGCCACGCCGCCGTGCGTGAGGAAGTTGCCGGCGAGGATGAAGAACGGGATCGCCATGATCTCGAAGTTCTCTAGACCGGTGAAGAGCTTGAGTGCCACCGACTGCACCGGCACGTTGGTGAAGCCGAAGATGAAGGTCAGCACCGTCAGGCCGAGCGCGATCGAGATCGGCATGCCCGTCAGCATGAGCAGCACGAGCAAGCCGAACAGGATGGCGCCGTTCATGTCCTTGCCTTCGGATCCGCGTCGTGCGGCGTCACTTCGTCGAGGCCTTCGACGAAGGAATGGTCATGCTTGGGCAGCTCGCCGGTGCGCGAGAAGCCCCACGCGACCTGCGCGAAGCGAAAGCACATGAGCGCCGAGCCGAGCGGGATCGCCAGATAGATCACCCAGGTCGGCCACTCGAGATCGGGCGTCGTCGGGCCGGCGCTCATGCCCTCGACGTTCATGCCGAGCGCATGCGGAATTGCGTACTGGGCGCCGTTGTGCCAGACGAAATTGGCACCGAGCATCGACACCGTGCCCGTGAAGAGCGCGCCGGCAAGCAAGCCGAACATGACGAAGCGGGCGCGGTTCTTGTCCTTCATGCGGTTGATGAAGACGTCGACGCCGACGTGGATGCCGGTGCGCACGCCGTAGGCGGCGCCGAACTTAGCCATCCAGACGAAGAGATAGATCGTCGCTTCCTGCGCCCAAGAGAAGTTGAGCGAGAGCAGCCAGTCCTGCAGGTGCGGAATCGACACGCCCGACATGTAGCGGTGCAGCACCGCCAGGAAGACGATGATGGTTGCCACGCCCATCAGCGTCGCGATGAACCACTCCTCGAGATGGTCGAGGACCTTCATCGCCCGCACGGTTCAGAGCTTCGAGGGATCGAAGCCGGTTTCCTTGTAGACCGCCTGCAGGATCTCGGAGCCGACGCGCGGCTCCATCTCCTTGTGCACCTTGGCGAGCGCCTTCTTCCACAGCGCCTTCTGCTCCTTGCTGAGCGCGAGCACCTCAGTCTTGCCGGTGGCCTTGACCTTGACGAGCGCTTCGTCGTTGTCCTTCTTCGCCTGTTCGTTGGTGAACCTGGTCGCATCGTCCATGGCCTGGGTGAGCTGGCCGCGGATGTCGGCGGGCAGCCCGTCCCAGAACTTCTTGTTCACGACCACGGCGTAGCCGATGAAGCCGTGGTCGGTGAGGGTGACGTACTTCTGCACCTCGTTCATCTTCTGCGAATAGAGGTTCGAGTGCGGGTTTTCAGTGCCGTCGACGACGCCGGTCTGCAGGCCCTGGTAGACCTCGGAAAAGGCCATCACCTGCGGGATCGCGCCGAGCGCGCGCATCTGCGCCTCGAGCACCTTCGAGCTCTGGATGCGCATCTTCAGGCCCTTCATGTCCTCGGGCACGACCATCTTGCGGTTCGACGAGAAGGACTTGAAGCCGTTGTCCCAGAAGGCGAGGCCACTGATGCCCTTGGCGTCGAGCTTGGCCATCAGGCCCTTGCCGACGGCGCCCTCGGTGATCTTGTGCAGGTCGCCGTAGCCATCGAAGATGTAGGGAAAGTCGAAGACCTCGAACTCCTTCACGCCGAGCGGCGCGAACTTGGAAAGCGAGGGCGCGAGCATCTGCACCGAGCCGAGCTGCAGCGCCTCCATCTCCTCCTTGTCCTTGTAGAGCTGGCTGTTCGGATAGACCTCGACCTTGACGCGGCCCTTGGTCAGCTCGCCGGCACGCTTGGCGAAGAACTCGGAGCCGTTGCCTTTCGGCGTGTCGGCGGCGACGACGTGGCTGAACTTGATGACGATCGGCGCCTGCGCGAAGGCGCGGGGCGCGGCGATGGCGAGCGCGGTGGCGGCGAGCGCCGTGCGGCGGGTCGTTGAGGCGGTCATGGCGTTCCTGCAATGCTCGAATGGCTGGAGGCCTCGATTCTGCGGAGTCGCTCCGGCGCGAGAATGATGGTTATCCACAGTGCGACGAAAAGCCGGACCCGATGCCGAACACCGCCCCTGACCGGTACGCCGAGATTCGCGATGCGGTGCGCGCCCTGTGTACGGCCTTTCCCGACGCGTACCACCGCGAGGTCGACGCGCGCCGCGGCTACCCCGAGGAATTCGTCGAAGCGCTGACCCGCGCCGGCTGGCTCGCCGCGCTGATCCCGCAGGAATACGGCGGCTCGGGGCTCGGCCTGGCCGAGGCCAGCGTCATCATGGAAGAGATCAATCGCTCGGGAGGCAATGCCGGCGCCTGCCACGGCCAGATGTACAACATGGGCACGCTGCTGCGCCACGGCAGCGCCGCGCAGAAGGACTTCTACCTGCCGAAGATCGCCAGCGGCGAGTGGCGACTGCAATCGATGGGCGTCACCGAGCCGACCAGCGGCACCGACACGACGCAGATCCGCACCACCGCCGTCCGCCGTGGCGACCGCTACGTGATCAACGGCCAGAAGGTCTGGATCTCGCGCGTGCAGCACAGCGACTGGATGATCCTGCTCGCGCGCACGACCGCGCTCGCCGACGTGAAGAAAAAGACCGACGGCATGTCGATCTTCATGGTCGACCTGCGCCAGGCCGAGAAGAGCGGCATGACGGTGCGGCCGATCGCCAACATGGTCAACCACGAGACCAACGAGCTGTTCTTCGAGGACCTGGAGATCCCGGTCGAGAACCTGATCGGCGAGGAAGGCCGCGGCTTCAGGTACATCCTCGACGGGCTGAACGCCGAGCGCACGCTGATCGCCGCCGAGTGCATCGGCGACGGCTTCTGGTTCATCGACCGGGTGACGAAGTACGCGGGCGAGCGCATCGTCTTCGGCCGGCCGATCGGCCAGAACCAGGGCGTGCAGTTTCCGATCGCCGAGGCCTGGATCGAGGTCACGGCCGCCAACCTGATGCGCTTTCGCGCCTGCGAGCTGTTCGACGCGGAGCAGCCCTGCGGCGCCGAGGCCAACATGGCCAAATACCTTGCGGCCAAAGCGAGCTGGGAAGCGGCCAACGCCTGCATCCAGTTCCACGGCGGCTTCGGCTTTGCCGACGAATACGACGTCGAGCGCAAGTTCCGCGAGACGCGGCTCTACCAGGTCGCGCCGATCTCGACCAACCTGATCCTCAGCTACGTCGCCGAGCATGTGCTCGGCTTGCCGCGATCGTTCTGAGGGGCCCGGGGAGTCAGGCCCAGTTCTCCAGACGAAGCTTCGGCACCCTCTTGAATTCGCGCAAGTTGTTGCTGACCAGAATGACGCCGAGCGCGAGAGCGTGTGCGGCGATCTGCGTATCCAGCGGCCCGATGGGCGTGCCCTTCTTTGCCAAGGCAGCACGCAACTCGCCGTAAGCGGTTGCGGCATCCCTGCCGTAGTCGGCAACCACGAGCGGCGAGAGAAACTTCTCGAGCGCCAGCAGATTGCGCCGCGAGCCGCTCTTGCGCACGCCGAAATACAACTCGCCCACGGTCACCGCCGACACGCCGATGCCGTCTTTCTCGTGGGCAAGAAACCGGTCGAGGACCGACGGCGGCCTGACGTTGATGACGTAGATGCAGGTGTCGGTGTCGAGCAGATACCGCACGGCGGTCAGGCGGCGCCGCGCTTCGGTGCGATCGGGGCACGCTCGTCGTGGCCGACAGCTTGCTCACGATCGATCCGGAATCCGGGCTCGAACTCACCGAGCGACTCGAGCAGGCTCTGCATCGAAGCGCGCGGGCGGGAGCTCAGAACCACGTCGTCGCCCTGCCGACGAACATAGACCTCGGTGCCGCCGAAGCGAAACTCCTTCGGCAGGCGAACCGCCTGGCTTCGCCCGTGCAGGAAGAGCTTGGCGCGGGGTTGGGAAGCTTCGGACACGGGTAGTTTCCTTTGGTAGCTACCAAGTGTATATCGGTGATCAGCGCGGCGCGCCGGCCGGCACGGGCTTGAAGTGCTTGCTCAGCTTGATGCCCTGGCCCTGGTACGACGAGTTGGCACGCTGCCCGTAGAGCATGGTCGGCGGCGACGTCAGCCGCTCGTAGGCGAGGCGGCCGACGAGCTGGCCGTGCTCGATGACGAAGGGCACCTCGTACGAGCGCACTTCGAGGACGGCGCGCGAGCCTTCGCCGCCGGCATCCGAATGGCCGAAGCCGGGATCGAAGAAGCCGGCGTAGTGAACGCGGAACTCACCGACCAGGGTGTCGTAGGCGATCATCTCCGCAGCGTAGTGGGGCGGGATGCGCACCGCCTCGCGCGAGGCGAGGATGTAGAACTCGGCCGGGTCGAGGATCAGGCCGCGCTTCGGCGCGAGCACGGGCTCCCAGAAGTCATGCACCTCGTAGTGGGCGATGCGATCGATGTCGATCAGGCCCGAATGGTTCTTGGCTCGGTAGCCGATGACGCCGCCCGACTGGCGCCCTTCGAGATCGACCGAGACCGGAACGCCGCTGACGATCTCGTGCGTCAGCGCACCCGGTGCGCCGTCGACGACCTCGACAAGCTGGTGCTCCTGCTGCAGGCGGCGCATGAGGTTGTCGCTGGTCGGCGGCTTGCCGCGCCGGATGCGCAACTGGCTGAGCCGCGAGCCCTTGCGCACCAGCACGCTGAAGGTGCGCGGCGACACCTCGGCGAAGAGCTGCCCCGAATACTGCTCGGGCACCTGGTCGAAGGCGGTGCCGTAGTCGGTGATGAGCCGGGTGAAGATGTCGAGCCGGCCGGTCGAGCTCTTCGGATTGCCCATGGCCGACGTGCGGTGGCGCAGGTTGAGTGTCTCGAGCAGGGGAATGATGTAGACGCAGCCGCGCTCGAGCACGGCGCCGTTCGAGATGTCCATCTCGTGCATCGCGAACTCGTCGAGCTTCTGCCGCACCGTGCCCGTGCCGGGCAGGAAGCTGGCGCGCACGCGATACGCCTTCGGGCCGAGGCGGAGGTCTAGGCTGGCCGGCTGGAACTGGTCGTCGGCGATCGGCTCGAGGCCGGCGATGTCCTTGCGCAAGGCCAGCGCCTTCAGGTCCTGGCAGGGCAGGATGCCGGTCGAGTGGCCGCTCTCCGCTTCGTCGGCAGTGCTGCGACTTGGCGGCGCGGGCGCCTCGCCGGTATTGCCTGCCTGCTCTACGAGATCGGGTTCGCTCGCCGCCATCCGGGGCCTTCGTCCGTTGCGCTGATCGAGTCTATGCGAGCGGAAACGCCGGCTGCAGCGCAACGTCGATCTGCCGAGCCACGTCCATCCCGTTGCGCTCCTTCACCAGAGTAGCGAAGACGCAGCGGCCTTCACTCGCACGCGCCCACGCCTTTCCTACCTCGTCCTTTTCGATCTCCCGCGCCTGAGCCCCGAGAGGACCCTTGTACTCGGCAACGAAGATGCGGCCGTCGAGCAACTCGCACACGAAGTCGGGGAAGTAGCGATTGCGCGACGTCGGCAGCCAGAAACCAGGGTCGCGGTCGAGATTGCGAACCCAGTGCCTGACTTTCGCGTGGTTGTCGATGGCCAAGGCGCAATAGAACTCCTCGCCGCGGTCCTTGAGCGCCGCGGGCACTGGGTAGTAGTGCTTGCGAAAGCGGATGCGTCCGTCGTAGCGGCGATTCGCGGGCACCGGATAGACATCGGGCTCGAAGCGAAACGCCTGCCCGGCGTCGACGACGATCGGCCACTCGCCGCCCAGCACGAGCTGCCCGAACGCCGCCGTGCACCTTCGATCGCGCAGCTCGGCGATGCGCTCCGCGAGCTTGTCGACCAGGCGTTGTTGATGGCGGGCGAGCTGCTCCAGCGGCACGCGCTGCGCGTGGATCAGATGCCGCAGAGTCGCCAGCACGAAGGCGCGCAGATGCGATGGCGTGATGTCGACCGCTGCGTTGCGCGAAGGCCGCTGAAGTTCGTCAGCCACCCAGCGCGCCAGGTCATCTTCACCGAAGCTTGCCGAGACCCCGTCGAGCGCGAGTTGGTCGATGTTGCCGCGTCGCACGGCGAGGCGTTGTCCGTCCAGGTCGAGCTCCCAGATGCCGGACTGCTCGACCATCACGAACCCCTGCAGCGTCACCGGCTCGGCCAGCAGATCGAGCCCCACATGATCGAGCACGTCTTCGCGTTCGACCAGGCGCAACTCGGCCTGCTCGCCCGTGCCAACGCGCCGGGCCAGCCGCGGCACCGGCGCGAAGGTGGCGCCGCGATGCGCCGGCGCCTCGGCCGCCGCCACGAGCGCGTTGTGCCGGTCGATCGAGGTTTTGACCGTCTCCCGCTGCTTGCCGCGTTGCGCCTCGATCAAGGCCTCGGCGAGCGCGTCGCCGATGGCGCCGCGCACTTGCACGCGCTGCCGCTCGCCGTCGCTCGTGACGATCGCCGTGCCGGCCTCGACCGCAGTCACCACTGCCGGTGCGAGCGGCCTGGCTGCAGGCACGTCGACGACGATCGCCGGCAGGACCGGCTCGCGAAACAACGGGCCATCGTCATCGAGCGGCAACGGCACCTGCGGCGCGATCATCGAGGCGACGTCCAGCGGCTCGAAGCCCATGCCGTCGATCAGGCGATCGGCGAGCGCGTTGGCCGCCATGCCCGTCTGCGCCTCGGTGACGAAGGCATAGGCCTTGTTCAGGGCCGGCCGATGGCGTCGCGTGGCGTAGGGCATGCGCATGACGCGGCCGAGCAATTGCTCGATCGAGGTCGCGGAGCGAATCGCCTGCACCGAGCACAGGACGTAGGCGAACGGGCAGTCCCAGCCTTCGCGCAGCGCCTGCACGGTGACGATGAAGCGCACTGGGCAGTCTCGCGAGGCGAGGTCGAGACCGTCGAGTTCGCGCTGGCTGCCGGTCGCCACCTTGACCTGCTCTTCGGGCACATGCAATTCGTCGATCAGGTGGCGACGCAGCGCTTCGACATGGACCGGCTCGTTGGCGTTTTGCGCTTGCAGCAGCACGATCGGACGGATGTATGCGCCGGTCGCGACTTCCTCCTGCTGCGCCTCGCCTTCGAGGACACGCTGCATCTGCACTGCGTCGAGGACAGCGGCCTTCCAGCCCGCCGTGTGCTCCGCGAGAACGATCGGCAGCTTGATCATGTGCTCGGCCTGCAGCTCCTGCGCCGAGACGTGATAAAGCACGTTCGTCTTCTTCGCCACGGGCGTGGCGGTCAACTCGAGCACGAGCGAAGGCGCCAGGCGCTGCAAGGCCTCGAAGCTCCGATCTGTCTGCGTGTTGTGCGCCTCGTCGACGATCAGGTAGGGCCGACGCAGCGCGAGCCAGTTGGCGAGCGACCAGCGCGGCTGGCCGACGAAGCGCGCCAGCAGCTCGCGGCCGGCTTCATCGGCCGCCGTATCGGCGGCCGTCACGAGCGCATCGGGCACGCCCTGCAATTGCGCGAGCACAGCGGCGCTCACGCCGCGAAAGTGCGGCTCGAAAGCTTCCGAAAATGCATAGACGTTGCGCCCGCCGACGTTGTCGACGCGAAAGCTCTGGATCGTTGCCACGACCACGACGGCATGGGCATCGAAGTCGTGCGGCGAAAGCGTGGCCACCTCGTCGAGCTCGCACACGCGCACGGTGTCGCCCACGCCGGCGGCCAGCGCTGTGCGAAACGGGTGATCGGGTCGTGTCAACGCGGCCAGGGTCTGGGCGCGAATGGCGTCGCTCGGCACCAGCCAGATCGCCAAGGGTTTGGGCCCGCCGAGCGGCGGCCAGACGGCGGCAACGCGGCCGATGGCGTGCGCCGCCAGCAGCGTCTTGCCGCCGCCGGTCGGAATGCGCAGGCAAACGCAAGGCACTTCGCCGAACGGTCCGGCGTTGTAACCATAGCCGGTCTGCGACTCGAAGGCGGCCTTGGGGCCGGTCAGAGCGGCAGCGCGCAGAAACTCGTCGAGCGTGTCGAGCGCCTGCTGCTGGTAGCGCTTGAGGGCGAAGGCGGGCATTTCGTTTCAGCGCCCTTGCCAATATCCGGGTCGGCGCGCCTGGTGCATGACGGCAACGATGCGGACTACGCCAGGTTCGACCCGGTATACGAGCGCGTACGGAAAGCGATCGAGCAAATAGCGTCGGGTGCCCTCCGAGAATGGCGGCCACATCGCCGGGCTGTCGGCGATCCGTTCGACACCATGTTGCACCGCGGCCGCGAAATCAACACCGAGAGCGGACGAGACGGTGCCGTAGAAGACTTGGGCTCGACGCACTTCGCGGCGTGCCGACGCGCCGAACTTGATGCGCATCAGCGCAGTCCGAGATCCTTCTTGACTTGCTCCCAAGGAAACGACTCTTCCTCGCCTCTGTCGATGGCGGCCAGCCGGCGCTCGACTTCCACCTTCCATGTTTCTTCGACGCCCGGATCGACGGCATCGAGCGTCGATTGAAGTCGCTCGACCAGCAAGTACCGGTCTCCGGGCGACAGGCGTTCGGCTTGCGCCACGAGATCGTCTAGGGTGGTCGGCACGGCAGGCTCCTGCGGCAAGGAAGACGAAAGGCCAAGCTTAACGCGGCACAGCGTACGGCAACTGGCGAAAGACAATGCCCTCGGCATCGAGCCGGGCCGGGCCGAGACGGCAAGCCTCGCCGTAAATGATCTTGGGTCCGTCGTGCCAGCAGAAGGCGCGCAAGGCATCGAGCACCGCGCCGGTCAGCACGTTGCCCGAGGCCGGCCGGCGGTCGCCGAGTACGCCGTTGAAGAGGAGGTAGAGGGCGGTATCTTCGTGAACGCCGATGAGTGGCGTTGCGGCGCCGGCACGGGCTTCGAGCGTCGAGCCGGTTTCGCGCATCCAGATGAACGCGGCGAGGTCGGCGAAACGCACGTCGGCATGGATGTCGCCTTCGGCATCGAACAGCGGCGCGCCGAGGGCAACGAAGCGAAAGCCGCCGCCGCCCTTCCAACCGACGGCTTCGCTGATGCCACCCTGGTCGCCTTCGACGACCTTCTGCAAGCGCGGCAGGCAGTGCGTGACGGCGTGCTCGCCCATCTCGATGCCGATCCAGCGGCGGCCCATCTTCTGAGCCACCGCAGCGGCCGTGCCTGAGCCAAGGAAGGAGTCGAGGACGATGTCGTTGCCATTGGTGGCAATAGAGAGTATTCGACGTATTAGCTGCTCGGGTTTCGGCGTCCCGAACGGTTCAACGTCGGGAAACAGTTGGACCATTTCCTTCTTCGAATCCTGGTTTGTCCCAGCTTGTTCGTGCGTCCACCAAGTGTCGGGAACGATTCCATCTTGAACCTCGCTCAAAAACAACTTCAGGCGCGGCGGACTGCTGCCGTCCTTGCCGAACCACAGTCGATGGTCGATTCGCAGTTCAGCGGTTCTCGGCGGGAGTCCATTCCAATGGCGTCCAGGAGGAGGTGAGGCATTCTCTCCGGATGGCAGCTCGATGGCATAGCGATAGGCTCGACGTTTCTCAGCGTCTTCAGATTGCACGGAGTAGGCAACGCTTTGCCATAGCCCTCGTGGGTCATTGTCGGGATTCTTGTATGCGCGCAAGTCCGCGTCGTCACGTGGAAGCAGATTCCGTTGCCAAGCTTGGGCACTACGTGTGAACACCAGTAGATGGTCGTGACTTCCCGAAATCTGCGCCTTGTTCTTTTTCGCAAACACCTTCTGCCAAGCGATCGTTGCGACGAAATTCGCCCGCCCAAACGCCTCATCCATCAACACCTTGAGGTAGTGCCCTTCGTTGTCATCGATCGTCACCCATATCGACCCGTCTTCGCGCAGGAACTCTCGCAGCAGTTGCAAGCGCGGCAGCATCATCGTCAGCCATTGCGAATGCTCGAGGTTGTCGTCGTAGTGCTCGAAGGCGCTCTTCGTGTTGTACGGCGGGTCGATGAAGATGCACTTCACCTGGCCGCGATAGAACGGCAGCAGCGCCTTCAGCGCCTCGAGGTTGTCGCCCTGCACAAGCAGATTGCCGTCTGACGGGTCGCCGAACTCGGCGCCCGCGGCGTGCGGCCGCAGCACGCGTGTGGGCACGCGGTCGGCTGCGCGAAAGGCGGCGTCGCGGTTCAGCCAGTCGAGCGTGGGCATCGTGGAGGCTTCGGTTCAGAGCACTTGTGCGGCGAGACGAAGCCGCCCCGCTGTCGCGACCAGGCCGTTCTTCTCAAGTGCGGCCACGAAGGCTTCTGCATCCATCGCGGGCGCCTTCAGGCGCAGCCGCATGTCGCGAAAGGCAGCCAGCGTCGAGAACTCGTCGAGATCGAGTTGGGCGACCAGAAAGTCGTCGGGGTGGATCGCCTCGATGCCCCAGGGTTCCAACACCTCCGTCGGGAAGTGCCGCAGATTGCTGGTGACAATGCAATCCGCATGGCCGGCGATCGCCGCAGCCAGCACATGTGCGTCGCCTGCATCCGGCAGAAGGAGTGTTGGAGCCAGTGCATCCCATGCGGCGCTCGCAACCTCCCAGTCGGGCACCGCGCCTCGCATGGCGTCTCGCCGAGCGTCGAGGCGACCTTTGAGCTCAGGCCTCCGGGCTTCCAGATTGCGCATCCATTCATCTTCGATGGCCGTCGACCACTTCGCAGCGTAGAGCCCGGCCACCGCAACACTGATCAGGGCGTCGGCGACGCCGACCGGGTAGAGCACGCACGCGTCGAGCAGGGCGGTGTAGCGCGCGTGGCCGGCCACCTCAGAATTCCAGGCCCAGTTCGGCAGCGTTCCTGGCCAGGCGATCGAGTGCGCCGCGCTGCCCGGCATGCATCTTCTCGGCATAGTCGCGCAGATCGTCGAATGCGACGCGGCGGTGGCTGCCGACCTTGCGATGCTTGAGCCGGCCCGCCTCGATCTCCTTGATGACGAACGGCCGCGACACGTTCAGGAAGTGGGCCGCCTCGACCGTCGAGAACTCGCTCTTGTCGGGGACGATCATGACGCGCTGCCGATTGCTCAAGGCACCGAGAACTTCGGCGATGAAACGCAGCGTCTTGGTCGGGACCGCGACCGAGGGCGAATCGCCTTTCTTGCTCGTGAGAGTGATGCTTGCAGCACGCGAGCGGTCGAGCGATTCGACGATGAAGCGCTGCGCCATGCGAGCCATTTCCGCTTCCTGCGCCGTCATCTCGGGCGGGGGCAGCCGTCTGTTTCGCTCAGCGGTGGTCACGTCGCACTCCGATCTCCAAGGATGCGGCAAGGATATACCGCAAGTGCAATAAATGCATCATATGCAATGGGATTACCTCACGACGCGGCCCTCGCTTGCGCGGTCGGGCGACCGGGCCTCAGCGCAGCAGCTCGAGCTCGAAGCGCTTTCGCCCATTGATGCGATACACGCTGAAATCGGCAATGTCGAGCGTGGCGATGCGGGCAATGCTGGCCGTCTCGGCCAGCCACACGAGCGCAAGATCGGCCCAGTCGGGGTCCTGATCTTCGTATTTGCCGAACAAGTCGGCCATACGGGCGTGGCCCGCCGCGTCGGGCCGGTGCAGTTGCAGCCGGCCGCTGGCGGCGAGGCGGGCCAAGGCAGCCCGGGAGCGCGCCGGCATGAAGTACGCAGATTCCGTCAGCACCGCTTCCACGGTGTGCATCTCGCCATTGAAGCCGGTAAACCATCGAACGACGTCGGCATGGCGGGCGTCGTCGCGCCGATGGAGGGCCACGAGCACGCCCGTGTCGATGATGACGCCAGGACGTGCACCGGCGACATGCGCCCGCGCCGCCTTCACCGCCAATTGCGGCCGATGCGATACGCCGCTCGCTCGCGAACAACGTCCTTCGTCGCCGAACGACCATCGCCGGTTCCGGTGCCGATCAGCCCGGCGCGTTCGAACGCCTTGTAGTTCTCGCTGACGGCCGGGCCGCTCAGGCCTTTGCGCACCTTCTTGTCGGCCGCACCCGCCCGCGTGAGGAACTCGGCGAGCGCCTTCTGGACAACGAGGCTCTTGGTGATGCCCAGATCGCTGCTGTACCGCTCGAGCGCCGACTCGAGGACTGCATCGAGACGAACGGTGAGCGTCATGCGAGATCCTGAGAAATACGGAGGTGGGAATTGTATTACATCTGCTACTCGATCGCCTTGACCATGTCCTCGACGACCTTCTTGGCGTCGCCGAACACCATCATCGTCTTGTCCATGTAGAAGAGCTCGTTGTCGAGGCCGGCATAGCCCGCCGCCATCGAGCGCTTGTTGACGATGATCGTCTTCGCCTTGTAGGCCTCGATGATCGGCATGCCGTAGATGGCGCTGCCCTTGGTGTGCGCGGCCGGATTCACGACGTCGTTGGCGCCGAGGATGATGGCGACGTCGGTCTGGCCGAGCTCGCCGTTGATGTCTTCCATCTCGAAGACCTGGTCGTAGGGCACTTCGGCTTCGGCGAGCAACACGTTCATGTGCCCCGGCATGCGGCCGGCCACCGGGTGGATCGCGTACTTGACGCTGATGCCCTTGGCGGTGAGCTTGCCCGCGAGCTCCTTGACCGCGTGCTGGGCCCGCGCCACGGCCAGCCCATAGCCGGGAACGATGACCACTGTCTCGGCGTTGCCGAGGACGAAGGCGGCGTCGTCGGCGCTGCCGCTCTTCACCGGCCGCTGCTCGGCCGAGGCGCCCGCCGCCGGCGCGCCCCCTTCGCCGCCGAAGCCGCCGAGGATGACGTTGAAGAACGAGCGGTTCATCGCCTTGCACATGATGTAGCTGAGGATCGCGCCCGACGATCCAACCAGTGAGCCGGCGATGATGAGCATCGCGTTGTCGAGCGAAAAGCCGATGCCCGCCGCGGCCCAGCCCGAGTAGCTGTTCAGCATCGAGACCACCACCGGCATGTCGGCGCCGCCGATCGGGATGATGATGAGCACGCCGAGGACGAAGGCGATCGCCAGCACGAGGTAGAAGTCGATGCGGCTCTCGGTCAGGGTGTAGCCGACGATGAACGCGACCATCGCGATCGCCAGCGCCAGGTTGAGCCAGTGCTGGCCGGCGAAGGTGACCGGCGCGCCCTTGAAGACGCGGATCTTCGACTTGCCCGAGAGCTTGCCCCAGGCGATCACCGAGCCGCTGAAGGTGATCGCGCCGATCGCCGCGCCGAGGATCAGCTCGAGCCGGTTGCCGGTCGGGATCGGGTCGATCGCACCGCCAGCTAGCGGCCGGGCGACGATGCCGAACGCATACGGCTCGACCGCTGCGGCGACGCCGATGAACACCGCCGCCATGCCGATCATGCTGTGGAAGAAGGCGACCAGCTCGGGCATCGCCGTCATCTCGACGGTCCTGGCGCGCCAGGTGCCGTAGCCGCCGCCGACGACCAGGCCGAGCACGATCCAGCCCAGCCCGGTACCGATCGAGAGGTTGTACGACTCGAGCAGCTTGACGATGAGGGCGGCCGTCGTCAGCGCGGCAATCGCCATGCCGGTCATGCCGAAGACGTTGCCGCGGATCGAGGTCGTAGGATGGCTCAGGCCCTTCAGCGCCTGGATGAAGCAGACGCTGGCGACGAGGTAGAGCAGGGTCGCGAGGTTGAGGCTCATTTGGCCGCGGCCTCCGGAGCGGCGACTTTCTTCTCCTTCTTCTTGAACATCTCGAGCATTCGTCGCGTCACGAGAAAGCCGCCGAAGACGTTGACGGCGGCCAGCGCGACTGCCAGCACGCCCATCGTCTTGCCGAGCGTCGTCTCGGTGAGCGCGGCCGCCAGCATCGCGCCGACGATGACGATCGCCGAGATCGCGTTCGTTACCGCCATGAGCGGCGTGTGCAGTGCCGGCGTCACGGTCCAGACGACGTGATAGCCGACGTAGATCGCGAGCACGAAGATGATGAGGTTGATGACGGTGTGCGAAACGATGTCCATGTCCGGCTCTCGGTAAGTCTTGTCATCCTGAACGCAGTGAAGGATCCGGCGCGACGACGAGATCCTTCGCTTCGCTCAGGATGACCTGTTGGTTGCATTACTTGCGCTTCACTTCCCCGCCTTGCGTCATCAGGCAGGCGGCGACGATGTCGTCGTCCATCGGCACGGAGAACGCGCCTTCCTTGCTCAGCACGAGCTTCAGGAAGTCGAGCACGTTGCGCGCGTAGAGCTGCGAGGCGTCGGCGCCGACGAGCGCGGCGAGATTGGTCTCGCCGACGATCGTCACGCCGTACGCGAGCACGGTCTGGTCGGCCACGCTCAGCGGACAGTTGCCACCCTTTCCCTCGGGACCCTTGCCGGCGGCGAGGTCGACGATCACCGAGCCCGCCTTCATGCTCTTGACCATCTCTTCGCTGATCAGCACCGGCGCGGCGCGACCGGGGATCAGCGCGGTCGAGATGACGATGTCGGCGGCGGCGACGCGTTTGGCGACCTCGACCTTCTGCCGGTCGAGCCAGCTTTGCGGCATCGCCTTCGCGTAGCCGCCGACGCCCTCGGCAGCGCTCTTTTCTTCCGCCGTCTCATAGGGTACGTCGATGAATTTCGCGCCGAGCGACTCGACCTGCTCCTTGACGCTCGGCCGCACGTCGCTCGCCTCGATCACCGCGCCGAGTCGCTTGGCCGTGGCGATCGCCTGCAAGCCGGCGACGCCGACGCCGAGGATGACGACGCGCGCCGCCTTCACGGTGCCGGCGGCGGTCATCAGCATGGGGAAGAAGCGCTGGTACTTGTCGGCGGCGATCATCACCGCCTTGTAGCCGGCGATGTTGGCCTGGCTCGACAGCACGTCCATGCTTTGCGCCCGCGTCGTGCGCGGCGCCGCCTCGAGGGCGAAGCTCGTCAGGCCGCCAGCGGCCAGTGCGTCGAGCCCGGCGCGGTCGAAGGGGTTGAGCATGCCGACGAGGTTGGCGCCGCTCTTCATCAATGCCAGTTCGTCCGCGTTCGGCGAACGCACCTTGAGCACCAGCTCGGCGGCGAACGCGCCGGCGCGGTCGGTGATCTCGGCGCCGGCCGCCGCGTAGGCCGCGTCAGTCACGCTCGCGGCCACGCCGGCACCGGCCTCGACGCGGACCGTGTTGCCCTGCGCCTTCAGCTTCTTCGCCGTCTCCGGCGTCACGGCGACACGCGTCTCGCCGGCTGCCGTCTCGCGCGGCACCCCGATCATCATGGTCTGGTCTCCTCCAGCACGCGAATCCTGCGAGCTTACAAGAAGGTCATTGACTGCCACGGCTAGCATTCCCGTATGAAACTGCGCTGGAAGCCGAGCGTCACCGTCGCCGCGATCGCCCGGCGCGAGCTTGCCGGCCGCATCGAATACCTGCTCGTCGAGGAAGAGACCGCCGAAGGACTGAAGCTCAACAACCCGGCCGGTCATCTGGACCCGGGCGAGTCGCCGCAGCAGGCGGTGGTGCGCGAGGCGCTCGAGGAGACGGCCTGTGCCTTCGTGCCGGAGCGCCTAGTCGGCATCTATCTCGCCCGCACCGATGCCGATGCCGGCGACGACGACGTGACCTGGCTGCGCTTCGCCTTCGCCGGCACCGTGGGCGAGCCCGATCCGGCGCGCCGCCTCGACACGGGGATCGTCCGCACCTTGTGGATGACGCTGGCCGAGCTGCGCGACTCGCGCCACCGTCATCGCAGCCCGCTGCTGCTGCGCTCGGTCGAAGACGCCGCCGCCGGCCGCGCCTTCGCGCTCGATGCGATCGTCACCGATCCGAGCGTCACGCTCGGGCCGAAGCGCTGACGTGTCGCCTGGCATCGGGATCATGGACTTCTCACGGCGGCGCTGCGGCGCCTGGCTTCGCGCCGTCACGGCGGCGCTGACGTTCGCTGCCCTGGGCACGGCGCAAGCGGGCGGTGGCCCGCTCGGCATCGACCACCGTCTGAACTACGACGACAGCGGCATCTGGAAGCGCCGCAACCAGATCATCCTGCAGGACCTCGCGCCACTGGTCGTTCTGGCCGGCGCGCTGTGGGAAGGCGACGACCCGCGCTTCGGCCGCACCTCGTGGCAGGCGATCGATTCGATGCTGATCGGCACCGTCACCGCCACCGGCCTGAAGTTTGCCTTCAGCCGCGCGCGGCCGACCCAGACCGACGATCCGAACCAGTGGTTCAAGGGCCACGGCCACAAAAGTTTTCCGAGCGGCGAGGTGATGGAGATCACCACCGCCGTGACCCCGTTCATCCTCGAGTACGGTGCGGACCAGCCCGCCGTCTATGCGCTCGAACTGCTGCCGCTCTACGACGCGGTCGCCCGCGTCAAGGTGCGCGCGCACTGGCAGTCCGACGTACTCGCCAGCTTTCTCATCGGCACCGCGATCGGTGTCTACGCCCACTCGCGCTCGTCGTCGCTCAGCGTCGGCGTGCTGCCGCGCGGCGTGACGATCGGCTGGAAAAAGAGCTTCTGAGCCCGGCGCGCCGCGAAGGCCGGCCCGGCCTTGGACATCTTGCACAATCACGACACGATATTTCCGCGTGGCGGCCCAGCGTGCGCCACATGAACCATGCCTTCGCCGAAGACCCGAAGCGACCCTTCGCGCCGCCGAATCCGCCCGGCCCGACCGCCGCGGGCTGACTTCCCTCCCCCGGTGTGCCGAGCGGCGACGCCCCGGCCGTGACGCGGCTGCTGCGCCCGGCGAGCCGCCTGGGCGACTCGCCTGCGCTTGTCGGCGCGATCGCGGCGCTGGTCTGGCTCGCCTTCTCGATCGGACTGCGCGCCCTCAACCTGCCAGAAGAAGGCCGCTACGTCGGCGTCGCCTGGGAGATGCTGCGCTCGGGCGACTGGATCGTTCCGACCGAGGACGGCCTGCCTTTCTTCCACAAGCCACCGCTTTTCTACTGGCTCACCGCAGCATCGATGCGCGTCTTCGGCGTCGATGCCGCGGCGGCGCGCGTGGCGCCGCTGGTCGGCGCGGCGGTCGGCGCGATCGTCCTCTACCGCGTCGCGCGGCGCTGGATCGGCGAAGACGCGGCGCGCTGGACGATGCTGGTGCTGATGACGCTGCCCTTCTTCTTCGGCGGCGCGCAGTTCGCCAACCTCGACATGCTGGTCGCCGGCTTCATGGCGGCATCGGTGCTGCTCGGCGGCCACGCCGCGCTGCTCGTGCGCAGCGGCCGGCCGCATCGCACGGCGCTCGCCGGTGCCTGGGCGGCGGCGGCGCTGGCGGTGCTCGCCAAGGGACTGATCGGCATCGTCCTGCCCGGCGGCGTCGTCTTCGTCTGGTTGCTGGCGACGCGGCAAGCGCGAACCCTTCTGTCGTTCCTCTGGCCGATCGGGCCGATCGTGTTCCTGCTCATCGCCGCGCCCTGGTTCTTCGCCGTGCAGGCGCAGCACCCGGGCTTTGCCCGCTTCTTCTTCGTCTACCAGCACTTCGAGCGCTTCGCCGCGGGCGGCTTCAACAACGTGCAACCGTGGTGGTTCTTTTTCGCCGCGGTGCCGGCGCTGACGCTGCCGTGGTCGCTCTGGCTCGTTCGCTCGACCTTCGTGGCGCGCGCCGGCGAAACTGCCGAAGCGACGCTCTGGCGGCAGCTCATGTGGGTCTGGCTCATCGTCGTGCTGCTGTTCTTCTCGATCCCGAAATCGAAGCCGGTCGGCTACGCGATGGCGGTGCTTTTCCCGCTCGCGGCGCTGATCGCCGACGCCGTCGTGGCGCGCCTGCGTGCCGGCGGGCCGCGAGCTCGGCCGGCGGCGCTGGCGAGCGCAGCGATGGCCGTCGTCATCTGCCTCGTTGCGGTCGGATGGTCGAGCGTCACCTACGCGCGCGACAACACGGCCATCGCACGCACCCTGGCCAGGCTGCGCGCGCCCGGCGACCGGGTGGTCTTCGTCAAGGAGTACTTCTTCGATGTTCCGCTGCACGCGCGGCTCGCCGAGCCGGTGCCGGTGATCGACGACTGGCTCGACCCGGCGATCGCCCAGCGCGACAACTGGCGCCGCGAGCTGGCCGAGGCGGCGCCGTTCACGCCGACGCTGGCCGCCGCGCTGCTCGTCGATGCCGAGCACGGCTTTGCCCTGCGCTGCGGCGCGCCGCTCTGGGTGCTGGTCAAGAGCGGCGACGACGCTCCGGTGGCTGCGCTGCCGGGGGCAGTGCGCGTCGAGGTCTCGAACCGCGTCGCGCTGTGGCGCGTCGCCGCCGCGAACTGCGCCCCGGACGGCGCGAAAGCAGCCACACCATGACCTCTCCGCGCACCTCGGCCACGCCCTCGATCAGCTGCGTCGTGCCTGCCTTCAACGAGAGCCGGAGCCTGCCCGTCCTGCTGCAGCAGTTGAGCGACATGCTGCAGGCGCGCTTCCCGCGATGGGAGATCGTTGTCGTCAACGACGGCAGCAACGACGACACCGAGTTCGCCCTGACGCCGTGGCTCGCCAAAGGCAATATCCGCTACGTCGCGCTGTCGCGCAACTTCGGCAAGGAAGCGGCGCTCACCGCCGGCATCGACCGGGCGCGCGGCGAGGTCGTGCTGCTCCTCGACGCCGATCTGCAGCATCCGCCGGCCCTCATCGACGACATGCTCGCCGCCTGGCGCGGCGGCGCCGACATGGTCTACACGGTGCGCGCATCGCGCGACGACGAGTCGTGGCTCAAGAAGGTCGGCTCGCGCTGGTTCTATCGCGTCGTCAACGCCGGCTCGCGCACGCCGATCCCGCCCGATGCCGGCGACTTTCGGCTGATGGACCGCAAGGTCGTCGACGCGTTGAAGAGCTTGCCCGAGCGCAACCGCTTCATGAAGGGCCTGTACGCCTGGGTCGGCTTCCCGTCGGCGGTCGTGACCTACGAGCCGAACGAGCGCTTCGCCGGCGACAGCTCGTTTTCTCTCAGGAGCCTGATCCGCCTCGCGCTGACCGGCGTGACGGCATTCACCAACTTTCCGCTGCGCCTGTGGAGCGCGGTCGGCGCGATCATCGCCGTCTGCTCGCTCGCGGGCGGCGTCTGGATCGTCATCGAGCACTACACCAACAACGCCGACAACGTGCCGGGCTGGGCGACCCTGGCGGTGAGCGCGATGTTCTTCAGCGGCGTGCAACTGCTTTCGATCGGCATCCTCGGCGAATACGTCGGCCGGATCTTCGACGAGGTGAAGCAGCGCCCCGTCTACCTCGTTCGCCACGACAGCGGCGAAGGCGCCGACTGGCCGGCGGAGCCGCGCTGAAAACGCTCGCCATCTGCGTCGACGACGTCGGCCTCGTCGTCGGCGCCGCCGAGACGACCGCCGCGCTCGCGAGCGCCGGCCGCGTCTGCGCCGCGTCTTGCGTGACGACCGCGGGCGCGTGGCGCGGCGAGGGCATGGCCCTCGTCGCCGCAACATCAGGCTTCACCGCCTTCGAGCTGGGGTTGCATTTCAACCTCACCGAAGGCACGCCTCTGAGTCCCGACCTGGCGCGCGACTGGCCGCTGCTGCCGGGTCTCGAGCGGCTGATCCTGCTCGCGCACCTCGGCCGCTTGCCGCTGGCCGGCATCGCCATCGAATTGCGTGCTCAGCTCGACAGCTTTGTCGACACCGTCGGCCGCGCACCGCCGTTCATCGACGGCCACCAGCATGTGCACCATCTTCCCGGCGTGCGCGAGATCGTGCTGGGCGCGCTCGCGTCTTCGGCGCAGCGCGGCGAGCCGCCTGCCATTCGCAACACCGGTCACGTCATCGGACCCGGCCACGCCGTCAAGCGCATGTTGATCGAGCGGACCGGCGGCCTGGCCCTGCAACGACTGCTGCGCGAGCACAAACGCCGTCGCAACCATGCGCTGCTCGGCGTCTACGACTTTCGCGACGAGGACTATCGAAGCCTGATGCGCGGCTGGCTGGCCGCGGCGCCGGCGTCGGGCGGCCTCGTGTTCTGCCACCCGAACGACGCGGCAGCAAGCGCCGTCGATCCGATCGGCGAAGCGCGCCGGCGCGAAGCCGCGTACTTCGCCAGCGACGCCTTCGCCGACGACCTGGCAGAGGCCGGCGTCAAGGTCGGTCCGGCATGGGCGCGAAGCTCCAGCGCCGGTTGACCTCGTAGGTGACGAAGAGCGAGACGAGCGTCGCGACGGCCTGCGCCACAAGGTAGTGCCAGCCGGCGCCGACACCGGCGCCGACAATCGAAAAGCTGATGAGAGCACCGACCAGGGCAACGATCTGGAAGCGCAACCAGGCCACGACGGTGACAGGCGCGCCGGCGAAAGTGAAGAGCGCATTGCCGGCGAACGCCACCTGGGCGCCGACCCAGGCGCCGAGCGCCGCGGCCCACCACGGCGCCAGCAGCGACGCTTCGACGCAGGCGGCCAGCACCGCGTAGTGCACGGCAGTCGCCACCGCGCCGACGCCGGCATAGCGCAGAAATCGCTTCACGGTCTGATCGACTCCATCGCCCGCCGTCCCTCCGATGCACGCCACACCGGCGCCGCCGCATTGTCCTTGCGCGGCAGGGCTTCGGCCCTGCGAGCGATGGCGAAAATGCATGACCGTTACGATGCGAGCCCTCATGAGCGACTCGAAGCCGATCCGCAAAAACCGCATCGTCGTCGGCCTGTCCGGTGGCGTCGATTCGGCGGTGACCGCCTGGCTGCTCAAGCGCGCCGGTCACGAGGTGGTCGGCGTCTTCATGAAGAACTGGGAAGACGACGACGATGACGAGTACTGCTCGTCGCGTCAGGACTTTCTCGACGCGGCCAGCGTCGCCGACGTGCTCGGCATCGAGATCGAGCACGTCAACTTCGCGGCCGAGTACCGCGCCTTAGTCTTCGCCGAGTTCCTTCGCGAGTACCGGGCCGGGCGCACGCCCAACCCCGACGTGCTGTGCAACGCCGAGATCAAGTTCAAGGCCTTTCTCGATCACGCCATGCGCCTGGGCGCCGAGAAGATCGCCACCGGACACTATGCCCGCGTGCGCGAATCGGCGGCGGGCTTCGAGCTGTTGCGCGGGCTCGACGCGCGCAAGGACCAGAGCTACTTCCTGCATCGCCTGAACCAGGCACAGCTTTCGCGCACGCTTTTTCCGATCGGCGAGCTCGAGAAGACCGAGGTGCGGCGAATCGCCGCCGAGATCGGCCTGCCGAACGCGAAAAAAAGGGACTCGACCGGCATCTGCTTCATCGGCGAGCGGCCGTTTCGCGAGTTCCTGAACCGCTACCTGGCGAATACGCCAGGCGCGATCGAGGACGATCGCGGCCGGGCCATCGGCGAGCACGTCGGCCTCTCGTTCTACACGCTCGGGCAGCGCAAGGGCATCGGCATCGGCGGCCTGAAGGAACGCGCCTCGACGCGCGGCGCCAGCGACCAGGCACCCTGGTTCGTGGCGCAGAAGGACATGGCGCGAAACGTCCTTCGCGTCGTCCAGGGACACGACCATCCCTGGCTGCGCTCCGACGCCCTCGTCGCCGCCGATGCGAGCTGGATCGCCGGCCGTCCGCCTGCGCCCGGGATCTACGTTTGCAAGACGCGCTACCGACAGGGCGACGCCGCCTGCGAGTTGCTGCGTGCCGATGCCCCGGGCGCGCTCGACTTGCGCTTCGAGACGGCGCAATGGGCGGTCACGCCCGGCCAGTCCGCCGTGGTCTATGACGGCGAGCTCTGCCTGGGCGGCGCCGTCATCGAGGCGACCGCGAAGCGCACGATCGCCGCCCTGGTTCCAGCCTGATCCGCGCGTGACGCCCACACTTCGCCCGATGCTGCGCTCGCGCGCATGGACCGCCTCGTCCACCCTTACGCTGGCGATTGCGGCCTTTGCCTGGCTCGCGTTTTCGATCGGCGTGCGGCCGATCTCGCTCCCCGACGAAGGTCGCTACGTCGGCGTCGCCTGGGAGATGCTGCGCTCGGGCGACTGGATGGTGCCGACGGAAAACGGCATGCCCTTCCTGCACAAGCCGCCGCTCTTCTATTGGCTGACGGCAGCGGCGATGAGCGTGTTCGGGGCCAACCCGTGGGCGGCGCGATGCGCCCCCTTGCTCGGCGCGACGCTCGGCGCCGCAGCGCTCTACCTGCTGGCGCGACGTTGGCTCGGCGAGCCAAGCGCGCGCGCGGTGCTCGGCGTGCTCGTGCTTTCGCCCTTCTTCTTCGGCGCCGCCCAGTTTGCCAACCTCGACATGCTCGTGGCCGGCTGCATTGCCGCATCGATCGCGGCGGCCGCGCATGCAGTGCTTCTCATGCGCGAGCAGCAGAGCGCGCAGCGCGCGATCGTCGCCGCATGGTTCGCAGCGGCGCTCGGCGTCCTGGCAAAGGGACTGATCGGCGTCGCACTGCCGATGCTCATCGTCTTCGCCTGGCTGCTTTCGATCGGCCAGTGGCGCTCGATGCTCAGGCTTCTGTCGCCGCTCGGCCTCGCCGTGTTCTTCGCGGTGGCTGCGCCCTGGTTCATCGTCATGCACCAGCGATTCGCCGACTTCTCGCACTACTTCTTCGTCGTCCAGCACGTGCAGCGATTCGCCGCCGGCGGCTTCAACAACGTCCAGCCGTGGTGGTACTTCGTCGTCGCGGTGCCGCTGTTGACGCTGCCGTGGTCCGCCTGGCTGCTGAGCCCGACCTTGGGCAGGCGCGAGGGCGAGCCGGAGGCGGCGACGCTGTGGCGCCGTCTGATGTGGATCTGGCTGGCCGTGGTCGCGGTGTTCTTCTCGATCCCGCAATCGAAGCCGCTCGGCTACATCATGCCGCTGCTCTTTCCGGTCGCGGCGCTTGCCGCCGATGCGATCGTCAGCCGGCTGCGCAGCGGATCGCCGCGCGCGAGACAGGCGGCGATCGGCACCGCCGCCCTGGCCGCGCTGCTTTGCCTCGCGCTCGTCTTCGGCATTGCCGCGAACTACCGCAAGGACGACACGTCCCTGGCGCGCACGCTCCGCGAGCTGCGTGGCCCGCAAGACCCGGTCGTCTTCGTCGGCGAGTATTTCTTCGACGTGCCCTTCCATGCCCGCCTCAGCGCGCCGGTGCGGATCGTCAGCGACTGGCGCGACCCGACCATCAACCAGCGCGACAACTGGCAGCACGAGCTGCTCGATGCGGGGACCTTCGCACCGACGCTCGCTTCGACCTTGCTCGTCGACGCCGAGCAGGGACTGGCGGTGCATTGCGGTGCGCCGCCGCTCTGGGTGTTGGCCAAAGAAGGCGCGAGCCAGCCGATCGCAGCGCGTGCCGGGGCGACGCGCATCGCCACCTCGAACGAAGTGACGCTGTGGCGGCTCGGACCGGTGGCATGCGACGACGTGCACGAGAGCGCGGCGCGCTGAAGCCCCGGTAGCGAACGGGCGGAGCGCGCCGGCAACTTCGTTGGCGCAGGTCGCGCCGACATTGCGCAGTCGGGCAAGATGACGGGCTCCGCGTTCAGCCCACTGCCATGTACCTGCCCGCCCATTTCGCCGAAAGCCGCCCCGAGGTCCTGCATCGACTCGTCCTCGAGCATCCCTTCGGCCTGCTCGTCACGCAGGACGCGAACGGCGTCACCGGCAACAGCGTGCCCTTCTTCCTCGACGCCGATCCGGCCGGCGGCCCGGGCGTGCTGCGCGCCCACGTCGCGCGCGCCAATCCGGTCTGGCGCGAGGCGAGAACCGACGTCGAATCGCTGGTCGTCTTCCACGGCGCGCAGACCTATGTCTCGCCGGCCTGGTATCCAAGCAAGGCCGAGCACGGCAAGGTCGTGCCGACCTGGAACTACGTCATGGTGCAGGGGCGCGGTGCGGTGCGCTTCATCGAGGACCGGGCCTGGCTGCATCCCTTCGTGACGCGCCTCACCGATGCGCACGAAGCCGGCCGCGTCGCGCGCGCCAGTGGCGATGCCGCGGCGCCGTGGGCGGTGAGCGACGCGCCGGCCGACTATGTCGAGTCGATGCTGCGCGCCATCGTCGGCGTCGAGATCGTGCTGAGATCGCTCGTCGGCAAGTGGAAGGTCAGCCAGAACCGCTCCGCCGCCGACCGCGACGGCGTGGCGCGCGGCCTCGGCGAAGTCGCTGGCGACGAAGCCGCGGCGATGGCCCGCGAAGTAGGCGACCGCGGGCCAGCGACGTGACGATGGCGCAACGCGTGCTCGCCCGCACCGGCTGCCACTGACGCGAGGGCCGCGCGAGGACGCGGTGCTACTTCTTCGCGAGCGCCTCGCGCCTTGGTCTCCAGCGCCTTGACCATCGCCTCGATGCGGTCGTCATTTCGCTTGGCGCTGACGAAGATGTCGTTGAGCTTGGCGACGATCTGCGCGATGAAAGAGGCTAGAAAGGAATGTCGTCGTCCATGTTGTCGAATCCCGTGGGCGACTTCGCCGCCGGCCGGTTGGCCGCGGCGCCAGCGGGTCGCGCAGCCGGCGCGGGACGCTCGTAGCTGCCACCGCTACCGCCGCCGCCGTAGCCGCTGTCCTCGCCGCCCGAAGCGCTGCCGGCAGCGCCGCCGCCCATGCCTTCACGGCTGCCGAGCATCTGCATTTCGCTGGCGACGATCTCGGTCGTGTACTTCTCGACGCCATCCTTGTCGGTCCACTTGCGCGTCTGCAGGCGCCCCTCGACGTAGACCGAGCGACCCTTCTTCAGGTATTCGCCGGCGATCTCCGCGAGCTTGTCGAAGAACACGACGCGATGCCACTCGGTGTCTTCGGTCTTGTCGCCCGAGTCCTTGTTCTTGCGCACGCGCGAGGTGGCGATCGTGACGTTGCAGACGGCGCCGCCGTTGGGTGTGTAGCGGACCTCGGGATCGCGACCGAGATTGCCGACGATGATGACCTTGTTGACCGATGCCATGGCGGGCTCCTGGGTTGCGTTTTCGGGGGTTCGGAAGATTATGCGGCGCGCGCCGCGCGCCGCCGTCCCTCGAATGGATTCCCTCCGTGGCGTGAACCGGCGCCGAGGCTCATCTATGGCTGGTAGCCGGCGACGCCCATCTGCCAGAGCAGGAACGCGAACATGTCGGCGCGCTCCTCGAGCTGCTGCTTCTTGGTGTTGCCGACGCCGTGCCCGGCGTCGTAGTCGAGGCGCAGCAGCACCGGCTTGCCGCTGGTCGTCGACGCCATCATCCGCGCCGCCGTCTTGGTCGACTCCCAGACCTCGACGCGCGGGTCGTTGACGCCGTGCGTGAACAGCACCGCCGGATACGCCGTGCCCGGCTTGATGTTGGCGTAGGTGCTCATCGCCAGCAGCGATTTGAAGCCGGCCTCGGTCTTGACGCTGCCGAACTCCGGGATGTTCGGCACGCCGTTCGGCGTCGACTCCATGCGCAGCGTGTCGTTGGCGCCGACCGCGTCGACCACCGCAGCGAACAGATCCGGCCGGGCCGTCATCGCCCGACCCACCAAGATGCCGCCGGCGCTGCCGCCGAGGATGCCGAGCCGTCCCGGCCGGGTGTACTTCTGCGCCACCAGGTATTCGGCGCAGGCGATGAAGTCGTTCCAGGTGTTGGGCTTGGTCGACTGGAAGCCGCCGCGATACCAGTCCTCGCCGTAGACCGAGCTGCCGCGCGGATTGGCGATGGCGTAGACGCCGCCGGCGTCGAGCCAGGCGAGGCGGCTGATGCTGAAGAAGGGCTCCTCGGTGACGCCGTAGCTGGCGTACCCATAGAGCAGCGTCGGATTGTTGCCGTCGAGGGCGAGGCCTTTTCTGTGGATGATCGACATCGGCACCATCGCGCCGTCGGCGGCCTTCACCTTCACTTCGGTCGCGACGACGTCGGCCGGCGCGTCGTACGGGCCTTGCGGCTGCAGGCCGGTGTTCTTCACGCTGCCGTCGACGCTGACCGTGTAGATCTGCGCGGCGTGCGTCCAGCCTTGCAGCCGGATCACGGCACCAGGCAGGCGAGCATCGGTGGCGGTGGCGCCGCTTTCGCTGTCGACGAGGTCGAACGAGCCTTCGACGGGCAGCTTCACCTCGCGGGCCGGGCCGCCGCCGTAGGGCTGGCGGAACAGCTTCTTGACGTTGCCGTCGCGCGCTTCGACATAAAGCCCGTCCGCCGCGGCGGCGATGTTGACGATGACGCGATCGGACGCTGCGACGACGACGCGGGCGGTCGCCATGTCGGGCCTCTTCAGGTCGAGCGCCAGCACCTGCGAGCGCGGCGCGCCCTTGTGCGAGACCACGTACAACACGTCGCCGTGATACGCCAGGCCGGTGACCTCGTCGCCGGGCGCGATGATCTTCTTCCATTCGGGCCGGCCGGCGAGCAAGGCGCTCTGCGGCGAGACGAAGGCCTTCAGCTCGCGCTGCGTGCCGTTGAAGACCAGGCCGAAGGCCCAGCGCCCGTCGTCGCCGATGCTCACGCCGGGCGATTCGGCGGCGCCGATGTCGAGACCCTTGATGGCCGTGCCGAAGACGACGCGCGCCCTGGCTTGCGGCTCGCCGACCCTCTGCATCCAGATCTGGCTGTCCTGGAACTTGTCGGTGTCCGGCATGCCGGGCTTCATTTCCTGCAGGCGATTGAAGACGAAGGCCTTGCCGTCGCGCGACCAATCGACGGCGCCGTAGTTGGCGCGGCTGATCGGCGTGCCGATCTCCCGGCCGCTGCGTGCGTCGACGAGATGCAGCTCGGCCTCTTCGGAGCCCTGCTTCGACAAGCCGTAGGCGACGAGCTTGCCGTCGCGCGAGGGCGTGAACCAGTTGATGGCGTGCGGCTTGCCGGTCGACTTCTCGATTGCCTCGGGGTCGACGAGCAGCTTGTCGCCGCCGGCGAGGCCGTCGCGCACGAACAGCTTGAACTGGTTCGCCGTCGCCGAACGGCGCTCGAGGAACCAGCGATCGTTGGGCAGACGCACGACCTGGGCGACCCGCTCGGTGACGGCGCCGTCGTACTTGACAAGGCTTTGCAGCAGCGCCGAGCGACCGGGGATCTTCTCGAGCGTCGCGTGGGCGCGATCGCTTTGCGCCTTCATCCAGGCGGCAACCGCCGGATCGTCCTTGTTCTCGAAATTGCGATAGGTGTCTTCGATCGTCGTACCGAAGAACGTGTCGGTCACGCTTTTCGACGGCGCCGGCGGGGAGCCACCGTCCTGCGCGAAGGAGAGCGCGGCCAGGAAGGCGGCGGCGAAGGCGAACGCCAGCGGGCGAAGCATGCGAAAGGGGTGAGGCATGAATGGGGTCTTTCGGATCGGGCGGATAGCCCATGAAGAAACCGGCCGCGCGCTCGTATCGCGCTGCCGATCGACGGGACGATAAGGTAGCACGGCCGGTCCGTCGGGGCTTTGCGTGAGGAACCTCCCTCGCCGAACCCCGATACGGGCGGCACGCCACGGAGCGGGCCTCGCGTACGATCGCCGTCCCCATGCACGCGACGTCTTCCTCCCTCGACGGCCGCATCGCGGAAGACCGGGCCGGCCAAGTCCTGCACGAGGTCTTCGGCTACGGCGAGTTCCGCGGCCTGCAGCGCGCCATCGTCGAGCACACGATCGCCGGCGGCGACTCGCTCGTCCTGATGCCGACCGGCGGCGGCAAGAGCCTGTGCTACCAGATCCCGGCGATCGTCCGGCACCGCGCCGAGCAGGGCGTGGCGATCGTCGTCAGCCCGCTCATCGCGCTGATGCACGACCAGGTCGGCGCGCTCGAAGAGGCTGGCGTGCACGCGGCCTTTCTCAACTCGACGCTCGAGGCCGCCGACGCGACGCGCATCGAGCGCGAGATGATGGGCGGCCGCCTCGTCCTGGTCTATGCCGCGCCGGAGCGCATCGCCACGCCGCGCATGCTCGAGCAGCTCGACTCGCTGCACGAGCGCGGCCTGCTCTCGATGTTCGCCATCGACGAGGCGCATTGCGTGAGCCAGTGGGGCCACGACTTTCGCGAGGACTACCTGCGCCTCTCGGTGCTCGCCGAGCGCTATCCCGGCGTACCGCGCATCGCCCTCACCGCGACCGCCGACGCGCTGACCCGTGCCGACATCGTCGAGCGGCTTGCCCTGCACGACGCGCGCCTCTACGTCAGCAGCTTCGACCGGCCGAACATCCGCTACGCGGTGGTCGCCAAGGACAAGGCGCGCGAGCAGTTGCTTGCCTTCATCCGCGACGAACACGCGGGAGAAGCAGGCATCGTCTACTGCCAGACGCGCAAGAAGGTCGACGAGACGGCGGCCTGGCTCAACGATCAGGGGATCAGCGCGTTGCCGTATCACGCCGGCCTCGACGCATCGGTGCGCCAGCGTCACCAGGACCGCTTCCTTCGCGAAGAGGGCATCGTCATGGTCGCGACGATCGCCTTCGGCATGGGCATCGACAAGCCCGACGTGCGCTTCGTCGCCCATCTCGACCTGCCGAAGAACATCGAGGGCTACTACCAGGAGACGGGCCGCGGCGGCCGCGACGGCCTGCCGGCCGACGCCTGGATGGCCTACGGCCTGGCCGACGTCGTGAACCAGCGCCGCATGATCGACGAGAGCCCGGCGGGCGACGAGTTCAAGCGCAACCAGCGCGGCAAGCTCGACGCGCTGCTCGCGCTTGCCGAGTCGCACGACTGCCGGCGCGTTCGCCTGCTTTCCTACTTCGGCGAGGCGAGCGTGCCTTGCGGCCCGAACCAGAATGCCTGCGACAACTGCCGTACGCCACCGGCGACCTGGAACGCGACCGAAGCGTCGCGCATGGCCCTGAGCTGCGTCTATCGGATCGAGCAGCATTCGGGGCATCACTTCGGCGCCGTTCACCTGATCGACGTGCTGCGCGGCAAGCCGACCGACAAGGTCGCGCAGCATGGTCATGCGCGCCTGAGCACCTTCGGCATCGGCGCAGCGATCGAAGAAGCGCAGTGGCGCAGCGTCTTTCGCCAGCTCGTCGCGCTCGGCCACCTGGCGAGCGAGGGCGAGTACGGGACGCTCGCATTGACTGCGTCGTCGCGCGAGGTGCTGCGCGGCGAGGTCGCGCTGCTGCTGCGCGAGGCCAGCGCGCCGACGCCGCGATCGCGCGGGTCGCGCAAGCGCGGCGCTGCAGTGGCAGGCGCGGCCCCGGGCTCCGGCAAGCCCCCACCGCGTCCGCTCGACGCCGAGGGCCTGGAACGCTTCGCGGCGCTGAAGGCCTGGCGCGCCCAGGTCGCGCGCGCGCACAACCTGCCCGCCTACGTCGTCTTTCACGACGCGACGCTGGCCGAGATGGCCGACGTGCACCCGGCTTCGCTCGACGAGCTCGCCGGCATCGGCGGCGTCGGCGCGAAGAAGCTCGACGCGTACGGCGAGGACATCCTGAAGGTGCTGGCCGGCGAGTGATGCCGGCGACGGGCCCCGGTCACCCCGTTCTTGCCCGCCGGCCGTATCAGACACGCATGCGGCAGACTCTCTTCTTGCCATGGCCCGCCCCGACGACACCCCCGACGACATGCTGATGGCCGCCTATGCGAACGGCGACGCGTCGGCGTTCGAGCGCCTCTACGCGCGGCACCAGGCCGGCCTCTATCGCTTCATCCGCCGCCTGCTCGGCACGGCCCTGGCGGCGCAGACCGACGAGGTCTTCCAGGACACCTGGCTGAAGGTCGTGCACGCGCGCGCGCGCTGGGCGCCGCAGGGCGCGAGCTTTCGCACCTGGCTCTTCACGCTCGCCCATCACCGCGTCATCGACCTGCTGCGCAAGAGCGGCCGCGAGGTCTCGGTCGATGCCTTCGAGGGCGAGGGCAACGAGCCCTGGCAGCCCGAGGCCACGGCCTGGCAGCATTGGCCGGCACCGGCCGGCGCCGCGCCGCAGGGCGAGGACCTCGCGTTCTGGCGGCGCGCCGGCGAAAAGCTCCTGGTCTGCCTCGAGCAGTTGCCGCTGGCACAGCGAAGCGCCTTTCTCCTGCACCACGACGACGGGCTTGCGCTCGAGGAAGTGGCGCGCGCGCTCGAGGTCGGCTTCGAGACCGCGAAGACGCGCCTGCGCTACGCGATGAGCAAGCTGCGCACGTGCATGGGCGCCTACCTCGAGCCGCTGCAGTCCGGAGGCGCACGATGAGCGACCCGACGACACCGTCGCCGACGAGCGGCCCCGAGCACGACGCCTGGCTACGCGAGGCCTTGCGCCACGCGCCCGATGTGTCGGTCGCGCCGCCGCTGTCATTGCGCGAAGCGATCCTCGCCGAAGCGCACGCCGTGACCCGCGCAGGGCCTCGCGTGGTGCCTTCGCCTTCGTTCGCCGATCGCTTCGCCGAGTTCTGGTCGTGGCTCGCGCGCCCGCCGGTCGCCGCCGGCTTAGCCAGCGTCATGGCGGCGACGCTAGTCGGCCTGATGTGGTGGGATCGGCCGCTCGACGAGACGATGCCGCAAGCGCCGGAAGCCACGGTTGCGGCTCGTGCGCCGACGCCTGATGCGGACCGCCCGACGCAAGCGCCGGCCGCACCGCCCGCCTTGGCCGAGCCGGCGACCGCGACCGCGACGGCGAAGGCAGCGCCTCAGGTCGCGCCGGCCGGAGCGCTCCGGCCCGCGCCGAACGCACCCGCGGCGACGATGGCCGAACGCGCAGCGACGGCCGACCGCGCAGCGCAGCGCGCGGTCGTGGCGGCGCCCGCGCCGCCGGCCGAGGCCTTCGCGCCGCCGGCGAAGACGGCGGCCGCCACCGACGCGCTTCGCGATGAGCGCAAGAACGCGGGACCGACGTTGTCGAACGTCGCACCGGCAACGGCAACGGCACCCGCGCCCACACCGAAGTCGCAGACTCTGCCAACGCCTTTCCCGGCGCGCGACGCACGCGACAGCGACACGCAGGCAGCCTCGCGATCGGAGCCGGCCGCGCTGGCGAAGAAGGCCGAGAAGAACGATGCGCAGGAAAGGGAAACGCGCGAGGCAATCGTCAGCCAGAACCGGCTCGCCGCCGCCGCGAGCGCGACCGGCCGCCTCGCGGCACAGCCGCGACCGGCGACGGTGGCACGTCAACGCGCCGCCGAGGTGGCGACGACGACGACACGACCGATGGCACCGCTGCTCGCCGCGCTGGCGAGCGAAGGCGCGCGCTGGTCGCGTTCCAGCGCGGCGGGCAATGTCGTTGCCGTCGATGCGGCCGTGCCGGCGTGGCTCGGCCGCGTCGACGCCGCTGCCGCGGAATGGCAGGCTCTGGCCGAGCGGCTGTCCCGCACCGATGCGGCCCGCGCCCCCGACGCGGGCACGCTGCTGCTCTACCGCGAAGGCCGCATCGCCGCGATCGTCGAGGTCGACGCCGCCGGCGTGTACTTCGAGGCGCGCCCCGGCCCCTCCTGGTTTGCGCCGCTCGCACCCGACGTCGTGGCCCGCCTGCGCGCGACCCTGCCCGCCGCCGCGCGCTGAATCCACACGGCCGGCGGGCCGGCGGTTTGCACCGGCAAAGGGTGCGCCCTTATCATGCTCGGTTCGCCTTTTCACGCCCACCGATGTCCGCCGTTCAGCCCTTACAGCACCCCCTCGACGAGGCCGTCGACGGCAAGACCGGGGCACATTCCGGACGCGCGCCCGCCAAGGTCTCGCCGGCCGGCGACGCGAGCGGAGAAGGCGGCCGCTACCTCGGCGACTTGCGCGGCGCCTCGGCCGCGGGCGCGGCCTTCATCCGCGTGCGCGGCGCGCGCACGCACAACCTCAAGAACATCGACCTCGACATTCCGAGGAACCGGCTGGTCGTGATCACCGGCCTCTCCGGGTCGGGCAAGTCGAGCCTCGCCTTCGACACGTTGTACGCCGAGGGCCAGCGTCGCTACGTCGAGAGCCTCTCGGCCTATGCGCGGCAGTTCCTGCAGTTGATGGACAAGCCCGACGTCGACGTCATCGAAGGCTTGTCGCCGGCGATCTCGATCGAGCAGAAGGCGACCTCGCACAACCCGCGTTCGACCGTCGGCACGGTCACCGAGATCCACGACTACCTGCGCCTCCTCTATGCGCGCGCCGGCACGCCGTTCTGCCCCAACCATCATCTCGCTCTGCAAGCGCAAAGCGTCAGCCAGATGGTCGACGCGACGCTCGCCTTGCCGGCCGGCATGCGCCTGATGCTGCTCGCACCGGTGGTGCGCGATCGCAAGGGCGAGTTCGCCGACCTGTTCGCCGACATGCAGGCGCAAGGCTACGTGCGCTTTCGCGTCGACGGCAAGACGGTCGAGGCGACCGAGCTGCCGAAGCTGAAGAAGTCGGAGAAGCACGACATCGACGTCGTCATCGACCGCATCAAGGTGCAGCCCGGCATCGAGCAACGACTCGCCGAAAGCTACGAAGCGGCGCTGCGCATCGCCGACGGCCGTGCCTTGGCGGTGGAGATCGATCGGCGCGAGGGCGCCGCCGACGCCCTCCCTCACCCCGACCCTCTCCCGCCAGCGGGCGAGGGGGAACACCTGTTCTCGAGCAAGTTCTCCTGCCCGCTTTGCGACTACTCGCTCCAGGAGCTCGAGCCGCGCCTCTTCTCCTTCAACTCGCCGGTCGGCGCCTGCCCGACCTGCGGCGGCCTGGGCGTGACGACCGTGTTCGACGCCGAGCGCGTCGTCGCCTTCCCGTCGCTCAGCCTCGCCAGCGGTGCCGTCAAGGGCTGGGACAGGCGCAACGGCTACACCTTTTCGCTGCTCGAAAGCGTGGCCCGCCACTACGGCTTCGACATCGACACGGCCTTCGAGAGCCTGCCCGAGCAAGCGCGCGAGGTGCTCTTGCGTGGCTCGGGCAGCGAAGACATCGAGTTCATCTACGAAGCCGAAGGCGCACGCGGCAAGACCCGGCAGGTCAAGCGCAAGCACCCCTTCGAAGGCATCCTGCCCAACCTCGAGCGCCGCTTCAAGGAGACCGATTCGGTCGCGGTGCGCGAGGACCTGATGCGCTACCAGAGCGCCAAGCCCTGCCCCGGCTGCCATGGCGCGCGGCTGCGCGTCGAAGCGAGAAACGTCTTTCTTGTCGACGCGAAAAGCGGCGAGCGCGAGCCGATCTTTCGCCTCGAGCACTTCACGCTGCGCGAAAGCCTGGCCTGGTTCGGCCGCCTCGAATTGCAAGGCGCGAAAGCGGAGATCGCCGACAAGGTGGTGCGCGAGATCTGTTCGCGCCTCAAGTTCCTGAACGACGTCGGCCTGCAGTACCTGAGCCTCGACCGCAGCGCCGAAACGCTTTCGGGCGGCGAAGCGCAGCGCATTCGCCTTGCCTCGCAGATCGGCTCGGGCCTGACGGGCGTGATGTACGTGCTCGACGAGCCCTCGATCGGCCTGCATCAGCGCGACAACGAGCGCCTGATCTCCACCTTGCGGCGGTTGCGCGACCTCGGCAACAGCGTGCTCGTCGTCGAGCACGACGAAGAAGCGATCCGCGCCGCCGACCACGTCATCGACATGGGTCCCGGCGCTGGCGTGCACGGCGGCCAGGTGATGGCCGAAGGCACGCCCGAGCAGGTGGCGGCATCGCCAGCCTCGCTGACCGGGCGCTACCTTGCGCATACGCTGAAGATCGCGGTGCCCGAACGGCATGCGCCGCCGCCGGCCGAGTCGTGGTTTCGCATCGCCGGCGCGCGCGGCAACAACCTGAGAAGCGTCTCGGTCGCGTTTCCCGTCGGCCTCTTCACCTGCGTCACCGGCGTCTCGGGCTCGGGCAAGTCGACGCTCGTCAACGACACGCTCTATGCCGCGGTCGCGAAGAGCCTCTACAACAGCCACGCCGAGCCCGAGCCGCACGACACCATCACCGGCCTCGACGCCTTCGACAAGGTCATCAGCGTCGACCAGTCGCCGATCGGCCGCACGCCGCGCTCGAACCCCGCCACCTACACGGGCCTGTTCACGCCGATCCGCGAGCTGTTCGCCGAGGTGCCGGCGGCGCGCGAGCGCGGCTACGGGCCCGGCCGCTTCTCGTTCAACGTCGCCGGTGGCCGCTGCGAGGCCTGCCAGGGCGACGGCGTGATCAAGGTCGAGATGCACTTCCTGCCCGACGTTTACGTGCCCTGCGACGTCTGCCACGGCCGGCGCTACAACCGCGAGACGCTCGAGGTTCTCTACAAGGGCAAGAACATCACCGAGGTGCTCAACCTCACCGTCGAAGACGCGCACGGCTACTTCAGCGCGGTGCCGAACATCGCGAGAAAGCTGCAGACGCTGCTCGACGTCGGCCTCGGCTACATCCGCCTCGGCCAGAGCGCGACCACGCTCTCGGGCGGCGAAGCCCAGCGCGTCAAGCTCGCGCTCGAGCTCTCCAAGCGCGACACCGGCCGCACGCTCTACATCCTCGACGAGCCGACGACGGGCCTGCACTTCGCCGACATCGACCTGCTGCTGAAGGTGCTGCACCAGCTGCGCGACGCCGGCAACACGATCGTCGTCATCGAGCACAACCTCGACGTCATCAAGACCGCCGACTGGGTCGTCGACATGGGTCCCGAAGGTGGCGCCGGCGGCGGCCAGGTCGTGGCTGAAGGCACGCCCGAGCAGGTCGCGGCCAATCCCGCCAGCTTCACCGGCCGCTACCTCGAGCCCCTGCTGGCGCTCTCCTGAGCGTCACGCGGCCTGCACGGCGAACGCCTAGACTCCCGTTCCCCGATCCTGCGCAGGAGACGCCGTGACCCAGAAGACGATCGACTACTACCTGTCGCCCCAATCGCCGTGGACCTATCTCGGGCACGAGCGCTTCGCCCAGATCGCGGCGGCGGCGGGCGCGAAGGTGAACGTGTTGCCGGTCGATCTCGGCCGCGTCTTTCCGGTTTCGGGTGGACTGCCGCTCAGCAAGCGGGCGCCGCAACGGCAGACCTATCGACTCGTCGAGCTGCGGCGCTGGAGCGAGTATCTCGGACGGCCGCTCAACCTGCAGCCGCGCTACTTTCCGGTCGACAGCCACGACGCGGCCAAGCTGATCATTGCCGTCGACGGCGCCGACGGCACCGACGCGGCGATGAAGATCGCCGGCGCGATCATGCGCGGCGTGTGGGTGGAACAGCGCAACATCGCCGATCCGGCGGTGCTGCAGACGATGCTGCAGGAGAGCGGGCTGCAGGCGAAGCGGCTCGACGATTCGCAATCGCAAGCGGTGCACGAGCGCTACGAGGACGACTCCCGGCGCGCCATCGAAGCCGGCGTATTCGGTGCGCCGAGCTACATGGTCGACGGTGAACTGTTCTGGGGCCAGGACCGGCTCGATTTTCTCGAGCGGTCCCTGAGGTGACACGACCCGGCCGCTGCGCGGCTACGGGACCGCGCCTGCGGCGCGGCTCGAGCCAGCCGCTGGAGCGGCGCGGGCTCGTCTCTTATTTCCCGAACCGGGCTTTGGCGCTGGCCATGCAGGCGCTCTTCGGGTCACCCGTCATCGCGTCGCATTTCTCGGCCGCGACCTTGTAGTCGGCGTCGCGCTTGTCCATGCTGGCGTCCATCTTCGCCTCGGTGCCCTTCTTGGCGGCCTTGGCGTCAGCCATGGCGTGCGTCTTCACGGCCTTGGCTTCCTTGATGCAGACATCCTTGTCGTTGCCGGCCTTGTCGTCACAACGCTCCTTGGCGACCTTGTAGTCGACCTCGGCGATCTCGTGGATCGCGTGCTCGCGCGCCTTGGGCGTGTTCTTGTAGGCGGCCTCGGCGTTCTCTTCAGTCTTCGTGCGCTTGGCCTTGGCCTCGGCGACGCAGATATCCTTGGCATTGCCGCTCGTGGCGTCGCAGGCCTTCTTGTCGGTCTCGTAGCTGGCCTTGGCCGAGCTTTTGGCCTGGTCGTACATCCCCTTGTCGCCCTTCTCCATGGCGCTGGCGGCGCCGCAGAACATGAGCGTGCCGGCGCAGATGGCGACGGCTTGGGCGAGTGACGAGAGCTTATGGGTAGTCATTTCGAGTCTCCTTGCGACTTTGTTCAAGACACGAGAAGTATCGAAGCGCCGCCTCGCCGCCGGCGTCGGAAGAGGGCGAGCGTAGCGACGGGCTGCGTCCTACAACCGGAAGCCCGCGATGCGAACGGCAAAGAAAAAGCCGGTGCAAGCACCGGCCCGTTCCCGATCGCGCGACGGCCGCGGCCGCCGCGAAAGCGTCAGCTCAGATGGCTGTTGATCAGCTTCGTCATCTCGAACATCGAGACTTGGGCCTTCTTGAAGATTTCCTTCAGCTTGGCGTCGGCATTGATCATCGTCCGCTTGGCCGCGTCTTGAAGGTTGTGCTTCTTGATGTACTCCCAGATCTTCTTCGTGACCTCGGTGCGCGGCAGCGCCTTGTCGCCGATGATCGCAGCGAGCGCGTGGCTCGGCGTCATCGCCTTCATGAACGCCGCGTTCGGGGTCCGCTTCTTGGCCGCAGCCTTCTTGGCCGGCGCCTTCTTGGCCGGGGCCTTCTTCGCCGGCGCCGCCTTCTTGACCGCAGCCTTCTTGGCGGGCGCCGCCTTTTTCGCCGGAGCTTTCTTCGCCGCTTTCTTCGCAGTTGCCATGTTGATTCTCTCCATCAATAGATTGGTTGATGTGCTCGGAGTGGGCGAAAGCCGCGTGGGCTTTCATTTCTCCTGCTTCCGAACGGAGCGAATAGTACTGCGTGTATAGAGGAAGGAGAAGCTGTTTTCACTCGAAGGACACGCATTCTTCATAGGGAAAGATGCGATTTGTCGCTGCCGCGCGTCACCTGCTCAAGCAACGTCGGCTTCATCGGCGTCTCTCTTCGTGCCCGTGAACATGGCCGCGACAAGGTTTTCGCGATGACGAAAGCTCGCGAGCGCGACGCCCGCGACGTGCAGCGCGGCCAACGCGAGCGTCGTCCAGGCGATTGCGAGATGAACGCGCTCGACGCTCTCGTCGCCCCAGAAGCGATCGGTCGTGTAGAGCCAACCGGTCAGCGCCAAAGCCACGAAGCAGCCGAGCAGCGCGATCACCATCCATGCACCGAGCGGGTTGTGGCCGAGGTAGCGCGGCTCTCGTGCCGACACGACGAGCCGCGCGTAACCGAAGGTGAATTGCCGACCGCGCACGAATTGCGAGAAGCGCGCGTAGCGGGTGCCGACGAATCCCCAGGCGATGCGCGCCGCGACGATGGCCAGCGCCGCGTAGCCCGCGGCCTGGTGCCAGGCGCCGAGCCGCGGCGTCATCGTCGTCACCCAGCCGAGCGCGAAGGCGGCGACGAGTGCCCAGTGCAGAACGCGAACCGCCGGGTCCCAGACGCGGCGCGACGTCACTTGGGCGCGGTCACGATCTCGAGGGTCCTGGGGTGGAAGAAGGTCTCGACCTTCCGGTTCTTCTCGTCGCGGCCGTAGACCTCGTAGCAGCCGTTGGTGATCTTGACGCGGCTGATCTTCCAGCCCTGGCTGGTGAGCTTGCGTTCGAGTTCGGCCTGCGGCTTCCATTCTGATTTCGGAATGGCCTCGCACTTCTCGGCGTGCTGCGCGAAGGCGCTTGCGGCGGCGAAGGCGAGAACGAAGGCGGCAGCGCGGGAGATCGTGAGTTTCATCGAGTCGATTCTTTCGGAGTGGGATCGCCGAAGCGGGCCGCGACGCTCAGACGTCGGCCCAGAGGCGAAGGAGGTTGTGGTACGTGCCGGTCAGGCCGATCACGGCGGAATCGGTCTCGCCGACGGTTTCGCGCAGATGCGTCAGGTGCAGATCCATGTCGTAGAGAAGGCGGCGCTGCTCGTCGCTGCGCAGCATGCTTTCGACCCAGAAGAAGCTGGCGAGCCGGGCGCCCCGCGTCACCGGTTCAACCCGGTGCACGCTGGTCCCCGGATAGAGCACCATGTCGCCGGCCGCGAGCTTGGCGCGCTGCGCGCCGAAGCTGTCCTCGACGACCAGCTCGCCGCCTTCGTACTCGTCGGGCTCGGCGAGAAAGAGCGTGCAGCTGATGTCGGTACGCACCCGCTCGCCCTGGCTGCCGGGGACGAAGCGGACGGCGTTGTCGATGTGGTTGCCGAACGAGTTGGCTTGCCCCGAATAGCGGTTGAACATTGGCGGCAAGACGCGCTTGGGCAAGGCCGCCGAAAAAAAGACCGGGTTCCGGTTGAGTGCCGCGAGCACCGTCTGCTGCAGGAGCCGCGTCTCGCTGCTGCCGAGCGGCAACTGCTCGTTGTTCTTGACCTGCGCCGACTGCGCGCCGGTCGTCGCGCGCCCGTCCGTCCACGTTGCGCCGGCAAGCGTCTTGCGGACCCGCCCGAGCTCTTCGGCGTTGAGAACCTGAGCGATCCGCAGCATCATCGGCCAAGCATATCGCGCTGCGGCTATGCTTCGCTGATGAAGATCGTCGTTCGTTGGTTGCTGCTCGCCGCGGCGCTGCTGCTGGTCGCCCAGATCTATCCTGGCGTCGTTGTCGCGAGTTTCGGCTCGGCGCTGATCGCGGCCTTCGTGCTCGGCCTGTTCAATACCTTGTTGCGGCCGATCCTGGTCCTGCTCACCTTGCCGGTGACGATCCTGACGCTCGGCCTGTTCCTGTTCGTCATCAACGCCCTGATGTTCTATTTCGCGGCCTCGGTCCTGCAGGGCTTCAGCGTCACGGGATTCGTCGCGGCGCTGATCGGCTCGCTGCTCTACAGCCTGTGCGGGCTCGTCATCGACGCGGCGATGGAGCGGATGTTCGCGAGGCGCTGATCGCGCCGAGCCGCGTCGCTATCTGGCGCCCGCCTTCACGCCCGCGCCGCGCACCTCGAAGCTCACGCTCTGCAGCGCCTGGTTGCCCGCGCCGACCAGGGTCAGGCGATGCCGGCCCGGCCAGGGCGCCCAGCGCCAGCGCTCCGACGTGCCGAGCGGCTTGCCGTCGAGCACCCACTGGCCGCGCTCGCCCTCGAAGGTGATGCGCTGCGCGGCAGGCGGCATGTCGGGATCGATGGCGAAGACGCTGCCGTCGCGCGGGCTCGTGATGCCGAAGCGGCGCGCGCCGTCGACCTCGGCCGTGGCGCGCTGCACGGCGCGCTCGCTGCCGGCGACGAAGACCTCCTCGCGCGGCGCCTCCTTGCCGGAATCGAAAACGATGCGCTGCCTGACGACGCCGGCCGGCAACGACGGCGCCTTCGAAGGCGTGCCCGCATGCAGCGCGCTCGCGATCGCGTGCCACACCGGCGCCGCGCCGCTGATGCCGCTGACGCTGTGCATGGCCTCGCCGCTCGCATTGCCGACCCAGACGCCGATCGTGTAGCGGTCGGTGTAGCCGACGCACCAGTTGTCGCGCATGTCCTTGCTCGTGCCGGTCTTGACCGCTGCGAAGCCGCGCGTCGCCAGCGCGCTGGCCAGGCCGAAGGTGCGGGCACGCGCGTTGTTGTCGGCAAGGATGTCGGTGACGAGGTAGACCGCGCGCCCGTCGGCGATGCGCACCGGCTTCGCGTCCGCGCCCTTGCGCAGCGCGGCCGGCGCGTACATGCCGCCGTTCGCGAAGGTGCGATACGCATTCGTCAGCGCGAGCAGGGAGACATCGGCACTGCCGAGCGCCAGCGACGCGCCGTACCAGCCGGCGCTCTCGGGCAGCGCGAAGCCGAGCGTGCGCAGGCGCTCGTGCAAGGCGTCGGGCCCGAGCATGGTCGCCACGCGCACCGCGGGCACGTTGAGGCTCGCGCCGAGCGCCGTCCGCGCGCTGACGAAGCCTTTCCATTCGCGGTCGTAGTTCTGCGGCAGATAGAGGCCGCCGGCGGTCGCGATCTGCGCCGGCGAGTCGTCGATCAAGGTCGCCGGCGTGATCAACCGCTTCTCGAAGGCGAGCTCGTAGACGAAGGGCTTGAGCGTCGATCCGGGCTGGCGCCGCGCCAGCACGCCATCGACCTCGACCGCCGACGACGAGCGCGCGTTCGAGCCGATCCAGGCCCGCACCTCGCCCGAGGCGTTGTCGAGCACGACGACGGCGCCGTCCTCGACGTTGCGGCCGTTCAGCTCGGCGAGCTGGCGGCGCAGCACGTCGGCGGCGAAGCGCTGCAGCGACGCGTCGAGCGTCGTCGCCTGGCGCGACGGCCCGAGCGGATCGACGACCTGCCGCGCGAAATGCGGCGCGAGCTGCTCGCCCAGCGGCATGCCGCCGCGCCGCGCCAGCGCCGTTTCGGTCAGGCCGACGATGCCGATGCAATCCAGCCCTTGCAGGCGCAGCACGCCGCATGCGCGCTCGGCGACGGCCGCGGGCTTGGCGTTGGGGCTGCGCACGAGGGCCGCCGCGAGCGCCGCCTCTTGCGCGTCGAGGCCGCTCGCGTGCTTGGCGAACAACGTCTGCGCGAGCGCGTCGATGCCGACGATCTCGCCACGAAAGGGCACCGAGTTCAGATAGGCCTCGAGGATCTCGCTCTTCTTCCACGTTGCCTCGAGCCGTGCCGCAGTCACCGCCTGGCCGAGCTTTTGCGCGATGCTTCGACCGCCGGACGGACGCGCCAGCCCCTCGTCGATCAGGCCGGCGAGTTGCATGGTCAGCGTCGAGGCGCCGCGCGTGCGCGTGTTGAAGAGATTGGCCCAGGCGCTCTTCGCCGCGGCGCTCCAGTCGATGCCGCTGTGCGCCCAGAAGCGCCGGTCTTCGCTGAGCACGATGGCATTGAGCAAGGCCGGCGACATCTCGCCGATCGGCACCCAGGCCAGGCGCCGCACGTCCTTGTCGACGCGCACGGTCTGGATGGCGACGTCGTGGCGGTCGAGCAGCGTGACGTCGGAAGGGCGGTGCGCAGTCTTCACTTCGGCAAAGCTGGCAATGCCGGCGGCCCGCGTCTCGCCTGCGCTCATGATCAAAACGAAGGCGGCGACGGCCGCGTGCCGCCAACGCCCGTCATCCTGAGCGCAGCGAAGGATCTTACCCTCGCGCGAGATCCTTCGCTGACGCTCAGGATGACAACAGGCGCGGGAATGACAACCGAGGTGTCTCACGGACCCACCTCGATCGCCGCATTCGGCGCTTCGCCGAAACTCTCCGGCGCATACATCGCCTCGACGCGTGTCGGCGGCAGCGCAAAGCGCCCCGGGTTGTTGAGCCGCACGCTGTACTCGATGACGTGCTTGCCCTTCGGCAGGTACTCGTAGTAGCTGCGGAAAGCCTCGAAGCTGCGCTCTTCAAAGGCAGGCCACGCCGAGCCCGAGCGCTTCTCGGTGCGCGTTGCGAGCTGCGTGTCGCGGCCGAGGCCCGAGCCGAGAATGGTCGCGCCCCCGGGCACCGGATCGCTGACGACCACCCATGTCATGTCGGCCTGCGCATCGATCTCGAGATGCACCTTGATGACGTCGCCGCGCGACCATCGCGTCTTGTCCTTCTGCTCGACGGCGACGATGCTGCGCGCCACGCTGTAGCCGGCCGAGAACGGCGCCTTCAGCGGAATCGCGGCGAGGCTTTGCACCGTGAGCCAGGGCTTGCCCGTTCCGTCCTGCGTGACGTTGAGCGTTCCGGCCGCCGCCGGCCAGGCGAGCCGCGCACCGGCACCGTCGACCTGCTTCGACCAGTCGGCCACCACGACCTTGGCCGCTGCCGCATCGATCGCCGCGAGCGTTCGCCCCGCGACCTTCTGCGACTCGAACTTCGCCGCGAACTTGTCGAGCGCGAGCGAGCCCCACAGATTCGCCGTGGTCGTGAGCCAGGCGCCGCGACGCTGCCGCGCCAGCGAGCCGACCACCATCTTCGGCAGGTCGTCGCGCCAGGCAGGATCGTCGAGCACGGCGAGGATGAGGCGCGCCGCGTT
>JBBRLS010000022.1:0-71204 GCA_038231215.1 Burkholderiales bacterium | reverse complement strand
TGCGCGGCCGCCTCAGGCGGCGACTTGCCGGCCGCCGCGGCGATGCCGGTCTTCACCTCGACCGCCTTGGCGAACATCGCCTCGGGGCTGAAGCCGAAGTGGTAGAGCACCATGAAGGCCATGAAGCTCGCACCGGCGAGCAGCAGGCCGGCCTTGATGATCTGCACCCAGGTCGTCGCGGTCATGCCGCCGAACAGCACGTAGACCATCATCAGCGCACCGACGATGACGACCGCGATCCAGTACTCGAGACCGAACAGCAGCTTGATCAACTGGCCGGCGCCGACCATCTGGGCGATGAGATAAAAGGCGACGACGATGAGTGTGCCCGAGGCCGCGAACACGCGCACCGGCGTCTGCGAGAAGCGGAACGCGGCGACGTCCGCGAAGGTGAACTTGCCCAGGTTGCGCAGCCGCTCTGCGAGCAGGAAGGTGACGATGGGCCAGCCGACGAGAAAGCCGATCGAGTAGATCAGCCCGTCGAAGCCGCCGACCATCACTGCCGCCGAGATGCCGAGGAACGACGCGGCCGACATGTAGTCGCCGGCGATCGCCAGCCCGTTCTGGAAGCCGGTGATGCCACCGCCGGCGGTGTAGAAGTCGGCCGCCGATTTGGTCTTGGCCGCCGCCCACTTGGTGATGAACAGCGTGCCAATGACGAACGCCGCGAACATGCTGATCGCGGTCCAGTTGGTCGGCTGCTTCTCGGCCTGGCCGAGGTCGGCGCCAGCGGCCAGCGCCGCGCCGCCTGACGCGATCAGCGCGAGCGTGGCGAGTGTCCTGGCGAACATCGACGCGCTCATTGCAGCGCCGCCTTGGCGATCTGCTCGGTCAGGGCGTCGTACTCGCTGTTGGCGCGACGCACGTAGATGCCGGTGATGATGACGGTGAAGACGATGACGGCCAGCCCGATCGGCATGCCGATCGTCGTCACGCCGGTACCGAGCCGGGTCGCGAGGAACGGCTTGTCGAACGCGACGAGCACGATGAATCCGTAGTAGGCGACGAGCATGGCGATGGTCAGCAACCAACCGAAGCGGGTGCGCCGCGTCTTCAGTTCCTGGTAGCGGGGGTCGTTCAGGATGCGTGTGGTCAGGTCGCTTGCCATCTTCCGGACTCCGTGAATGTTTTGCGCGAAGGTATTCACATTCGCACTTCGAGCATGGCCGCATCGCTGCGCAAGACATTGCGCGTCGTCAAGGTTCGCGCAGCTTGGCGGCCGAAAAGTGCATTCCCGTGCGCCGTGCGTGATTCATGATGTGCGATGCCCAGCGCATTCGACTTTTCGTCGTCGCCGTTCGACTGCCTAGCCGCCGATGAGCAGCGCCTCGTGCGCGACGCCGTCGACATCGCCTACTTTCGCGAGGGCGAGACGATGCTCGAGCCCGGTGCCCGGCCGACGCATCTGTTCGTCGTCATCAAGGGCCATGTCTCGCAACTCGACGCGGGCGAGATCGTCGCGACCTACGGGCCGCACGATTGCTTCGACGGCCGCGCGCTGGTCGCCGGGCGAGCGAGCAGCCTCTTCGTCGCCACCGAGGAAGTGCTCGCCTACGAGCTGGCGAAGGCCGCCGTCAACGAGCTGATCTCGCGCAACACGACCTTCGGCGCACTGCTGTTCTCGGACCTCTCGCACAAGCTCGGCGCCCTAGCGCAGCGCCACAGCGAACGCGAGATGCACTCGCTCGCGATGTCGCCGGTCGCGGAAGCGTTTCTGCGCACGGCGCACCTGGTCGACGGCAGCACGAGCATCGTCGGCGTCGCCACGCTGATGCAGGCAGAGCAGACGAGCAGCGTGCTGGTGCGCGACGGCGCGCGCCTGGGCATCTTCACCAACACCGGATTGCAACGCGCCGTCCTCGACGGCCGCCCGCTGGCCACGCTGGCGGTGCGCGAGCTGGCGACGTTCCGGCTGGTGTCGATCGCCCCGGGGGCGCCGCTTTTCGACGCGCTCGCGCTGATGATCGAGCACCAGGTGCATCGGCTGGTGGTCCAGGATGGCGAGCGGATCGTCGGACTGCTCGAGCAGCTCGACCTGCTGAGCTTTCTCTCCAACCACTCGTACCTGATCACGGTGCAGATCGTCCGCGCGCGCGACCTCGACGAACTGCGCACGCAGGCCGAAAAGATCACCCGCTTCGTCGCCCTGCTGCATCGCGGCGGAACGCGTGTCTTCCAGATCGGCGCCCTGGTGCAGGCGCTCAACGCCAAGCTGTTCGAGCGCACCTGGCAGCTCGTCGCGTCGCCCGGGTTGCTGGCCGACAGCTGTCTTTTCGTGATGGGCAGCGAAGGGCGCGGCGAGCAGTTGCTGAAGACCGACCAGGACAACGGCCTGATCCTGCGCGACGGCGCGACGACGAGCGAGGCCGACGTTGCCGAGGCGTGCCGGCGCTTTTCGGCAGCCTTGCGCGACTTCGGCTATCCCGACTGCCCTGGCGACATCATGGTCAGCAACCCCTCCTGGCGGCGCAGCGCCAGCGACTTCGCGGCCACCGTGCGCCGCTGGTTGCTGCGCCCCGATCCGGAGGGCCTGATGGCCTTGGCGATCTTCATCGACGCGCACCCGGTCGCCGGCGATGCCTCCTTGCTGGCCGGCGTGCGTGCCGAAGTCGACCGGCTCGTCGCCGCCGATGACGCGTTGCTCGGCCACTTTGCCGCAGCCATCGACTCGTTTCCGGAAGAGACGGGCGGCTGGTGGAACCGGCTGCGGCTCGTCGGCGAGCAGGCGAAGCAGACGCTCGACCTGAAGAAGGCGGGCATCTTTCCGATCGTGCACGGCGTGCGCAGTCTCGCGCTCAGCGAGCATGTGCGGGCGACCGGCACGTCGCAGCGGCTCGATGCGCTGGTGGCCGCCGGCCGCCTGCCGGGCGCGTTGGCGAACGATCTCTCCGACAGCCTGCAGTTCCTGATGGGGCTGAAACTGAAGGCCGGCCTGGCCGAGCTCGATGCCGGCGGCGTGGTGAGCGGTGGCGTGCGAACCGAGCATCTGAGCAGCCTGGAGCGCGACCTGATGAAGGACGCCTTTGCCGTGGTCAAGCGCTTCAAGGCACTGGTCCGCAACCAGTTCCACATCGAGGAACGGTGACCACGATCAGGGCGGCGGCGCTGACACCGTGGCGCCTTGTGCGCCGATGGTTGGTTGCGTTGCGCCGCGGCTGGTTCCTGTATCACCTGGTCGACGCGCACTTCGCGTTCATGTTCGATGCACCGCCCGCCGACGAATGGGTGGCACTCGACTGCGAGACGACCGGGCTGGACGTGCGTCGCGACCGGATCATCTCGATCGGCGCCGTGCGCATCGTCGGCAGGCGCCTGCTCACCAGCCAGCGGCTCGAGCTGCTCGTTCGCCCCGAGCGCTCGCTCGAAGTGGCCAGCATGCGCGTGCACCTGCTGCGCGAGCGCGACGTGGCGCACGGCCTGCCGCCCGAGCAGGCGATGCGCCGGCTGCTCGATTTCATCGGCAGCCGGCCGCTCGTCGGCTACTACCTCGAGTTCGACGTGGCGATGATCAACCGGGAGGTCTGGCCGATGCTCGGCGTGAATCTGCCCCAGAAGAAGATCGACGTCTCGGCGCTGTACTACGACTTCAAGAACCGCCGGCGACCGGCCCACGAGCGCGATGCAACGATCGATCTGCGCTTCGCCACCATCATGAGCGAGCTCGGACTGCCGCAGCGCGAGGCCCACGACGCGCTGAACGATGCCGTGATGGCGGGGCTGGCGTTCGTCAAGCTGCGCAAGTGAGCGGCAGCGCCGGATCGATCGGCGCGGCGCCGGAGCGAGGCGCCGATCGACGGCGCGACTCAAGCTGCAACGATCTCGATGCGACGACGCGTGGCGTCGTTCTCGTGACGCGAGCGCAGCTGTCCGCATCCCGCCTCCACGTCCTGTCCCGCTGACCGGCGCAGTTTGGTGAGGACGCCGCGGCGATGCAGTTCGCGCGCCATGGCGAGCGAGCGCTCGGCGGGCGGCCGTGCCAGGGCCAGGCCCTCCACGGCGTTATAGGGAATCAGGTTCAGCACCGCGTGCCGACCGGAAAGGAGGCGCACCAGCCCTTCGATCTCGTCGTCGCTGTCGTTGACGCCATCGAGCAGCGTCCACTGCACCTGCATCGGATAGCCGGTGACTCGCGCATAGGCGTCGCCGAGCGCCACCAGCTCGTCGGGCCCGATGGCCGGCGCGCGCGGCAACAAGCGGGCGCGCAGGGCCGGGTCGGTGCTGTGCAGCGAAAGCGCCAGCGCCGGCTTCACGCGGCCTCGCGGCAGGAGTTCGAACGCGCGACGATCGCCCACCGTCGAGAAGACGAGCTGCTTGTGGCCTATGCCGCCGCCCGTGCCCAGCAGGTCGATCGCCTCGAGCACGGCGTCGAGGTTGTGCGCCGGCTCGCCCATGCCCATGAAGACCACCTTGCTCACCACGCGCAGGCTCCGGGCGAGGGCGACCTGGGCGACGATTTCGGCGCTGCCGAGCTGGCGCTCGAGGCCGCCGATGCCGGTCATGCAGAACACGCAGCCGACCGCGCAGCCGACCTGGCTCGACACGCACAAGCCGCCGCGTGGCAGCAGCACCGCCTCGACCGAGCGGCCGTCGGCGAGGCCGACGAGCAGGCGCCGCGAGCCGTCGGCGCCCGCGTGGTCGGCGCGCAGTACCGCCAGGGCGCGCAACTCGGCTTCGAGCGCCGGAAGCGCCATGCGCAGCGCGAGCGGAAGGAAGTCTTCCGGCCGCCGCTTGCCCTGGGCCTGGGGCTCCGCCCGCGACCATTGGCGCAGCACACGCTTCTCGTGCACGGGCCTCGCCCCGAGGGCGCGAAGGTGGTGACGAAGCGCTTCGATGTGCATGGCGCGCGGCAGAAGGGGTGGTTGCGGAAGCGCCGGCATGCAAGTCGTCATGCGAAGGATTATCCCGGAGCCCGACGAGGTCGAGGCGACCGGTTCAGAGGCTCCCCGGTTCGCCACAATGGCGATCCTCCTGGGTCTCCGACATGCTGCACATCTGGGGCCGACTGAGCTCGATCAACGTTCGCAAGGTCGTCTGGTGCGCGCAGGAGCTCGGCCTCGAGCACCAGCGCACCGAGGCCGGCGGCCCCTTCGGCGTCGTGCAGACACCCGACTACCGCGCGCTCAACCCGAACGCGCTCGTGCCGACGATCGAGGACGACGACGGTGCCACCTGCGGGACGTTCCGTCTCTGGGAGTCGAACGTGATCGTGCGCTACCTGTGCGCGCGCCACGCGCCCGGCACGCTCTACCCCGAGCCGCTGACGGCGCGCTTCGACGCCGAGCGCTGGATGGACTGGCAGCAGACCACGCTCAATCCAGCGGGCCGCGAAGCGTTCATGCAGTGGGTGCGCACGCCGGCCGAGCGGCGCGATGCCGCGGCTGCGGCGCGCTCGGTGCGGGCGACCGAGCCGCTCCTGACCCTGCTCGATGCGCACCTCGCCACGCGCACCTTCATGACGGGCGACCGCTTGACGATGGCCGACATTCCGATCGGCTGCGAGTTGCACCGCTGGTTCGGCCTGCCGGCCGACTCGTACACGCGACCGTCATGGCCGCATCTCGAGCGCTACTTCGCCGCACTGCGTGACCGCTCCGCAGCACGCGGCGTGCTCGACATCGCGGTGGAATAGCCGACTCCGGGCGCGAGCGTCGCCGGTGCTCAGCGCATCTTCACCGTGAGCCGCGGCCGCCACACGGCGAGCACGACATTGGCGACGCTCGATGCAATGAGAAGCAGGAGCGTGTTGCGCTCCGAATGCAGCATCGACGCGAGCAGGCCCGGATCGGCGGCGGCCGCCGCGAGCTCGGCCTGGCGGACGCTGGCGCCGACGGTCATGAGCGTGGCCTCGAACACGCTGAGGCCGAGCAGCGCCTTGACCCACGCCCAGCCGGCGTCGTGAAAGGCCCGGGTGGCGGCGATGGCCAGCCGTGACGCCGATGACCAGGCACGCGACGAGGCTGCCGCTGACGGCGATGGCGGCGATCTCGTGCAGCGCCTTCAGGCCGCGCCGCCACGACGTGCGGCCGGTCATGCGGCGCGCCTCGGCGCGCAGCGGTCGTCGCCAGCTGCGCTGGCCGTTCGTGCAGGATCGCTTCCTGTCCGCCTCGGTCGCTATCCTTCAACGTCAAAGGGAGCGCGCGTGCATCCGCCACCTGCAGATGCCGGTGATCCGAGGAAACCCATGAACGAGTTCGACGAGTCGATCGCGCTGACGGCCACGGCGCCCCATGAATGGTCGGGCCGCGCCGACCCGCGGCGCGAGGCCACGACCGGCATGTTCGGCGGCTGGACCTCGGCCTTGCTGCTCAAGGCGGTGCTGAGCGACGCCGTCGATCAAGGCAGCCCTTCGGCACTGACGGTTCATTTCGTCAAGGCGCTGCCGCCCGGCAGCGACGTGACCCTCCGCACCCGGCCTGTCGGCGGAAGCCGCGCGCTCTCGACATGGCAGGCAGAACTTGCCGCCTTCGGCGCCGACGGGCCTGCTGCCATCGCGACGGTGGTGCTTGCCAGGCGCCGCGAGAGCGCGGGCTTTACCGACCTGACGATGCCCGAAGCACCGCCCCCCGACACCCTGCCGGATTTCCATCCGCCGGGTCCCTTCGGGCAACGCAGCCGATGCAAACCCGTCTACGGCTTTCCGCTGTTCGATCGTCCCGACACGCGCTCGACCTTCTGGGTTCGCGAGACTTCGGGGCGCGCGCTCGATGTCATCCAGCTGGCCTATCTCGCCGACAACTTTCCGCCGCGGCCGTGGACCCGGCGTTCAGAGCCGGCACCCTATTCGACCATCACGCTGTCCGTCTACTTTCATGCGACAGAACCAGAGTTCGCTGCGCTCGGAGACGAATACGTGCTCATCGACGTGATGGGCTCGCGGGCCGAGTCGTCGACGGTCGGGGCGCACGCGCGGATCTGGAGCCGCGGTGGGGCGTTGCTGGTGACGACGGAGCAGTTGGGGTGGTTCAAGTAAGAGTCGACGTACCCTGTGCGCCCGGGCGAGCCATGCCGCGAAGCCTCAACCAATAGTCCGAGCGCGCTCGCTCTCCAACCCTCAACTCTGTCTGTGCCCCTTGATCGCATTCGCGCTGGCGCCGTAGGTGATCCGCCCGTCGACGGCAGGCGCCAGCTTCTCGCGCACCCGCTCCTTCAGCCGCGTCACCTCTGCCTCCCCCATCGCTGCCAGCCGCGGCAACAACCTCGGCCCGGTCTTGGCGATCCGCCAGAAGCTCTCGAAGTCCTCGAACGTCCGCTGCACGGTGATCACGCGTGTCTCGACGTCGACGAGCCCCGCGCCGGCCCAGAGCGTGCGCAGCGAGTCCATGCGCGACGCCCCGACGCTCGGCGGCCAGAGCGGTGGCGTGCCGAACTCGGCCATGGCTTCTTGCAGCATCGCGTAGGGGAAGCCGCCGCCCAGGATGTCCCACGCGTAGCTCGAGACGCTGCCGCCCGGCTTGACCACGCGCGCCATCTCGGTCACGCCCTTGGCCGGGTCGGGCACGAAGAAGATGACCAGCGCCATGACGGCCGCGTCGAAGCTGGCGTCGGCCCAGGGCAGGGCGGTGGCGTCGCCGATCTGGAACCTCGCGGGCCGGTGGGTCAGTCGCTCGCGCGCATAGGCGATCTGGTCTTCGGAGGGGTCGATGCCTTCCACGTGCGCGGGCGCGCAGCGCTCGAGCAGCAGCTCGGTGAAGGCGCCGTTGCCGCAGCCCACGTCGGCCCAGCGCCAGGCCGCGGGCGGCGCCTGCCAACGCAGGAATTCCTCGCCGACGAGGCGGCTCCACGTGCCCATGAAGTCTTCGTAGGCAGCGCCGTCGTCAAAGCGGATCAGCGGCGGGGCTTGTTCTTCGGTCATGGGGCAGACTTGGCGAGGGGCGCCGGAACGGCCCGGCAAGCGCGAGGTTAGGGCAAGCGCGTCACCTCGGGCTCGTTCGTCGTGCCGCCGGCGGGCCGTTAAGATTCTTTCTGTCGCTGATTCCATGTTGTCATCCTGAGCAAAGCGAAGGATCTCGTTGTGGGCTGAGATCCTTCGCCTTGCTCAGGATGACAAGACCACCAGGATTTCGCCATGCCTCTCGTCTCCATGCGCCAGCTGCTCGACCACGCCGCCGAGAACGGCTACGGCATCCCCGCCTTCAACGTCAACAACCTCGAGCAGGTGCAGGCGGTGATGACGGCGGCCAGCGAGGTCGGCGCGCCCGTCATCCTGCAGGCCAGCGCCGGCGCGCGCAAATACGCCGGCGAGCCCTTCATCAAGCACCTGATCGAGGCGGCGATCGAGTCGTGGCCCAAGGTGCCGCTGGTCATGCACCAGGACCACGGCCAGAGCCCCGACATCTGCCGCAGCGCCATCGACCTCGGCTTTTCGTCGGTGATGATGGACGGCTCGCTCGAGGCCGACGGCAAGTCGATCGCCTCGTACGACTACAACGTCGACGTGACCAGGAAGGTCGTCGAGATGGCGCATGCGCGCGGCGTCACGGTCGAGGGCGAGCTCGGCTGCCTGGGCTCGCTCGAGACGATGCGCGGCGACAAGGAAGACGGCCACGGCACCGAGGGGACGATGACGCGCGAGCAGTTGCTGACCGACCCCGAGCAGGCGGCCGACTTCGTCAAGCGCACCCAGCTCGACGCGCTGGCCATCGCCATCGGCACCAGCCACGGCGCCTACAAGTTCACGCGCAAGCCCACCGGCGACATCCTGGCCATCGACCGCATCAAGGAGATCCACCGCCGCATCCCGAACACGCACCTCGTGATGCACGGCTCCTCGAGCGTGCCGCAGGACCTGCTCGCCGTTATCCGCCAGTACGGCGGCAGCCTGAAGGAGACCTACGGCGTGCCGGTCGAGGAGATCCAGGAAGCGATCAAGCACGGCGTGCGCAAGATCAACATCGACACCGACATCCGCCTGGCGATGACCGCCGCGGTGCGCAAGTACCTCGCCGAGAACCCCGAGAAGTTCGATCCGCGCGACTTTCTCAAGCCCGCGCGCGAGGCGGCCAGGCAGATCTGCCGCGAGCGCTACCTGCAGTTCGGCTGCGAAGGCCAGGCCGGCAAGATCGCGGCGCAGTCGCTGTCGCAGGTGGCCGCGCGCTACGCACACGGCGAGCTGGCGCAGACGGTCGTTTGATGGGCGAGGCTGTCGCGCCGGGTGAGGCTGCGCTCTACGAAAGCCGCCTGCACTCGCTGCCGCTGCTCGCACGCGGCAAGGTGCGCGAGAACTATGCGGTCGGCAAGGACCGCATGCTGATGGTCGCGAGCGATCGCATCAGCGCCTTCGACGTCGTCATGAGCGAGCCGATTCCTGGCAAGGGCCGCGTGCTGACGCAGATGGCGCTGTGGTGGTTCGCCAGGCTGGCGCATGTCGTGCCCAACCACCTGACGGGCGACGATCCGGAGAGCGTCGTTGCCGAAGACGAGCGAGCCCAGGTGCGCGGTCGTTCGATGCTCGTGAAGAAGCTGAAGCCCTTGCCGATCGAGGCGGTCGTGCGCGGCTATCTGGCGGGCAGCGGCTGGAAGGAGTACCAGCAGAGCGGCAGCGTCTGCGGCGTGCCCTTGCCACCGGGGCTGAAGAACGCGGCCCGCTTGCCGGCGCCGATCTTCACGCCCGCGACCAAGGCCGAAATGGGCGAGCACGACGAGAACATCGACTTCGAGCACGCCGGCGACGTCATCGGCGCCGAGCTTGCCGCGCGCGTGCGCGACACGGCGATCCGCCTCTACAGCGAGGCGGCGCAGATCGCGCTCGCCAAGGGAATCATCATCGCCGACACCAAGTTCGAGTTCGGCCTCGACGACGATGGCACGCTGACGTTGATGGACGAGGTGCTGACGCCTGACTCGTCGCGCTTCTGGCCGGCCGATCGCTACGCCGAGGGATCGAACCCGCCGAGCTACGACAAGCAGTTCGTGCGCGACTGGCTGGAAAGCGTGCGCATCGATGGCCAGCCGTGGGGGAAGCGGCCGCCGGCACCGGTACTGCCGGCCGAGGTGATCGCCCGGACGGCGAGCACCTACCGTGCGGTCGCCGACATTCTGATGGGCCCCATGTCATCCTGAGCGCCAGTGAAGGATCTCGACAGCCGAGATCCTTCACTTCGTTCAGGATGACAGCGGGGCTGGTCTAGAACAGCGCCATGCTCAGCTTGCGACGATAGGCATCGACGACCGGATCGCCGGGCGCCGTCGCCATCTTGCCGGCCACTTCGAGCGTGCCCTTGGGCGCTGCCGCGTCGGGCTTGGCTTTCGTCACCGGCTTGCTCATCATCTCGAGGATGGCGACGTAGGTCTTGCGCGCGATCTCGTCCTGCCACGCCTTGTCGCGCATGACGATCTCGAGCAACTGGTCCATCGCCTCGGTGAACTCGCTCTTCGCGAAGTGCGATTGCGCGAGCTCGAAGCGGGCGTCGAAGTCGCGCTTGTTGGCTGCGAGCGCGGCCGTCAGCGTGTCGCGGGGGCGCGCCGTGGGCGCCGCCTCCATCGACGCGAGCCAGTGGCCGGCGGCGACGAGCCGCGCGTCGGGGACCATGCTGCCGGCGACCGGGTCGAAGGCCTTTCTCGCGTCGGCGACGCGGCCGGCCATGAGCAGGGCGCGCAGGTAGTCGTAACGCGCCGTCTCGTTGGCCGGGTTGGTGGCGACTGCCGCCTGCAGGCGGTCGATGGCGGCGTCGCTGTCGCCTTCGGCGAGCAGTTCCTCGGCTTCGAGCAGGACGTCTTCGGCGGCTTGCTCGTCGGCGCTGGGCACGTGCTTGTCGAGGAATTTTTTCACCTCGCTCTCGGGCAGCGCGCCGACGAAGCCGTCGACCGGCTGGCCGCCGGCGAAGAGCACGCAGAAGGGAATGCTGCGCACGCCGAACATCTTGGAGAGCTGCTGCGCGATCTCGGGCTCGGCGTCGGCGTCGAGCTTGACGAGCTTGAAGCGGCCGGCGTACTCGGTCTCGAGCTTCTCGAGGACCGGGCCGAGCGCCTTGCACGGGCCGCACCATTCGGCCCAGATGTCGAGCAGCACGGGTTGGGCGAGCGAGGCGTTGACGAGCTCGGCTTCGAAGTTCTGTTGGGTGATGTCCTGCATGGGGTTCGGCGCCGGAAATGGAGAGTGGGACGAGCAGAGGGCTGAGGTCGGGAGGTGACGGCGTGCCGCCTACAATTCAAGCCATCCCAGCCAACAGGAAAGCGTCGCAGTGAGCAGCGCCCCCGCGGTCGTCGGTGTGGTCATGGGCTCCAGCAGCGACTGGGAAACCTTGCGCGCCGCTACCGAGATTCTCGCCGAGTTCGGCATCGCGCACGAAGCGCGCGTCGTCTCGGCCCACCGCATGCCCGACGAGATGTTCGCCTATGCCGAAGGCGCAGCCGCGCGCGGGCTGAAGGCGATCATCGCCGGCGCCGGCGGTGCCGCGCACCTGCCCGGCATGCTCGCCGCCAAGACCACCGTGCCGGTGCTCGGCGTGCCGGTGGCGAACCGGCAACTGCAGGGCATCGACTCGCTCTACTCGATCGTGCAGATGCCGCGCGGCATTCCGGTCGCCACCTTCGCCATCGGCAGTGCCGGTGCGAGCAACGCCGCACTGTTCGCCGTCGCCATGCTGGCCAACGACGACCCGGCACTGCGCGCGAAGCTCGAGGCCTTTCGCGCGCGGCAGACCGATGCGGCGCGGGCGATGTCTGCCGACTTGAAGTGAGCGCTCCGGGACAGGACGTGGCGGCATCGATCGCGCCGCGAGCGTCGCTTGGCGAAGGCCGGGCCGAGACGCCATTCATCGCGCCGGGCGCGACGCTCGGCGTCGTCGGCGGCGGCCAGCTCGGCCGCATGTTCGCGCACGCCGCGCAGGAGGGCGGCTATCGCGTCGCCGTGCTCGATCCGGATGCGACCAGCCCGGCCGGTGCGGTCGCCGACGAGCATCTTCGTGCCGCCTACCTCGATGCCGACGCACTGTCGCGACTCGCCGCGAACTGCGCAGCGATCACCACCGAGTTCGAGAACGTTCCCGCCGACGCCTTGCGCTCGCTCGCCCGCAGGCGACCGGTCGCGCCCGGCGCCGACGCGGTCGCGATCTGCCAGGACCGTGCCGCCGAGAAGGCGGCCTTCGTGCGCGCCGGGGTCGCATGCGCACCGCACGCGGTGCTGAACGTCGCAGCCGATCTCGAAGGCGTCGATGCGGATCTGCTGCCCGGCATCCTCAAGACCTCGCGCCTCGGCTACGACGGCAAGGGCCAGCGGCGCGTCGCCGATCGCGCCGAGCTGGCACACGCCTTCGCAGAACTCGGCGGCGTCGCCTGCGTGCTCGAGAAGCGCTTGCCGCTGGTCGCGGAGATCAGCGTCATCGTCGCGCGGAGCGCCAGCGGCGAGATCGTCGCATTGCCCGTGCAGGAGAACCTGCATCGCGACGGCATCCTCGCCGTGACGCGCGTTCCCGCGCAAGCGGTCGTCGCCGCCACCGCGGCCGAAGCGATCGCCTTGGCGCGACGGATTGCCGAGGCGGTCGCCTACGTCGGCGTGCTCTGCGTCGAGTTCTTCGTGCTCGACGGCCCGACGCTGGTGGCCAACGAGATGGCGCCGCGCCCGCACAACTCGGGCCACTACAGCATCGACGCCTGCGACCTCTCGCAGTTCGACCTGCAGGTGCGCGCCATGACCGGGGCGCCGCTCGTCGCGCCGCGTCTCCATTCGCCGGCCGTGATGCTGAATCTGCTCGGCGACTTGTGGTTCGCCGGTGCATCGCGCGAGGCGAGCGAGCCGCCGTGGCCGCGCGTGTTGGCCTTGCCCGGCGCGCATCTGCATCTCTACGGCAAGCGCGAGGCGCGGCCTGGCCGCAAGATGGGTCACCTGACGCTGACCGCGGCGAACGCCGAGACGGCCGAGGCGACGGCGCGCGCTGCCGCGGCGATCCTCGGCATCGAAGGGTGGTGAGCGGTGTTGCTCGATGGACGTGACGAGGCTTCGATCGCCGAGGCGGCCCGCCTTCTGGCAGCCGGCGAGCCGGTCGCCTTTCCGACCGAGACGGTGTACGGGCTCGGCGCTCGCGCCGACGACGATGCGGCCGTGGCGAAGATCTTCGCCCTCAAGGGTCGGCCGGTCGGCCATCCGCTCATCGTCCACGTCGCGGGCCGCGCCGAAGGCGGGCACTTCGGCATCGTCTCGCCGCTCGCCGAGCGCTTGATCGACGCTTTCTGGCCCGGGCCGGTAACGGTGATCGTGCGCCGCCAGCCGGGCGTCGCCGATGCCGTCGCCGCCGGGCAGCCAACCATCGGCCTGCGCTGCCCCGCGGACCCGGTCGCGCACGCGCTGCTCGTCGCGGCGCGCGAGCTCGGCGTCGCTGGCCTCGCCGCGCCGAGTGCGAATCGCTTCGGCCGCGTCAGCCCGACGACGGCGGCGCACGTCGTCGAGGAGTTCGGCGATGCGCTGCTCGTGCTCGACGGCGGCGCGGCGCGGCTCGGCATCGAATCGGCAATCGTCGACTGCTCGGGCGACCGGCCGGCCCTGCTGCGCCCCGGTGTACTGACCCGCGAAAGCCTCGCCGCTGCCCTCGGCACACCGCTCGTGGCGGCCGATGCCGACTCGCCGCGCGCACCGGGCACGCTGCTCGCCCACTACGCGCCGCGGGCCAAGGTGCGCCTGATGTCGACCGCCATGCTCAAGACCGCCCTCGAGGTCCTCGGATCGGACCCTTTGAAGCTGGCGGTATATTCCCGGTCGGTGCCTTCGGGCGTGGCGACCGGCGTTCGCCATCGGCGCATGCCGGCCCGGCCGGAGCAGGCGGCACACGAATTGTTTGCCGTCCTGCGCGAACTCGACAGCACCGGCGTGCATCTGATCTGGGTCGAAGAGCCGCCGCCCGGTCCCGAATGGGACGGCGTTCGCGACCGGCTGGTCCGCGCCGCGGCGACTTGATCTCCCCTGTTTCCTGGAGCGATGAATGAGATTGAATGCGAGTGAAGTGCGCCGTGCGGCGCTGCGCTGCGGCGTGCTGGCGCTGGCGATGCTGGCCGTGTCTTGCGGCGGCGGCAGTGCCGTCAGCAACTTCCACGCGACGCGCATCCTCGCCTTCGGCGACGAGACCAGCGTCATCGTCGACGTGCGCGGCGACGGCAACGGCAGCAAGTACAGCGTCAACGCGACGGTGTCCGACAGCGACCCCACGTTGGCCTGCCGCTCGAGCCCGCTCTGGATCCAGGTCGTCGCCAACAACTTCGGCGGCCTCGTCTTTCCGCAGTGCAACCCGGGGCCGACGCTCGTCACCAACCCGCCGAGCCGGATCCGCGCCACCCTCGGCGCGCTCGCCACCGATGTGTCGGTGCAGATCGATGCGCAACTCTCGGAGAGCTCGTTCCAGGGCGGCGACCTGGCGACCGTGATGGTCGGCGTCAACGATGTGCTCGGTCAGTACGCGCAGTACCCGATGGTCAGCGAAGCGCAGCTCACCGCCAACGTCACTGCCGCTGGCGCCGAGACCGGCCGCCAGGTCAACCGGCTCGCCAACCTGGGCGCCAAGGTGATCGTCTCGACGATCGCCGACGTGGGTTTTTCGCCCTACGCGATCGCCGAGAAGACGGCGCACATCGACACCGACCGGCAGCAACTCATCGTCCGCCTGGTCAAGGCCTACAACGACTCGCTGCGCGGGACGATCGTCAACGACGGCACGAAGATCGGCCTCGTGTTGATGGACGAGATCGTCGAAGGGGTCGCCAAGTTCGTCGGCCTGAACGGCTTCACCAACGCGACGACGGGCGTCTGCGATCTGAGCCGATCGGCCTACGTGCCGCCGTCGATCCTCGACTGCACCAACCGCACGCTGATCTCCGGCGGCACGCCCAGCAGCTACCTGTGGGCCGACGACCGGCATCTTTCCGCGGGCGGACAGACCGCGCTCGGCAACATCGCTGCCCAGCGCGCCAGGAACAATCCGTTCTGAATCGGCGATCACCGCCGAGGCGGCGGGTCAGGGCCTTCGCGGCGACACGGCAACGGTCGCGTCGTCGGCGGCCCATTCGACCAGCGCCTCGAGCGCCGGCCGCGCCGACTCGGCCTTCGCATGGTTGACGATGGCGACGACGACGTAACGCCGGCCCGAATCGCCGAGCACGTAGCCGGCGATGCCGACCACGTCGCGCAGCGTACCGGTCTTCAGATGCGCTCGACCGGGGCCGCCCTTGTACTTGCGCAGCGTGCCGTCGACGCCGGCGACCGGCAGCGAGCTCATCAGCTCGGGCATCACCGGGCTGGCCCAGGCCGCCTGCAGCAGCCGGCCGAAGGTGCGCGCGGTCAGCCGCGAGTCGCGCGAAAGTCCCGAGCCGTTGCTGATGACGCTGCCCGCTGCGCCCAAGCCCGCGCGCGCGCGCAGCCACTGCCGCACCACGTCGCGCGATGCTTCGGGCGTGCCGGCGCCGCGCTGCGTCGCGCCGAGCGTCAGGAAGAGCTGTTGCGCCATCACGTTGTTGCTCAGCTTGTTGATGTCGCGAACGACCTCGGCCAGTGCCGGCGAGCGCAGCTCGAAGTTCGGCGGCGTCGCGGGCGCCCTGGCTTCCCGGTAGCCGCCGGTGATCCTGCCGCCCAGCTCCTGCCACATGCCGATCAGGGCGCGCTCGTTGTAGCTCTTCGGATCGGCATAGGCGAGCGCCCAGGCCTTCTCGCCGCAGGCGGCCGTGAAGGCGCCGCGCAAGGCGAGGTGGGTCGGATCGCTGAAGTCGGCCTTCAGCAGGCCGCGCCAGGACCGCTCCGGCAGGGGCGAGTCCTCGCACGGTCCCGGCGCCAGCGGCACGGTGACGTCGGTGCGCACCCCGGCCATGGGCGGGTCGACGCTCACGTTGGCAACGCCATGCGCCGGGTCCGGCGTGAACGTCAGCATCATCGAGCGGTAGTTGAGGAGCAAGGCATCGGCGCCCGCGTTGTACGGCCGCAGCGGCTCGCCGTCGAAGTCGGCGGGGTTGCCTTCGCCCGGCGCGAATGCACTGCGGTCGACGACGATGTCGCCGCGGATCTCGCGCACGCCGGCCTGCTGCACGCGCCGCATCAGGAGCCACATGCGCTCGAGCACGAGCTTCGGGTCGCCGGTGCCCTTGATGACGAGGTTGCCGTTCAGCACGCCGTCGGCGATCGTTCCCTGCAGCCAGACCGGCGTCGACCAGGTGAAGGCCGGGCCGAGCAGCTCGAGGCCGGCGTAGGTCGTGACCAGCTTCATCAGCGATGCCGGATTGGCGGCCCGGTCAGGCTGCCAGGCAAGCCGCTGGCGCGTCGCACCGACCTCCTCGACCCAGGCGACCATCGCCTCGCGCGGCACGCCGAACCGGGCCAGCGAAGCGTCCACGTCGGCGGGCAGGGCGCGTGGCGTCGAAGCGGGCACGGCACCGCGCGCCATGCCGAGCGGCGGCCATGCCGCGCAGGCCAGCGCGAGCACGAGGACGCAGAGGCGTCGGAGCGGGCGCTGCTTCATGGGGTCGCATCATTGCATGGCCCATGCGTGCGACGAGGCACCGCTAAACTCGCGTGATGGCCTTGCGACCGACTGTGAACAGGCCTTCGACTTTGCGCGACGCATGACGGCTTTGCTCGCATTCGATACGGCCAGCGAACGCATGACGATCGCCCTGAGCTTCGGCGACCGCCGCTGGTCGCAGCAGGCGGCAGGCGGCGCCAAGGCCTCGGCCACGCTCGTGCCTTCGTTGCTCGGGCTGCTGCGCGAAGCCGGCCTGTCGCTGCGCGACCTCGATGCGATCGCCTTCGGCCGCGGGCCTGGTGCCTTCACGGGCCTGCGCGCCGCCTGCTCGGTGGCACAAGGCCTGGCCCTTGGCGCCGGCAAGCCGGTGCTGCCGATCGACAGCTTGCTCGCGGTGGCCGAGGAAGCGCGCGCCGGTGCACCGCGCTTTCGCGCCTGGGCCGTGATCGACGCGCGCATGGACCAGTTCTACGCCGCCGAGTACGGCTTTGTCGAGGGTCGCTGGACGACGCACGTGGCACCCCTGCTCACCGACGCCGAGCAGCTCCGCGCTCGCTGGCGCGATGCGCCGCCCGAAGCGGTCGTCGGCGACGCGCTGTCCGCCTTCGGCGCGCGCCTCGAGACCGGCGATGCGCGTCTCTTTCCCGAGGCGCGCACCACCGGTGATGCCCTGCTCACGCTGGCCGAGAACGCATGGCACGATGGCCTTGCCCTCGATCCGGCGCGGGCTCTTCCGCTCTACGTGCGCGACAAGGTCGCCTCGACGACGAGCGAGCGCGAGGCGGCACGCGCCGAGAAAGCCGAAGCGGGATGAGCGCCAATCCGAAGGCGGAGACGAGCGGCCTTGCCGGCGCCCTGATGCGGCCGATGACGCTGGCCGCGCTCGACGGCGTGGTCGCGCTCGAAGCCGAGGTCTATCCGTTTCCGTGGACGCGCGGCAACTTCGTCGACTCGCTGGCCGCCGGCTATCACGCGTGGACGCTCAACGGCAGCAGCGGCGAGCTGATCGCCTATTGCGTGGCGATGAACGGCGCCGGCGAGATGCATCTGCTGAACATCACCGTCGCGCCGGTGGCGCGGCGGCGCGGCCATGCGCGGCGCCTGCTCGGTGCACTGGTTGCGCTCTGCCGCGAGAAGGCGGCCGAGCGGCTCTGGCTCGAAGTGCGCCTGGCCAACGTCGATGCGCAGGCGACCTATGGTCACCTCGGCTTCACGCAGGTCGGCGTGAGGAAGGGCTATTACCCGGCGCCGGCCGGCGCGCGCGAAGACGCTGTCGTCATGAGCCTCGATGTCGATGCGGCGCGAGGGTTCGATGCGCTGGAGTGAGCGCCAGGTCGCGATGCTGCGCGAGATGGGCATTCGCGTCTGGGCACGCGAGGCACCCGATCGCGTCGGTTTTACGCAAGAGGGCGCCGATGCCCTGGTCGTGGAGGAGCCGCGTCCTGCCGAGGCGCTTGTCGTCGAGCGTGCGCCGGCCCCACAGGCGGCGCCCGGGCGCGCCGCGAAGCGGCCCACCGAGCCCGGGTCGGCGCCGGCCCTTATCCGCGCCGACTGGTTGATCGTCGGCGAGCCCTTCGATGCGATCGCCGGCGCCGGCGATGCGGCGCCTGCCGGCGAGCAGGAACGGCTGCTCGACAACATGCTGCACGCCATCCGCGTGTCGCGCGGCGCGCCGGCGCGCGAGCACCGCGCTTGCTACCTGCCCGTCGTCGAGGGCCGGACCCTGGATCTCGACGCCGCGATCGACGACGTGGCGCCGCGCTGCATCCTCGCCCTCGGTCGCGCCGCGGCGAGCGCGCTGCTCGGCCTCGACGAGCCGCTCGGCCGCTTGCGCGAGCGCGTGCACGAGCGCAGCGGCGTGCCGGTCGTCGTCAGCTTCGCCTTGCCGTATCTGCTGCGCCATCCGGCCGACAAGGCCAAGGCCTGGGCGGATATGTGCCGCGCCGTCGCCCTGCTCGACTGAGCCTGCGGGCGCCGCACGTCATCCTGCGCGGAGCAACATGTCATCCTGAGCGAAGCGAAGGATCTCATCGCTCGCGAACTGCAAAGTTGCTTCGATCCTTCAGCGTTTCTTCGTCGGCCGCTTCCATCCCGCCAGGCTCGCCTGGCGCGCCCGCGCCACGGTGAGCTGGCCGGCCGGCGCATCGTTGGCGATCGTCGAGCCGCCGCCGATGGTCGCGCCTTCGCCCACCGTCACGGGCGCCACGAGCACGACGTTGCTGCCGATGTGCGCATCGGCGCCTATCGTCGTGCGGTGCTTGTCGGCGCCGTCGTAGTTGGCGGTGATGCTGCCGGCGCCGAAGTTGACGTGCGCGCCGACGTCGGCGTCGCCGAGGTAGGCGAGGTGATTCGCCTTGGCGCCCTGGCCCAGCGTCGAGTTCTTGACCTCGACGAAGTTGCCGATGTGCACGTCGTCGCCGAGCACGGCGCCGGCGCGCAATCGCGCAAACGGCCCGACGATCGCATTCGCGCCGACGATCGCGCCGAGCGCTTCGCCGTCGATGTGCGTGTAGGGCCGGATCGTCGCGCCGGTGGCGATGCGCGCGTTGCGGATGACGCAGTGCGCGCCGATGCGTACCGCGTCACCGAGCTCGACCTCGCCCTCGAAGATGCAGCCGACGTCGATCTCGACATCGCTGCCGCAGCGCAGCGCGCCGCGCAGGTCGAAGCGCTCGGGGTCGGCGAGGCGAACGCCTTCGTGCATCAGGCGTTCGGCGGCACGGCGTTGATAGCGACGTTCGAGATCGGCGAGTTGCCCCGCGCTGTTGACGCCGAGCACTTCGGTCTCGCGGGTCGCGAGCACGCCGACCACCGCGGTCCGGTCGGCGACGGCGAGGCCGACGACATCGGTCAGGTAGTACTCGTGCGCGGCGTTGTCGTTGCGCAGGGCGGCGAGCCAGCGCTTCAGCGCCGCGGTGGGCGCGGCCATCACGCCGGTGTAGATCTCGGCAATGCCGCGCTGCGCTTCTGTCGCATCCTTGTCTTCGACGATGGCCTCGATCGTGCCATCGGCGCGCCGCACGACGCGGCCGTAGCCGCCCGGCTCGGCGAGCGCAATCGTCAGCAGCGCCAGCCGCTCGCCGCCGCTCGCCGCGACCAGCGCTTGCAGTGTCTCGGTCTCGATGAGCGGCACGTCGCCGTTGAGAATCAGCGTCGTGCCGGCGTCGTCGAGCAGCGGCGCCGCCTGCTGCAAGGCGTGGCCGGTGCCGAGCTGCGGCTCCTGTCGCACGAAGACGAGCCCGGGCGCGGCGCTGGCGCGCTCGACCTCGGCGGCACCGTGGCCGGTGACGACGATGGTCCGCAACGCCCCCAGGCCGGCGGCGGCGGCCAGAACATGCTGCAATAAGTGGCGACCGGCGAGCGTGTGCAGGACCTTCGGTCGCGCCGAGCGCATCCGCGTCCCCTTTCCTGCAGCCATGATCACGACGTTCAATACCATGCCGCCACCTGTTTCGCGCCGTCTTCGTCGGCCCTCGATTATTGCGGCGTTGCTCGCCGTTGCCGTGGCCCTCTCGGGCTGCGGCCTGGCGGTGAAGATCGGCTACGGCCAGGGCAGCCCGCTCGCCTTTCGCTGGCTCGACAGCTATGTCGACTTCAACGACGCGCAGTCGCTGCGCCTGCGCACCGCGTTCGACGACTGGTTCGCCTGGCATCGCCGCACCCAGCTCGCCGACTACGCCGACCTGCTGGCGCGGGCACAGGCCGAAATGCCTGCCGCGGCGACGCCTGAGCGCATGTGCTCGTGGGCGCGCGAAATCCGCACGCGCATCGACGCCGGCTTCGAGCGCGCGGCGCCGGTCATGGCCGAGGTGCTGCCGACCCTCACGGCGCAGCAGATCTCGAACATCGAGAAGAAGAACACCGAGAAAAACGCCGAGTACCGCGACGACTTCCTGCATCGCGAGCCGGCCAAGCGGCGCAAAGCGGCGATCCAGCGCGAGGTCGAGCGCGCCGAGATGTTCTACGGCCGGCTCGACGACGCGCAGCGCGCGTTCGTCGCGCAGTCGGTCACCCACTCGCCGTGGGACGGCGAACTCGCGTACGCGGAGCGCTTGCGCCGCCAGCAGGACGCGCTGTCCATGATCCGACGGCTGGCGGCCAGCCGCGCCACCCCGGCCGAGGCCGACGCCGAAATCCGCGCCTATGTGCAGCGCCTCGACCGCTCGCCGCGCGAAAACTATCGTCGCTATGCGGAGACGCTGATCGAACACAACTGCAGCGTCGCCGCCGCCCTGCACAACCTCACGACGACCGAGCAACGCCGGACCGCGGCACGCAAGCTCAAGGACTACGAAGTCGAGTTGCGCTCGCTCGCCGCCGACGTCTCGTGAGACTCCTCGCCCTCACGTTCGCGCGAGAGCATGGAGGCGAGGCTTCCCTCAGCCTTTCGTCGCGGTGCGCACGCGATGCGGGTTGGTGGCGCCGCCGTTCGGAAAGTCCTTGAGGGCGGCGCTGAACATCGCCGGCAGCAATGTCGAGACCGACGACGACGTGCCGTCGCTGTTGGCGCGCGCTTCGTACAAGGGCTCGCCGCTGCGCTTGTCGCGGATCAGCACGGCGACCTCGCGCTGGTAGTAGGGCAGGTCGTAGTAGCCCGCTCCCAGGTAGCCGAAGCGCGGGCCCCAGTACGGTCGGCCGAAGCGGCCATAGGCAAGGGGCCGGGGGAAGGCGCCGCCCGGCCCATACCAGAACGGGTCGTCGAAGGGCGAGCGATCGGTTTCGGTGATGCGCGCGCCGAGCTGGATGCTCACGTCGGGCGCCGTGCCTTCGGCGGCAGCGACGAAGCCCGCCCCTTCGATGGCGCGCCTCGCCGAGTCCTCGAGCACCTGCGACTGTTGCGGGTACGCCTGCTGCGAGGGCAGGCGCTCGAACGCGTAGGTCGCGGGTGCACGGCCGGCCGGCCAGCGGCTGAAGGTCGAGACCACGCTGTCGAGCGTGTCGAGCGAGGCGCAGCCGGCCAGGACGGCCAGCGCGAATGCGGATGCGATGAACTTGAGCATGATCAATCTCCTTCTGGCGATCGGCGCGGCGCGGTCTGCCGGTCGATCAGGGACACGAGCCCATCGAGGGCCGGCTGAGTCGGCGCGCAGGCATCGAACTCGTCGTCGTCGAAGGCCCGGTCGCCCGCGGCATCGGCCGCACCATCGGGTTGGAGCGAGGCGAAGGGGAAGAGGTTCCGGTCCATCAGGTGCGAGGGAACGATGTCGCCCATGGCGCGAAAGATGCGATCGATGCGGCCCGGCTGCTCGCGCTCCCAGTCGCGCAGCATCTGCCCGACCTTGACGCGCTGCAGGTGCGACTGGCTACCGCACAGGTTGCACGGAATGATGGGAAAGGCGCGATGGGCGGCCCAGCGTTCGAGATCGCTCTCGGCGACGTAGGCGAGCGGCCGGATGACGACGTGCTTGCCGTCGTCGCTGACCAGCTTGGGCGGCATGCCCTTCATGCGGCCGCCGAAGAACATGTTCATGAACAACGTCTGCACCATGTCGTCGCGATGGTGACCGAGCGCGACCTTGGTCGCGCCGAGCTCGCCGGCGACGCGATACAGCACGCCGCGGCGCAGCCGCGAGCACAGGCTGCACATCGTCTTGCCCTCGGGCACCAGCCGCTTGACGATGGAATACGTGTCCTGCTCGACGATGAGGTGCTCGACGTCGCGCGACGCCAGGTACTCGGGCAGCACGTGCGCCGGAAAGCCGGGCTGCTTCTGGTCGAGGTTGACGGCGACGATGTCGAACGGGATCGCCGCACGCTCGCGCAGGCCGATCAGGATGTCGAGCAGCGAATAGCTGTCCTTGCCGCCGGAGACGCAGACCATCACCTTGTCGCCCGGCTCGATCATCGCGAAGTCGAAGAGGGCGCGCTCGACGCGGCCGTGCAGCCGCTTGGCGAGCTTGGCGATCTCGACCGAAGGCTTGACCCGCGGGGCAGCCTCGGCGGCCAGCGAAAAGGAAGGGGATGACACGATTTCTACAATGGCGATCATGGACGCCGAGTCGGACCTTCAGAGTGTATCGGCGCCCCTCGTCGAACGGATAGATGCGGCCCTCCGCCGGGCCGGTGGCTGGCTGCCGTTCAGCGCCTTCATGGCGATGGCCTTGTACGAACCCGGACTCGGCTACTACGCGAGCGGCCGCGTCATCGTCGGCCGCATGCCGGAGTCGGGCAGCGACTTCGTTACCGCCCCGGAGCTTTCGCCCCTGTTCGGTCGCGCCTTGGCGATGCAGATCGGCGAGGCGCTCGAAGCGAGCGGCAACGACGAGGTCTGGGAGTTCGGCGCCGGCTCGGGCGCACTGGCGGCCGAGCTGCTGCAAAGCCTCGGCCCTCGCGTGCGGCGCTATTCGATCGTCGAGCTGTCGTCGCCCCTGCGCGAACGGCAGCGCGAGAAGACGCGCGGCTTCGACCCCGTCGTGCGCTGGGTCGACGCGCTGCCCGACACGATGCGCGGCGTCGTCGTCGGCAACGAGGTGCTCGACGCGATGCCGGTCGACCTGCTTCATTTCGACGGCGAGACCTGGTTCGATCGCGGCGTGGCGCGGGGCGTTGGCGACCGGCCTTTCGCGTGGGCCGACCGGCCGACGTCGTCGCGACCGCCGGTCGATGCCATCTATCCGCCAGGCACGACGACCGAGACGCATGCGCAGGCCGATGGCTTCATCGCCAGCCTGGCCGACCGGCTCGAGCACGGCGCCGCCTTCTTCGTCGACTACGGATTTCCCGAGCGCGAGTACTACCACCCGCAGCGTGTCGGCGGCACCTTGATGTGCCACCGCGAGCATCGCGCCGACACCGATCCGCTCGCCGACGTCGGCGTCAAGGACATCACCGCGCACGTCGATTTCACCGGTCTCGCGGTCGCCGCGCAGGACGCCGGCTTCGACGTCGCCGGCTACACCTCGCAGGCGCGCTTCCTGTTGAACTGCGGCATCGGCGATCTGATGGAGCGCGCCTCGCTGCGCGCGCGCAGCGAGGCGGCGATGCTGATCAACGAGCACGAGATGGGCGAGCTGTTCAAGGTCATCGCCTTCACGCGCGGCGTCGACTTCGAGCCGATGGGGTTCTCGACTGGCGATCGCCGGCATCGGCTCTGAGTCGTCGGCGCGACATGATCCGCTGGCTGGTCATCGTCTTTCTCGCGCTCGTCGTGTTCAGCGCGATCGGGCCCTGGCTCGAGAAGCTCGGTCTCGGTCGCCTGCCCGGCGACCTGCGCTTTCGCTTCGCCGGCCGCGTCTGGTTCATCCCGCTGGCCAGCAGTGTGCTGATCGGCCTGATCGGGCTCGCGATCGGGCATTGGATCTGATCGACCCCAGCCCCTAGCGCGGCACGCCGGCTTCGAAATCGCGCAAGGCCTGGATGCGCGCATCGTGGATCGCCTTGCCGATATCCGGGCCGCGCAGGCCGCGCTCGGCGGCCGACGCAGCGACGGCGGTCGCGTCGATGGCCTGGACGAGGCGCAGCGCTTCGAGCAGCCGCGTGCGCTGCGGATAGGCCGACTCTTCGAGGCCGAGACGCCCGCGCGCATCGCATTCGCAGGCGAGCAGCAGCTCGGCAAAGCGATCGGGCCGGCGCAGTGCGTCGCAACGCTCGAGCAGGCGCACGATCGCCGCGGCGCCGAACTCGCCGCTGCGATGCACTTTGCCGTGCTCGCGTGCCGTGACTTCGGCGAGCGCGCTGCAGGCGTTGTCGACGCGCAGCCGCTCGCTCATCTGCTGCACCAGCGCGACGCTGCGCTCTTCGTGGCCGAGGTGGCGCGGCAGGATGTCGGCGGGCGTCGTGCCTTTGCCGAGGTCGTGGCCGAGGCAGGCGTAGCGAACCGTGAGCGGCGTGTCGAGTCGCGCGGCCATGTCGAGCACCATCATCAGGTGCACGCCGGTATCGATTTCGGGGTGGTAGTCGGCGCGCTGCGGCACGCCGAAGAGGCGCGCCACTTCGGGCAGCACGCGCTCCAGCGCGCCGCATTCGCGCAGCACCTCGAACATGCGCGACGGCCGCGCTTCCACGAGGCCGCGCGAGACCTCGCGCCAGACGCGCTCCGGCACGAGCGCGTCGACTTCGCCGTCGTCGACCATCGCACGCATCAACGCGGCCGTCTCCGGGGCGACGCGAAAGTCGGCGAAACGCGCCGCGAAGCGGGCGACGCGAAGGATGCGTACCGGGTCTTCGGCAAACGCCGGCGAGACGTGGCGGAAGACCTTCGCCTCGAGGTCGCGCGCGCCGCCCCACGGGTCGACCAGCGAGCCGTCGGTGCTCTCGGCAATGGCGTTGATCGTCAGGTCGCGGCGCTGCAGGTCTTCTTCGAGCGTCACCTCGGGCGAGGCGTGCACGACGAAGCCGCGATAGCCGGGCGCGGTCTTGCGCTCGGTGCGCGCCAGGGCGTGCTCTTCCTTCGTCTCCGGGTGGAGAAAGACGGGAAAGTCGGCACCGACCGGCAGGTAGCCGAGGGCGCGCAACTCGTCGGGCGTGGCGCCGACGACGACCCAGTCGCGATCGCGCACCGGCAAGCCGAGCAGCCGGTCGCGCACCGCGCCGCCGACGATGTACGAGTTCATGCGACGAGCGTACCGCAGCGCCTCGCGGCGCGCGGTGCGGTCAGGTCGGACGCTGGCGATATCGCTCGTCCTCGTCGATCCAGTCGTGCTCGGCGAGCGCGGCCGTCTCCCACTCGCGGAAGACCGGCAGGGCGAGGATGCGCTGCGCATACGCGTTGGTCTCGGCACCGACTGGCAAGCCGTAGGTGCGGATGCGCGTGCAGACCGGAGCGAAGTAGGCGTCGGCGATGCTGAAGCCGCCGAACAGGAAAGGGCCGCCGCTCACGGCCAGCGCCTCGGGCCACATTGCATCGATGCGCTTCAGGTCGCGCGCCGCGCCGGCGTTCTCGCGCAGCATGCGCTCGCCGATCTCGGGCAGGCTCGCTTCGAGGTTCATGTCGAAGGTGCTGCGCAACTCGGCGAAGCCGGAATGCATTTCGGCGCAGATGCTGCGCGCCCGAGCGCGCGCCTTCGCATCGGCGGGCCAGAGTTGCTTGTCGGCAAAGCGCTCGGCCAGGAATTCGGCGATCGCCAGGCTGTCCCAGATCGCGAAGCCGTCGTCGACGAGCAAGGGGACGCGGCCCGAGGGCGCGATCGCCAGCAGCGTCTTCTTGAACGGCGAGTCGTCTTCCCAGCCGAGGCGCAGCATCTTCTCTTCGAAGGGGATGCCGGTGTGCTTCATCAACAGCCAGGGCCGCAGCGACCACGACGAGTAGTTCTTGTTGCCGATGTAGAGCTGCAGCATGGGTCGACCTCTCTGCTTAGCGGGCAGGCGATGCTAGCGGCGCCCGCTCGATCGAACGTTGAGCCTTTTGCAAGGCGGCGATGCATGCGGCGCATCGCCGTCAGGCCGTTTTGCTAGTCGCGTCGTGCCCGCGCGCGCCAGGCCTCGAGGCGCTTTTCGCCCGAGACGTGGCCGAGATAGCGCGGCGCGATCGCTTCGAGCGGCGCCGGCTCGATGCCGAGTCGCTCGAGCCCAGGCAGCTTTCCGCTGGCGACGTTGGCCACGCGCATCGAGTCGACGTTGTCGCGCGACATCAGCGGCGTGCCGGGCAGCATCTCCATCATGAAGGCCTGCAGGCGTCCGATCACGGCAGGCAGGGCAAGGATCGGCCGCCGCGAGCCCGACCAGGTACCTGCGGCGCGCACCAGATCCGCGAGCGAATAGACGCGGGGGCCGCAGCACTCGATGGTCGTGCCGACGGTGGTCGGGTCGTCGAGCGCGGCGACGATCGCGCTGGCCACGTCCTCGACCCAGACCGGCTGGAAACGCGCGTCGGCGCTGCCCAGCGGCATGACCGGAAAGATCGATTGCAGCGACGCGAACAGGTTGAGAAAGCGGTCGTGCTCGCCGAAGATCACCGAAGGGCGCAGGATCGTGAGATCGAGCCCCGCCGCCTTCAGCACTTCTTCGCCGCGCGCCTTCGAGCGTTGGTAGCGACTCGGTGCGTCGGTGGACGCGCCGAGCGCGCTGACGTGGACGACTCGACGCACGCCGGCCGCCTTGCATGCCTCCGCCAGGCGCGCCGGCAAGCGCACGTGCACGCGCTCGAACTCGGCTTCGCTGCCGTGCAGGATGGCGACGAGGTTGATGACCGCATCGGTGCCGCGCAGCATGTGCGCGAGCGTCGCTTCGTCATGCACGTCGCCTTCGGCGATCTCGACCGTCGGCAGCAGTTGCAGGTGGCGCGCACCGGCGACGCGGCGGGTCGCGATGCGCAGGCGCCCGGCGGCACCGCCGCTGCGCTCGACGAGTTTTTCGGTGACGCTGCGGCCGACGAAGCCAGTGCCGCCGAGGATCAGGAAGTTGTGAAGCATCGCTGGCGGGGTCTGACCCGATGGGAAAAGGCCATTCTCGCCCGACCCGCGTCACGTCGTCAGGGCAGGTCCTTGTCGAGCGGCGGCGCGTTCGGGTCGGGCGGGCCGACCGGCCGGCCGAGCCGCGAGCGGATCGTCGTGCCCTTGCCGCCGAGCGCGAGTGCGTAGTAAGCGGAGTTGCTCAGCACCTTCTTCACGTAGTCGCGCGTCTCGGGGAAGGGAATGTTCTCGGCCCACACGGCGGCGTCGAGCGTCGGGCCTTCGCGCCACTTGCGCGGCCGTCCGGGGCCGGCGTTGTAGGCGGCAGCGGCCATCGCCTGCGACCCGCCGACATCGTCGAGCACCAGCTTCAGGTAGGCGTTGCCGAGGCGAAGATTGGTGTCGCGGTCGGCGATCAACGCCGGCGAGTAGGCGAGGCCGATCTTCTTGGCCGTCCACTTCGCCGTCGAAGGCATGAGCTGCATCAGGCCGCTGGCGCCGACGCCCGAGCGCGCGTCCATGACGAAGCGCGACTCCTGGCGGATCAGGCCGTAGACGAAGGCCGGGTCGAGGCCGATCTCCTTGGCCCGGGCCGACACGTCCTGGCGCAGCGGCGCCGGAAAGCGCTGCGCCATGTCGATCTCGCCCTTGGTCTTGTCGCTGGTATTGATGCAGCGATCCCAGACTTCGCGATCGCAGGCGAGCTGGGCGGCAGCGAGCAACTCGCGGTCGCTCAGTCCGCGGATCGAGAAGTTCCATTCGCGCACGCCTTCGCCACGCAGGCCGATCGCGATCAACGCCAGGGCGCGCGCGAAGCCGGGTTGCGCGGCGATGCCGTCGCGTTCGGCCTGCGTCAGCGGCGCCGGCTTGGGCGGCAGCGCTTGCGGTTGGCCGAGGTCTTCTGCGGCGAGCTGGCCGTAGAAGTTGAGCTGCTGCGCGATGCCGGCGAGCAGCTCGCGGCTGGCGGTGCTCAAGGACTCGCCGTCCTGCGAGTCCTTGGCCAGGGCCTGCAGGGCGCGCGCCTTCCAGTAGACCCAGGCGGCGTCCTTCTGCTCGGCGGGCGTCATCGCGTCGATCGCCTGCATGACCTGCTGCCAGCGCGCCTTGCCGCCGTCGGCGCGCAGCGCGGCACGCACCTTCCACGCGAGCAGATCGTCGGGCAGCTCGATCTCGCGATTGCCCTTGCGGTTGGCGCGCTCGGCACGCATGAACTGGTCGACCGCCTCGGGCTGGAGCTTCAGCGCGGTCTGCCGGGCCAGGCTCGCCCAGGCCCAGGCGGCGAGGTCGGCGGGCAAGGCCTTTTCCAAGCGCTCGGTGAGCAGCCCGGCGACCGACTCGCTGTCGCTGCTGGCGAGCCGGGTGAGCCCGAGCGCGGCGATTTCGGCATCGGCGCGATTCGTGATCGGCAGCTTCTTCGCCATGAACTTGGCCGGTGCGTCGATCACCTCGCCGACGCTCGCGGCGATCGCCGGACCGAGCAGCAACGCCGCCTGGCGTGCCGCCCGCGGCCGGTTGTTTTCCATCGACAGGCGGATCTTCTTCCAGACCTCGGCCGGGCCAAGCTGCTTCGCATCGAACAGGGTCGAGGCGAGCAGCGCGCAGCCGTCGTCGTCGTCCTTCTGCGCCTGCCAGGCGGCGGCGCCGGCGATCTTGACGTCGCGGCCGGCAAGCTGCTCGGTGACGAGCGAATAGCAGGTGACCTCGCGGTCGTCGTTCATGCGAAAGCGCGGGAACTCGGCGTTGAAGTTGACCCAGTCGCGCCGCCGCCCAAGCTCGCGCAGCCAGTCGTTGCGCAAGCGGTCTTCGACATAGGTGCCGCTCCAGCGATCGGCAAAGGCGCCGAGCTCAGGCTGCTGGGCCTCGCCGATGCGGTTCGTCAACTCCCAGTACTCGACCCACATCGCCAGCGGATTGGCCTCCGCGATGGCGCGTGCCCGCAGCGCGGCGAGCTTGACGCGATCGCGCTTGCGGAAGGCCTCACGGGCGTCGAGCACGGTGCCGTTCGGGTCCTGCGCTTCGGCCACGCGGGGCAGGGCGGTGGCGCCGACGACTGCACCGAGCACGAGGGCGAGGCCGGACCAGCGGCGGAGCCGCTCATATACTGGTTTGGTTCGCACTCTTGTCGTCGTCACTCGAATCCTGCTTTCTGAAGTGAACGAAGCGCCCGCCGCCGCTCTCGACCCGGCCCGCGCGAAACGGCGCGAGTTGCGCCGGCGCCTGCTGGCCGAGCGCGAGACTTTCATCGCTTCTCCGGCCTTTGCCGTGGCCAGCGCCGCGCTCTCCGCAGCGCTGCGCAGCGTCGTCGCCGAGCTCGAACCGGAATGCGTGGGCCTCTACTGCGCCTTCCGGTCCGAATTTAACGCAACAGCCGCGCTCGCCGCCGACGCGCGCATCACCGATTTCTCATTGGCCCTGCCATATGCACGGCGCACGCCGAAAGCGATGGAGTTCCGGCGCTGGGACGGCAGCTCGCCGACGCTCGCCGACGAGTGCGGCATCGGCGCCTGCGAAGGTGCCGTCGTCGTCCCCGACGTCGTCGTCGTGCCCTGCGTCGGCTTCACCGAGGCAGGGCATCGGCTCGGCTATGGCGGCGGCTACTACGACCGCTGGCTCGCCGCGAATCCGCAGGTCACGGCGGTCGGCGTCGCCTGGTCGTTCGCCGAGATCGATCTCGCGACCTTCGCGGCGCGGCCGCACGACGTGCCGCTGGCGCTCATCGTCACCGAGCGCGGCGTTCGCTAGGCCGCCCACGCTCCCCGGCGCGGCTCATGGCGCGACGTTGATCGTCGCGACAGCGGCGCGGGTCGCTGCCGATTCAGCTTCGAGCCAGGCGCAGAACTGCGCCACTTCCGGCCGGCCGCGACTCGCCGGCGCGACCAGCATCCAGTACGAGAACGGACTGCCGACCCGACCGGCGGCGCCGAAAGGCTCGACCAGCTCGCCACGCTGCAGCGCTTCGAAGACGAGCGGCACGCGGGCCAGCGCCACGCCGTGGCCGGCCAGCGCCGCCTGCACCTGCTGGTAGGTGAAGTTGAGATAGAGCCAGCGCCGGGGCTGCAGGCTGCCCTGGCCCTGCAGCTCGAGCCAGTGGCGCCAGCTCAGGTACTCGGTGCTCGGCCGGCCGTCGTCTTCCTCGGCCAGCGTGTGCTCGGCGATGTCGGCCGGCCGCGACAGCGGCGGCGCCTTGCCGAGGCGGATCTGCTCCCAGAGGCCGCGGCTGACGACCGGCGTGAGCGTCTCGTCGAACAGGTGGACGCCGTCGGCCGGGACCGAGCCCGGGCTGAGATAGCGCAGGGCCAGGTCGAGCTCGGGGTCGTCGAGGTCGGCGATGGCGTCGTGCGCCGAGACGCGGATGTCGATGTCGGGATGGTCGCGCTGAAAGGCCTCGATGCGCGGCAAGAGCCAGAGCGAGCCGAACGAGGCGAAGGTCGTGACGCTGACCCGCTTTCGGCTGCGCGAGCGCCGGATCGACTGCACGCTGGCGTCGAGCTTGTTGAGCCACGGGTCGACCGCGCGCAAGAGGACCAGGCCGTCGGGTGCGACCTGCACATGACGCGTTCCGCGCAGGAAAAGCGGTGCGCCCAGTTCGTCTTCGAGGCTCTTGATCTGCCGGCTGATCGCCGACTGGGTCAGGTGCAGCTCGTCGGCCGCGGCGCCGAAGCTGAGCCGCCGGGCGACCGCTTCGAAGGCGCGCAGGTTGCTCAGCGAGAGCGGGCGCCGGGACGGCGTATTCATGCTATTTGCGCATCAATCGATGCTTTCGTTCTCATTGGATTTCCACTATGTAATCGAAGATGATAGCGGCCTGGAAAGTGAAGAGGCGATCATGATAAATACGCAACACTCAAGCATCCTTGCCTCGGCCAGCGCCGAGGCCCTGAGAGCGCTTCCCAGCGGCCACGTCGTGGCCCTTGGCACCGGCGGCGGCGAAGTGTCGATTTTGTCCGGCCAGGTCTGGCTGACCCGCTCCGGCGACCCGGACGACCACTTTCTGGGCGCTGGCGAATCGTTCCAGATTCGCGGCGAAGGCGAGGCGTTGGTCGAGGCCTGGGGCGCCAGTGCGCCGGCGCTGATCGCCTGGCGGCCACGCACGCTGCTGCAACGGGTACGCGACCGCTTCACCGGTTCCTGCGAGCGTTGCTGGGAGCTGATGAATCCGGCCGGCCGCATCGGCATCGGCAGCACCGCGGCTCTCGCTGCAGTCCTGGCGGCCGGCTTGCTCTTCGGCCCGCTCTCGGAAGCGCGCAGCCGCGCCCTCGCGGCGCGGCCCGCCGCCCCGTCGCTCTTGCACAATGCGAACGTCGACGCGGCGCGCGTGACCAAGATGCAAGGATCCCTGGCCGATGGCAACGACACCCGAGACCGAGCGCAAGGCCTTGCGCAGCAAGCTCGTCGCCGCGCGCCAGGCGCTGCCTGACCGACTCGAACGCGCCGTCGAGCTGCAAAGCGTCTTGCGCGTCTGGCTGGTCGGCCGGCGCGAGACTTCGATTGGCGCCTACTGGCCGATCAAGGGCGAGTTCGATCCCCTGCCGGCGCTCTACCGTTGGACCGAGGGCGACGACGAGGGCGAGATGCGCCGCATCGGCCTGCCTGTCGCCGACCGCGAGACTTCATCGCTGCGCTTTCGCGTCTGGTATCCCGGCTGCGAGATGGAGCTCGATGCCTACGACATTCCCAAGCCCAAGGACACCGACGAGTTCGTGCCGCAGATGCTGGTCGTGCCTTGCCTCGGTTTCGGCCCCGGCGGCGTTCGCCTCGGCTACGGCGGCGGATTCTTCGAGCGCACGCTCAATGCGTTGAAGCCCCGTCCGGTAACGGTCGGCGTCAGCTACACGCACGGCTTCCTGCCCTTCCTGCGCGCCGATCCGGCCGACCTGCCGCTCGATGCGATCCTCACCGAAGACGGCGTGATGTACGAGCGCGGCTGAACCCTCCACTGTCATCCTGAACGAAGTGAAGGATCTCGCCGGCCGAGGGTGAGATCGTTCGCCGGCGCTCAGGCTGACAGGCGTTTGCAGATCTCGAGCGCGAGCGCCGACTGGTTGAGCGTGTAGAAGTGCAGGCCGGGCGCGCCGCCTTCGACGAGCCGGCGACACATGCGCTCGACGACGTCGAGACCGAAGGCGCGGATCGACGCCGCGTCGTCGAGAAAGCCTTCCATCTTCAGCGCCACCCAGCGCGGAATCTCGATGCCGTCGCGGGCCGCGAACTGGGCGATCTTGGCGAAGTTGTGGAAGGGCATGACGCCAGGCACGATCGGTACCTCGACGCCGAGCGCGCGAACCTCGTCGACGTAGTGGAAGTAGGCGTCGGGGTTGAAGAAGAACTGGGTGATCGCCGAGTCGGCGCCGGCCTTCACCTTGGCTGCGAAGTGCTCGAGGTCGCGCTTCGCATAGCGTTGTTGCGGGTGGTATTCGGGATAGGCGGCGACCTCGATGAACCAGTCGCTGCCTTCCTTCTCGCGGATGAACGAGATCAGCTCGCTCGCGTAGCGGAACTCGCCGGCCGTCGCGGTGCCGCTCGGCAGGTCGCCGCGCAGCGCGACCAGGCGGCGGATCTTCTGCGCGCGGTAGGTGGCGAGCGTCTGGGCGATGCCTTCCTTCGTCGAGCCGACGCACGAGAGATGCGGCGCCGCCTCCTGGCCGAGCGCGGCGATGTCGGCGACGGTGGCCAGCGTCTTGTCGCGCGTCGCGCCGCCGGCGCCGTAGGTGACGCTGAAGAACTCGGGGTTCGCGGCGGAAAGATCGCGCACGACCGCCTTCAGCTTTTCGCTGCCTGCGGGCGTGTTCGGCGGAAAGAACTCGAAGCTCACCGGCACCGGCATGCGGAGCTCGCTCATGGGGTCACCTTCTGGCTGTCGCCGGGCGCAGCGTGGATGAAGAACTCGCGGTTGCCATCGCCGCCCGCGATCGCGCTCTCGAACCAGTCGAGCACGGTCAAGCTGTTGTCGACGCACGCCTGGTGCAGCCGCGCCTCGACACGCGCATAAGCCGACGCGTGCTTGACGACGCCGTCCTTGCCGATGTCCGCCGGCTGCAGCTCGAACTGCGGCTTGACGAGCATCAGCAGCCGGCCCGCCAGCAACGGCACCAGCGCCGGCAGGACGAGCGTGAGCGAGATGAAGGAAAGATCGCCGACGACGAGATCGAAGCGAGCGGTCGGCAGCGCGCTCGCTGCGAGGTGACGCGCGTTCACGCCTTCGAGCGCAGTGACGCGCGAATCGGCCGCGAGTCGTGGATGGAGCTGGCCACTGCCGACGTCGATGCCCACGACGTGCCGGGCGCCGCGCTGCAACAGCACGTCGGTGAAGCCGCCGGTGCTTTGGCCGACATCGAGGCAGGTCATCCCGGCGACGTCGATGGCGCAGCGCGACAGCGCCGCGTCGAGCTTCAGGCCGCCGCGCGAGACGAAGCGGATCTCGGCGTCGTCGGTCACCTCGAGCGTGCAATCGTCGGCCAGCGTTTCGCCGGCCTTTCTCGCCACCGTCCAGCTATCGCCGCGGCGATAGCGCAGCGCGCCGCTGTCGATCAGGCGCGCCGCTGCCGAGCGCGTGGGCGCCAGCCCGCGCTGCACCACCAGCACGTCGGCGCGCGTCATTCGAGCGCGCCCAGATGGCGCATGGCGGCCTTGGCGAGCTTGCGGTCGAAAGTGACGAGCGGCATGTGCAGGGCGGCGGCTACTGCCAGGTAGGCCGCGTCGTAAGTCGAGAGTGCATAGGTCGCGGCGAGCTCGAGCACGTCGCCCGGCATCGTCCGGTGCATGGTCACGATGTAGTCGCCGTAGAGCGCGATGCCGGCCTCGATCAGCGCAGCCTCCACGCCGGCGCGGCGCTTCTTGTCGGCGACGTTGGCGATCTCGTGGTCGAGCAGCCAGGGCGCATGCAGCTCGCGGCCCGACACGATCTCGCGGGCGGACTCGGCATGAGCTTCGGCAAACAGGAAGGTGCCGAACACCGAGCAGTCGATGACGACGGGGGATCGGGCCAGGTACGCCGGGGAAGGTTCTGCGACGTAGATCGTCGGCGCTCGAGTCTTCAACGCGAATCCCGGTCGGCGCGAATGATGTCGACCGACGAAGGCCCACTGTCGACAGGCTGCGGAAAGCGCCGCTTCAGTTCCGCCGCGATGTCTTCGGTCGTGCGCCAGCCGACGCGTGTTCCGTGGGCGATGCCGCGATTCTGCGCGCGGGCCGGCAGGCCGGCCGCACCGGGATGTTCGAGGACCGCGTCGCTGACGATGGCCATCAGTTCGCCTTGCAACGAGCGGTGATTTCTGGCCGCGCGCTCGCGCAGGCGCTCGGCCAGGTCGTCAGGAACGCCCTTTATCGACAAATTGACAGCCATATCGCCTCCATATCGGAACCACCGCCATTTTGGCGCCAGACCCGATCCGCGGGCAAGCGAAATCAGTACCGGTACGTGTCGGGCTTGTACGGTCCGTGCTTGGGCACGCCGATGTACGCCGCCTGCTCGTCGGTCAGCTCGGTCAGCATCGCGCCGACCTTCTTCAGGTGCAGTCGCGCGACCTTCTCGTCGAGGTGTTTGGGCAGCACGTAGACCTTGCCGACGGCGTAGGCGTCGCGGTGCGTGAAGAGCTCGATCTGGGCGATCGTCTGGTTGGCGAAGCTCGACGACATGACGAAGCTCGGGTGGCCGGTGCCGCAGCCCAGGTTCACGAGACGGCCCTTGGCGAGCAGGATGATGCGCTTGCCGTCGGGGAAGATGATGTGGTCGACCTGCGGCTTGATCTCTTCCCACTCGTACTTCTCGACCGAGGCGATGTCGATCTCGTTGTCGAAGTGGCCGATGTTGCAGACGATCGCCTGGTCCTTCATCGCCAGCATGTGCTCGTGGCGGATCACGCCCTTGTTGCCGGAGGCGCTGACGAAGATGTCGGCCTTGTCGGCGGCGTACTCCATGGTCACGACCTTGTAGCCTTCCATCGCCGCCTGCAGGGCGTTGATGGGATCGATCTCGGTCACCCAGACCTGCGCCGAAAGGGCGCGCAGCGCCTGCGCCGAGCCCTTGCCGACGTCGCCGTAGCCGGCCACGCAGGCGACCTTGCCGGCGATCATCACGTCGGTGGCGCGCTTGATGCCGTCGACCAGCGATTCGCGACAGCCGTAGAGGTTGTCGAACTTGCTCTTGGTCACCGAGTCGTTGACGTTGATGGCGCGGAACAGCAACGTGCCCTTGGCGCTCATCTCGTTCAGGCGATGCACGCCGGTCGTCGTCTCTTCGGTCACGCCGATGATCTCGGCACTCTTCCTCGTGTACCAGGTTGCGTCCTCGGCGAGCTTGGCCTTGATGGCGGCGAACAGGCAGGTCTCTTCCTCGCCCGTCGGCTTGGCGATGACGCTGGCGTCCTTCTCGGCGCGCTGGCCCAGGTGCATGAGCAGCGTGGCATCGCCGCCGTCGTCGAGGATCATGTTCGGGCCTTCGCCCTTCTGTCCCTTGTCGCCGAACTCGAAGATGCGGTGCGTGTAGTCCCAGTAGTCGGCGAGCGTCTCGCCCTTGTAGGCGAAGACCGGCGTGCCCTTGGCGGCGAGCGCCGCGGCGGCATGGTCCTGGGTCGAGAAGATGTTGCACGACGCCCAGCGTACGTCGGCGCCGAGTGCCTGCAGCGTCTCGACCAGCACGGCCGTCTGGATGGTCATGTGCAGGCTGCCGGTGACGCGCGCGCCCTTCAGCGGCTGCGCCTTGGCGAACTCCTCGCGGATCGCCATGAGGCCGGGCATCTCGGTCTCGGCGATGCGGATTTCCTTGCGGCCCCAGTCGGCCAGCTTCATGTCGGCAACGATGCAGGGCGCGGTGGCCTTCGGTTTCAGAACGGCATTCATGTCAGGGCTCCAGTCTCGAATGAGGAACCCGCACGAAAGGCATCTGAAGGGAGGCAGAACTCACCCACGGGGACATTTCGTGCGGGTGAGCGCGGTTGCAATATCGCTGTTCCAAGCCTGGGACGCGGCCCTTGCGGCCGTGCCTTGCAACGCTCCTCGGAAAGCTGACGCAATTCTATCGCGGCGCGCCGTGGCGTGTCGGGCGTCGCTCTTATCATCGTTCCGTGCTGCTCCCGCCTTCCGTTTTGCCCTGGGCGCGCTGCGAGCCGCGCCGGCTCGGGGCGCTGCGCGGCGTTCTCACCGACATCGACGACACCCTGACGACCGAAGGCGCGATCCCGATGGGCGTGGCCGCCGCCCTGTCGGCCCTGCGCGCCGCCGGCCTGCCGGTGATCGCGGTCACCGGCAGGCCGATGGGCTGGAGCCGGGCCATCGCCGTCGACACGCCGCTGGCGGCGATCGTCGCCGAGAACGGCGCCGTCGCGCTGATTGCCGAGGATGGCGAGGTCCGCGTCGAGTTCGCCGACAGCGATGAAGTGCGCGACGTCAACTCCGTTCGCTTGCGCGCTGCGGCCGAACGCATCGTTCGCGAGGTGCCGGGCGCGACCTTGTCGCGGGACAGTGGCGGCCGCGTCACCGACATCGCCATCGACCATGCCGAGTTCGCGCATCTCGACGCGGCGCAGATCGAGCGGGTCGTCGCCCTCATGCGCGACGAGGGGATGACTGCGACGGTCAGCTCGATCCACGTCAACGGCTGGTTCGGCGCGCACAGCAAGCTGAGCGGCGCGGCGTGGATCGTGCGGCGACTGTTCGGCCGCGACCTGCTCGCCGAACGCGAGGACTGGCTCTACGTCGGCGACTCGACCAACGACGAGCTGATGTTCGCGAACTTCCCGCTTTCGGTCGGCGTCGCCAATCTGCTCGACTTCGCGGATCGGCTGGTGCAGTGGCCGGCGTTCGTCACCGCGCGCGACCGCGGCCGCGGCTTCGTCGAAATCGCCGAAAGCGTGCTCGCCGCGCGCGGCGCATGAGCCCGCCGGGCCGGCCAGGGGCGAATACCGGGCCGCGCAGCGCGAAGGCACGCGAATGAGCCGGCGCCAGCCGACCGCGCTCGTGGTCGCCGCGGCGCTGGCACTCGGCTCGGCCGTCTCGCTCGGCCTGGCGCGCTTTTCCTACGCGCTGCTGCTTCCGGCGATGCGCGCCGACCTCGGCTGGAGCTACTTCACCGCGGGCGCCATGAACACGGTCAACGCGGCGGGCTACCTGCTCGGCGCGCTCGCCGTCTCGCGTCTGCTCGACCGCATCGGCCCGCGCGCGCTCTTCGTCGGCGGCATGGTCGTGAGCGCCGTGCTGCTCATGCTGCACGGTGCCTTCAGCTCGACCGGCGCGCTCTACGCGCTTCGTCTGGTCACCGGTGTGGCCAGCGCTTCGACCTTCGTCTCGGGCGGGCTGCTGGCGGCGCGCGTCGCCATCGATCCCGGCGAGCGCGCGGCAACGAGCGGCAAGGCGCCGGGCGCCGGGCTGGTGCTCGGCATCTACTACGGCGGCACGGGCGTCGGCATCGTCGCCTCGGCGCTGCTCGTGCCGCCGCTGATCGGGCGGCCGGTCGAGCACGCGTGGCAAGCCGCGTGGGTCGGGCTGGGTGCGCTCGCCATGATGGCCGCTGCGGCCGCCGCCGCAGAGACGCGGGCGGTCCGCGCCGGCCCGCAAGCACACGGGCCACGCGGCGCGGCCGACCTGCGCGGCCTCGCCTGGGGCCTTGTCTCCTACCTGCTGTTCGGCCTCGGCTACATCGGCTACATGACCTTCGTCGTGACGCTGCTGCGCGAGCAAGGTCTGGCACCGGCCGCCATCGTTGCCTTCTACGCCTTGCTTGGCCTTGCCGTCATCGCCTCGTCGTGGCTCTGGGCGCCGCTGCTGCAACGCCATCGCGGCGGCGGGCCGATGACGCTGCTCAATGCGCTGCTCGCGCTCGCCACCGTGTTGCCGGTCGTCAGCCCGCACCCGGTCGCCGTGTTCGCTTCGGGATTGCTGTTCGGCGCCGTATTTCTTTCGGTCGTCGCCTCGACGACGGCACTGGTCCGGCACAACCTGCCGCCGTCCGCGTGGGCCCGCGGCATCGGCGCCTTCACGGTCGTCTTCGCGTTCGGCCAGATCATCGGGCCAGGCGGTGTTGGCTGGATCGCCGACGCGGCTGGCGGCCTGCGCACCGGGCTCGCCTGCTCGGCATTCGTGCTGCTCCTGGCGGCTGCGATCGCGTCGCGGCAGAAGCCGCTGCCGCCGTCTTCGACGAGCGCGGCCTGACAGAGCGGCGCGCAGCGCGAGGCCTCAGAGTCCGAGGAATTCGACGAGACGCGCTCGCTCCTCGGCAAGTCCCGTACGAAACGCCGGATCGCGGATCGTGCCGTTCGCATAGCCGAGCTCGAGGCTCAATCGACCGTCGCTCACGGACGCGTTGCCCCAGCCGTCGATACGGTCGCCCCAGAGCAGCGGCAGGGCGTAGTAGCCGAGCTTTCGCTTCGGCGCCGGTGTGTACGCCTCGAAGCGATAGGTCCAGCCCCAGAGCAGCTCGAAGCGGCGCCGGTCCCAGACGATCGGGTCGAAAGGCGCGAGCAGACGCACGCGATCGTCGGGCCGGTAGCGCGACGAGCGCGGGTTCTCGTCGGCGGGCCAGTACCAGGTCACGCCGTCGATCGTCGTGGTTGCCAGTTGCTCGCGCGCTGCGACGAGCGCCGCCCGCGCTTCTATCGCCAGATGCGGCGCGCCATAGCCGAGCAGCAGCCGCGTCAGGTAGACGAAGCTCGAGGCCGGAATCGGCGCGTACTTGCGCAGCACGAGCTCGAGCAACGCCGCAGCCCGTGCCGCTCGTGCGGCCGGGCTGGGGTCGGCAGGCGCGTGGTCGACGGCTTCGTAAATGCGCGTGCCGCTCTCGCGCTTGTTCACGCGCAGCAGGCCGCGGTAGTGCATGCCGTCGAGCAGATGCGTCGTCGCATTGCTCGATCCGCCCCAGGCGTTGATGCGCCGGCCGTGCGCGAAATGCTGCTCGACGAGGCGCGGATGCGTCGGCCCGTGCTCGCGGACGAAGGCGAGCACCTCGGCCGCCTTCTTCTTCGTCGCCGGGCTCCACTTCTTCGCGGCGATGCGCGGGTGCAGCAGGGCCAGATGCTTGCTCGGCAGGAAGCCGTAGTTGACGAGGCAGTCTTCATCGACGGCGAGGCGCGCGTACCGGCGCTCGAGGTCCCCTGCCCGGTAGCCGGTGACGCGGTGGCGCAGCGTCAGGTCCTGCGCCCGCGCCGGCGCGCGGATCGGGTCGGCCTGCACGAAGCCGAGCTTTTCGATGGCTCGCAGAAGCGTCGTGGGCTTGAACAGCGTTCGCGCCACCGCATATCGGCGTAGAGCGTCGAGGCTCGGCGTCCTTGTCATGCGCGGATGATGCCGGGCCGCCGGTTACAGTCCGCGCCGAAGGAGGGGAGCCATGTCGAAGCCGGGCAAAGTGGTGCTGACCTTGCTGCTGCTCGCCGGCTTTGCTGGAGCACTGTTCTTCGCCTTGCGCGGCCAGAAGGCCGAACAGGCCGGGCGCGTCGAGGCCGCGGAAGTCGCCTCGACAGTCGAGCTGAAAGGACTGATCGCGCTCGACGTCGAGCCCTTCTTCGCCGACCCGCGCGTCAAGCGCATCCTCGCCGAGAAGCGACTGCCGGTGGCGGTGACGCGCATCGGCAGCCGCGACATGGCGGCGCGCGTCGTGCCGGGCGCGATGCCGGACTTCCTCTTTCCTTCCGGCGTCGTCGCCGCCAACCAGATCGTCGACGCGGCGGGCAAGGCGAAGATCGCGGTGGCGCAGTCGTCGCCCTTTCATACACCGATGGTGATCGCGAGCTGGCAGACGGTGGCCAGGATCCTGGTCGCCAACGGCATGGCCAAACCGCTCGGCGACCGCACCTACGGCGTCGACATCGGCAAGCTCACCGACACCATGCTGGCCAGGAAGCGCTGGAAGGACCTGAAGGGCGCCGAGGCCTACGACGTCTCGCGCGGCGTGCTCGTCTCGACCACCGACTTGCGGCGCAGCAACTCGGCGGCGATGTACCTGGCGCTCACCAGCTACGCGAAGAACGGCGACGTCGTCACCGACCGCGCCACCGCCGAGCCGCTCGCACGCCAGCTCGCCGAGCTGTTCAAGCGCCAGGGCTACCAGGAGAACTATGTCAACGGCAACTTCGACGACTACGTGGCGATCGGCCTTGGCAAGACGCCGATGGCCTTCATCTACGAGTACCAGCTCGTCTCGTACGCGCTCGCCAAGAAGGGCGTCGCCGCCGACATGGTGCTCATGTATCCGCAGCCGACGATCGTCAACAAGTTCGTCTTCATCGCCACCAACGAGCGCTCGCGCGCCCTCGCCGACCTGCTCGCGAACAACACCGAGCTGCAGAAGATCGGCGTCGAATACGGCTTTCGCATCGCCGACACGCAGCTCTTCATTCAGTCGGTGAAGCCGACCGGGCTGGCCGTCGAGGAGCGAGTGACGCAGGTCATCGACCCGCCGTCGTTCGACCTGATGGCGGAAATGATCGACGTGGTCACGCAGGAGATGGCGAAATGAAGATGCCGACGATGCCGACCGGCTCGGGCTTGCCGCGCCGCGCCGTGGTCGCCTTGATGGCCGCGGCGAGCCTGATTCTCGCGAGCTGTGGCAAGAGCGAGCCCGAGCCCGCGGCCGTGCCGAAGTCCCCGGTCGCGCCCGAGGCCGCCGTCTTCTCCGTGCTCGCGACGACCGATCTGCGCGACGCGCAGGCGCTCGAGGGCATGGTCGAGAAGGCGACCGGCGTTAAGCTGCGCTTCAGCTACGGCGGCACCATGGAAAGCACCGAGGCCGTGCTATCGGGCGCGACCCGGGCCGACGCCGCCTGGTTCGCCAACGCCAAGTACCTGCTCTCCGATCCGCAGGGCCAGGCGCGCGTCAAGCTGCAGGAAAAGATCATGCTGTCGCCGATCACGGTGGGCGTCAGCCAGTCGGCGGCCGAGCGTCTCGGCTGGAACGATCCGGCGGTCGCCGGCAAGGTGACCTGGAAGACGATCACCCAGGCGGCGGCCGAAGGCAAGCTCGGCTATGCGCTGTCGAACCCGGCCACCTCGAACCAGGGCTTCATGGCGCTGATGGGCGTGGTCGCCGCAGCGAGCGACAAGGCCGACGCGCTCGCCGCCGCCGACGTCGACCGCGGCGCGATCGCCAACTTTCTGAAGGGCTACAAGCTGGTCGGCGACAACTCGACCTACCTGGCCGAGAAGTTCATCGAGCAGCAAGGGCCCAAGCTCAACGCCTTCATCAACTACGAGAGCTGGCTGCTGACGCTCAATAACGGCGGCAAGCTCAAGGAAAAGCTCGTTCTCGTCTATCCGAAGGAAGGCGTCTCGACCGCCGACTACCCGTTCATGCTGCTGCAGGACGCGCGCCGTGCCGACTACCAGAAAGTCGTCGCCTACCTGAAGGGCGGCGAGGCGCAGACCTGGCTGGCGCGCCAGACCTTGCGCCGGCCGATCTCGCCCGAGGTCGCGGCGCAGGTCGCCGATCTGTTTCCGAAGGCGGGTGGCGTGCTCGTCGAGCTCGCCTTTTCGCCCGACCGGCAGCTCTCCGACGGCCTGATCGACGCCTACCTCAACGAGTTCCGCAGGCCGATCGCCTCGACCTTCGTGCTCGACACCAGCGGCAGCATGGGCGGCGGCGGCCGGCGCGACCAGCTCGTCAAGGCCATCCACTACATCTCCGGCGAGGACAACACGCTGACGGGTCGGCTCGCCAAGCTGACCGACCGCGAGAAGATCTGGATGCTGCCCTTTTCCGACGAGCCGCGCGCAATGACTTTCTTCGAGCTGCCGGCCGGCCGTGCCAAGGCGCGCGGCGTGCAGATCCAGCAAGACTCGCAGGCCAAGCAGGAAGTGCTCGGCCAGGTGCGCGACTATGTCGACGGACTGAGCATGGCCGGGGGCACCGCCCTCTACGACAGCATCCTCGTAGCCCTCGAGCACATGCTCGCCGAGCGCAAGAAGAATCCGAACTACCAGTATTCGGTCGTCGCCTTCACCGACGGCGAGAACAACCAGGGCAAGAACCTCAAGGCGTTCCAGGCCGCCTATGCGCAGATGCCCGAAGACGTGCGCGCCATTCCGGTCTTCATGGTGTTGTTCGGCGAAGCGCGCGAGTCCGACCTGAAGGCGCTCGTGCAGACGACCGGCGGCCGCGTCTTCGACGCCCGCAAGACGCCGCTCTATGCGGTCTTCAAGGACATTCGCGCGTATCAGTAGCTGAATCCATGTTCGACAAGCTCTTCCGCATCCTGGCGAGCCCGGCCAACTGGTCGGGCCTGGCGCTGGCCATCGGCGTGCTCGTGCTCAAAGGTCTCGGCCTCGTCGGCCTGGCCGGTCTGCCGTTGGCGCTGCTCGGCTACGTCGCCGGCTTCGTTGCCGGCGGCCTCTGGCTCGGCCTTCCCAAGCTCGCCGGCCCCGCCTGGGACGCCGACGCGCTCGAGTTCAACGACGACGGCGATGCCCGCGAAGCGATGGGCCGGGCGCTGCGCGCGGTGCGCGGCCTGGTCCAGTTCAACCCCGACAACCGCCTGCCGGCGAGCCTGCAGGCCAAGGTGCTCGAGCTGTGCACGTCGCTCGAGCAACTGCTGGCGCAATGGGAGCGCAGCCGGGGCGCGCTCTCGCTGCAGGAGGGCTTCAACGCGCGGCACATCGCCATCTCGTACCTGCCCGATGCCTTGAAGACCTACCTGTCGATCCCGGCGCAATACGCGAACTCGCGGCCGATCAAGGACGGCAAGACGGCGGTAGACATCTTTCGTGGCACGATCGTCGAACTCGAAGGCAAGGTCGCGCAACTCGCCGATGATCTGGCCAGCCAGGACGCACACGCCTTCCTCGCCCATTCGCAATTCCTGCACGACAAGTTCGGCACCGGTACGGTCCTGCCGGCGCCCTCGCTCACTACGAGAACCCTGGAAAGCACTCCGCATGACCCAAGCTGACTCCCCCGCTTTCCCGGCGCCTGCTTCGATTGCCGCGGCGACTTCAGCGCCGTCGGCGTCGTCGTTCCAGCTCACGCCGCCCGAGGTCATCGTGCCGGTGCCGGTCGAGGCGACGCCGCGCGCCGTGCCGCTCACGCCCGAGACGATTCAGGCCGTCGACGACCAGGTCGCCCGCTTCATCGCCGCGCTGATGACCGAGAACGTCCACTCGACCGAGTTCAAGACCAAGCTCGACAGCGCCTTCGCGCTCGGCCGCGAAGAGATCTCGAACGCTTCGGGGCTGATGCAGGGGCGCTTACTGCAGCGCAACTTCGTCGGCGCCGAAGACAGCCCGGCCTACAAGGCGATCGGCGAGATCCGCGGCCTGCTCGACACGCTCAACCCCGGCAAGGAAGGCGACCTGCTGCAGCCGAACAAGATCCTGGGCGTCATCCCGTTCGGCAACAAGCTGAAGGCGTACTTTCGCAAGTTCGAGAGCGCCGGTGGGCAGATCACCAGGTCGATCGAGCAGCTTTACGCCGCGCGCGACGACGTGCAGCTCGACATCGCCGACATCGAGGCGACGCGCAGCAAGCTCTGGGACTCGATGCAGAAGCTCGCCGCCGCGGCGCAGTTCGCGACCACGCTCGACGCCCGCCTCGCCGAACGCGTCGCCTCGCTGAAGACGTCCGATCCCGAGCGCGCCAAGGCGCTCGAGCAGGAAGTGCTCTTCTACGCGCGCCAGAACCTGCAGGACATCCTGACCCAGCAGGCCGTCTGCGTGAACGGCTACCTCGCGCTCGACGTGCTGAAGAAGACCGGCCGCGAAATGATGAACGGCTGCAACCGCGTCGCCACCACCGGCATGAGCGCGCTCGCCGTTGCCCAGACCGTGGCGCGCGCCACCGGCAACCAGGTCCAGGTGATGGGGATGCTGAAAGGCGTCAACGAGACCATCGGCGCCCTGATCGGCGAGACCGGCAAGCAGCTCAATACCCACGTCGAGCAGACGGCGCAATTCGCGACCAATCCGATGATCGGCATCGAGACGCTGCAAGGCATGTTCGACCAGACCTTCAAGGCCATGGACGCGATGGACAGCTTTCGCTCGAAGGCGATCGACGTCATGGGCCGCAACAACGAGATCGTCCGCAACCAGCTCGCCAAGAGCGAAGGCTTCGTCGACCGGGTTCGCCAGCAGCGCGCCCGCGAGGCAGGCAGCTCGGCGATCGAAGGGCCGGTGGCGCTGTAGCGCGATGCCCGCTTCTGCTCAGGGACGAAAGCCCGGCGCGAGCCGACCGAGCACCAGGTGCTCGTCTTCGGGTGCGACGAAGCGCGACGCTTTGGCGGTGCTCCAGCTGAAGCCGACCACCTCGCCCGCGGCGCTGGCATAGAGGCGGAACACGCCGCGGCCGAGACCGTCGTGGTCGCGCCCGCCTTCGCCGCGCTTGTGCCGCGTGTCGGTCGGCCCGTGGCCCGACTCCGAGCTGTCGATCACCGTCACCGACCACTGCGCCGTGCGATCGACGTAGGGCGGCGAATCGTTCATGCGTCGCGGCGCCTCGGTCACCAGCATGATGTGGCCGGTGTTGTCGCGGCGGGTCAGGTACTTGATGGCGATCAGGTCGCCCGGACGCAGCTCGGCGATGCGGCCGAGCCGGGTGAAGCCGCGGCCCTCGACGATGGCGTCGTGATAGCGCTGGGCGGTCGGCCGCCGGCTGCCGAACCAGCGCTTGAAGTCGTCGGGCGAATAGCCGTCGTCGTGCATCAGGAGCTGGTCGATGAAGCCCGAGCAGTCGGTGTGCGAGGCGACCGTGCCGGACCAGGTGACGCTGCCGGGGCCGTGCGCGTAGTCGGTGTTGGCAAGGGCTAGCTGGTCGACGAGGCGCTCGGCCGATGCGACGTGCGGGTCGTTGGCGGCCGCGACGGCGGGCACGCAAAGGCTGGCCGCGACGAGCAGCCATGCGGCGCGCAGCGCGCGGGCCGGGAAAGCGGTGCAGCGATGCGATGTCATGTCGGTCTCGTCCTTCCTTCGCGTCGTCGTCCAGTGTAAAAGCGGCGCTGGCTTTCTTCGAGACCTTCCGCATGGAAACCGACAAGCGTCCCATCGACGACGATCTCTCGGCCCGCCTCGCCCGCTGCTACACCGGCGCGGTCTACGACGTGCTGCGTGGCCGCGGCATCACCGAGTGCGTGCTGCCTTCGGCCATCCTGCCGCTCGACGCAGCGATGGTGGCGGCCGGCCCGGTCTTCACCGTGCGCGGCCTGCCCGACGCCACCGTCTCGCCGCACGAGACCCTGCTGCGCTGGACCGGCCTGCTTTCGCGTGCGCCCCAAGGCCACGTCGTCATGGTGCAAGGCAACGACGCCGAACGGGCACTGATGGGCGAGCTCTCGGCCGAGACGCTGCAGTTTCGCGGCGTTCGCGGCTACATCGTCGACGGCGGTTGCCGCGATACCGCGTTCATCCGCAAGATCGGCTTTCCGGTGTTCTGCGACAAGGCGACGCCGCGCGACATCGTCGGCGCCTGGGTGCCGGTCGCCTTCGACGAGCCGATCAGCTACGGCCAGGTCGTCGTGCGCCCGGGCGACTACGTGCTGGCCGACTGCGACGGCATCGTCGTCATCCCGCAGGCCATCGCCGCCGAGGTGATCGACGCCGCCATCGCGGCGATGAGCACCGAAGACAAGGTCCGCGCCGCGATCCTGTCGGGCGTCGATCCGCAGCAGGCCTATCTGGACCACGGCAAGTTCTAGCGCGTGTCGCGCACGGCGTCGTCGGCGGAAGGCGGCAGACACGCTGGTACATTCGCGCACGCTTTGCTGACCGAAGGAACGTGTCCAGCCGACAGGCCGGATCGCCGCATATGGGAGAAGACGAAGCTCGTGTCGTCGTCGTCGACGACGTTGCCGATATCGCCGAGGCGCTCGCTTACGCGCTCGAACTGGACGGCTACAAGGTCTGGACCGCCCACGACGGCTTGCAGGCCCTCGCCCTGGTCGAGGCGCACCAGCCGCACTGCGTGATCTTCGACATCAACATGCCAAGCCTCGACGGCACCGAACTGTCCAAGCTATTGCGAGAGCGCTATGGCGACGATCTGGTGCTCGTCGCCATCACCGGCTGGAGCGAGACCGACTCGCGCGTCGCCGAGGCGTTTGCCCGCGTCGACCATTACCTGAGAAAGCCGATCGACCCGGCAGTACTGCGCAAGGTGCTGCCGCCGGTTTGAGCGCCAATGGGGAATGCGCTTGACCCGCGCGATCCGCGATCTCAGACGCAGCGCTCGCTCGTTCCGGACACCCCGTGTCGCAGGGCTTCGTCGATCGCTTCGGCGACCAGCGACGGGGCGATGTCGCTGACCCGCGCCGGCGCATGGAAAGCGATCGCCCGGATCGCCGCCGTCAGCCGGTAGCTCGGATCGATGCGATCGGCGAAGAGTGCCACCGTCGGCGCGTCGGCGGCATGGGCGAGGTGCATCAAGCCGCCGTCGGCGCAGGCGACGACGCTGCTGCGGCGCAGGATCTCGAACACCTCGGGAAGCGAGTGACGATCGACCGCGTCGATGACGACTCTTCGATGCGGGTGGGCGAACAGCGCGTCGCGCATGGCGCTCGCGTTTGCCGAACCGAGCAGGACGACAGGCACATCGTTGCCGGCACGATCCAGCGCATCGAGCACGGCACTCCAGGCGTCGTAGGTGCGCCAGTTGCGCACGCCGCCGAGCGCGATGGCGACGAATCGCGGCGGCAACGAGAGCGCATCGACCGAGTGCCGCACGGTGTCCGAGACGACCATGTGCGGCCGCGCCATCGCGGCCAGATTCGCCGCGCCGATGCCGGCATCGAGCAGCTGATCGAGGCGCAGGAAGCCGAACAGCGTGCGGTTGAATTCCGGTCCGGTATAGAAGCCGTGCAGGTTGACGTACGGCAGCGCGCGAAAGAAGCGGAGCTTCTCGCGCAGGCTCTGCGCCGAGGCGCTGAGGACGATGACGAGGTCGTAGTCATGGCCGGCCGCCTCGCGGGCATCCGACCAGGCATGGGTGAAGACATCGTCGTTCTCGTAGAGCGGCACGAGGTGCGCGTCGGTGAGCAGATCGATGCGCTCGGCGCGCCCGCGCAGCAGCACGCGGCAGGCCAGGTCCATGAGCGAATCGCCGATCTGCGGCATGCCCTGATGAATCCAGAGGATGCGCCGGTCGCTGGTGCGGATGCGGCGCTGCTCGAGTGCGGCCTGACCATTGAGGCGCAGCCAGAGCCCGCGCCTGATGCGGCGCCAGAGGATTTTCCGCGCCGGTTCCACGGCGACGAAGGCCCGGGCATTCGACGGCAGGGTCGCCGCGAACGGCGGCGTGTAGGCCTGGGCCGCGAGACGCCGGCACCAGGCGCGCAGCGATTCAAACACGAGGCCGGCGGCGACGCGCGCACCGGGGCCGCGACGAATCGCTCATGCCTGCCCCGCCAGAAGACGTCGCGCCTGGGCGATCACGCGCTCCGGCGGCAGGCCGCTTTCGAGGCACAGGCTCGCGCTCTTTTGATGGTCTTCGCAGCCCGCCCTGCCGCACGGCACGCCGGGTGCGCAAAGCGCTTCGCCCTGCAGCACGATGACCTTGCCGGCTCTCTGCTCGGGCCGGTAGCGCACGTACGGCTGCGCCGTGTTCGCTTGTGGCGGCCACGGCCCCCAGCGCATCGGATTGGTGGGCCCGAACAAGGCGATGACCGGCACGCCGCAGGCTGCGGCGAGGTGGGTGATCGAGGTGTCGGGGCCGATGTAGAGCGCGGCGCCGCGGAGCAGCAACGCCATCTGCGCCAGGTCGAGCCGGCCGCACACGTCGATGAGTCGTGGCGGCGGCGCGAGCGCGGCCAGCGCGGCGACCTTGGCGCGGTCTTCGGCGCCGGGCCCGCCGCTCAGCAGCACCTGCGCCCCGTCGTCGAGAAGAGCCTGGACGAGGCTTCGATAGTGCGCCACCGGCCACTGTTTGTAGCGCCACATCGAAGGAATGTGGACGACGACGTAAGCGGCCTCGAGCTGTGCCGCGAGGTCGGCCGGAAGCGGCGCTCCGGACGGCGTCACGAGGGCCGTGCTGGCCGGCGCGGCGTTGCCGTCATCCGCAGTCACGGCAACGGCCGAACGGGCCGCCGTGCCCGCAGTCCACGGCGCGATCAGTGCCAGCTTCTCGATCACCGTGTGCGTGCTGCCGCGGTCGCCCGCGACCACCACGGCGTGCTCGAGCAGCAGGCGCTTCCACCAGGACGTGAGCCAGCGCGCGGTAACGAGGCCGGCGCGGCGCGGCGCGGCGATCAGGGCGTAGGCGTGGGCGCGGTCGCTCTGCTCGGCGACGAGCGCGAGGTCGTAGCGGCGCCACAGGCCGCGCGCGAAAGCGATCGACTTGCGCCAGCCGCTGCGACGCGGCGCTTCGATGAGCGCTGCGACATCGGGGTTGCCGCGCAGCATCTCGAGCGTGCCGGCCAGGCCGAGCACGTCGATGCGTGCATCGGGCCAGCGCTCGCGCGCGGCTCGGATCAGCGGTGTCGTCAGCAGCACGTCGCCGATCTGCCGCGTCGCAATGACGAGGATGCGGCGCATGGTCGGCCCTCCAGGGTGCAGCGTCGGCGGCGCGAGCGACAAGGGCGCCTCAGCTCTTGCGGACGAGCGCCTCGATCTGCGCCAGCGCCTCGCCTCGCGTCTGGTCCTGGCCCACGGCGCGCATGGCCCAGCGCATCGCTTCGGCGCGGCGCGGGAGCAGGCCGCGCTTGCGGAGACTTTCGTGGAGGCGAGCCAGCCGCCGTGCCGCGCCGCTCTGCACCTGTCCATGCCGGGCCGCGCCGCGGTCGTAGTCGATGTCGTTCAGGCAGAGGTCTTCGACGCGCGCTCCTGGCAGCCCCGCGCACAAGTCGAAGACGTTGAAGGAGCGCGCCGACCAGCTGCGTTTCTTGGCCAGAGTGAACGTGCTCTTGTGGTCGCTGTTGAAGCGGCTCGGAAACACCCCCTGCTCGTACAGATCCTCATCCGGAACGATGAGGAACAGCGTTCCGCCGGGCTTGACGAGCGACCACCAGTTCGCCAGGGTCGCCACCGGGTCGTGCATGTGCTCGAGGCAGTGCGACGAATAGACGCAGTCGAAGCTGCCCGGCTCGAACGCGGTGATGCGATTGGCGTCGCCGTGGGCGAGATCGAAGACGACGGCATCGGCAAGGACCGGGTCGGCGCCGGCGCCGATGTCGAGCACGCGACCGTGCAGCGACCGGCGCTGCGCATCGCTGAACCACCGCTTCGATTTGGACGATTCGTTCATCGCGATCTTGCGGCCCGAGTCTGCGCCGAAAGACCGATCCGCGCCGTGCGCGGCCGCCTACAGGCCGGCGGCAGCACGAAGTGCCGCAGCCTTGTCGGTCTTTTCCCAGGTGAACTCGGGCTCGTCTCTGCCGAAGTGCCCGTACGCCGCCGTCTTCTCGTAGATCGGCCGCAGCAAGTCGAGCATCTGGATGATGCCCTTCGGGCGCAGGTCGAAATGCTCGGCGACGAGCTTCTCGATCTCGTGATCGGGGATCTTGCCCGTGCCTTCGGTATAGATCGTCACGTTCATCGGCTTGGCGACGCCGATCGCATACGCGACCTGGATCTGGCACTGCCGGGCGATGCCGGCGGCGACGATGTTCTTGGCGACATAGCGCGCCGCATACGCCGCCGAGCGGTCGACCTTGCTCGGGTCCTTGCCCGAGAACGCGCCGCCGCCGTGCGGGCAGGCGCCGCCGTAGGTGTCGACGATGATCTTGCGGCCGGTCAGGCCGCAGTCGCCCTGCGGACCGCCGATGACGAAGCGACCGGTCGGGTTGACGAGGTAGCGCGTCTCCTTCAGCCATTCCTTCGGCAGCACCGGCTTGATGATTTCCTCGATCACCGCCTCGATGAACGACGACTTCATCTTCGTCGTCGTCTCGCTCTGGCTCGGGTCGTGCTGGCTCGACAGCACCACGGTGTCGATCGAATGCGGCTTGCCGTCGACGTAGCGCATCGTCACCTGGCTCTTCGCGTCGGGGCGCAGGTAGGGCATGCGGCCGTCCTTGCGCAGCTGCGCCTGGCGCTCGACCAGGCGGTGCGCGTAGTAGATCGGCGCCGGCATCAGGTCGGGCGTCTCGTCGCAGGCGTAGCCTAACATCAGGCCCTGGTCGCCGGCGCCGGTGTTGAGGTGATCGTCGCTGGCGTGGTCGACGCCCTGGGCGATGTCGTTGCTCTGCTTGTCGTAGGCGACGAGCACGGCGCAGCCCTTGTAGTCGATGCCGTAGTCGGTATTGTCGTAGCCGATGCGCTTGAGCGTGTTGCGCGCGGTCTGGATGTAGTCGACGTGCGAGTTGGTCGTGATCTCGCCGGCGAGCACCACGAGGCCGGTGTTGCACAGGGTCTCGGCGGCGACGCGCGAGCGCGGATCCTGCGCGAAGATGGCGTCGAGGATCGCGTCGGAGATCTGGTCGGCGACCTTGTCGGGGTGGCCTTCGGAGACCGATTCGGAAGTGAAGAGGAAGTCGTTCGACACGCTGTAGCTCCAGTGCTGGGATTTCGACGTCGGGCCCGCAATCGATGTCGCGTTGCCGGCCTGGGCTCTGGAGGAGCGGCGAACGCTTTAGCGGAATTGTTTTCCGTCGCCCCGCAAGTAGTCCAATAACTCGGCGACCGACGAATTATAGTCGGCGCAGCGCCGGCAACGGAGCGTTGCCCGACGATCCCGAATGAGCCAAGTGACGACGCTTCTCTGCGCCCTGGCGGAAGGCAGATCCGAGGTCTTCGGCGAGCTCTACGCGCTGTTGTACCCCGAGTTGCGCCGCCTCGCCCACTCGCGGGTTCGGCGCAGCGGCGACCTCACCCTGCTCGACACCACCTCGCTCGTGCACGAGGCCTACCTGCGCTTCGAGAACACAGGCGCGGTCACGTTTCGCGATCGTGCCCAGTTCATGAGCTACGCGGCGCGCGTCATGCGCTCGATCGTCGTCGACTCGGTCCGGCATCGCAGCGCCGAGCGCCACGGCGGCGGCGTGGTCCATGTCGAACTCGACGAGGCCCATTCGGTGGCAGCGGCCGACCCGCGCGACAACGAGGTGCTCCGCGTCCACGATTCGCTCGAGCAGCTGGCGGCGATCGACCCCCGCCTGGTCCAGGTGGTCGAGATGCGCTACTTCGCCGGCATGACCTCGAGCGAGATCGCCGGCGTCCTGAACCTGGCCGAGCGAACGGTCGCTCGCGACTGGGAGAAGGCGCGGCTGTTTCTCCATGCCTGCCTGCGATGAGACCTTCGCGCCGCCGATGCCGGGCCGGCGGGCGGCATCGATGAGCACGCCGGACACCGCGTCGGCGCCTGCGCCGCCGTCCGCCGAGGAGTGGCGCAAGGTCTTCGCGCTGCTTGACACGGCGCTCGACCTGGAGCCGGCAGATCGCGCCGCCTGGCTGGCGACGCTCGGCCCGGAGCACACCCCGCTGGCTCCCTGGCTCGAGGAGCTGCTGCGCACCCATGCGGCAGAGCGCACGGCGGACTTTCTCGGCGGCGGGGCCTTCGTGCTCGACGCCTCCGGCGCCTCGCCGGCCCCTGGGCGCGTCGTCGGCCCCTACCGGCTGTTGCGCGAGATCGGCGAAGGCGGCATGGCGACGGTGTGGCTCGCGGAACGTGCCGACGGCCTCTTCGACCGCAAGGTGGCGGTCAAGCTGCCGCACGCCAGCTGGGGGGCGGCGCTGCCGGAACGAATGGCCGGCGAGCGCAGCATCCTGGCCGCGCTGGTCCATCCGAACATCGCCCGGCTCTACGACGCCGGCCTGGCCGACGACGGCCGACCGTACCTCGCGCTCGAGTACATCGACGGCCAGCCGATCGATACCTACGCCGGTTTGCACAGCCTCCCGGTGGGCGAACGGATCGGTCTGATCGTCCAGGTCGCGCGTGCGGTCGCCTACGCGCACGCGCAACTGGTGGTGCACCGCGACCTCAAGCCGTCGAACATCCTCGTCGATGCGCAGGGCCGCGCCCACCTGCTCGACTTCGGCGTCGCCAAGCTCGTCGATCCGGGCGAGGCGGCGGCGCTGCCATCGCAGGCGACCACGGCGACCGGTCGGGCGCTGACGCCGGACTACGCCTCGCCCGAGCAGATTCGCGGCGATCCGATCGGCACCGCGTCGGACATCTACTCGCTCGGCGTCGTGGCGTTCGAACTGCTGGTCGGGGTGCGCCCCTACCGCCTGTCGAGGCTGCCGGGCGCGGGCACGCTCGCCGATGCGATCGCGCGCGTGGACGTACCGGCCGCGAGCCGCGCGGCCGCGTCGCCGGCGCTGCAAGCCGAGCTCCGCGGCGATCTCGACGCGGTCCTGGCCCGAGCGCTCGCCCCGGCAAGCCGGGACCGATATGCGACCGTCGATGCGCTGGCCGACGATCTGGAGCGCCACCTGCGCGGCGAGCCGGTCCTTGCCCGTGCCGCATCACCCGGCTATGTCGCCGGACGATGGGTCCGCCGGCACAAGCTGGAGAGCGCGATCGCCCTGGCGCTCGTGCTCGCAGCCCTCGGCGGCGCCTACGCGCAGGTCGCCGTGTCGCTGGCGCTCGGCGCCGGGGCGCTGGTCGCCTTGTGGCAGCGCAACCTGGCGGTGCGCCAGGCCGAGATCGCACGTGCGGCGCTGGCGCGGGGCGAGCAGGTCAAGGAGTTCATCGCCTCGATCTTCACGCACGCGGTCCCGCGCGCCGGCAAGGGCGGCATCGTCGCCGCGGCCGACCTGCTGCGCGCGGCGGCCAGGCGGGTCGAGACCGATCTTGCTGGCCAGCCGGCGGTCGGCGCCGAGCTCGCCGCCCTGATCGGCGCGAGCTTCAACGAGCTCAACGAGGTGCAGGCCGCGATCGAGTGGCTACCGAAGGCGGTCGAGCTGTGCACGCGCGAGCTCGGGCCGACGCACCGGCTCACCCTGCAGAGCCGGTACCGGCTGGTCGAGGCCGCCAACTATGTCGGCGACATCGCCACCGCCGAAGCGGTGCTGCCGCCGCTGCTGCGCGACCTGCGCGCCTCGAAGACGCCTGACCCGAAGCTGCTCACGGCCGCGCTCGAGGACCAGGCGTTCGTGCACGCCAAGCGCGCGCGCGAGGCCGAGGCGATCGCGGCGCTGCACGAAGCGCTGGAGGTCGCCTGCCGGTATCTGGGCGAAGGCAGCGACCAGGCGCTGTCGACGCGGGTGGCGCTATCGAACACGATGATCCACTTCGGCCGCAAGCGCGAGGCGCTCGAAGCGATGGGCCCGGCGCTGGCCCTGGCGCGAGCGGCCCACGGAACGCAACGGCCGCATCGCGTGCTGCTCGCTGTCGAGCGCGGCCAGGCCGATGCGATGGCGTCGAACCAGCGCCCGCGCGACGCGGTGCCGCTGCTGCGCCAGGTGCTGGCCGACCAGCAGGCGCTCGACGTCGAGGAGACGGCGCGCGTTCGCGAGGCGATGACCTTTCTCGGCAAGGCACTCTTGCTCAACGGCCGACTCGAGGAGGCCGCCGATCTTTTCGCGAGAGCGACGGCGCTGCACGTCCGGCTGACCGGTGGGGCGAACTTCGAAGCGGCGGGCGCGCAAAGCTGGCAGGGCCGCGTCGCCGTGATGCAGGGCGACGGGCCGGCGGCGCTCGACCACTTCGGCCAGGCCAATTTGATCGCCGCCGATCTCGGCGACGAAGGCGAGGCGCAGACGAGCAACCGCGCCGCCCTGAATGCCTGGGCCCTGGCCCTGGCCGGGCGCGATGCCGAGGTCCTCGCCGTCTCCGGCGATGCGCCCGCCTCGCCGGCAAAGGGACCGATCGCGATGCGCCTGTTGCTGGCCCGTGCGATCGCGCTGCGTGGAAGCGGCCGGGGCGAGGACGCGGTGCAGGCGGTACAGCTCGCGCTCGATGCCGCCGAGGGCAGCGATTGCCCGGCGCTCGAGCACGGCCTGGCCAACGTCGAGGCCGCGCGCTGTCATCTCGCGGCGAATGACCTGGCGCAGGCGGCCGCCCGCTGGCGCAAGGCGCTGGCGGTATGGGAGGCCGGTCAGGTCGACGGGATGGCCGAACGTCCGGCGGTGGCGGCCGGGCTCGAGGCGCTGCAGACGCGAACCTGAGGAAGCCCGGCGGCTGGCGCACCGAGTCGCGGTCGCCCCGTGCCCCTCGCGCCGTCCGGCGGATCTGTTTTCGCGGCCCATGGCAGGTTCTGTCGGCCGATCCCGTTCTAGGAGGAGGGAGCGCGCGGCCTGTAGTAAGGTCGTGGGCCCCGCCTGACCCACGGAGTCCGCATGGCCTACCTTCCTTCGTCCCCGCCGAAAGGCTTGGCTTTCCGCGCCGCCAAGCGCTGCCTGATCCCGCTCGCGCTCTGCATCGGCGCCAACGCCGCCGCCGCCGACTTCAGCGTCGGCATCGGCGCCGGCCTCGATCGCGGCCGGGTCGATTGCGTGGCCTCGTTTGCCTGCGACCACAGCAGCGCGTTCGCCAAGCTCTACGGCGCCTATCAGCTCACCGATGCGATCGACCTGCAGCTCGTCTACTTCGATGCCGGTCGTTTCAAGGGCGGCGACACGACGCCGCTCGGCACGCAGTTCGGCGGCACCTTCAAAGCCTCGGGTCTCGGCCTGACGGGCGGCTATCGCTGGAGCTTCGCGCCGTCCTGGAGCCTGACGGGTCGCGCCGGCGTCGCCAGCATGCGCACGCGCTTCGATTACGCGAGCCCGTTCTCGGGCAGCGTCAGCGAGACGACGACGCAGCCGCTGCTCGGCATCGGCGTCGCCTACGCCGTCACGCCGACGATCCGCGTCGGGCTCGACTACGACGTGACGCGCCTGAAGGTCTACAAGACCCGCGGCTCGCTGCAGATGCTCGGCGTCACCGCCCAGTTCTCGTTCTGACCCCGGATCGCACACCATGAACGTCACTTCAATCCTCGTTCGGCCGGCGGCGATCGGCCTTCGCTTCGTGACGCTGGCGCGTGTTGCCGCCGCCGGCGTCTGCCTGGTGCTCGCGGCCTGCGGCGGCAGTGCCGACGCGCCGCCGCCGCCCGAAGGCGGGCCGGTGCTGCCGGTGCCGCCGACGATCACGCAACAGCCGGCGAACCTGACGGTCACCGCCGGCCAGCCGGCGAGCTTCACCGTCGCTGCCACGGGAACCGCACCGTTGACGTATCAATGGCAGCGCAACAACGTCGATATCGTCGGCGCGACTTCCACCACCTACGCGCTGGCGGCCACCGTGCTCGCCGACAGCGGCGCTACCTTTCGCGCCGTCGTCACCAATGTCGCCGGCAACGCGACCAGCAACAACGCGACGCTCACGGTGACCGCAGCAGCGCCGGTGCTGACGATCTCGCCGCAGCCGGCCAACACCAGCGTTGTCGCCGGTGCGCAGGCCTCGTTCACGGTCGGCGGCACCTGCAGCAGTGGCACGCTCGTCATCCGCTGGCAGCGCAACTCGGGCGCGGCCGCGGCCTTCGTCGACATCGCCGGCGCCACCGCCGCCACCCACACCTTCGCCACGGTCATCGGTGACAACGGCGCGATGTTCCGCGCCGTGCTGGACTGCAGTGGCCAGAGCAGCATGCCGAGCAGCGCGGCGACGCTCACCGTCACGGCGCCGGGGTCGGTGACGCTCTCCTTGTTGCCGCTCGTCGGGCTGCGCGATCAGGCCAGCATTGTCTCGTCGACCGCCATCGACCAGGACCCGGCCGGCAGCTTCACGTTCGTCACCGCGAGCCGGATCAAGCGCCTCAGTGCCGACCTGACGACCATCACGCCGGTGGCCGGTGGACCGTTCGCCGGCTCGGCCGACGGCGCTGCAGCGACGGCGTCGTTCAACCAGCCGCTCGGGCTGACGCAGGACGCGCTCGGCAACATCTATGTCGCCGACACCGGCAATCACACGATCCGCCGCATCGCCGCCGACGGCACGGTGAGCACCGTCGCCGGGCTCGCTGGCAGCAGCGGCGCGACGGACGGCACGGGTACCGCGGCACGCTTCAATCAGCCCGCTGCCATTGCCCTCGGCCCGGACGGGGATTTGTACGTCGCCGACTCGTCTAACCACCTGATCCGGCGCGTCACGACGGCCGGCGTCGTCACAACCTACGCAGGCAGCACGGCGGGCTTCGCCGACGCCGCGGCGGCGGCGGCGCAATTCAACTCACCGGAAGGCGTGGCCGTTGCCGCCAATGGCGACGTCCTGGTCGCCGATCGCGCGAACAACCGCATACGGCGCATCCTGCGCAGCGGCAACACTGCCGGCGCGGTGCAGACGCTGGCCGGCAACGGCAGCGCCAGCCAGGCCAGCCCCGATGGCACCGGCACGGCCGCCGTCATCGCCAATCCGCGCGGCCTCGTCATCCGCGGCAACACCCTCACGGTGCGCGACGCCTGGGGGCTGCTGCGCCAAATCGATCTGACCAGCGCCGTGGTGACTACCCTGACCGGTTCGCGGGCCCTGGGCGAGGGCTATGCCGACGGAAACACGACGACAGCGCGGATCCGCGGCTTCCGCATCGGTTTGACCACGGCGGCCAACGGCGGCTTCATGCTGGCCGACGATCTGGCGTTGCGTTCCGTCAGCGCCGCCGGCATGGTCCTGACGATCGCGGCGAACGCCGCTGCCGGCGTCACTCCGGTGGGTGTCGGCACGCTCGCGCAGCAACCTTTTGTCGCATCAGTGGGCAATTTCGGGCAGGGCGTAGGCGTCGTGGTCGACCCTTCCGGCAATGCCGTGATTGCCGATTCCGGGACACGACAAGTGCGTCGCATCAGTCCGGCCGGCGCGGTCAGCCTGGCTGCGGGCCTCACGGGCTCGTTCGGCGGCGCCGTCGACGGCGTTGCCAGCGAAGCCCAGTTCGCCAACCTGCGCGGCGCCATCGCCAGCAACAGCAGCGGCGTGCTCTACGTCTCCGACGGCTTCGGCTCGGTGCGCCGGATCGGCACCGACAACGCGACGACGCTGCTCGCCGGCTCCGCCACCACATTCGGCGCGGTCGACGGCAATGGTGCGGCGGCGCAGTTCAACGGCATCGGCGGCCTGGCGGTCGACGCCGGCGGCAATGTCTTCGTCGGCGACTCCGCCAACCAGGCGGTGCGGCGCATCGACAGCGGCGGCAACGTGACGACCTATGGCGGCGTGTTCGGCCAAGCCATGCGGGTCGACGGGCCGATCGCTTCGGCGCGCTTCATCAGCCCGGCGAGCCTGGCGTTGGCACCCGACGGCGCGCTCTACGTGGCCGATGCGGGCGTGATCCGCCGCATCGCGCCCGACGGGCTGAGCGTCAGCACGGTTGCCAATGCGACCGGCGTCACCGGACCGATCGCGGTCGACTCGACGGGCACGCTGTACTACGGCACCGCCTCCTCCCTGGTGATGCTTCCGCTCGGCGGCACGCCCAGCGTGCTGATCCCGATCGGCGGCGCTGTCGTCCTCGGCTCCAGCCCGGGACTGCTTCCTGTCGATGCCTTGGCCGTCCTCGGACCCAAGCAGCTCGTCATCATCAGCGGCGGGCAGATCCTCGTCGCCACCCTGCCTTGACCCTTGAGGTGCGGCGCGGCGTCGCCGCGTCGCGCCTCGTGCGGGATACTGGCAGCGCGCATCGGGCGCGAGAGGCGCTGCCGGTACGCTCACGAGGGGCATCGAGAGTTGGGTTCGCGTCTTCTGCTGGGCTTTCTCTGGCTCTTTCAATGGTTGCCCCTCGGGGCCCAGGCCGCATGCGGCCGCGCGTTGGGTCGCCTGGGCTGGCTCGCCGTGGCGGCCAGACGCAAGGTCGCCCTGCGCAATCTCGCGCTATGCTTTCCCGAGATATCGCCCGAGGCGCGTGAGCAACTCGCGCGCGAGCACTTCCGCTGGCTCGGCCGCAGCCTGCTCGAGCGCGGCCTGCTCTGGTATGCGTCGCCAGCGAGGCTCAGGCGGCTGATCCGGGTCGAGGGCGACGTCACGCTCGCCGAGCGCAGCGACAAGCCCGTCATGTGGCTGGCGCCGCACTTCATGGGCCTCGACGTCGCCGGTGCCTCGGTGCTTCTGTTCCAGAAGCGCAAGGGCATCTCGATCTACCAGCGGCAGAGCAACAAGGTCATGGACGCGGCCTTGCGGCGCGGCCGGCTCCGTCTCGGCAACGCCGAGATCTTCTCGCGAGACGATGCCGGCAAGGCGCTGATCCGCGCCATCCGTCGTGGCGACGCGTTCTTCAATCTGCCCGACATGGACTTCGGTACGCGAGACGCCGCCTTCGTGCCGTTCTTCGGCGTGCCCGCCGTGACGCTGCTCGCGCCATCGCGCCTGGCCAAAGCGATGAACATGGTCGTGCAGCCGGTCGTCGCCGAGATCCTGCCCGGCGGCCAGGGCTACGTCGTTCGCTACGAGGAGCCGTGGGCCGACTTTCCGAGCGACGACCCGGTGACCGACGCGGCGCGGATGAATCGCTGGATCGAATCGGAGATCCGTCGCAATCCGGCTCAGTATTTGTGGGTGCATCGGCGCTTCAAGACGCGGCCTCCGGGGGAGCCCAGCCTGTATTGACTTGTCCGTCCTCCTGAACGCAGTGAAGGATCTCTGCGCTCCGGGATCCTTCGCTCCGCTAAGGATGACAGTTAGCGGAGTCGATAATCCGTTCATGCGGGTTCGCTTCACGAAGATGCAGGGCGCGGGCAACGACTTCGTCGTGCTCGATGCCACCCGCACGCCGCTCGACCTGAGTCTCGCGCAGATGCAAAGGCTCGCCGACCGGCGCTTCGGCGTCGGCGCCGACCAGATCCTCGTCGTCGAGCCGGCGCGTCGCGCCGGCGTCGACTTCGGCTATCGCATCTTCAACGGCGGCAGCGGCGACGAGGTCGAGCACTGCGGCAACGGCGCGCGCTGCTTCGTGCGGTACGCGCGCGAGCACGGCCTCACCGACAAGACGACGCTCGCCGTCGAGACCATGAATCGGCGCCTCGAATTGCGACTGCGCGCCGATGGCGGCGTGACCGTCGACATGGGCGCCCCCGACTTCGATCCGGCGCACGTTTTCTTCGACGCCACCTGGCTCGCACCGCGCGGCGCCGATTCGGGCCTGCCGCTCTGGCCGCTCGAACTCGGCGAGGGCCGCACGGTCGAGGTCGCACTGGTCTCGATGGGCAATCCGCACGCGGTGCAGATCGTCACCGACGTCGACGCCGCGCCGGTCGCCGCGCAGGGGCCGCGCATCGAGAAGCACGTGCGCTTTGCGCAGGGCGTCAACGCCGGCTTCATGCAGATCGTGTCGCGCCGGGCGATTCGCCTGCGCGTCTTCGAGCGCGGTGCCGGCGAGACGCTGGCTTGCGGCACCGGCGCCTGCGCCGCGGTCGCGGTCGGCATCCGCCTCGGACTGCTCGATGCCGAGGTCGAGGTCGAGGTCGAGACGCACGGCGGCATGCTCGCCATCGAATGGCAAGGCGGCACCTCGCCCGTACTCATGACGGGTCCCGCCGAAACGGTTTTCGAAGGAGAGATCGAACTATGAGAAAGCAACCGTGACCACGACTCCAGGCGCACCGCCGACCGGCGTGCAAGGCATCACCGAGGCCGACATCGCCAACTACCTGGCGGCCAGCCCGGGTTTCTTCGAACGCCATGCCGAGTTGCTCGGCTCGGTGCAGCTCGCCAACCCGCACGGGCAGCGTGCCGTCTCCTTGCAGGAGCGGCAGATGGAAATGCTGCGCGACAAGGTCAAGGGCTTCGAGCGGCAGATCATCGAGATGATTCGCAACGGCCAGGACAACGTTGCCATCGCCGACAAGCTGCATCGCTGGACGCGCGCCCTGATGCTCACGGCCAACGCCGCCGATCTGCCCGACGTGCTGGTGCGCGAGCTGAAGCACCAGTTCACGATCCCGCAAGCGGCGATCCGCGTCTGGGGTGGCGCCGAAGCCTTCGCGGGCCTCTCGTTCGCACGGCCCGTGGGCGACGACGCGAAGAGCTTCGCGGGCAGTCTCGCCGCTCCCTATTGCGGCGCGAACACCGGCTTCGAGGCCGTGCAGTGGCTCGAGACGCCGGCACAGGCGCTCTCGATCGCGCTGATTCCGCTGCGTCACGAGAGCCTGAACGGTGCCTTCGGCTTGCTCGTCCTCGCCTCGCCCGACCCGACGCGCTACACCGCCGACATGGGCACCGAGTTCCTGGCGCGCATCGGCGAGGTGGCGAGCGCGGCGCTGACACGGCTGTTGCCGGCGGCTTGACTGCGACCGCCGAGATCCTTCACTGCGTTCAGGATGACATGGGCATCCCTCGCCACAGCGGTCATCCTGACACGGGCAGCTCTCGGGCACGGCGGTCATCCTGACATGGGCGGCCCACGCCAGAGCGGTCATCCTGAGCCAAGCGAAGGATCTCGTGCGCCAATCGAGCGCGACGCCGACATCGCCCGCCATCTCCAGTACCTGAGCGTCGAGCGCCGCCTTTCGGCGCGTACGCTGGTGCTCTATGGCGAGGCCTTCGATCGATTGCAACGCTTTGCGCTCGCCGGGTCGGTGCCTTTGCGCCAAGTCGAGACGCAACACATCCGGCGATGGGCAGCGCAACTGCACGGGCAGGGGCTCGCGCCGCGCAGCATTGCCATCGCCCTCTCGGCATGGCGGGGCCTGTATCGATGGCTCGGCGGCGAAGGGCTGGTCGCCGCCAATCCCGCGTCGGCGGTGCGCGCGCCGCACGCCGCCAAGCCTTTGCCCAAGGCGCTCTCGGTCGACCACGCCGTGGCGCTCGTCGAGCATCGCAGCGAAGGCGGCGATCCGGTCCTCAACGCGCGCGACGCCTGCGTCGCCGAGCTGCTCTACGGTTGCGGCTTGCGCGTCGGCGAGTTGACGGGGCTTGACGTCACGGCAAGCGCCGACGCCGCGGGGTGGATCGATGCCGCCGATGCCAGCGCCCATGTGCTCGGCAAAGGAAGCAAGCGGCGCAGCGTGCCCGTCGGCAAGCCGGCGCTTCGCGCACTGGAGTGGTGGCTCGCTGTGCGCAGTGAGCTGGCGCAGATCGACGAGCCGGCGCTCTTCGTCGGCCGTCGCGGCGCGCGCATCACGGCGGGCCAGGTGCGCTCACGATTGAAGGCGCAGGCGATCGCGGCGGGCGTGCCTTCGCACGTCCATCCGCACATGCTGCGCCACTCCTTCGCCTCGCACGTCCTGCAATCGAGCGGCGATCTGCGCGCCGTGCAGGAGCTGCTCGGCCACGCCAACATCACGACGACGCAGATCTACACCAAGCTCGACTTCGGCCACCTCTCGAAGGTGTACGACGCAGCGCATCCGCGGGCGAAGAAGCGCGGCTCGTCGTCGCCCTGATTCCGCGGCGTCGCCCACCACTCCGTCATCCTGAGCGAAGCGAAGGATCTCCCTTTCGATGAAAACGATTCGCCTTCGTCCCGCCAAGGAGCGCTCGCTGCTGCGCCGTCACCCCTGGGTGTTCGAGGGCAGCGTGGCCAGTGGCAAGGCCGACTCCGGCGAGACGGTTCGCGTCGAAGGCAGCGACGCGAAGTTTCTCGCTTGGGGCGCATACAGCCCGGCGTCCTTGATCCGCGTGCGCGCCTGGAGCTTCGATGAGACCGAGCGCATCGACGCCGCGTTCTTCGCCCGGCGCATCGCCGCAGCGGTGGCGATTCGCGCGCGGCTGCCGATCGCCAGCGACGGCGTGCGGCTGATTCACGGCGAGTCCGACGGTCTGCCCGGCCTCGTCGTCGATCGCTATGGCGAGACGCTCTCGGCGCAGTTCCTTTCGGCTGGCGCCGAGCGCTGGAAGGCGACGATCGCCGACGCGTTGATGGCCGCCACCGGTGCCGCGCGACTGTACGAACGCAGCGACACCTCGGCGCGTGAGCGCGAGGGATTGCCCGCCCTCAGCGGCTGGCTGCGCGGCGTGCCGGCCGGCAGCGAAGCGAGCACGGCACTGACGATCCGCGAGCACGAATGGCGGCTCGGCCTCGACGTCGCGAGCGGCCACAAGACCGGCTTCTATCTCGACCAGCGCGACAACCGCAAGCTCTTCGCCGAGACGGTCCGCCACTTCGGCTTCGAGCGCGTGCTCAACTGCTACTGCTACACGGGTGGCTTCAGCGTCGCCGCGCTGGCCGGCGGCGCAACGCACGTGACCGGCGTCGACTCGTCAGGCCCGGCACTCGAGCGAGCGATCGCCAACGTCGCGCTGAACGGCTTCGATGGAGCGCGCCACGAGGCGCTCGACGCCGACGTCAACCAGACTCTGCGCGCCATGCTCGACGCGAAGCGCAGCTTCGACGCCATCGTCCTCGACCCGCCCAAGCTCGCGCCGACGGCCGCGCACGCGGAGCGCGCTGCGCGCGCCTACAAGGACATCAACCGCCTCGCCTTCATGCTGCTGCGCCCGGGCGGCGCGCTGTTCACCTTCTCGTGCTCCGGCGGCATTTCGGCCGACCTGTTTCACAAGATCGTCGCGGGGGCCGGCCTCGACGCCGGCATCGACGGGTTGATCTACACCCGGCGCGGTGCCGCGCCGGATCACCCGATGACGGTGACCTTTCCGGAAGGCGAGTACCTCAAGGGACTGGTCGTCATCAAGCGCTGAAGCGCGGCTCAGCCGGGTGGCGGCAGGACGATGCGCGTTTCGAACTTGGCGCGGTGCACGCTGAAGAAGCTCTTCACGTTGCGCACGTTCGCATCGGCCGTGAACAGGCGCTGCACGAGCGCGTGATACGCGGCCATGTCGGCGACCTGGACGATGAGGATGAAGTCGGGTCCCGGCGAGACGCGATGGCACTGCTGCACGGCGGCCGCGGCAACGGCGCGTGCCTCGAATGCGGCCAAGGCTTCGGCCGACTGCCGGTCGAGCGTGACCTCGACGATCGCGGTGAGTCCGAAGAGCAGCTTCTCTGGCGAGAGCAGGGCGACGCGGCGCTCGACGATTCCCGCATCGACCAGACGCTTGACGCGGCGCAGGCAGGTGGCCGGCGAGGTGTGTACGAGCGCCGCCAGCGCGTGATTGGTGAGCGAGGCGTCGGTTTGCAGGCTCTCCAGGATCTTCAGGTCGGTCGAGTCGAGGACGACGGGGATGACTGATTCAGCCGCAACTTCTACTGTTTTGGAAGATTTAGCCATTTCACAAGAGTACTGAAATATTCAGCCGTTATCAATTGAAATGCGCAAGATATGGATGGCGAGATCGGCCTAAAGTGCCGCTGCTCCCCAACTTCTCCCCTTATTGACCATGTGTGGAATCGTCGCCGCCGTCAGCGCCCGCAACATCGTTCCGATCCTCGTCGAAGGTCTGCGCCGCCTCGAATACCGGGGCTACGACTCGTGCGGCGTAGCGCTGCACCAGAACGGCGAGTTGCGCCGCGCGCGCAGCACGGCCCGCGTCGCCGAGCTCGCCGCCAACGTCGCCGCCGACCATCTCGAAGGCGGCACCGGCATCGCGCACACGCGCTGGGCCACGCACGGCGCGCCGGTCGTGCACAACGCGCATCCGCATTTCTCGCACGGCCCGAACATCGCTCCGCGGTCGGGTGACGGAAGCGAGAGCGATGCCGGCAAGGCGTCGGGCATCGCCGCCGCCGGCCGTGTCGGCCTGGTGCACAACGGCATCATCGAGAACCACGACGAGTTGCGCGCCGAGCTGAGGGGCAGGGGCTATTCGTTCGTGACGCAGACCGACACCGAGGTCATCGCCCATCTCGTCGACCATCTCTACGACGGCGACCTGCTCGAGGCCGTCGAGCGCACCTTGCCGCGCCTGCGCGGCGCCTATGCGATCGCCGTGTTCTGCCGCGACGAGCCGCATCGCGTCATCGGCGCGCGGCGCGGCTCGCCGCTCATCCTCGGCGTCGGCACGGTGCCGGGCGCGAACGAGAACTTTCTCGCCTCCGACGCGATGGCGCTGGCTGGCGTCACCGACCAGATCGTCTATCTCGAGGAAGGCGATGTCGCCGATATCCAGCTCGGCAAGTACTGGATCGTCCGCGCCGACGCGACGGGCGTCTTCAAGGCCATCGACCGGCCGGTGCGGACCGTCGTCGCGCACACCGGCGCCGCCGAGCTCGGGCCCTATCGCCACTACATGCAGAAAGAGATCTTCGAGCAGCCGAAGGCGATCGCCGACACGCTCGATGCGGTACCCGGCATCTCGCCCGAGCTGTTCGGCGACGGCGCGTATCGCGTCTTCAAGGGCGTCGAGCAGGTGCTGATCCTGGCCTGCGGCACCAGCTACTACAGCGGCTCGGTCGCCAAGTACTGGCTCGAGAGCATCGCCAGGATTCCGACCAACGTCGAGGTGGCGAGCGAGTACCGGTACCGCGACAGCGTGCCGAACCCGAAAACGCTGGTCGTCACGATCTCGCAGAGCGGCGAGACCGCCGACACGCTGGCGGCGCTGAAGCATGCGCGCTCGCTCGGCATGGAGCACACGCTGACGATCTGCAACGTGGCGACGAGCGCGATGGTGCGCGAGTGCGCCATGGCCTACGTCACGCGGGCCGGCGTCGAGATCGGCGTCGCCTCGACCAAGGCGTTCACGACGCAACTCGTCGGCCTGTTCCTGCTCGCCCTGGCGCTGGCACAAACCAAAGGTCGGCTCGACGACGCGAGCGAGGCGGCGCACCTCGAGGCCCTGCGCCACCTGCCGGTCGCAGTGCAATCGGTGCTCGCGCTCGAGCCGCAGGTGATCGCCTGGAGCGAGGAGTTTGCGCGCAAGGAGAACGCGCTCTTTCTCGGCCGTGGCATGCACTATCCGGTGGCGATGGAAGGCGCGCTCAAGCTCAAGGAGATCAGCTATATCCATGCCGAGGCCTACCCAGCCGGCGAGCTGAAGCACGGGCCGCTCGCGCTCGTCACGTCGCAGATGCCGGTGGTGGTGATCGCGCCCAACGATGCCCTGCTCGAAAAGCTGAAGAGCAACCTGCATGAGGTGCGCGCGCGCGGCGGCGAGCTGTTCGTCTTTGCCGATGCCGGCTCTCGCATCGAGCCGGCCGAAGGCGTGCGCGTGATCCGCCTGCCCGAGCACTACGGCGCGCTCTCGCCGATCCTGCACGTCGTGCCGCTGCAGTTGCTCGCGTATCACACGGCGGTGGCGCGGGGAACGGATGTCGACAAGCCGCGCAACCTTGCGAAGAGCGTGACGGTCGAATGACTTCGGGCTCTTGTCCGGCGCGCAGCGCCGGACAATGCGCACTATTTCCCGAACGGTCCGAACCTTCGCCCCGCCCATGCCCGATTGGCTGTTCAAGAAGAACAAAGCACCGGCCGCCGATCGACCGGAGGGCACTGCCCCCGAGCCCGAGACCGGCAGTCGCTCGGTGCAGATGCAGGCGGCCAGCACCCCGGTCATCGACTGGGCGCAGAAGCTGCAGTCCGCGCAGGGTGACGACATCGCCCTGCTTGCGCTGACCCGCGAGGGCGCACCGGTCGACGTGAAAGTAGCCGCGGTCGGCGCTCTGACCGGCGAAGCGGCCTTGAAGCTTGCCGAGCGCGAGCTTCGTGACCGCGACCGCCGGGTGCATCGCCTGGCCAAGCAACGCTACCTTGGGCAGGTCGCGCTGCGCGAAACCGCAGAGCAGGCAGGCCGGCTGATCGAGGCTGCGAAAGCCTTGGTCGAAGAGCCCTTGATTGCCGCCAACGTGCTTGTCAAGCTCGACCGTGACTGGCAGGCGCTCGACCTCGCGCTGATCGAGGCCGGGCAGCGCGGCGAATTCGAGGCCTTGCTGGCACAGCTGGCCGCGCTCACGCGCGAGCGCGGCGATCACACGCTGAAGATCGATCGCTGGACCGTCGAGGCGCGCCAGGCGCTCGCGCTTCTGCAGGCCGCCTGCACGGCGGCTGCCGCCGGCACGCAGGATCGCGGCCACCTCGCCGCAACCTGCGCCTGGGCGCACCCCATCCTCGAGGCCGAGCCGGGAGAAGACACCAGCGCCGCCCTGCGCGAATCGCTGCGTGGCGCGTTGCAGATGGGCGCCCAACTCGACGAGCGTCTCGCCGTTCTCGATGAGTTGCTGCACGCCCCTTCGCCGGCCGGGGCGACGGCGTTGCCGGAACGCCCCGCGAGCGACGCCTCGGCCGAATCGGGCGCCACGCCGCTCGACCCGGCGTCGCGCTGGCTTGCGCTTGCGCCGCTGGCCGATGCCAGTCTTGCCGCTGCGTTGAGCCAACGCTTCGAGCAATGGCAGCAGGCCCGGGACCAGGCGCACCAAGCCAGGCGCGCCGAGCGGCGCGAGCGAGCGCTCGGCCGTGAGCGAGAAGTCCGACTTCAACGCACCGGCACGTTGGCCACCGCGCTGGAACGGGCCGAGGCCGCCCTCGCCGCCGGTCATCTGGTCGATACCCACAAGCACCTGCTCGAGGTTGACGAACTCTTGCACCGCGGCGCGTCAGGCGCTCTGTTGGCGCCACGAATCGATGCGGTCCAGGCCGAGTACACGCGGCTCAAGGGTTGGCAGCATTGGGGCGGTGGACTGGCACGCGACGAGCTCGTGCTGCAAGCCGAAGCGCTGGCGGCGGCCACTCTCGGCGAGCCGGGTGCGGAGATCATGAAGCTGTCGATCCGGCAACAGGCCGAGGTCATCGACGACCTGCGCGCGCGCTGGAAGGAACTCGATCGCCTGGGTGGCGCGACCAGCCGCTCGCTCTGGCAGCGCTTCGAGGCCGCACTCAAGATCGCCTACCGCCCCGTCGCCGCCCACCTCGACGTGCAGCGCGCCGCGCGTGCCCAGAACCTGCAGGCCCGCAATCAACTGGTCGAGGCGTTGAACGCGGTCGCGTTGGCCGATCAGGACGAAGCTGGCGCCGTGCCCGACTGGAAGGCGCTGGCCGCTGCCCTGGAGCGATTCCAGGGCGACTTTCGAAGGCTGGGGCCGCTCGAGCACACGGTGCCGCGCCGCGAGCGCGACAAGCTAGTCGAGCGCGTCAACGCCGCTGTGCTGCGCCTGGAAGCGCCGTTGAACGAAGCGCGCCGCGCCGCCCAGATCGAGCGCGAGCGGCTGGTCGCCAGCGCCACGACCCTGGCGGGCGAGGCGAGGGCGGGCGCCAGCGGCCGGGAGTGGATCAGCAGGGCGCGCGAACTGCAGGCCGAGTGGCAGCGTCATGCCGCGGCGCTGCCTCTGGCGCGCGCCGTCGAGAACGCGCTATGGGCACGCTTCAAGGCTGACATCGACGCCGTTTTCAGTGCGCGAGACGCTGCCTTCAGCGCTCGCGACGCGGAGTTCAGAGCCAACGGCGCCGCGCGAGCCGCGCTGATCGAACGAGTCGCGGCTCTGGCGGCCGACACGCCGCCGGCTGAACTCAAGCGCACCCTGGCCGAGGTCGACACGCAGTGGCAGCGTTTGGGGCTCGCGCCGCGCGGCGACGCAGCCGCGCTCGATGCGCAGTTCTTCAGGGCGCGCGACGGCGTGCGCCAGCTCCTGGTCACGAGCGGGCAACGCGGCTGGCACGCCACCTGCGACCTGCTGCTGGCCAAGCTGGCGCTTTACGAGGAGTTCGAACACGGAGCCGACTCTGCCGAGGCAAGGGCCGCGCTCGAGCAGCGCCGGGCGGCGCAGCCTGTGCTGCCGCCTGCCTGGGAACAAGCGCTGGCCCGGCGCGCTGCGCTGGTCGGTTCCGAGCCCCGCAACGGCTTGGGCAGTGGTGCGACGCCCGACGACCTGCTGTTGCAGCTGGAGGCCGCGTTTCAGGTTGATTCGCCACCTGCGTTCGCCGCGTCGCGCCGCGACCTCAAGCTGCGGGCGATGAAAGCAGCCCTGGAAGGCCGGCAACGCGGCGCGCAGTCCCCGCTTGCGCCGAACGAGTTGCTGGCAGCGGCAATCGAATGCGCGGCCCTCGACGATCTTCAGCGCGAGCGGCTGGGCAACGTTATCGCGGCGCTGCGTGAGCGCGGGCCGACGAGCGTCGGCTGAGCGCAGTTGCGGCGATGTCGGCCTTGCGACCCGCGCACTCGCCATCCGGCGCCCCGGGCGGCCTTCATCCTGGTCGGTGCTGGCTGACGATTCACGAGGGCACTCCCACCCGTTCGTCCACACGGATCATCGACTCGTGCGTTCGGGTGCGCTGGCTCAAGTGCCATTGCAGGAACAAGTTCAGTCCGACTGAACACGCGTTCAGCGCGTACATCCAGAAGATGACCGGCAGGGTGCCGCCGTACGCGGCCATCACGAGCTTGGCCGCCATGCCTGCCACGTAGCCGCACAGGACGAGCGCCGCAGGCACCATGCCACGGCCTTCGGCCCTGCCGGTGCGCAACATGCGAAGGTTGGCCAGCGGCCAAGCGAGCCCGAAGCACACCAGCATGGCCGCTTCGAGGATGGCGTTGAGGATCATGGCGGCGTCCCTTGTCGGATCGGGCACCGCCCATCGGTGCCCTTCGAGTGGATGTACGCGCCGAGCATTCGAAAGCGGCCATCGGTTTCCTGGACAGAATCACGCTACAGTGATCCGGTCGACGGGCAAGCCGCGTTCGCTTCGATGTCCGCTTCGTGACCGCCGTTGCGTATTTCCAGTTGAGCAGCACTGGAAGACAGTCGGAGCGACCGAAATACATGAGGCACGGACTTGCCATCGCCCTGGTTTGGATATCGATCTCGGCCGCACGCGGCGCCGAGATCGCCGGCTATGTGCTCGTGGCGCAAGGCGCGTGGTCTGTGCAAGGCAGCACGAGCGCCCTGGTCGTCGGCGCGCCGATCCTTGTCGGCGCACGCTTGACGGCGAGAGCACCCGTCGTTGGCGATCGCATCGTCGTTGTCGAGGCGAAGTCGGGCGCCGTGCTCGCCGCCCGTCGCTGCGATGAGCCCCGTTCGTGTTCCTCGCCGCTGGTGGTGCCGGCGCCAGCGGGCAGCCCGGCCGTCGCCCCTTCACTGCTGCAGGTACTTGATCGCGTGATCGCTCGCATCGCCGGCGATCCTGACCGCTACGTCGCAACGATCAGCCGGGGTCCCGAAACCCTGAGCGACACGGTCCTGGCGTGGTCGCCCGACAGCGTCGATCTCTCCCCCGCGCTGACCCGCCTGCCGGTGGGCGACTACGACCTGCGGCTCGTTCCCTCGGGCTGCGACGCGTCGCGCGACTGCGCGCCACCGAACCTCCGCCTGACCTGGACTGGTTCGGGCCCCGCCGGATACCCGCTTCATGGCCTTGGCGCTGGGGTATACATGCTCGTTGTCACCGACCGGCGCGCCACGCTTGGCACTCGCTCTCGCCGCGGCGCGGTGCTGCTGGTTCCCGAAGACGAACTCACCGCGGCAAAGGCACGCTACGACGCTGGTGTGCGGCTGGTAGCGAGTTGGGGATCGGCCGTCGACAGCGACGTCAAGAAGGGCTTTCTGCGCGCGCTGCTCGAGCTCTAGGTGGCTTTGGCGGCGCCCTCAGCGCTTGTCGGGCCGGTCGCGAATGTGTCGCCGCAGTCGAGCGATAAGGCGCGCGCGGGGTTCGCGCAGACGCAGCCAGAGCGTCAGGACGAGCTGGTTCAAGAGCACCGCGACGGTCGCCAGGATGGCATAGGACCAAGCCGGAAATGCGCCGGTGGCGGCGAGCGCCAGTGCTAACGCAAGACCGAAGCCAAGACTTGCCAGCGCGGCCCGCACGAACCCGAGTCGCTCGAAGAACGCGATCGTCGCGGCAAGGTCGATCAGGCCGATGATCAGGATCGCCCACCAGTGCGGTCGCGTGTAGTCGGCGCCGCTCAACTGGGTCTCGACGGCGTTGGCCTGGATCTCGATGCCGTGCATGAGGCCGAGCGCGGTGGGATGGACATCTGCCCGGTCGTAGCGACCGCCAAGCAGGACGACGCGGCCGCGGATGCGGTCCTGCCACTCGAAGCCTTCTGCTAGCACCACCGAAGCCGGCAACTCGATGCGGCCGGTGGGCAGGACGCGGATGTTGCGTACGTGATTTGCGTCGTCCTGTTCGGCGCTCGGCCGAATGCTGTCGGCCAACGCCGCGGCGAACGCCGGCAAAGGGCCGGTCGTCGTCTGGATGGTGCGACGGAACCAGCGCACGATGCCGGCGGAGCCGTCGACGATCGAGACCGCCAGCGCCGAGCGCAGCGGGACGGCGGCATCGGCGCTGCCGAGTACGGCGCGCGGGGCAGGCAGGGAATCGGCGCGATCGGAGGCAGCGATGTCACGGCCCCAGACGATGCGACGCAGTGCGGCGGCGTCGAATGCGCCGCGCAGGGTCGCGAACGAAGGCGACGAGGTGTCGATGTCGACGCCGACGACCGCCGGCTGCCCCTCCAGGATGCGCGCGAGCAGCCTTCGCAGCACGAGCGGATCGAGGGGGCTGGTGGCGCCGAACAGGCGCTGGTAGTCCTCGGCGCCGACGCTGACCACGGCAGTCTGCGCCGCCTCGGGCACGGCCGGCGCAAACCGGGCTTCGATGTCGGCGGCGAGCCGATGCGAATGGCCGAGCAGCCCGACGGCAAGCAGCAGCAACGAGGCACCTGAGACCGCGGCGCGCTGGCGTCGCAGCAGGAGTGCGATGCGAAAGCGCCAGCGCTGCAGACGCGTACCGACCGGCTCGTGGGCGAGGACACGCGAAAGATCGGCGCTCAGCAGCGAGACGTCGGGGTAGCGCTCCCTCGCCTCGTGGCGCAGCGTGCGCGAAACGATTTCGTCGATGTCGCCGGCGAGCAGACGCGCGAGCCGAGTTGCACCGCCCTCGCTCTGCGCCACCACCGAGTCGACGCGGCAGTGCTCGCTCGGCAAGGGCGCGAATTCGTCGGGCAACGCGGTCGTTGCGTCCTTCGCCGCCAGCGGCAGGGGGCGCGAGGGACGCTCGCCGCAGAGCAGCTCGAACAGAATCACGCCCAGCGAGTAGATGTCGCTGCGCACGGTGACTGTGCCGCCGACAAGCTGCTCGGGGCTCGCGAAATCGCGCGTCATCGCCCGTCCCCATTGCGCGGTCAGTTCGGTCTCGTCGGCTTGGCCGCCGACGAGCGTCTTGGCGATGCCGAAGTCCAGCAGCCGGACCTCGCCGGAAGGAGTGACCAGGATGTTCGAGGGCTTGAGATCGCGGTGCAGAACAGACCGCGAATGGGCGTGCTGCACGGCCGTCAACACTTGAAGGAAGACGGCGATGCGCGAGCGCACATCGAGTCGACGGGCAGCGCAATAGGCGTCGAGTGCCGACCCTTCCACATATTCGAGGGCTAGATAGTGCTGGCCAGCGTCGGAGACACCGGCATCGACCATCTTTGCGATGCCGGGATGCTGCAGCCGCTGCAGGAATTCGCGCTCGCGCGCGAAGCGCGCCAGAAACGCTTCGCTATCGAGTGAAACCGCAGGCAGCTTGAGCGCCACGAGCACACCATCGGCGACCCTCTCGTCTCGCCCCAGCCAGACGCTGCTCATGCCACCGAGCCCGAGCTCGCGGATCAGGACATAGGGGCCCACGAGGTGACCCGCGCCGAGCAACCGCGGCGACAGGGGGCTCTGCGCCAGACCGCCGACGGCCGGTCCGTCGTCGATCGCCGGTACGGGCGTCGAACGCATGGCGAGCAGCTTTTCGAGCTTGGGGCGGAGAAGCTCCTGCTCCGGTCCGAACGCCGCCATCCAGCGGGCACGGGCGTCGTCGTCGGGCAGATCGAGCGCGGCGTCGAGCAGCCGGGACAGGGCAGACAGTTCTCGCGGATCGACCATCGCTCAGT